>NZ_KV806925.1:0-2857 GCF_001811895.1 Olsenella sp. HMSC062G07
GGCATGGCGGCCATAAACACCAGCACCAACACGGTGAGCGGCGGAGCGGGCGATTACATAACGATCATCAAGGCCATCGGCTGGAGGATCTAGACGTCTCCCTGTCCGACGACGCGGCGAACTACGACAGGCTGACGATCTACTGCGTCATCGGCGGCGTCAACTACCGAGTCAACGGCAGGACGCTCGAGCGCGAAGCGCGGCAGGTACGTGGCACGCTCTGAGAGCCTGGTTTTCACGGGAAGGTACACGACCATGCCGTCGACCCAGTGCGCCCCGCGCAGGATGCGCACTTCCCCGACCGGCAGACGGTAATCTCACGCCACCCGTACCCTTGCCTCAACCGAGGAAAGGAGTGCGCATGGATGCGAACTGCCGGGGGCATTTCGAATGACGGCCGTGGTCAAGGAGGCTCTGCCGGCGATAGCGAGCGGCATGGCACTCGCTGTCGTCACCACCTTCTGCACCTATGTCGCCCGTGAGCTAAAGGACTTCCGTGGCGAGCATAAGGTCTTGCTTGAATCGCAGCGCAACCAGCTCAAAGCGAGCATCGTATCCATTTTCGAGCGCGCCAAGGGATGCGACTACATCACGGCCATGGAGCTTGACACGCTCGACCGGATGGCTGACAGCTACTTCGCCCTGGGCGGCAACCACTACATGCACGCCCTCATTCGACAAGCGAACGAGTTGGAGATTCGCGGGGAGGTCCCGCGATGACAGAAAGGGGAAACCATGGACAAGCAGGCAGTGAAGAAATGGGCAATCGCCGCGCTGGTGCGTTCCGTAAAGACCGCCGCGCAGACGGCGGTGGCGCTCATCGGGACGGGGGCCGTCGCCATCACGGCGCTCGACTGGCCCCAGATCGCGGCGGTGACGGCCACGGCGGCCATACTGTCGCTGCTGACAAGCGTGGCTGGCGTGCCGGAGGTAGACGAGGGGACGAGTCCGTTGTCCTCAAAGGAGCGATAGGAATCCTGTTAATCGTCCTGGCGGTCGAGGTCGCGCTTCTCGCGGGCCTCGTGTCCTCCTCGCAGCCGACCGGGGCCGTCAGCGATCCGGTGAAGACGCCGGAGATCAAGGACTCGCCGACGCAAGAGCCTCCCCTGTACTACCAGGCGGACGAGCGGTGGGGCGGACTCCCGTACGCCACGGCCGACAGCTGCATCGCCGAGTCCGGCTGCGGCCTGTGTTGCGCTGCGATGGCGGCGAGCTACCTCACCGGCGAGGAAATCACGCCGCCCGTCCTGCTCAACCTGGTCGGCAACCGCTGCGTCGATGGTGGAGTCAACCACATGGGCAGGTTCTGCGATGAGTTGGAGGCGCTGTACGGCCTCCAGTGGCAGGACCTGTGGACGCTCGAAGATGCCGAGACGTACCTGCGCAACGGCTGGGGGCTTCTTGCGGGCATGAGCGGGAGCGTCTACGAGGGCGGCGCGGAGTACGGGGCGCACGTCCTGTACGTCTGGGGATGCGACGAGGAGGGGGTATACATCCGCGATTCGGCAGCCCCCTCGCTGCAAGCCCCCGTCACATGGGAGCAGTTCGAGGCAATTGATTGGGGTTCCTATTTCTACGCAATCAGAGAGGGGCAGGCATGAGCTTGAGCGGAATCGACATCAGCAACTGGCAACCCGACATCGACGCTGGAGCCGTGGCAGGTGACTTCGTAATCTGCAAGGCTACGGAAGGGACCGGCTACGTAAGCCCGAGCTGCGACAAACAGTACCAAGCCGCCAAGAAGGCGGGCAAGAAGCTGGGCGCGTACCACTACGCGAACGGCGGAGACTACAAGGCCGAGGCCGACTTCTTCATCAAGAACGTCAAGGGCTATATCGGCGAGGCAATCCTCGTGCTTGACTGGGAGTCGCAGGGCAACCCGAAGTTCAACAGCGGGAAGGACAAGGCGTGGGTCAAGGGATGGTGCGACTACGTGTACCAGCAGGCCGGCGTGAAGCCTCTCGTGTACATCTCCGCGAGCTACCGCAACCTCGTGTCCGGCATCGGCGACTACGGCCTGTGGATTGCCCAGTACGCGGACAACAACACGACAGGCTATCAGGACACGCCATGGAACGAGGGAGCCTACTCTTGCGCAATCCGCCAGTACTCAAGCCATGGCCGCATCTCCGGCTACGGCGGGAACCTCGATTTGAACAAGTTCTACGGCGACCGCGCGGCTTGGGACAAGTACGCCAACCCCGGTGGAGCCAAGCATCCGGAGACCCCGGCGCAGAAGCCCGCAGCAAGCTCGCCGTCCGGCTCAACGCTCGACCTTGCCGCCGCCGTGATGCGCGGCGAGTACGGCAGCGGGGACGCTCGCAAGCAGAAGCTGGGAAACCGCTACAGCGAGGTTCAGGACTTCATCAACCACATCGCCACGGCGAGCGCATCCACCCTTGCAAGCGAGGTGAAGGCCGGGAAGTACGGCAACGGCGACGAGCGCAGGCAGGTTCTTGGGAGCCGCTACGACGAGGTTCAGGCCATCGTGAACGGCGGTGGCGCGAAGAAGTACACCGTCAAGAGCGGCGACACCCTGAGCGGAATCGCGGCCAAGTACGGCACCACCTATCAGGCCATAGCAAAGAAGA
Organism: Olsenella sp. HMSC062G07; assembly: GCF_001811895.1. Classification (NCBI taxonomy): domain Bacteria; kingdom Bacillati; phylum Actinomycetota; class Coriobacteriia; order Coriobacteriales; family Atopobiaceae; genus Olsenella; species Olsenella sp. HMSC062G07. The sequence continues at coordinate 2,592 of NZ_KV806925.1, forward strand.
ACGGCATCAGCGACCCGAACAAGATTTACTCCGGTCAGGTGCTCAAGATTTAGGCGAAATCCCCGGTACCTGAGTAGGGGCCGGGGATTCCAGGGGCGTATTCGGGCGCACAACAGCCCGTCTGCCTGCTGGTTTTACAGCGCCCGTTCAGGGCGTGCTAGGATAGCCCCGAAGCGAGCAGCTTACGCCGCGCGGTCGAACATCAGTAGGACGGTGCCATTCACCACGGCCAGTTTGGTTCGAAGAGTTTTACCGACGGCGCACCA
>NZ_KV806926.1:0-47542 GCF_001811895.1 Olsenella sp. HMSC062G07
ATGTCGGTCTTGATCATGCCGGCCATCGTGTTGATCGTGTTGACCATGGTGACGGGGTCGCTTGCCAGCACCTTCTTCATGACGGCCATGATCACGGCACGTTGATTGGCGGCGCGGTACAGGTCACCGTCGCCGTAGGCGTCATAGGCGTGACGCGCGCGGGAAAGAAGCGCCGCCGTCCGGCCGTCGATGGTCTGCTCGCCCGCCGGCAGGTCAAGTCCCGTGTACTGAGGGTCTTTGACGGGGGTGGGCAGGTTGACGGTCACGCCGCCGACGGCATCGACTGCCTGCGCCATGCCGTCCATGTCAATCTGGGCGTAATGCGAGATGCTCACACCCGAAAACTGCGAGATGACCTGGGTAGCGTAGGCGGGACCCCCAAACGCGAACGCGGCGTTGATCTTCTGCTCGCCGTATGATCCCAGGTTGACTAGGGTGTCGCGATGGATGGACACCAGCGTCACCTTCTTCTCCTGCGGGTCAACGCGCGCGAGCATGATGGAGTCGGAGCGATACGCGCTGTCGCTGGACCCGTACTCAGGGCCCTCCGAACGGCCCTCGTCCTTGTCGATGCCCAGAAGCAGCACGTAAAACGGCCTACCTGCCTCCGTGGACGTCAGCGCGGAGGAAAGGTCCGGGCTCAGGCCGCCGGTGAGCTGGGTGTTGATGTGGTAAACGTAAGCCGCCATGGCCGCGCCCGCTAGCACGATGAGGGAGGCAAGGGTGATGAGGATGTTGCGGGCGACCTTGTGACGCCTCCGCCTGATGCGCTTGGCCACGTAGTGGTCAACGGATGCCGATGCGTTGCGGGAGAGCGTCGCGGACTTTGCGGCGAGGTCGCCGTTGCCATGAGTCTCTGTGGGGGTCTTCTTGTGGCGCGCCACGATGTGGTCCCTCCATCGTCATGTCTCACCATGTGACCTGGTAAGAGAAACGGCAGGACATATGCATAACTAATAAATAATAGGCTTATTGAACAATCCTCGCACGAAGTTCATAAAGGGCGGTCCGCGGCGCGTGTCCGCCGATCCAGCGCGGCACTGCGTGCCTCCAGGCAGCGGGCGGCAGGGCATGTTCCCGGACCCAGACGACAGATCTGTTCGCCAGGTCGCGGACGGCGCTTCTTGTCCCCCGAACGACGGCCGGGCGGTATCATGGGTACGGAGCAGTGAACATCCGAGGCGCGCAGAGTCTGCGGCGCGGGGGCCAAGCCCTGTGCCGACCGGCTTGCGCCTCTGGCAGAGAGGCAGCGTCCATGCAGAACTCCAGACCCACCCAACTCGTCGCCGTTCTCGACTTTGGCGCCCAGTACGGGCAGCTCATCGCCCGGCGCGTCCGCGACCTGCAGGTATACTCCGAGATAGTTCCCTGCGACATCTCTGCCGAGGAGCTTTGCGCCCTGGCTCCCAGCGCCATCATCCTGTCGGGCGGCCCCGCCTCCGTGTATGCCGAGGACGCCCCAACGATGGACCACAAGATCTTTGACCTGGGCATTCCGGTGTTCGGCTTCTGCTACGGACAGCAGATCATGGCCGTCACCCTGGGCGGCGCGGTGGGTCATACCGACAAGGGCGAGTATGGCCCCGCCGAGCTCCACCGCAGGGGAAGCTCGCGCATCCTGGACGGGACGCCCCAGGACCAGACCGTGTGGATGAGCCATCGCGACGCCGTGAGCCGGGTGCCGGAGGGCTTTGCGGTGACCGCCTCCACGGACGCCTGTCCCGTTGCCGCCATGGAGGACGCGTCACGCCGGCTCTTTGCCACGCAGTTTCATCCCGAGGTGCGCCACACCGCCTGCGGCATGACCATGCTCGAGCACTTCTTGTTTGACGTCTGCGGTCTTTCGCGCGCGTGGAACATGGACAACATCATCGAGGAGAAGGTCGCGCAGATTCGCGAGCAGGTGGGTGCCAAGAAGGTGATCTTGGCCCTCTCGGGCGGCGTGGACTCCTCCGTCGTGGCGGCGCTCGTGCACCGCGCGATAGGCGACCAGCTCACCTGCGTCTTCGTGAACCATGGCCTGTTGCGCAAGGGCGAGCCCGAGATGGTGGAGGAGGTCTTTCGCGGGCAGTTCAACGTGCCGTTGGTGCACGTGCATGCCGAGGAGCGCTACGGACGGCTGCTTGCCGGCGTGAGCGACCCCGAGGAGAAGCGTCGCCGCATTGGTACCGAGTTCTGGAAGGTCTTCTTTGACGAGGCGCAGAAGATCGGCAACGTGGAGATGCTGGCCCAGGGCACCATCTATCCCGACATCATCGAGTCGGGCGCGCGCAAGACGGGCGGGAAGGCCTCCACGATCAAGAGCCATCACAACTTGATCCCGTTTCCGGAGGGCGTGCGCTTTGACCTCATCGAGCCGCTGGACCACTTCTTTAAGGACGAGGTCCGCGAGCTGGGCATCGCGCTGGGGCTGCCTGCCAAGATGGTCTGGCGCCAGCCCTTCCCCGGTCCGGGCCTCGCCATTCGCATCATCGGCGAGGTGACGGCCGAGAAGCTTGCCATCCTCAAGGACGCCGACGCCATCGTCCGCGAGGAGCTGGACGCCTATAACGCGCGGCTGTTCGAGGAGACGGGCGAGCGCAACTCGGAGCATAGCTGCTGGCAGTACTTTGCCGTGCTACCCGACATCAGGTCCGTGGGCGTGATGGGCGACGAGCGCACCTACCGTCGTCCGGTGATCGTTCGAGCGGTGGAGTCGAGCGACGCCATGACCGCCGACTGGGCCAAGCTGCCCTATGAGGTAATCGGGCGCATCTCCACGCGCATCGTCGGCGAGGTGGAGGGCGTCAACCGAGTGGTATACGACGTGACGCCCAAGCCCCCCGCGACGATTGAGTGGGAATAACTAACGAAACCCGCAAAGCCTTGAAAACACTGGGCTTTTGGAACGGAAACGGGGCATTTGATAGCAAATTGATAGCAGATACCAAAACCGGATTTACTTTGTTCACTCCCGTATAGCGGGTGGCTTGCGGGTAAATCCTTCATATCCTAAGAAAAAGGTCTTGCTGACTTTCACCAGTCGGCAAGACCTTTTTTGCTATTTGTCTTTTCTCTGTTTCTTCAATCCTTTTATCAGAGCATCGCTTAATTCCTTCGAGGGGACTTTGGCCCACCGCTGGGTGGTGTCGTACTTCGGGTAGTTGTAGCGCCAGCGGTCATAGTCCTCCTTGGTGATCTCCCCGGCCTCCAGCTTCGCCGCCTGTTCCCGCCACGCAATCAAGATTTTGTTCAGCTCACTGGCTTGACGGCCTCCCTGAAAAATATCTGCTTGCAGGCAGGCACGTCCATCCGCCTCTACCACTTTCAGACTGTAAACATCCTCCAAGGCGAACAGCGTATGGGCCAAACCTATGTAGTTGTCTATGTCCGGGACGCTCAACGCCTGGGGCGATACATCTAATGTATGCGCCAGGGCAGCGGTCAAGTCGGCTTTCGGCGTCCGGGTGCCTGTTTCGTACTGTGCCAGACGAACATCGGCGGAACGCTCTGGAAAGCCCACCGCCATACCAAGATACTTCTGTGTCATACCCCGGAGGGTGCGGAAAAAATGGATGCGCTCTCCTATTGCCATAAATGCCAACTCCTATCTGGTGGTTTCTGTCGAAAGTAGTATAACATATTCGCTTAGTAACAGTCAAGAGTATCTTAAACAAAAAAGTTAAAAATTATTCCGCAAGCCACTTGACAAAGCAAATTTGCTTAGTTATAATAGATTAAGCATAAAGGCTTAGTCCTGGAGCCGTGAAAGGAGGTGAGCGCACAATGGCAAGCACCATGTTCATGCGGGTGGACGAGGTAGCGGAGGAATTAGGGGTTTCTGTCCCCTATGCCTATAAGCTGATTCGTTCTATGAATGCGGAGTTGAAAAAGACGGGCTGTATTACCATTTCAGGCCGCATCGACCGCAAATTCTTCCACGAAAAATTTTATGGCACAAGAGGCCGGAGCGAAAGAAGTGATTAACCTATGGCGGCGTTTAAGAACAAGGCCAACGGCACTTGGTACGTCCAGTTCCGCTATACGGACTGGAAAGGAGAGCGCCAGCAGAAGTTAAAGCGTGGCTTTGCCACCAAGAAAGAGGCCCAGGCGTGGGAACGGGAGTTTCTGATGCAAAAGCAGGCCGATGTGAACATGACCTTTGAGAGCTTCGCCCAGCTCTATGAGAAGGATATGAAGCCTAAGCTGAAACTGAACACCTGGTTGACAAAAGAGAGCATCATCCAGAAGAAAATCCTGCCGTATTTTGGAAAAAGGAAATTGTCGGAAATCACCGCCAAGGACGTGATGGACTGGCAGAACGCGATCCGAGGGTTGACGGACGCCAAGGGAAAACCCTATTCCCCTACCTATCTCAAAACCGTCCACAATCAGTTAAGTGCCCTCTTTAACCATGCTGTCCGCTACTACGGCCTCCAGGTCAATCCTGCGGCCAAGGCCGGGAACATGGGGGTGGAGGAACGGCGTGAAATGCTGTTCTGGACGAAGGATGAGTATCTGAAATTTGCCGACGCCATGATGGACAAACCCCTCTCCTACTATGCCTTTGAAATGCTCTACTGGTGCGGTATCCGGGAGGGGGAACTGCTGGCCCTCACCCCAACAGACTTCGACTTTGAGGCGGGTACAGTGTCCATCAGCAAATCCTATCAGCGGCTCAAGGGCAAGGACGTGATTACCACCCCCAAGACGAAAAAGAGCAACCGTGTCATTAAGATGCCCCAATTCCTCTGTGGAGAGATGGAGGACTACTTAAAGACGTTTTACAGCACCGGGGTAAATGAACGGATTTTCCCTGTCAGCAAGCACTATCTCCACCATGAAATGGACAGGGGTGCGAAAGCGGCGGGAGTGAAGCGGATCAGGATTCACGACCTCCGACATTCGCACATTTCCCTGCTGATTGATATGGGCTTTACCGCCCTGGCAATCGCTGACCGGGTAGGGCATGAGAGTATCGACATTACCTACCGCTACGCCCATCTGTTTCCTACAAGGCAGACGGAGATGGCAGACAAGCTGGACTTTGAAAGGATGGGAACGTAACCATGTCACTGAAAAACCGAGACAACAAAAATCGCTGGAGGAACAAGACCGTGGCCTTCCGGGTATCCCCGGAGGAAGATGAACAGATTGAGGCCGCTGTGCGGCTCTCTGGCCTGACGAAGCAGGACTACATCACCAAGCGGCTCCTGTGCCGGGACGTGGTAGTGCAGGGCAATCCCAGAGTGTATAAGGCCCTGCGGGACGAGCTGGCCGCTGTGCTGACCGAGCTGCGGCGGGCCGGGGACGGGGCCAACGTGCACGGCGAGCTGCTGGACACCATTCGGATGATCGCCGCTATCATGGGCGGCATGAAGGAGGATTGATAGATTGATGGATTCCAGAGAAACGAAAAGGACTGTCCCGGTTCCGTCTGTTGGCGCAGACGGGGAACAGCCCAATTCTCAAACAACTACCCCAAGTATAGCAGAGGAAGGGGCGGAAAACAATCCCCCTGAGAAAAATTGCCGAGAAATGCTGCGGAAAATGCAGCGCATGAACGACCCGGCGTATCTCCCCACGATTTCCATGAACGAGTTGTACGAGAACGTATATCAGAGCAGACCGCCCGTCATTGACGGTCTGCTCTATCCGGGGACGTACCTCTTTGCGGGAGCGCCCAAGGTAGGCAAGTCGTTCCTGATGGCCCAACTTGCCTACCACGTCAGCATGGGCCTCCCTCTGTGGGATTTGTTAATTGTAATTCACTAAGCACTTTCCTTGCTTCCAGTCGTGCAACACAACACCCCCACAGAATCCGGCAGCAGCGCCGCGCAGCGGGACAATTGCCCCAGGCTGCACCAGCGATCGGAGGGCTACCGCGATGATTCCTGAGGACAACGTGCTGATCGAGGAGTTCCTCGCCAGCAGGAACCTGACAGCGCGCTCGAGGGAGGACTACGCCTACACGCTGTCCCTCTTCGCCGACCACCTGGAGGGCAAGGGGGGCCTCCTCGCGGCCGAGCCCGCCGACTTCGACGACTGGGCGGGTCGCCTGGCGGCTTCGACCTACAACTGCTACCTCGGCATCGTCAGGCCCTTCTTCAAGTGGTGCCTCGTCGAGGGCTACTGCGACGCGCTGCCCATCCTCACGATGCGCAACCGGCCCAAAGCGGCGGCGTGGAGGCGCAGGAAGCTGACAGACGATGAGGCCGAGGAGGCGATCTCATCGCTAACCAGCACCCGGGACGTGGCCATCTGCAGGCTCGCCCTGCAGTGCGGGCTGACCCCCACCCAGATAGAGCTCCTGGACGTCGGCGCGCTCGTGAGCGGGCCGGACGGGCCCGTCCTGAGCTGCGCCCCCAGGAAGGGCGCCTCGGGCCGGGCCCTCGCCATCGCGCTCGACTCCGCGAGCGCCTTCGTCGTCGCGGCGCAGGTGCGCGCGCGGACAGAGCAGGGCGCCGCCGCGGGCGACCCCATGTTCGCCTCCCTGTCGCCTCGGAACAGGGGCGGGAGGCTCACGCAGAGGTCGATCCTGCGCGTGGTGAGCAGCGCCCTGTCCTCGATAGGGCTGACCTCGAGGGACGTCGAGGCCTCGTTCGGGGCCAGGACGAGGGGAGGGCGGAGGCGCTGCCTGGTGCCCTGCCCGAGCTGCGCCGCGCTGAACGGGCGCTGCCCGCTCGAGTAGGGGCCCCGCACCCGGGGGAGGACCGGAATGCTGCAAGAAGACGAGGCGCTGATCGACGGCTACCTGGACTCGCTGTCGCTGACCGGCGAGTCGCCCCGCTGCTACCGCGACCACATGAGGCTGTTCGCAAACCTCATGGAGCCCAGGGGCGGCCTGGCCGCGGCGTCCCCCGGCGACGTCGCAGAGTGGCTCGAGGGGTCGGCGCCGGCAACGCACAACAGCCGCCTGTCCATCCTCCGCTCCTTCTACCGCTGGCTCTCCGTGGAGAGCTGCCTGCCCCTCAACCCCATCAGCACCATGAGGAACCGCAGGGCGGTGCCGGTGCGGGAGCGCAGGCCGCTCTCGCGCAGCGAGGCAGAGCGCGCCGCGTCGTCGGCCCCCGACGAGAGGGACGAGCTCGTCTGCAGGCTCGTGCTGTGCTGCGGGCTCAAGCCGGCCGAGGTCACGGGGCTGTCCGTCCGCGACGTGTCGGAGACAGTCCCCACGCAGGTCCTCTGCGGCCCTGTGGGGCGGTGGGGGAGGCGTCGCCTCGTGGAGCTCGACGAGGCGACAGGAGGGCTCGCCAGGAGGGCGGCGGAGAGGCGCGCCGCCTGCGGGGCCGGGCCGCTCGAGCCCCTCGTCGCCTCGCGCTCGAACAACAACCGGGGCGGCAGGGTGACCACCCGGACGGTGGGTGACATAGTCAGGGGCGCGCTGGCGGCGATCGGCACCGCGCCCGGGGACGTCTCCGCGCGCGGGGCGGGCGGGCGCCGCCAGGGATAGAATACCCGCAGGCACGCACACCGCAGGGAGCGACCGACAGGAGGGCGCGATGCTAGTGAGGGACCTTATCCGCCAGCTCGAGGAGTTCGACGAGGACGAGGTGGTCGCCGTCGACGTCGTGTTCCCCCAGATCGACTGGGCGGTGCGCGACTACCCCTTGATGGTCGAGCTCAACGACGACGGCCAGCCCGCCCTCATCGTCACCGTTGGTGAGGGGCAGTTCGACTTCCCCGACGTCCTCCAGAGGCTGAAGGCGCGGGTGGACGCCATCCCGGAGTGGGCCATCCACCCCGTCGCGCACCGATAGACCCCCGCCCGGCACCGCGCCGCCCCGGCACTTGCGAGAGGGCGCGGGGCGGCCCATTGTCTCGGCATGCCCGCAAAGCAACCGAGAGAAAGGGGCGCCGACATGGGCAAGGACAAGAAGAAGCGCCGGAAGCTGACACTCGACGACAGGATATGCATCGAGGCGGGGCTGGCGAGGGGGCAGAGCATCTCCGAGATAGCGCGCTCGATCGGCAGGTCTCCGTCTGTAGTGGCCCGCGAGATCAAGAGGAACTGCACCTCGGACCCCAAGCACAACGTGGTCCAGCCGAGCAGGAACCTGTGCATCCACAAGAACGCGTGCACCGTGATGGACCTGTGCGGGAAGGGGTGCCTCCAGGGCTGCCACCGCTGCAGGTCGTGGCTGTGCAACTCCCTGTGCCCCGAGTACCAGGCCGCCGAGTGCCCGCGTCACTCCAAGCCGCCGTACTGCTGCAACGGATGCAGCATGAGGCTCGGGTACGGATGCGACTACCCGTACCGGTTCTACGAGGCGAAGGCCGCCGACGACGCCGCGAGCGACCGTGCCAGCGACAGCCGCAGCGGCCTCGACTGCACGGAGGAGGAGTTCGCCAAGACCATCGAGATCGCGCGCGACGGCCTCAGAAACGGGCAGAGCCCAGAGCACATCTGGCACGCCCACCCTGGCGAGATGGCGTTCGGGCCCAGGAACTTCTACAAGCTCCTCGAGAACAAGGTCATCGTGGACATCACCAACCTCGACCTGCCTAAGAAGGTGCGCTACAAGCCCCGCAAGAAGGGCGGCGCACGCTCCGACGGCGGCATCCCCAAGGAGCTCCTGGCAGGCAGGCGCTACGACGACTACGAGAAGCTCGACGAGCAGACCAAGGCCAGCGCCGTCGAGATGGACACCGTCGAGGGCAGGCAGGGCAAGGACAGGCAGTGCCTGCTCACGCTGATGATCAAGCGGATCGGGTTCCAGATCATGATCCTGCTCCCGGACAAGACGGCCGAGAGCGTCGTCAGGGCCCTCGACGTCCTCGAGGCGCTGATGGGAAGGAGCACCTACGCGAGGCTCTTCCAGACCATCGTCACGGACAGGGGCACTGAATTCAGCAACGCGATCAGGATCGAGACGGGCCCGAGCGGGGAGAAGCGCTCCAGCGTCTACTACTGCGACCCACGACAGTCCCAGCAAAAACCGCATGCCGAGAGGAACCACAGCGAGATCAGGCGCGTCCTGCCCAAGTACAGGAGCAACTTCGACGCGCTGAGTCAGCGCGACGTCTCCCTGCTCATGTCGCATGTGAACTCCTACATGAGGAACGCCCTCGGGTGGGCCTCGCCGATAGCTCTCGCCAAGGCGGTCTTTCCCCAGGGGACGCTGGAGGCGCTGGGCGTGAGGGAGATCGACCCTGATCTCGTGAACCTCACGCCGATGCTCATCCCGCACGCGATCGTGAGGCAGTAGGGCCCGGCAAGGGCGCCGCGAGGGATCGGGGGCACAGGCCGGAAGCCGAAAAATGATTTCTACAGCCGCTCTGGCCGGGGCGGCGACAGGGGCGTTTTGGCCCGTCGTTTTTGCTTGCAGTCGTTCAATCATGGCGGCAGGCCTCTGACCTGCTGTTTCTATGCAGCATCCCGCGTGCACAAACATGCGAGTCGCCATATCCGTTGAACAAGTGCAAGCAAAGGAAAACGGCTCGGCAACGTGTTGTTTGAATGACTGCAAGCAAAACCCCTGGTAAAACGCACAACCATGTGCTTAATGGAGTTCAATTGACCCCTCTGTGGGATTATCCCGTTCACAAGGGGACTGTCCTCTATCTGGCGTTGGAGGACGATCACCGACGCTTGCAGGAGCGGCTTTACCGGATGTTCGGCATGGACGGCACCAACGACCTTCTCTTTTCCATCTGTGCCAAACAGGTTGGCGCTGGGCTGGAGGAACAGCTAAAGCGATTTGTGCAGGAACACCCCGACACTAAGCTGATTATCATTGACACCCTCCAGAAAATCCGGGAGGCTGGCGGGGATAAGTACAGCTACGCCAACGATTATGAGGTGGTGGAAAAGCTGAAACGCCTCGCTGATGCCTGCGGCGTCTGCCTCCTGCTGGTACATCACACTCGGAAACAGCAGGCCGATGACAAGTTTGATATGATCTCCGGCACCAACGGACTGTCGGGAGCGGCGGACGGGGCCTTTCTTCTTCAGAAGGAGAAGTGGACGGATGACACCGCCACCTTGGATGTGGTAGGACGTGACCAGCAAGACCAGCGGCTCTATCTCACCAAGGACAAGGAACACCTAACGTGGACACTGGAGCGTATGGAAACGGAGTTGTGGGTAGAACCCCCCGACCCGGTGCTGGAAGCCATAGCCGCTTTTGTAACGGCGGAAAGGCCGTTCTGGTGCGGTACTGCCACGGAGCTGGCAGCGGCCCTGCAAGTGGATATGAAGCCCAACGCCCTGGCGATGAGGCTGAACGTCCGGGCCAGCAAACTGGCGGCAGAGTATCACATCCGTTATGAGAACACCCGTACCCACGCCGGGAGAAGCATCAGCCTGACGCTGGAGCCTCCCCAGGCGTGACGACCGTGACGGCTGTGACAGCTTTTTTGAGAGCGGGGGCGGTGTCCAAAACATCGTCACGGTCGTCACGGCTGTCACGGAGAGCGGCCCAACCCCCACCGCAACCCAGCGGAGCGGTTGCGGTGGGGAGAGGAGGGGCAAGGGAACGGAGTGAGGGATGGCCGCAAGGCCGTCCCGAATGGAGTGGACTTTGCCCCGACGAGGTGCAGGGCGCCCTTTTCAAAGGGCGGCCCTGCTGGGGGAGGCAACCGCAGTTGCCGAGGGCAAAGCCCCCACACCCCCTCGGAGAGCCCACGGCACTTTGCAGTCCGCAGGGATGAAAGTGTCATAGTGGGTTATTACACTTCCCGCAGGAAGTGCCTCCCCGAATCCCCGTTCTCTTTCAACAACCAAACATCTGAAACAGGAGGATTTTTGCCTATGGCGAGAGGCGACGGTATTGATCGTACCAACGCAAGAAATATGAGGCTGACCGAAACCAAGATCGGCAACACCCAGCAGCACAACGAGCGTGAGAAGGATTCCTATATCAATCAGGACATTGTACTGGAGCGGACGCCGCTCAATGTCCACTTCAAAACCCCGTCCGCCGGGTATCGGGAGATGTTCTCCCAAATGGAGGCCGATGGTGTGATCTCCACCCGTGGCATTAAGGCGGACGCATTTCGATACGGTGAGTTGGTCTTTGATGTGAACTCCGCCTACTTCTACAATCACGGCGGCTATGACTTTGCAAAACAATTTTACACCGACGCATACAAATCCGCAATCAAAATCGTAGGCGGAGAGCAGTACATTTTGTCGGCGGTCATGCACGCCGACGAACGCAACCGGGCTATGTCCGAGGCGCTGGGAGAGGACGTGTACCACTACCACCTCCATGTGGTCTATATCCCGGTGGTGGAGAAGGAGATACGATGGACAAAGCGGTGTAAGGACAAATCCCTGGTGGGCAAGGTCAAAGAAACCGTTATGCAGGTCAGCATGAGCAAAAAGTGGGCGTCCCGGCCCGCAGTAGACGAGGCTACCGGGGAGCCATTACGAACAGCAAAGGGCAAGCCTGTGCTGAGAAAGTCGTACAGCGTCTTGCAGGATGATTTCTTTCAGCAGATGCGCTCCGCTGGCTACACGGACTTGGAGCGTGGAGAGCGTGGCAGTTCCGAGGAACATCTGACGGTCACGCAGTTCAAGGTGAAGTGTGAACAGGAGCGGCTTGCACAGCTTCAGGAGGCGGCTGTGCTGGCCCAGGCCGAGGTTGACCGAAAGAACAGGGAGGCGGCAGCTGCCGAGAAGAAAGCGGCCCAGGCCAAGGCCAAACTAAACGATGTGGCCCCCATGCTGAAAGGCATGGAGAAGCTGGCGGAGGAATTTTCCAGCGACCCGGAACAGGTCTTGCCAGAAGCGGGACCGCTGGAATCGGCCAGGGCCTACCGGGAGAAAAAGGCCAAGCCCTTATGGGCGAAGATCGTCAAGGTACTGCGATCTGTCTACCGGGCCTACTGCGACCTCAAATCCAAATTTGAGCGGCTGCAAGCGGACTATGGCCGGGAGGTCAGCAAAAATAGTTCCCTGTCAGAAAGGATTTACGAGGTCTGCGCCGAGCGAGACAGCCTAAAGGGAAAGGTCAGAGACTATGAGCGGGTCAGGCGGGCCATTGGCACGGAACAGGCGGACAGAATATTAGAGGCCGCTTACCAGCAGGAACAGGCTGAAAAGGAACGGAAACGGGCCGCAAGGCAAAAAACAAGGGTAGGCGCACGGTAATCACCAAAACCGGAGGGTGTTCCAGTGAATGCCCTCCTGATTTATTTGGGGAATCGGGTAAAATAATTTCTTGTTTTTTAGAGCGTACTATGATATACTGCTATTATCCTGATTTGAGGAGTCTACCAAATATGCGGCAAGGTATTCTTAAATAAAATTTGATAATGGGCGCAAAAATGATTGCCCCTTGCAGGGGCTTAGTTTTTGTACCCAATTTAAGAATACTTTTGCCTTTTTAGTAAATATCGTGACGGACAGCGGCTCATGTAAGCCGTCATACTTCTGTTTGTCCGAAGTCATGATCCCCAGCGGTAAAAGTATTAGCCGCTGGGGATTTTTGCGCCCATTTGGGCCTTGTATGGAGGATAGACATGAACATTATCAATATCGGGATTCTTGCCCATGTAGACGCTGGAAAGACAACCTTGACGGAGAGCCTGCTATATGCCAGCGGAGCCATTTCAGAACCGGGGAGCGTCGAAAAAGGGACAACGAGGACGGACACCATGCTTTTGGAGCGGCAGCGTGGGATTACCATTCAAGCGGCAGTCACTTCCTTCCAGTGGCACAGATGTAAAGTCAACATTGTGGATACGCCCGGCCACATGGATTTTTTGGCGGAGGTGTACCGCTCTTTGGCTGTTTTAGATGGGGCCATCTTGGTGATCTCCGCTAAAGATGGCGTGCAGGCCCAGACCCGTATTCTGTTCCATGCCCTGCGGAAAATGGACATTCCCACCGTTATCTTTATCAATAAGATTGACCAAACTGGCGTTGATTTGCAAGGCGTGTATCAGTCTGTTCGGGATAAGCTCTCCGCCGATATTATCATCAAGCAGACGGTGTCGCTGTCCCCGGAAATAGTCCTGGAGGAAAATACCGACATAGAAGCATGGGATGCGGTCATTGAAAATAACGATGAATTATTGGAAAAGTATATCGCAGGAGAACCAATCAGCCGGGAAGAACTTGCGCGGGAGGAACAGCGGCGGGTTCAAGACGCCTCCCTGTTCCCGGTCTATCATGGCAGCGCCAAAAAGGGCCTTGGCATTCAACCGTTGATGGATGCGGTGACAGGGCTGTTCCAACCGATTGGGGAACAGGGGAGCGCCGCCCTATGCGGCAGCGTTTTCAAGGTGGAGTATACAGATTGTGACCAGCGGCTCATCTATCTGCGGCTATACAGCGGAACGCTGCGCCTGCGGGATACGGTGGCCCTGGCCGGGAGAGAAAAGCTGAAAATCACAGAGATGCGTATTCCATCCAAAGGGGAGATTGTTCGGACAGACACCGCCCATAAGGGCGAAATTGTCATCCTTCCCAGCGACAGCGTGGGATTAAACGACGTATTGGGGGACGACACCCGGCTTCCTCGTGAAAGGTGGCGTGATGCCCCCCTCCCCATGCTGCGGACGGCGATTGCGCCGAAAACGGCAGCGCAAAGAGAACGGCTGCTGGACGCTCTTACTCAAATTGCGGATACTGACCCGCTTTTGCGCTACGAGGTGGATTCCATCACCCACGAGATCATTCTTTCTTTTTTAGGCCGGGTGCAGTTGGAGGTTGTTTCCGCTTTGCTGGCGGAAAAGTACAAGATTGAAACAGCGGTGAAGGAACCTACCGTCATTTATTTAGAGCGGCCGCTCAAAGTGGCCAGCCACACCATCCATATCGAGGTGCCGCCCAACCCGTTTTGGGCATCCATCGGGCTGTCTGTTACGCCGCTCCCGCTTGGCTCTGGTGTACAATACGAGAGCCGGGTTTCCCTGGGATACTTGAACCAGAGTTTTCAAAACGCTGTCATGGATGGTATCCGTTACGGCCTGGAGCAAGGCTTGTGTGGCTGGAACGTAACGGACTGTAAGATTTGCTTTGAATACGGGCTTTATTATAGCCCGGTCAGCACGCCGGCGGACTTTCGCTCATTGGCCCCGATTGTATTGGAACAGGCATTGAAGGAATCAGGGACGCAGTTGCTGGAACCTTATCTCTCCTTCACCCTCTATGCGCCCCAGGAATACCTTTCCAGGGCTTATCACGATGCGCCGAAATACTGTGCCACCATCGAAACGGCCCAGGTAAAAAAGGATGAAGTTGTCTTTACGGGCGAGATTCCCGTCCGCTGCATACAGGCATACCGTACTGATCTGGCCTTTTACACCAACGGGCGGAGCGTATGCTTGACGGAACTGAAAGGGTATCAGGCCGCTGTCGGCGAGCCGGTCATCCAGCCCCGCCGTCCAAACAGCCGCCTGGATAAGGTGCGCCATATGTTCAGTAAGATCACTTGATACACCACAGCGAGGAAGGTTATTGTATTTCCCTGTCTTTCGTGGTAAAATGTAGTTGTAAACCACCAGAGAAACCAATCTAATTTTACCGTTGATAGCCATTTTCTTGATAGCCAAATGATAGCAAAAGTTCGGCAAGCCCATAGGATAAGGATAATAGGTATCAGGAAAAATCAAATGGTATCAAATCCCCCAAACAAAAGCGTTTAGAATTAAGTTTCATTTTGCGAGTGGGAGTAGGACGACAGGGTTCTGACCTGCGATTTTGAGTGCCGCACTATGCCGCTGAGTTTCGTTTCGTACGAGAGTCATGACAAAGCCACCAGCGACGGAGATGAGTAAAAGCGATTAAAGAGCCTCCGTTCCCTGCGTTGGGACGGAGGCTCTTTCTTTGCCGTTTTACTCCCTTGTCTCCGTTCGGGGATTATTTCTTGCTCATTTAGGGCTATTCGCGCTGAAAGATTTTGACTAGCTTGGTGTCCTTTATTTCGTAGACAATGTCTGCGACGTTCTCGACCAGCCTCTTATCGTGGGAGACGAACACTATCGTTCCGGCATAGGCGCTCATCATCTGCTCGAGGGCTTCGGCGCTCTTGATGTCCAGGTAATTTCCAGGCTCGTCCATGAGCAAGGTGTTGTATCTGCCCAGCAGCATCTTCGCGAGTAGCAGCTTGATGACTTCGCCTCCCGAGAGAACGCCAACGTCCTTTGTCAGGTCGCGCGGTCCGATTCCCATAGAGGCGAGGATGCCTCGAATTTCGGTCATGCTGTACTCGCAACCATCCTGCATGAACGAGATCGCAGACTGACGGGCGTCGAACTTGTAGCCTGTTTGCTCGAAGTAACCGATCTCTGCCTTGGGAGAGATGTTGATACCGTCAGCGCGTCGAGCGATTGCCTTCAGCAGGCTGGTCTTTCCTGTACCGTTGCCACCGGTGATGGCCACTTTGGCACCGAGCGGTATCTCGAATTTCGCGTGGTCATAGAGCATGCAGTTGCCGAAGCTCAAGCTGAAATCGTCTGCCGAGATGGGAAATTTACTATGCAGTTCCAGGGCCTTGCTCTGGCGGAACCGCACGGCGCGAATGCTATCTGGGGCCTCAATCCCTTCGAGCGCTTCGAGGCGCTTCTCCATGTCCTTAGCCGCCTGGTACATCCTCTTCTGTTTGGTGCCGGTTGCTTTCTGATGCCCCAATCGACCTGCATACTCGTTGCTTTTTTTCGCAGCCTTCCGCTTGGCGTCGACCTGCCGTGCTTTTTTCCGTTGTTTTTCGATGGCGGCTTCGAGGCGATTGCGCTCGCGCATCGCCTCTTCGTATCGAGTCGCCTGAGCTTTGCGCTCTTCTTCTTTCTGTCGCAGATAGTCGGAGTAGTCACCCCAGAATTCGGAAATACCGCCGTCTTTGAGCTCCCAGATCTTGTCTACCACCTGGTCGAGAAAATGACGGTCATGGCTCACGATGAGCAGAGCCCCATCAAATGCCTTGAGTTGTCCGACGAGAAGGCGGATGCCGTCTTGGTCGAGGTGGCTCGTAGGCTCGTCGGCGAAGATCGCGCTTGCATGCTGGGAGAGTGCAGAGGCAATCTTGGCGCGTGTTTCCTCCCCGCCGCTCATCGTCTCCTGCGCCACTCCGGCGACGTTGAGACGGGAGAGCATCTCACCACTGTCCTGAGCCGCATCAAGGTCGAGTTCATCGAGTTGGCCGATGAGGGCAATGCTGCCGAAGCGCCTGACGTCGGCGTCCGCAATGGTAAGATTGCCGCTCAGAATTTTAAGCAGGCTGGTTTTGCCTGCGCCATTGTCTCCCACCAAGCCGATGCGATCGTAGGAGTAGATTTCCAACTCTTCGATATCCAGGATATCGCGGCCGGCATATTCCAAAAAGATGTCTTTAGCTTTGACTATGAGTTCCATAGGTTGAACCGCCTTTTGTGTATTAGCCTTTTACTGGAAGCGCAGCCATGCCAAAAAAGATTGCTCACGTCGATTTTTCGCCTTTGCCCAATTGCCGGCGCGAGCGTTTTGACCTTGCGCAAGCCGGCAAATCCGAAAATGATAGTTGGCGACGAATAAGGAGCGCGATGTGGGATGTCGGCGCAATACCTCGTCGTCGCAAGGGCTTGAAGGCTGACGCGTGAACCGATGGCTGCCGCCTCTTTTTTTCGAATACTTGGGCTATTGAATCCGCCCGGTATCTCTTTTCCCCACGTTTCGGACGCTCGGAGCAAGCAGCATAGCCATCGCAAGCAGTACCATGGTCGCTCCAGAGCCGACGAACCATAACGGAGCTCCAAGCAGATCCGCAAAAACGGAGGGGGCCGCGAGGCCCATGGGCATGGCCCACGCCATGATGGTTCCGTAGAGGCCGAAAACGCGGCCTAGGTACTCAGGAGGTATCTGCTCCTGCATAAGGGCAGTCTGGGTTCCCGCGTACAACGGGGAGCATGCGCCCATAAGAAAGCTCGCCGGTAGGAAAACGGCGAACAGCGACGGGCCGATCAATCCGGATGCGATTGCGACGACGCCGAAGCCGGCGATCGCGGCGACCATGGTGAGCGACCTATTGCGGAACCCTCCCGTGGCCGCCAAAATGCCGGACCCAGCCAGCATGCCTGCGGAGAAAAGGACCTCCACCAAAGCAGCATCCCCCGTGCTACCGCCAAAATGTCCCAAGGTCATTATTGGGAACAATGCCGCGAGTGGGGAGAACGCGAAAGCGAAGACGAACCCGCACCAAAGAAGGGCGAACAGCCCCCTGTATCCCCTGATCAGCTTGTAGCCGTCCGAAATCTCAGAGAAAAGTTCTCGAACTTTATTGGAAAAGGACGAGCTGCGGTCGGCTTCGTCGAGTCCTCCTGCGTCTATCTGAGCGGCGAGGACAGCTAGAGAAGCGAAAAGCGCCCCCAGCACGTCGAGGGCAATCATGGCGGTAATGCCCGCCACAGGATAAATCACTGCCGCGAGCGCGGCGCCAAGAATGTATCCAGCGGACTGAATCGCCTGCATCACTCCCGATAGGCGAACGAGATGCTCTGGCGGGGCGAGATGGGGCGTGAGGGATTGGGAGGCCGGCGTGTAGAACGAAGTGCCAGCTGCGCGGAGAAACAGGGCGATGAGTATTGACCACGCAGGTAAGCTGCCGGCCAACGAGGCAATCGCCAAGGCGGCGCCCACCGCGGCAACGAAGAGGTCGGCGCCGATGAGAACACGTTTCAAAGGCAGCCTGTCGACAACGGCGCCCGCAAGGACTCCGAACAAAGCAATCGGCAGAAAGCCTGCTAACGATGCCAGGGAGAGGAGGGAAGATGATTCTGTCGTGAGGGCGATATGCCAAATGAGACCCATTTGGAGAATCAAGCTCGTCAATGTCGACACGAGCTCCCCGCCCCATACGAAACAAATCTTAAATTGCCATGAATGGCACAGCGAAACAGACCTGCGCCGAGAGGTTTCAAATATCATGGTTATGTCCAATCGTGAAATGGCGTGCAGAAAAACAACGCGACGCCACAACAGCGCCGCTTTCTAGGCGCTCATCCACGTGCGGAAAAGACCAACCACGACACCCCTCCTTTGTTAATTCGGTCTGGCAAACCATGTAATATTAACGAGGCTTGAGTTTGCCTGTCAAGAATCGACCATCGGAAAGGGCAATCCTCTCTGGCCATTCGATTCCTTTTGTATCTTTGGTTGCATAGGTGACCCGCCAGGGCTATTACGCGTGGAAGAGGCGCCTGCCGAGCTGGCCGATGAGGCGCTGAAGATGGCCCTGGTCAGGCGAAACGATCCCAAGGGATGCGTACATCATTCGGATAGTAAGAATGTTGCCAGCAGGTTTTGCGGCAACCGCAAAGGAGCCGTATCCTGCAGCTGGAATCACGTTGCAGCATCCTGACCCGCATTCCGATTGGCGGACGGCCCGCTTCGGCATCCTGACCAGCACAGCGATCGAGCCTTGTCATTCCTTGGATATGCCGGTTGCTCGGGGCGGTCCCGACGGAGGCCCTCGCCTCCCCGGTCCGTGACCCAAGAAGGGCAAGCATGCTGATCTGCATGGCTGGTTCCTCCTTTATGTAAACGACCATGCAAAGAAGGGACAACCGAGGAGGCAGGTTACTGATGCGGGCTCCCGCACGCCCATGACTACCCGACGGGCTGTTTTTCATCTCCGATGCCCGCATTGCAGCATGAACGAATGTGCCTCGACATCTCTGCTGGCATGGTACGACTGGGATCGCACCTCGACGCATCCTTGCGCATACTGCCTTCCAAGTTTCGAAACCGGGAAGGAAAGTGTATGTGAGCGACGATATCGGCGCCGATTCGACGCTCGAGAGGGAGATTGCGCCGATTCTATCCATCGGGGATGCATTCCCGAAGATTCTCATCACTCGCACGAGGCATGAGCCCCATACCCGGGAGGGCGTGCTCGTGCTGAATTTCGCGAGGTGGCTGCTTGGCGGGTAGGGTTCTGAACGTCGCATTGGGATATCGCGCGACAGGGCACGCAGGGCTGTTTGTGCCCGCACGGGAAACGCCGTCGCCATGCGGGCGGCCTGTCGTGTCCGATTAGCCTTTTGCTAAACAGGCTTACGCCAACTCATGGGCAAGCCACCTGAGACTATTCACTTTGCTTATCGTTGACAAAGACCTGTGGCCTGCGGTTTTGTGAACGGCTCGTAAGCCACCCGCGTCGACTCACTTACTGTTGAAGCTGGTGGTTTGCAGGCTCAAAGGCGGTTGAGTTTCAAAACGGGCGTTTTTCGGCGATATCGAGCCTCCAAAGGCGGCTCTCCGTGCCCCTTGGGACAAAAATAAAAACTCAATACTCTGAGTTTGAAAATGGTTTTTGAAGTTGTCCCAGCTTTTGTCCCCGAAGCCGATGAAACGCGACGTCGCGTCATTCAGCGGCACTCACTTCGAGATGCCGCCGAAAACTGGGTGCAACTGGAGTGACGAGACGGCAAAACTATAACCACCGAGTGGGAATAGTAATAGAACATTTGTTCTTGTTTTTCATACGGTTTCTAGCGGTTCCGATGGCGACCGATGACGACGTTTCGGAACCGCCGCACCTGCAAGCCGCATGATTCCAAAATCAGACAGAAACTCACAAGGCTCCTCGAGAAAATCGAGGAACCTTGTCGTTTCCGCAGGTAAACGCATGGCAAGATGCCATCCCAGGACAAACGGCCATGCTTCGAACAGACCCGAAACGGCGCAAACGGAACCGAAAGGAGCCAAAGCGAACCGAACAACCCGTAAGCCAGCAGAAGGCAGTGATGCCGAGTGGCTTGCAGGTGCCGCCGAAAATCGGCGAAACTCAAACGAAACTCACCCGAAAAAACGAAACTCAAGAATGACACTTTCCCCTGGTGGAGAGCCTGGAAGCGTCATTCTCGCAAACTCACGAAAACGGGTTGGTTTCGCAACCACTCCTCCCGAGTAGCAGCAGGGGGCTTGCGGACCAAACTACCAATCCCTGGAAGTGGACAAGCGCAACCCTTCGGGGTCGCCTCTGAATTCTTCGAGCATGCGCTTGAGGATGGGAATCGCTTTCAGCTCGCGGGTCACTTGGTCCTTCGCCTCCTGGGGATAGTCCTCGGGAAGTCGCTCTGCGCCGTACGGGTCGGGGGCCTCCGACATTTCCTCCTCGAATTCGGAATGATGTTCGCGAAGAAGGATCTCGAAGCCTTTACGCTCTTCCTCGTCTTGGAAGATGACGACGGTTTCGAGGAACCGCCTGCGCGCTATCCTACCATCGCCGTAGTCCTCGTCGAAAAAGAACTCGTTCAGGCTCCAATCCAAGGAATCCCTTGTGTAGTAGCAATACATGAGATCGAAATCCAGGCTGCGCCGATCCCAGCGCACGAAGGAACGCGACGGGACGGGCGCGAAGTACCTGCCACCGTCGAGGGCGATGCCGAGGGTGTCGAATATGCGAGTTTGGAAATAACGAATCTCGATCGTATACCAGCTCAGACTAGGGTCTGTCTGGTTCAGCATGTAGTACTCGTAGCCGTCCCGCTCGTCGTCCGAATAATGGCAGACGGTAAACTCCGGGGCGTACAGATAATACTTGTCCTCCGTGCCGACCACCTCGGAGAGAAACCTCCAATGCCCCTTGTCTTCGAGCATCACCTTCACCCTCGCAAGAGGAGATTCGTCGAGCGAGAAGTGATGGCGCCAGATGTCCTCCACTTCACTCCACGACGCTCCTTCGTCTATGGGCGTGTTCGAGTCGACGCGTCGCGTGTGGACCATATGCGCGCGCACTTTCCCCGACCCTTTCGAGAGGGAATAAGGCATATCCTCCCGCCTGCTCACGACGCATAGGATGTCTATTGTTCCCCCGTCAAGCTCCATTGGCTCCACGACCGCGAAGGGAGGCTGACCGTTGTCCCATTTTGTCTTCGAGAGCATATCGATGATCATCTGGTTCGTCTTCCGTTCGGCATGATCGTTATTCTCGACATCGCACACCGAATAGCCCTCTTCCTCGTCCATGCCGATGAAGAGGTACGACACGTCGCTCTCGAGATTGTTGGCAAGGCATAGCATGTCGTGGATCAGCTCGGAATTGTCTTTGTGCCACTCCTTCTTGAAGTCCCAGTAGGCACCTTCGCGCTTCAGTGCGATGAGGTTCGGGGCCTCTTCTTGGATTCTCGACCGAAGACTGCCAATAAGGCGTGCCCTCGAAATCCTCCTCGAATCGCCTAGCATCCGCCAATCCCCATCTTCCAGGACTCGTATTCCTCGGGGGTTATCTCGCCGCGGTCGAGCGCATCCACCTGGGATTCCCAGGCCTTGATGGCGGCGGCGAGCTTAGGCGCCTTCTCCGCGTCGGGCGCGAGGGCGAGCCTGCCTCCGCCGACGGGCCTGAGCCCGAACTCCTCCTCGATCCTGAAGAGGAGCTCGAGGGCGTCCCTGGCGGATTCGGCTCGAACGGGCATGAGGGCTTCGGGGGCGACCCCGAGGGCGCCCGCGATCGCATCCAGGGCGGAGCCCTTGAGCACCCTCCTGTCCGCCTCGTAGTTCCTGATAGCGGCGTCGGTGCAGCCGGTAGCCTCGGCGAGCTGCCGCTGCGTCATCCCCCGGGACCTTCGGAGCGCCCTTATGCGGCTTCCCGTCGTCATCTTTCCTCCTTCTATCGTTTCCTCCCATGATACTAGAGAACAAAAACGTTCTCAATTTGTCTCGACCGAACATTTGTGTTCTGTTAGTGTTACGAAATACAGAACGCTTTTGTTCTGTTAATCGAACGACAGGAGGAAGCAATGGAGCATAACGAGCAACCGGTGATCATGGGCGTCGAGGAGGTCATGCGCGCCCTGAGCATCAGCAGGCCCTACGCCTACCGCATCATCAGGATGCTGAACTCCGAGATGGAGCAGAGGGGCTACACCACCATCAAGGGGAAGGTGAGCCGGAGGTACTTCAACGAGCGATTCCACTGCGGAGACGCCGCCCCCAGACAAGAGGCCCGCTGATGCCCGCCTACATGAACGGGAAGACGGGCTCCTGGTACGTCCAGTGCTACTACAGCGACATCGACGGCAACCGCAAGCACAAGGCTAAGCGGGGGTTCACGACCAGGGACGAGGCGCTGACGTGGGAGGCGGAGTTCCTGGCCTCCGCCGACGGGTCGATGTCGATGCCCTTCGAGGCGTTCGTGAAGAGGTACTCCGCAGACGTGAGGCCCAGGCTCAAGCTCAACACCTGGCTCACCAAGGAGCACATCATACGCACGAAGATAGTGCCGTTCTTCGGACCCAAGAGAATGTGCGACATCACCCCCGGAGACGTGGTGGACTGGCAGAATAAGATGCTGGGGTCGTACGACGACGAGGGGAAGCCGTACAGCGGCACCTACCTGAGGACGGCAGAGCGCGGCAGAGCGCCGAAGCGCCGTTAGCACGCCTACCGCCTTCCAAGAGCCCGATCGACGGCTTCCACATCGAAGCGAATGGTCTTTGCGCTGATCCTCACGCATGGAATCGAGCCCTTGCGTGCCATGGAGAGCACTCTTCTGGGCGTGATTCCGAGATGCCGGGAGACGGCCTCTGCATCCACGAGGTCGGATAGCGGTTGATAGGGCTCCCCGAATCTCCGCAGGCTTCTGATGTCGTCCTCCGAAACAGCCATGAGCATCCTTTCGTCTTCGCAAGGCGCTCTTGCAACGTGTCGAGCGCCAGTGGTTCCAATCGGTTTCTTTCGGTCATGTTTGGTCCGAAGACGAAAGGGGTCAAATCCCAAAAGAGAAGGTCGTCCCGCTAAGTCCCTGTATGTTATTTGCCGACGAAATCTACGCAATCCGCCGCAGTCTCCGCCCAGATAGTACGTGTTGCTTTATGTGCTTTGATTGCCGGGTTGCCGTGCGACCTGAAGGCCTTGGCCATAGGTAGTCAAGAGGCCGAGGCGGGGACCTGCCGAGGAAGAAAAGGACGGCATAGCAAAGCGGCCCTCCGTCCGGTTCGGAGGGCCGTCTGCCACCAACATGGAGCGTCTGATGAGGATAAGCTGTTCTGAACTGAATGCCGACCCCGCATGGCTTCAAGGACGTAGACCGGCCGCCTGACGGCGACGGTCCGCCTACTGAGCCGACATCCGGGTCCGCTTCAAATGGGAAGAAAGCTTTTCGAAGGAATCGGCGGAGATGCAGTGCTCCATGCGGCACGCCTCCTTGGACGCCACCTCCGCGTCCACCCCGGTATCGAGGAGCATCCGCTCGAAGAAGCGGTGCTTGGCGAGGGTCTCCTCGGCGAGGCGCTCTCCGGCTGTGGTCAGGCGAACGTCATGATCGACCACCTCGACAAGCGATAGATTGGAAAGGCGCGCGACAGCTTTCGTCACGCTGGGTCTCGACAAGTCGAGACGCTCCGCAATATCCACGTTACGGCAAAAGCCGCGCTTCGACCTTATCGCCAGAATGGCTTCAAGATAATCCTCTGACGAGTCCTGCCTTGTCATGAGTATCTCCTCCCAACCGCCATCCGGCCGCCTCGCGGCGCGCCTCGATGAAGCGGCGGTAGATCCCCTGTTCGCGCACGAGCTCCTCGTGGGTGCCGCGCTGGACGATCCTCCCGCCGTCCACGACGAGTATCTGGTCGGCGTGTTCGATGGTGGCGAGCCTGTGGGCTATCACGACAACGGTCTTGCCGCGTGTGAGCTCGGTGAGCGCCGCCTGGATGAGGGCTTCGTTTTCGGGATCGATGCTCGCCGTCGCCTCGTCCAAAATAACTATGGGGGCATCCTTCAGCAGCGCACGCGCGATGGAGATACGCTGCTTCTGGCCGCCTGAGAGCGCCGCGCCCCCTTCGCCCACCATCGTGTCGTATCCGTCGGGCAGCGCCTCGGCGAACTCGTCCACCCTGGCGCGACGCGCGGCGCGCCTGACCTCCTCCTCCGTCGCGTCCGACTTGCCGAACCGAATGTTGTTCTCGATGGTGTCGTTGAAGAGGTAGACGCTTTGAAACACCGCGGAGAAGTTCCGCAGCAGGGAATCGCACGTCAGCTCTCTCACGTCCCGTCCGCCCACGAGCACTCGTCCCGCATCGACGTCCCAGAACCTCATCATGAGGTTGGCGATGGTGGTCTTGCCCGAGCCTGAAGGCCCCACTACAGCGCAGGTCGACCCCTCAGGAACGCGAAGGTTCACGCGGTCGAGGGTCTTCCTGGCACCCTTTTCCGGGTCATAGGAGAACGTGACGTCCTGGAACTCGATATCGTGTTCGGAGAGCTCCGCCTCCCGACCGTCCTCGTCAATCCTCTTCGCTCCCTCGACTCTTTCGAGCCTGTCGAGGATATCACCCAAATCGCCGAGCATGTGGGCGGAGTCGTTGACCTTCTCCACTCCGGAGAAGATGGTGAACGAGAACGCGAGGAGGGCGAAAAACGACCACAGGGGAAGGGATCCCGCCGCATAGCCCCCTACGGCGCATGCGATCACGCCCACGCTGGCGAGCTTGAACGCGACCAGGTGAACGACGTTCCTCGGCGTGAACCCGAACTCGATGGCGATGCGCGCGTCCTTCAGCCTTTCCACCGAGCGCAGGATGGGCTTCTCCGCGGCGCCGCTCTGCCCGTACGACTTCGCGGTTCCGAGCCCTCGGACGTATTCGACGATGCCTCCGGCGAGCCTTTCGGTCGCCTCGTGCGCGGCAGGGGTAAGCCGCTGCGACGCCCGGTTGATCGAGGCGAGAGCCAGACACGAGACGGCCGTGCCCGCAACGGCCACGAGCGCCGCTGCGGGGCTCAGAAAGAGCAGGAAGCACAGCACCGCGAGCAGGTTGACGTAGCCGTTCACCACCGCGTCGACCATCTTCATCCCCTGCAGCTCGAGAACGCCCAGCTCCGTCGTGGTGAGCGTGAGGATGTCACCCGTGCTCATCTTCGAGAAGAAGCCGAGCGGGACCCGTTTGAGGACGTTGCCGATCTTCATCCGGTCCTCGGGCGCGACTTCGTAGCCGATGGATTCCTGTAGCCGGTTCTTCCCGTAGGAGAAAACGAACCTGAAAAGCACGCATGCCGCTATCGCGAGGAAGGAGAGCCATGTCCAAGAGGGGTCGAGCGGGGAGCTGCCGTTCGCGTCTTCGACGACTTCGGCAAGAAGCCATGCCCCGATGACCACCGGCGCTGCGGTCGCCCACGTCATGAGGAAGGAACAGAGGCATCCGAGGAGCAAGCGCTTCCTGTATGGCCCGGTCCACCGGATGATGCGGATAAGCGAGTCTATCATCGTGTGCTCCCTTCCTCGCTAGAGCCTGCGGCCCACGCCCGGGCGCCGACGTGCGCGTCCCACATCCGCGAATAGAGGGGGCATGCCGAAAGCAGCTCGTCGTGCCTTCCCGCCGCGATCACCCTGCCCCCGTCGATCACGGCTATCCTGTCCGCGCCCACGATCGTCGAAAGCCTGTGGGCTATCACCACCAGGGTCTTTCCCGCAGAGAGGAGCGCGATGGAGCGCTGGATTTTGTCCTCGCTTTCGGGGTCGGTGAAGGCGGTGGCCTCGTCGAGGACCACTATAGGGGCGTCCTTCAGGATGGCGCGGGCGATAGACACGCGCTGCCGCTCCCCGCCCGAGAGCTCGAGGCCTGCCGCCCCTGCCGGGGTGTCGAGCCCCTGCGGCAGCCTGGAGACGAAATCGTCGCAGCATGCCGCCCGCGCCGCCTCCTCCACCTCCTCGTCGCTCGCCGCGGGGTTTCCGAGCCTGATGTTCTCGCGGATGCTGGCGTCGAAGAGGTAGTTGTCCTGAGCGACGAAGCTCACGAGCCCCGAAAGCTGCGCAAGCGGCATGTCGCGCACGTCGACGCCCCCAATGGCGATGCTGCCGCCATCGACATCCCAATGTCGCACGAGAAGGCGCGCGAGCGTCGACTTCCCGGATCCGGACGGGCCGACAAGCGCCGTGAAGGACCCGCTCGGCATGCTCAGGGACACCCCGTGCAGGACCTCCTCGCCCTCTCCGTAGGAGAAGCGGACGTCCTTCAGCTCGACGGACGGGTCCTTGACCCCTGTCGCCCTTCGGTCTGCTTCGGGAAGTTCCGGCAGATCGAGGAATTCCGCTGCGTCGGCAACGGCGTACTCCATGGACTTCAGCTCGTTGACGAAGGACGTAAACCGGGCGATCGGGTCGACGATGGCCAGAGCCAGCACCACGCACATCGCCAAATCCGCTGGGGACAAAGCCCCGCCGAGGTAGAGAGCCAAGCCGACGGGCAGCACCCCGAGAAGCGTCGTCGGCATGATGGATGACATCAGGTTCATGGTCACCCAGGTGGACTTGAACCACTCCATCGTGAAGTCCTTGAAGGCCTTGACCGCGTTCGCGTACTTCTCATAGGAGTCGCTCGCCTGGTTGAACGCCTTAACTACCTGGATGCCCTCAATGTACTCGACGATGACGCTGTTCACATGGGCGCTCTCGGCCATGAACGCAGCGTACTTCGCGTTGAACTCCTTGAGGCTCGATGCGAAGACGGCAAGGCCCAAAGGCACGCAGACAAGGCATACCAAGGCCATGCGCCAGTCGATGGCCACAAGCCATCCAGCCAGACCAGCCGCGAGGACGAGCGAGCCACCGAGCTCGGGGATCATATGCGCCAACGGAGGCTCGATGTTCTCAATTCGGTCGATGAAGACGGATTTGATGCTGCCGATGCTCTTCGACTGGACCGTTCCCAGCGAGGCGCGCATAAGCTTGCTCACGAAATCCTTCCGGAGCGATTCGAGGATCGTATAAGCCGAAACGTGGGACAGCAGGGTAGACGCCCCGAAAAGGGCTTTGCTCAGGACGTAGAAGACGGCCGCAACCGCGATCCACACTAGCGCGCTATCCCAAGCCGGCGAACCGACGATTGCCATCTCCATCAAACGGTACACCGCGTAAAAAGGAACGAACCCGGCTGCCACGCTGGCGATGGACGCGATGACCGAAAGGGCCATCTTCCCCTTGCATCTCGACGCGTAGGAGAAGAGCGTAGAAACCCACGACCTCCCTTCGGCTCTCCGAGAAACACCCACCGTTGCCGACATAACCTCGCTCCCTTCAGTTGCGCGTGGGCGAAGCACATGCGGCTTCGCCTTGATTGTTAGCTATGGTTTATTATTGGATGCGCTGAACATCTCTTCAGCCCCGTTCGGGCCGAAGTGTTCCGATTGGACAGCATGTGTCTATCCGCGACGGCGGTACTCGCTTGGTGTGACGCCCGTAGATTCCTTAAAGGCCACGGAGAATTTGGAAGGGCTATTGTATCCGACGAGGGCGCCGATCTCGGCTACCTTGCGGTCGGTCTCTCTGAGCAGTTTCGCAGCGAGCTCCATCCGCACGGTACGCACGTACGCCGCCGGGGAGGAGCCGTAGACGCCCTTGAAGCATTGCTTGAAAGCCGTGAGGGACATGCCGGCATCCTTCGCCGCCCGCTCGACCGTGATGCCCTCGGAGAGGTTGGACACCATGAGGTCGTGCGCTTTCTTGACGCGAGCGACCTTCGAGCGCGGGTAATATTCCGTTCCCCCGGCATGGGCGCCGGGGTCTATCGAATCCAAGAAGAGAAGCAGCTCGAGCGATTTGATCTGGCAGTACGCCTTTCGCACCTTCACGGGCGCAAGGTAGAGCTCCGAAGCGATGTGGCTCGCCTGTTTGCTGGCACGCAGCAAAAACGGTCTTCCCTCCCGGCAGAACCGTCGCTTCACCTCGGAAAGGTCGACGGCGAAGCCAGGGAGCGCCCGTGCTATCGAGGCGGGTGCGAACGAGAGGTCGAAGGATATGGTGACTCCTCGGTACCGGCGCGTGGGGAAGACGAACTCCCCGGTATGGCACGCCCTGTCGTCGACTTTGAGGTCGCCCGAGGAGACGTACGCGTACGACCCGCTGGGCATGGGCTGCTCGATCCTGCCCTCCCTGCACCAGTCTATGCACAGGACGTCGCAGTCGATCGAGAAGGAGGAGACGCAGCGCGCCATATGGAAATCGTTGAACGAGACGGTGACGCCCGGGAGGACCTCTGTGAAGCGCATTTCGCCGAAACCGTCGTCACCCTCGACGCGAAGCACGGTCTCCCCCGCAGCCGATGCCAGGCGCGCATCCGCGCCCAGGACCGAAGGCGACGCCGCGCCGAGCGAGAAGGGGAAGGCGGTGCCGTCGCCGTCCGAGAAGATGCTTTTTCGCCTAACGTTCACCGGCCCGCCATCTCGTCCGTTGGAAGGTCGAGCTCGATGACGCCGTCGCAGCAGCGGTTGAGGAACTCCCGGTCGTGCGTGACCAGGACGATTGCCGCTCCCGCCCCCGCCAGCCTTCGCACGAGACGCGCGACTTCGACCATATGCTCGAAGTCGAGCCCGCTCGTCGGCTCGTCGAGAAGCAGCACCCTCCTGTTGGAAAGCAGGGCGCACGCGAGGGAAAGGCGCTGCTTCTGCCCTCCGGACAGGGCCATGGGATGCATCTGGGCCTTGTCCGAAAGGTCTAGCCTGGAGAGCGTCTCCCCGATACGCGCACGGGTCGGCTCGTCGTCTCGCCCGCCGACCGCCAGGAGGCATTCGTTCCACACGCTGTCCGAGAAGAGCTGGTGGTTGACGTCCTGCATCACGAGTGCGACCGAGCGCCTTCTCCCTTTCCGGGCCTGCCTGACCCCTCCCAACCGCACTTCGCCCGCTTCATGGAGCTCGAGGCCCGCCAGACCGCGCAGAAGCGTGGACTTGCCGGCGCCGTTCTCCCCCAGAACGCCAAGCACCTTGCCCGTCGGCACGGAAGCGCTGACGGGATCGAACACGGGAGCCCCCTCTCGCATCACGGTGTACGCAGAAAGCTCGAGCCCATCCGACACGCCGCCGGCTTCGCCCTCGTTGCCGGACAGCGCTCGGGGAACCGTTACGGAGAGGGCCTCGTCGGGATCCGTCGCGCGAAGCCCCAGGGCCTCGCGCTCCTCCTCGCCGAGCTCCATGAGCTCGCTCGGGGAGAACTCGCGGGAGATCCGCCCGCCTTCGATCAACACCGCTCTGTCGATCAGGTCGTAGGCGAAGTAGAGCCTGTGCTCCGCGATCACCACCGTCTTTCCTTGCGCCTTCGCCGCCGCTATCTCGTCGTGCAGCGCCTCTATGGAAGACGCGTCGAGGTTAGCCGTGGGCTCGTCGAGGACGAGGACGTCCGGCCCCGCGATATCGACGGAAGCGAATACCAGGCTCTGCTTCTCCCCGCCGCTCATCTTATTCACGTCGCGGTCGAGCAGGCGCTCCGCCTTGAGCGCGGCGACCGTTCTTGAAATCCGTCTCTCGATCTCCTCGACTGGGACCCCGCGCGACTCGAGGCCGAAGGCGAGCTCGTCGTTCGAAGTCAGGTTGAAGAACTGGCTCTTGGGGTTCTGGAAGACGCTCCCGACGAGCTCGGCGAGCTCGTACATCTCGCAGCTCGACGGGTCGAGGCCGCAGACCCGAACCTCGCCCTTGAGCGCAAGGCTCGGCTCGAACGAGGGGATCAATCCGTTTATGCACTTCGTGATGGTCGTCTTCCCCGAGCCGGAGCGCCCCATCAGAAGCAGGCACTCGCCTCTTTTCACCCGAAGGTCGACGCCGTCCAGAACCATATCCCCGTCGTTTGAAATGCAGCTCACGCCCGAAAGAGAGATCGCCAGCTCGTTCTTGCGGGACTCCATCAGATCTCACCCCCGAACAACACGACTAGAACGACCGCGACGGCGGAGGCCGCCAAAACAGCCCAGTCTGCCATCTGCATCGAAAGGCGCTCGGTGTCGGTCGAGGGCGTTGGGTTCTCGATGCCGCGACACGTCGCCGCCCTCGCAAGCTCGTCGGCGGTCGATGTCGCCGACATCACAAGCGGAACAACGAAGCACTCGACCCTGCTTGCTGCAGGGATATCGCGCAGAGCCATCGCGTCGCGAATATGCGAAGCCTCTTCCTTGAGCGTAGGAAAGTAGCGCAACGTCACGGTCAGGGGAATGAGGACCGACTGAGGAACCCTGAGCTTGGCGAGCGCGGTCGCGATTCTGTGAACGGAAGATTCGGAAATCAGAAGGGTTCCCACCATCAGGCACAGGTATATCTTCCTGGCAAACGTAAGGCTGATCGTGAACATCGTAGCGGCGATTCCCCCGACCGAGGGAAGGACGAGGTGCAGAATCGCCGCTAAAACGGCATAGCCCGCCACAAACACAAGGGCCATCCTCCAGTGACCGCAGAGAGACTGGAGCAGCGCCACAGCGCAGACGAGCACAAGCTCGACGGCAAGCCCCTTTCCGACGAAAGCGAGCGCCGACACCGCGACAAGGACTCCCATGAGGGTTCTCGGATCGAGGTCGAGGACGCCTCGGGAGCCGGACTTCCCTAAAATGGCTCCCTTGGACGGAAAAGCCTTCTCGCCGATGAGAATATCCTGTCCCATTACACGAGGCCCGCTTTCTCAAAATGTTTCTTGAACATCCCCTTCGCTATGTAGGCCCCGACGAGCCCCGCAAGGAACGTGACGACGAACATCGCGATGAGCATGGTCGGATTGGCAGCGGTCTCGAGCGTCGCAAGATAAGCGGCTCCCATTCCCTGCGAGGCAATCTGGGCGACAAAGGAATCGTGGAACACCCAAAGCGGCAGAGGGCTGCCGCACATGCCGAACCCGAACACGGCGTACGCGACGGCATTCCCGGCAAAGCTGCGGTATTTGGTGGCTGCGCGAATCGCCTCGGCGACGAGGCAGGCGCAGATCATCATCCCGAGAATGAGCGGAGTGAACATCCCGGTTATGAAATAAACCAAAGACGGAACCATTCCCATGATGAGCACGGTCCCGAACTTGGGAACCTTGGCGCATGCCAGCATGAACGGGATCGCTGCAAGCAGCCCGTCGAGGGCGGGCATGAATACCCACAGGTAGGGATGAAGGCCCGCCAAGAGCATGCACACGAAGTTCACCGCGAAATACAACGCTGTGAAAATGCCCACTGTTATCAGGTCGCGGCCCTTGAGGATACGCGAGTTCGGTCTGGAAGAATCAGTGCTACCCATCTTTCTCTCCTTTGTTAGCCAATATTAACTCAATCGTGGAGTATCCAATAGGCGCCGGTGAACTCCTAGCCCAAATAGCCAGAATTGTTCCATTTAGACAGAAGATTGATCTTCGCCTTTGAATAGGGGATGGTGTGGCACGTGTTGCTGGTCGGGACACAGCCGCTCACGAACGCGTTGCGAGTTTAAGCGAGAACAACTGAAAGCACCCTCTGAGCTACTGAAAAGCATCTATTGAGTTTCGACCAGAATGACGCTCGAGCCGTCAACGTTGATTAGCGAATCCCGTAGTGAATGCCCCTTCGGAAGAGCCCCTGTTCAGCAAGAGCGTCTAGCTTAACCTGGAATGATGGATTCCAGCAGGTCATATGGCAAATCCGTCTTGCCGCAAAACTCGGGTCGAAAACTCACGGTTCGGAGAAGTGCGGAGCGACTGAGTTTGATATGAGTTTTCGCTTGAAGGAGCTAGCAGGATATATCCGATAACGGGAAGCAACCACGGACAAACCGATGGTGAAATCGTAAAAACAGAACATTTTTGTTTTATCGAGTGGGAATAGGTAGGCCTCTGAACTGGGAGTTTGTCATCTGTCCCATCTAGTGGCATCTAGTCTCATCTAGTAGCAGGTAAGGTGCAAGCCGCCGGCCAGTTTTGGTGAGTAAAATTTCCACGAAGCCCCTGAAATCATCGATTTCGGGGGCTTCTTTTTCGCTTGCTGACCTGCTCATTTACTCCCTAGTCAACTCCATTTTGTGCACAAGACGCGACTGGTTCGCACGAGATGCTAAAAGGCGCCAATAGATGGACGATGCCGACGAGCGTTTTTATAGCGCTTTGCGTCCGAGGCGCCCCGATTCCCAAAACTGGAACTCAGTTTGAACTCAGTGCCCTTTTTCGGTTCTGATTTTCGCAAAGGCGCAGGTCGTAGATGGGGAGTAAATTTTTCGGAAAAACGCCGCCGGAAGTTTCAAAACCCGTCCCACAACCCGAATCATGGCTCTGAATTTACTCACCGCTCCCGTCCCAGAAACCCTTATGGATGCCGTCTAATCATGGATCTGACCTGGTTGCTCAGCCGTATGCCCTCATGCCAGAAGTTATGCTGGGTGAGCAGCTGTGGAATCTCATTATAAAGTTCAGCCTTCCTTCGCGGATCATGGATGCTGATGATGACGCAGTATTCCTGTTCGAGCACCTCGTCAGCTTTTAGGGCTTCTCGTTCTACGTAGTCACGGAAAGTCCCCTTTAAGAACAGGTACCAAAGACGATCTGCCGCAACTGCGCTTTTGTATTTCAGCGTCAAATCCTCCAAGTCTATGGCATATTTTTTCATTGGGGCGTACTTGCCTTTATACCGTATGAGCATCCGTTCACGAAGCGCGAAGTCGGTCTCTACTTTCTTTAGCATCTTTGCGCTGTAGCGCGAGGGAAGCAGCAGATTCGTTGAATCATTGCGGCCAATGGGATTGAGAATACCTGGCTTGCCGATGTCTCTGGATTTCTTGCTATCGTACGATCCGAATGTTACATCGATGTCAGACTGACAGTATTCGCCTCCCTGTCCTGCGACGAGCAGCGGAGCGAATGCGGTAGTGAGGACGATTTGGCCCGTATAATAGCCATCTCGTACCAAAGACTGCGACATCGGGAAATCGAGGATGTCGATCTGCTCGCCTTTTTTCATGACTCCACGAAGCACGAGCGTAGCAGTATATGGGTCGTCAGAGAGTATCTGCCTTAGATTTCCTGGGACTCCGAAGCCCATCTCTTGCACTTTCTCGTCTGCAGGAACGAGCTTGTCGCCAGGGAAATTGGCAGAGTGCGCAATGAGGGCCTTGATGAGCAATGGGTCAAATTCGCCTCCAAGCGCAAGCTGAAGATTCGCAGCGAGAGCTGCGACGCGCGGTGTCGAAAAACTTGTGCCGATCGCGCCTGCTGGGCCTCCATCAGTGCTGAATGAGTGGACTTCAGATCGCGTGGAACCCAATGGCGTCCAGCCGGCATTACCGCCGTAATGCGATATTTCGGGCTTAATGATGTACTCAGGTCCTGGTCCCTTTCGCGAGAAAGGCGAGGCGCTTCCGATGTCAGCCATATCATGAATGCCTTTCTTGTGCGCTACCGACCCGACGGTAATCGCGCGTACTGAATCTGCGCCAACAAGCAACCTCCCTTTTGCTCCGTCTTCTTCTACGGCGCAGTTTCCAGCAGACTTACAGATGAGAACGTTGTACTCATCCTGGATATCATCAAGGGCAATTCCGAAGTCCGAAAACTCGTCATCACGCGCCTCTGTGTTGAAGCTGATGGAGAGGTTCCATACGCGCACCTCGTTGTGCGTGGAGTCTACGATAGCGCGGATGCTATCGACCAAAGTGGCCTCATCGACGTTCGCGTCCCTTGGAAACACCGCCGCGTCTAGCAGGCGGACCGGAAGACCGCCAACCCAGTTCCGTTGCTCGAGTCTATCGCCGTAAGACGCCACGCCTGCGACGAACGTCCCATGCCTCTTATCGAGGTCGGAGTCGGTATAGGGCGACATGCGTTTGCCATTAATCCATGGCGCAAGATGCGCCATGGTCTCGATGCCGCTATCGAGTATGCCCACTATTGGATACTGCTCTCCTGGGGAGGGCTTCATGACGCCCGGCAGCGCGAACTCGACGTTGCCGTCTAAAGTCACCGAACATCTAGGCATGGGGCGAATGTAGAACAGTGTTTCTCGCGCCGCGCCATCCGCAATCGCCTGCACCTGGTCCGCATTGGCATGCAGACGATAGACGTTCAGATCTTTCGCATATGAAATTTTCTCAAAAGCTATATCGTGCGCATTGAGATGCTCTTCAAAAACCTGTTCAATCACGGAGTTGTCGGCTTTGAAGTCCACGAGTCTCGTCTTATACAAGGATTCGCCCTCCAAGCGCTCGACCTCAGGGCGAAAACGCTCGATGGACTCGATGCAAGACAGCGGCATATCATAGCGGTCGTAATCAACGATTCGGCTTGCAAGGGTTCGAATCTGCGCGTCATCTTTGGCGTGTACGAGCAGGCGCTTGGAGCCGCGCATGCCGATGACGTGGGACGGACCGTCCGCGCCTTCGATTTCGAACATGTCTACGACTGACTTGCGTTTTGACTTTGAAGTATCGCGTTTGTCGAGCGTCACCTCGTATACATATGGCAAGTCGTCATTGTGCTGTACGTCGGCGTAGCATGACATGAGGCTTGCGGCAAGTGATTGAGAGCGTTTGGCGAGCTCCTCTCCCGTCAGCACCCATTTTGGCTTTTCCGTGCTGCCTCGGCCTTCGACGCGTTCGTTGTCGACTTCGCGCTGGCGAAACACCCTGATAGGTAAGAAGTCTTCCGACATGGCTACGCTCCTTCCTTAATCGCATGCGAAGCAGCCTGTATGCGCCGCATCGATATGCCCGACTTCTTGTTTATCTCCCTAAGGGTGCAGCCTGCATTGATGAGATAGCGAAGGAACGCGTCTTGGTCCTCTAGGCTGTGGTGCTTGAGAACGTACGTCTCGCGTGCAAGATGGTATGCGGTAAAACCGTTCTCAGAACCCTCAAGCGTGGCGTTATAGAATGCGTTTTTCGTAGCCGTGTTGAGATCGGAAAAGCTGAGCCCCTCTAGAGCGGCGTAAAGCTTCGGTTTGATTTTCGTCGACATATACGGCCGTATGAAACGCTGGGCGTAAGCTTTCAGCTCACCATTTGAGGGCATGGGGACTTCTATGACCTTGTTGAATCTTCGCCAAATTGCGAGGTCCAACAGGTTCTGATGGTTTGTCGCGGCAATGAGGATGCTGTCATCTCCGAATGAGTCGATGTTCTGCAGAAGGCTGTTCACTACGCGCTTGAGCTCGCCGAGCTCGTTCTCGTCATCACGGCGCTTGGCGACGACGTCGAACTCATCGAGGAACAGTACGCACTCTTGCTGCGCGGCATAGTCAAACACCTTGCGGATGTTCTTGGCCGTACTCCCGAGCAGCGATGAGACCAGGCTGTCAAGCCGAGCAGTTACGAGAGGAAGGCCCGTCTGTGCTGCAATATAACGTGCGATGCTTGTCTTGCCGCAGCCTGGAGGCCCATACAGCAGAAGATAGTTCTGCGCGTCTATGCCATGGCGTGCAAGAATGTCGCGTTTACGGCGCATTGTTACGACGCCGTCAATCTCGCTGCGCAGAAAATCACTGAAAATGAGATCGACGTCTCCCGGCAAGACCGACTCGACATCGACCATCTCCATGCGGCTCTCCTGGTCGACTGGCTTTGCAGAGAGTCCATCGAGCGTAGCAATGCTGAAACGCTTTTCTGCCAACGTCGAGCGAATGCGCTTCGCAAATCGGATGTCGCCCGACTGCTCTAAATTGTCGGCAAGGGTACGAGCGTAATTCAAGACCTTGGTCTTGTCTCCCAAAAGTCCGCCCTCTATTAGGCGCAGCACCTCAGCTTGCATAATTCACCCCGCATCCATCAGCAATCCGTTGTAAACATGATAGATTGTCTGTAAACGAATTATTCGAATTGTACACGTTAACTATGCCATTGTACATGTTTAAACTATATCCATACTCAGACGTACAAATTTTACGACACCTTTGGGTGACGTATGTGATGCCATGATAATCGATGGTGAGCAACCGTATGAAACGCGTGCAGATTGCTCCTCGTCGTACGTCTAAATGCAAAAGTAGGCAGATATGACTGATGATTGTTGCTTGGCAACTGAGAGTAATCGTCCATAATGAAGCTAGACAAAAAACC
This sequence comes from Olsenella sp. HMSC062G07, assembly GCF_001811895.1. Taxonomy (NCBI): domain Bacteria; kingdom Bacillati; phylum Actinomycetota; class Coriobacteriia; order Coriobacteriales; family Atopobiaceae; genus Olsenella; species Olsenella sp. HMSC062G07. Next base: position 35,654 of record NZ_KV806926.1, read on the forward strand.
TTAGGGTTTTGCGGGGCGGGGTCGCGAAAGCGGTCCTGCCCTAGTTTTTTTGTCCGCGAACAGCGATAGGTGTGCCTGGCCCGTCATAGCTGTTCTCTGGCCCATAGAAGCGAAAACGCGCCCTGGATTGCTCCAGGGCGCGTCCTTTTACATCTCGAGGTTCTCGTAGTCCCGCTCTGCGGCGGAGCCTGCTCGGATGCAAGCGTACCCAAGCAGGGTCGAGAACATCGAGAGAAGCCCAAACGAGAACAACAGCCCCTTCATGAGCATCAGGCCTCGACCTCACCGTCGTCAGATGTAGCTGAATCCGGGTCGTCGGAGGAGCGACGGCGGGTCAGCACCAATGCGGTAGCGCCGCATGCAGTGGAGGCAACCAACAAGGCGATGGGTAGGATGGGAAGGTCGTCGCCGGTCTTGGGGAGACTTCCCTTGCCCGATTCGCTAGGGGTTGGCTTGGGTGAATCGGGAGACGTCAGCTTCACGGTCTGTCCCTCGTCGTCGATGTCGGCGTGGGAGGCAACCTCGACTCCATCCTGCTTCAAGCTCTCGAACACGACCACGTCGTGGCCATCAAGGGAAGTGCCGTCGAACTCGAATGTGACGGTAACCGTTCCAGAGGATTTCTCAGGAGTGAAGGCAACGGTGGAGGTCAGGTCCTTGCCATCGATTTGGACGGGCTTACCGGTCTCCTTGTCCATGAGGGTGCCCGTGAGGGTGTATTCCTTCCCCGGCGTGAGACCGCTGTAGGAGACCTCGTCGTTGATGGCGACGGAGCTGTCTGCCGCAGCCTCGTGGTCGCCGTCGTCCGCGTCGGCCGCGGTGGTGCCGATCTCCGGGGTCATGAGAACGAGTTTCACGGTCTGCCCCTCGTCGTCGATGCCTGTGTGGGCGGCAACCTCGACGTCTCCGCTTGTAAGGTTTTCGAACACGACGACGTCATGCTCGGAAAGCTCGATGCCGTTGAACTTGAACGTGACGGTCTCTGAACCGTTGGCGCTGGCAGGCGTGAAGGTGGCTTCGGAAACGGGCTCCTCGCCATCGATGAGCACCGCCTCGCCGGTCTTCTTGTCGATCAGCTTGCCGGCGAGCTTGTACTCCTTGCCGGGGGTGAGGTTCGTATACGTCACGACGTCGTTGATGGTCACATCCTCGTCGGCGACGGCCTCGTGGTCCTCGTCATCCGCATCGGTCGCGGTGGTGCCGATCTTGGGCCCCTCGGAGTTCACGAGCGTTCCGAGGTCGATCTTGACGGAGTCCTTGTAGACGGTGACGTCGAACGCCGGGATAAGGTCCCTGTCCGCCTCGTCATCGCATCGCTGCTCCTCGACCGTATAGGCGTCGTAGACGAGCGCGCCCTTGTTGTTGTCGGGCTCGTAGGAGCCGAACCAGATTCCCGATTCGGAGGTGCCTGCGTTGGTGTTGAAGGTGTGCGCGTTCCAGCTAGAAGCCGTCGAGCCATAGCCGTTCGCGTCGGTCACGATTATGTGGCTCTCGCCGGTTGTCTTGCTTGTGACCTTGAAGGGAACGTTACCGAGGCGGCTGTAGTCGCCTGAGCCCACCTTCACGAGCTCGAGGTCGCCGCGCTTCACCTGTTCGGTGAACTCGTCAGAGGGGGTCAGTTCGAACACGGCGATTGTCTGGTCGGTCATATCGGCACTTACCGTGAACTCATGGGTCTTGGTGTCGGGGAGATAGCCTTCAGGGGCACTGGTTTCCTTCACTGTGATCTTGCCCAGAGGAATTTCGTCGAACACGATCTGCGATCCCTCGGTGGTTCCCTCGACGGTCTTGGTGGTTCCGTCGTATGTGTAGGTCGCCTCGTAGGTCGCGCCATCAAGTGATGCTCCACCTTGGGGCGTTGCCTCCAGGGTTTCGCTGTCCTGCTTCACGACGGTGAGCTTCACGGTGATGGGCTGGTCGGTCGCATCGACGCTGGCATCCGCACCCTTGACGGTGACGGTGAGAGCCTCGTCGGAGAGCTCGTATCCTGCCGGAGCGGTGATCTCCTTCACGGTGTACGTGCCGTTCGGGAGCTTGTCCGCGGTGCTTCCGTGCCCGCTTGCATCCGTCTCGAACTCGGTTACGAGAGCGCCGTCCTTGTATACGCCGTACATGGCGCCAGCCAGCGAGTACTGGGAGTTGCCCTTGGTCACCTTGACATCGCCGGACGACTTGTCGAGCGTGCCGTATCCGCCCTCGGCGAGGCCCCGGTACACCTTAAAGCTCGCATACGTCTTGCCATGCCCGCCGTTGATTCCCCACATGTGGTCGAAGCGGCAGTTGCCCGTATCGGACCCCTCGTACCAGGCATGGTAGATGGTCTTGTCCTCGCCTGCGATACCGCAGTACGCGGCACTAAGCCACGGTAAGCCAACCTAAGGCCCAAATGGCGAAACCCTGTTGTCAGCTTGACCGGGTTGGGCCAATCTGCCCGATTGTTCGCTGTCACCTGAGTGACTATAATGATTCCAAGCAACCCGCCGGTGCCTTTGGCAAGCGTCGGCACGAGAAAGGCCCCGGTGCATGAAGAACTAGCGATGTTCATATCCACCCGAAAGCCAAGCGACATCGCTGGTGGCCATGCCTGCGGGTGCAGCATCGCATGCTCGAGCATCGTTCCAAAGTCACATACCCAAACTGGCAAAGCGCAGAGCTGCCCCCCATGGCTTCCCGCAGGACCGGAGGCAATATGCAGCTCAACCTCTCCAACATCGAATACACCTATCCGTCGACGGCAGGGCCCGCCCTACGCGCCGTGACCGCTACGTTTCCCCGTGGGTGGACCGGCATCGTCGGTGACAACGGCGGGGGCAAAACCACGTTGGCGCTGGTGGCTTGCGGGCTTTTGCGGCCCGACGCTGGCACGGTCTCGCCATCCCTCTTCTCCGTCTACTGCACCCAAGATGCGAAGGAGCCGCCGGAAAACGTGGTCGATTTCGCACTTGCCCATGACGGCCTAGCCGTGAGGCTCCGTCGCGAGCTCGCCATCGAGGACGACTGGCCCTGGCGCTATGCCACGCTCTCGGGCGGGCAGCAGAAGCGACTGCAGGTGGCCTGCGCCCTGTGGGCCGCTCCGGACGTCCTTGCCATGGACGAGCCCACCAACCACGTCGATGCGTCGACTCGCCGTGCCATATCCGATGCGCTGTCGCGCTTCGATGGGATCGGCCTTCTCGTCTCGCACGACCGGGAGCTGCTCGACGCCCTCTGCGTGCAGTGTCTGTTCGTCTCGAGGGGTGCCGTCGTCATGAGGCCAGGCGGATACTCGCGGGCATCCTCGCAGGCAGTCCTGGAGCGCTCGGGTGCCGTCCACGCTCACGACGAGGCCCGCAAGGAGAAGGCCCGCATCGAGCGGGAGGCTCGACTACGTCGCGAGGAGGCGTCGCGTGCCGCTGGCAAGAGGAGCCTCAGGGGCATAGACAAGCACGATGCGGACGCGCGCCGCAGGGTGCGTATCGCGGTGGTGACCGGCAAGGACGGGCAGGCGGGCAGGCTCTCGTCACGCATGGCCGGAAGGCTGGAGGACGCGGAGGCGAGGCTTGTGGCGACGCGGGTCGATAAGCGCTACGAGGCAGACGTGTGGCTCGATGCCGAGCCCAGCAGGCGCAGGCTCCTTTTCAGGATGGGGCCCTGCAGCATCCCCCTCGGTGACGCCTCCCTGGTCGTTCCCGCTCTGCACATCGGAAACACCGATCACATAGGGCTCGTCGGGGACAACGGTTCCGGCAAGACGACCCTTGTCAGGCGAATCGTGGAGGGCCTTGACGAAACGGCGAGATTTCTCTACATCCCCCAGGAGCCCGATCGGGCCCAGGAGCGGGCTGCCTTGGGTGTATTGCACAATCTTCCGGCTAGTCGGCGCGGTCGTGTCCTCTCCGTCGTGGCGCAGCTCAACTCAGATCCGAACCGCATGCTCGAGGGAGATGCCGTCAGTCCGGGGGAGATGCGCAAGCTCATGCTGGCCCTCGGGATTGTCGAACGCCCTCAGCTCATCATCATGGACGAGCCCACTAACCACCTCGACATAGGATCCATCGAGGCCCTGGAGCGCGTGCTGGCCGTCTATCCCGGCGCGCTTCTCTTGGTCTCACATGACGCGGCTCTGGTGGAGACGGTCACAAACGTGGTCTGGCAGACAAGGCCTTTGGAGAGCGGCTATGAGCTCGTAGCGGGATAGACGCCCTTCCTTATCGATGTCCAGCTATTTTATGTAAGATTGCCTCAGTCTGAACTCGGTCACATAAAGGGCATGTGCGTCTTTGCAGATCAGACCACTTGTCTTCCAACGATCTGGGTTCTTTCTTCACTATTGTGTGTCAAGCTGGAATTCAGTGCCGAGTTCCAGCTGAGCCCTAGCTTCGAGACGATTTAGCGCTGCCGAGAATAAACATACATACGGTCCAGCATGTACGTTGAGTTCATTCAATCTTGAATACTGACGATTAAGCGGGAATGGAAGAGCTTCTGAACTAGACTTTTACAGAGCGTCCCATCTACCGCTATCTATTACTATTCTGTTTGTCCGACAAGTTCAAATTTGATGGGGAGACGATCAAGGTAAATGAATTTAATGAATATGTTCGCGATAGTTTCTCTGAATCCGGCGATGTTGCCATAAAACCTATGATGGGTGGATACCTTGTATATTTCAACGGCAAACTGATAGGTGACATTTGCAATAACGAGCTGTTTTAAAGAGGACGCCGACATCGGACAGGCTGCTCGCAGATTCCGAAATGCGCTATCTGTATGAAGGCTCGAAGACCCTGATGCATGTATTCGATAGCTTTGACGATAGGGCTCTGATTCTGGAGCGTCTGGATGGCATGTACGCTGAGCTTTCGGAAAAGAAACCCTCGAAAGCCAGATGAGAAAGACAGATCCCGGTTCTGCGCTCTCTCCGGTCGGCAATAATCTGATTGCGAAAAACAGACAGACGGGTATTCCGTTCCCCTCCGCCCCCTTCGTTTCGGAACTGCTCAACGTAAACTCAGTCACATGACTCCAAATATCGTTTTCCCAGCTCAGAGGGTTTACTCCCCAGTAAAACACGGGGCGCGTTCGGAGGCGTCGATCCCGGCGTGAACTCAGTTGTGCGAAACCGTTTCTCGTTTCCGCTGGCCAGGGATTTACTTCCCGGCAACCTGTTACCATCCCAGCTCTTTCGCGTGCCGAAGTGGAACTCAGCGCTGAGTTCCAGCTGAGTTCCGGTTTCGGGATGGTTACGCGCTGCCGAGAGTAAATGTAAGCGCAGTTCAGGAACCGTTTTGAGTTCACGGACGCTTGAATATCGACGATTGAGTGGGAGTAAGCTGGGGCTTCGTTCCATCTAGTTGCAAGCCGCCCGTCTAGTGGCGGTGGTTAGCATCTAGTGGTAGGAATAGGACAAAGCCACCGGGACTTTTGGGGAGTGACAAACGAGAATTTGCCCTGGAACCTTCGGATTTCGAGGCTTGTTTTATGGGCGTTAATTTCCAGAAATGAGCGATTTGAGGGTGACTTATTGCTTCTCGCTTACCGGTTGTACATTCATGCTGAATATTAGATAATATTAAGCGCGTTAGTACGCATGTAGGAGGAGAAGAGACGGACGCTCTGTTGGACATAGCCACAAGCTGCAACGGCTATGTTATCCCTGCTCAGGCGACAGGCGCCGGTATCCCCCGACGCAAGCTTACGGATGCCGTGAGCACCGGCGAGCTCGTCAAGGTAATTCGCGGCCTCGATGCGCTTCCTGATGTACGGGAGGATTCTTTCTACGTCGCGCAGCACCGTTTCTTCTGCGGAGTCTTCTCTGACGACACGGCGCTCTTCCTCCACGGCATGACGGACCGTGCTCCCTTCGCCCCGACGACGACCTTCCCCAGGAGCTACAACTCAACCGCAGCCAGGACAGCCGGAATTATATGCCGCACCTGCGCTGACAATGCTCTCGGTTTGGGTCTCTGCAGCATCAAGATCGAGCACGGCAACATGGTCAGGGCATACGACGTCGAAAGGGCGCTGTGCAATCTCGTCCGTAGTCAGAGCACGCCAGACGTCCAGCTGGTCACTCCGACGATGAGAGCCTACGTACGAAGCGAAGGCTGCGATCCCATGAAGCTTGTCGCCTACGCCTGAAGCCTCGGTGTGGGGCCAAAACTCGCAACTACCTGGAGGTGCTGCTATGAGGCCTAAGAACGCCATGCAACCCAAGACACACATTAACGCTAGAGCGAAGGAAGCGGACATCCACGCGCAGTCCCTGATGCGAAGCTACTTCTTTGAGAGGCCCCTCGAGCGCCTCTCAAAGTCTAGATGTCGCGACAACGTCATCATCAAGGGTCGCATGCTCATCTCCTCCTTCGTGGGAGTGGCGTCCAGGACGACGATGGACCTCAACACGACCGTCACCGGCTTCACAGTGACACATGAATCCGCCGAGAAGCGCGAGACTGTCGTCTCGCGAGGCGTAGCCAACACCCGCCCGCACGGATTCTATGACATACACCCGCTATGGCGAACCAAGGGTGACAGCCACGTTAACTCGACATTGCACGAAGCGCTCGAGGCCACGTGCGCTAAATGCGGCAGCGCCGAACGGATGGAGCGTTGGCAGATAGTCCTCAACGAAGTCTCAGCCGACCAGACGATGCTTGCGTTCTGGGGCAAATACGTGAAAAAGAACCTCTACGCATCTGGCATAGAGCTGGCGCAGTGCAGCGAGATCGCGAGGAAGGTACTGGGAGCGGCAATATGAGCGGGAGCGGCCAGATAGACTATCTTAATGAAGAGAGAAACAGGAATCCTCAGTTATGGCCGATAATTAAAGGGCTACTGGCCCTACTTGTGATCGTGCTTATCGCTGCATGTGGAACTGCGGTTTTGATTAATCTTGCTGGCCCTGGAGTCGCAGCCTTCTTTGCATCTCTTTCGACTCTGGACTCTGCAATTGTAGTCGCACTAATCACCGCAACGGTATCCGTGATTACGTACGTTTCTGGTAACGTTGCGGGCAATATCATGAAACGCAACGAGTATTTGCGTATGCATCGTGAAAAACCATACATGCAGCTCATTTCGATGTTCTACGACTTTCAGTCTCAGACCAGAACGGACAAGGATTTCACTCAAGAAGAGTTGATGAATCTTTTCAATCAGTTTACGAAAGAGTTGACTCTTTGGGGCTCTTCCAAAGCGATTAAGGCTTGGGGGAATTGGCGGGTTGCCTCTTCTCGGGGTCTTAATGACCCCAAGTACTTGTTGTTCGGAATGGAAAAGGTCCTTATACAACTCAGAAAAGACATGGGGCTGAAGCGAGGGATTGCAGAGGGGGATTTGCTTCGTTTGACCGTAAATGACATTGATGATTACATCGGCCAGAACAGGCGTGATTGATTGGCCAATAGCAGTAGCGTTTTCAGCAGTCTTCCAATCCTCATGGTGGGAATCTTCTGCCGCTCGGTGGGTCCGTAGGCCGACGTCTTCGACGCGCTGGTAGACCGCGACCTACGGCATGTCCATGAGGCCGTCGGGCAGGTCGCTTACTTCGGATGTCGAGGTGGCGGCGGGTTCCCGTTGTGTTTCGTCAAGCAGTTTTTCGTAACTCATCATCCAATTCTTTTGGGTCTCAGCGCGAAAGCTTTTCGGATTTCACCAAGGGCCGCGAGGCCTAGCCTTCCTTCCTGTTTCTCAGCATGAGCGAATCCGCGACGCGGCGGCTCTCGCCCTTGAACTCCACCAGCCTGCCGTGGTGCACTATCCTGTCCACCAGCGCCGATGCCAGCTTGTCATCCGCCAGTACCGTGCCCCACTTCCCGAATTCGATGTTGGTCGTCAGCACCATTGACTGGCGCTCGTAGCAGTTCGACATCGCCTGGAACAGCAGCCTGCCCCCGTCTGAGTCCAGCGGGATGTAGCCGAACTCGTCCAGGATCAGCAGGTCGACTTTTGACAGCTCCTGGTATCGCTCGTCCAGCCTGCTGCGCTCCCTCGCGGCCTTCAAGTCGAACACCAGCTGCGCGCATGACAGGAACCTCGCCGACTTGCCCGCGTCTACCGCCAGCATGCCCAATGCTATCGCAAGATGGGTCTTGCCCCTTCCCGTCGGCCCGTGGAACACGAAGTCCTGCTTCTGTCCCGGCCATTCCAGGCCCAGCAGCTGCTCCCACCCGTAGCCTTCCTGGAACCTCAGGTCGGACGGGTCGAACGCCGACGCCGATTTCACCGCCGGGAACTTGGCCTGGCGCAGGAGGCGTGCGTGCTTGCTGTCGCTTCTGACCTCGAGCTCATGGGAGAGAAGCTCGCTCACCGCCTGCATCTGCCCCGGGGTGGCGCGGTCCAAGAACCATGCCACCGTCGCGTTCGACAGCCGCAGGGTGCGCGCATCCCGCGCGATCCGCCCCTGCAGCTGGCCCTTCTCCGCCTTGCTAAGCACGGGACCCTCCCATCATCGCGAACACATCGTCGTAGGCGGCCATGTCGACCGGCTCGTCGTAGGCGACCACGCCGCGGGCGTTGACCTCGGAGGCGGCAAGTATGGACGCGGTGGCGCGGTCCATGCTGCCGCCGGCCCCGACGATGCTGGACACCGCGGCGACCGCGGGCCCCCAGCCGCTTTCGCTCGCGACGTCGCGCAGCACGCGCAGGGCCTTGCCGCGTCCGGCCGCGTCCGCGTCGTCGATCCATCGCCTGATGTCGTCGGAAAGGGCGGATCGGACGCGGCTCTCGTGTCAGCCGCCGGGCTTCCTGCAAAGCAGGGCCAGCTGGCTCACGGGGTCTATCGACTCGGTGGGCTTGTCGCCCCAGCCGCGCTCATGGGTGACGATGTGGGCCCCCTCGGAGTCGTATATGTCGACGTCGAACGCGCCGGCGCCCACGATGAGCCGTCAGCTCGCGTATGCGGGGTCCGTGGAGTAGCGATGGCGGCCGTCGAGAACGACGTTGCCGTACTCGTCCGCCTTGTGCTTGGTGCAGCTCACCGCGGAAAATCTCGAATCCGGCAGCGGGGACAGCGCGAAGCAGTCTTCCTCGAACAGCGCGAGCTGGCTTTCCCCTTTGCGGTAATGGGCCTTGTCCGAGGGTCCCATGCTCATGTCCAGCAGGCGCTTGTTGTACCGGCGCACGTTGTCGAACTGCGGGATCGGCACGAACAGCGAGCGGCGCATCGCTCCGACCTCGTTCTCCGCCGACCCCTTCTCGTGCCCGGCATGGGGGTTGCAAAACGCGTGGGAGAACCCGTAGTGGGCGGCGAAGGCCGAGAACAGCTTCGATGTGCTGATGACGCCCCATATCTTCCTGCCGACGCCGGTCGCGTTGTCGAAGACGATCTTGCGGGGCACGCCGCCTATGTGCTCGAACACGGCCAAAAGCCCCTCGCAGACGCATTCGGCGGTCTCGCCGTAGAACACCTGCGCGAGGCCCACGTTGGAGAACGGGAAGGCGCAGACCAGGTTGTGCATGCGGGTTCGCACGCCGACGATCCTGAAGTCGGCCTGGCCGAAGTCGACCTGCATCTGGCCAGGGGGCCAATCCTGGTCGAGGTACTGGGAGCCCGATCCCCTGCGCTCCTCCTTATAGCGCTTAACGTAGCGCCGGACCGTCGAGTAGGAGCCCTCGGAGCCATGCTCCGCGGCGAGGCGCTCGAAGACGCGCTGGGCCGTGTGGCGCTGCTTATACCAATTCTTGCGATCCTCCTCAAGCCACTTGTCGATCAGGGGAGCGTAGTCGTCCAGCATTGAGGGCACCCGTCTTTTTGCAGGGACCTTCGGAGACAGGTCTCCCATCCTGACGTATTTGCGCACCGTCGGCTCTGAGACGTTGGTTTTCCTGGATATCTCGGCTATCGACGAACCATCGCGATGCACCTGTCTAATATCCATGTATCATGGGCATCTCGATCATTTCCTTTCCGACCTCCTTTGTCGAAGACTGAGCAACGACAACTTAGGCCATCGGGGAAGGGTCGGGGGTGCCCTTGGTGATGAAACCCGAAATATCTGCGTGATGACTTCTGAAAAACCCTGATGACGAATCCCGCAATTATTACTCTACTTCAGACATACCGCTGAACAAGGTACCTTCGTGGTTCCTGTTTATAGCCTATGGGCCTACAGCTGACAGTAGTGATAGAGCCTAAACAAGCCCCCGTCCGTGACACATTGGGCGGGGACCTGTTCGTGGAGTTTCGCTGCCCTCGCATCACCTAAGCGATGGGTGAATGCAGTGAGGTAGGCAACTGTTTCGCTTCGAGCAATGGGATGGTTTTGGGCCAATTCTCCAATTAGGTTAATCAGCCTGTTTCATCGAAATATGAGAGGGCTCATCGACGTTGATTGCATATCCCTCTGGCACAATTACTTCAATCGTGCCGTCTGTTTTCAGTAACTGCGAACCTCCGCCATCGCCGGTAACCCATTCCTCCCAGCCCTCGCTGGTCTTATTTTTCTCATCCGCCTTGTAGACATTGACCTGCGTCGCATGGTCGCCGAGATTGGTCACCTCATAAGTTCCTGCCGGCACGAGGTATTCGTAAGTCCTATCCTCCTGGTCGGTTCCCTCGTTGAAGACGATCTTTTTGCCGTAGTCCCCAGCTTCACCAGCCACGATTTCTATAGTGAGTGGTTCAGCGGATGACGTCGCCTCAATTGTCGAAGTGGCCGCTTCGGTAGACTCTGCCGCACTCTGCGTTCCTGAATTATTATCTGCCTCGACATTAGAACTCGTTGGTGATGTCGCACCAAAACCGATTAGGCAGACAATGCTTACTGCCAAGGCGATAATGGCCTTCTTGGTTGCCTGCTTCCCTTCGTCTCTCTGCCCGGACTTTGATAGCTTCCGACCTTTTACAAGAAATACGATAAACACAATTAATGCGACTAACCATAAAAGGGCCAAAGAAGTACTCATTGCTTCCCCTTCCACAAAGACGACCAGAAAATAAAGATCTCTAAACTTTCTTTACAGCAAGCATCGATATAGTTTTCAGTATAACGATTGTTCCCAAAGCGCTGGTATCGGTATGAAGGTATTCTCATCGCGCAGCTCAATGCTCAAGCTTGGCATGTAACCGGTTTCCGACCGTCCATCAAATTGAGATGTCCGATACCTGCCGAGAGAGTCGCGCGGGCCACGAACTCAAGGATTCAACGAGTCCCCGGAGCAGAAGGGCTGAATCGTGCATATGTCTTCAGATAAAGGATTATCTGCGCGTATTGGCTAATCACCGCGTATGCACCCTCGATCGAATTTCTATAAAGCAAGTTGGGCTGGCAGACGGTCTGTGAACTCACTTCGCGGTATAGAAATGCATATCAGCAGGTAAACACCCTTGTTTTCAAGCCAGATATTTTACTCCCCATGCTCTTTTGCCTTGTGCCCGGCTAACATGAACTCAGCGTCCGGCTGAGTTCGAGCGTTTCCGCAGGTCAGGGCATTTACTCCCCGGAGGGTGAGTTCACGGTGAGTTTAAGGTTTTCGGGGCCTCCGCACTCTCAAGAGTAGACGTATTCTCAGGTAAACACTGCTGTTGAGTTCATGCTGAAGGGGCGTTGCGACTATCGAGTGGGAATAGCGGACCCCCGGTTTTGGTCGGACAAGGCCCTCCGTGGCGTATCGCAGTGTATCGCCATGTACGCTGCCAAGCATGACTAAGACCCCTGAACCTGACGTTTCAGGGGGTTCTTTTTCATGTGGCTTTTCTCCTAATTGCCGTACACGGCGACGAGTGGCAAAACTTTACGAACGGGGAGTAAGAGGCTTGTCGAGGGAGTAACTTGTCCCAGTTGTGCCGTCGCCTCCCCTTCAGGGCAAGCATGCACTCAGTGTGCCTACTTAGCCTTTTCTTCTGGTTGCGAACGCGCCTGCCATCGCCCCAGCGAAGACCACGGGGGCAAGCCTGACGAAAACGAA
>NZ_KV806927.1:0-631 GCF_001811895.1 Olsenella sp. HMSC062G07
ACCTCCTGAAAAACGGCCCCGCCACTATGTGACGGGGCCGAACGCAACTCAGGACGAGGTCTGACCTATGCCTTCCTGCCCTTTTTCCGCAGGACGCCCGCAAGGGCAAGCGCAAGGCCAAAGGCTGCCAGAACGTACGGGACGGCTAGGGAAACGTCGCCCGTCCGCGGCAGAGTCGGCTCGGAGGGATTGGCGGGCGGCTCGACGTAGCTGTTCGTGACCGTGAGCGTGCCGTCTTCCGTGTTCGTGCCGTAGCTCACGCGGTAGTTGCCGCGCAAGTCGCCCTCCGCGAGCCTCTCGCCCGTGGCGGAGAGCTCCGCCACGGAGTAGGCGTATTCGCGGCCCTGGGCATCGTACGTGGATACGCCCTCCCACGTCGCAGAAAGGTCGTTCGTTGTAATGGGCTCGCCCACAGGCTCGGGCTCGCCGCCGTCAACAGAGCGCAGGAGCTGGAGCGTCACCTCGCCGTGGTCGGCCTCGACGCCGCCCGCCCAGGTCTTTGTCGCATGCACGTCAACCAGAGGTTCAGTCCTGTGATGGGTGGTCTCGGAGACGAGCTTGACGTCCTTCCCCCTCACGGAGGTCACCTGCGCCGTGTTGTCAAAGCGCTGGGGTTTGTCGGCCTTTTGGG
>NZ_KV806928.1:0-10562 GCF_001811895.1 Olsenella sp. HMSC062G07
CCTTCTGACCCCGCCATGTTTGCTCATGGCCGAGCCCTCGTCCTCCATGATTCGCTGCTCGGTCATGGCGGCGTCTTCATGCCATGGGAAGCCGAAGTCCATCCCGGCGCTGCGCCCCCTGGCGCTGACGCACATCCTGCGGTCGCTCTTGAAGGTGTAGCTGCAGGGCGCGCCGTCCTTGGCGATGTACTTCACCTTGTACTTGCGCTTCGCCATGGCTACATTACCTTTTGGATGCCGAGGTACGATGCCTTGCAGCCAAGCTCCTCGGCGATGCACCCCGCGTAGTCGCGGAACAGCTCCACCTTCGTGGTGCCGTCGATCGGGCGGCAGTCCTCGTAGCCGCACGTGCCATGCTGCCAGTGGATGAGCCATTCGGCCTTGTCCTCGCCGGTGAAAGCGTCCTCGTAGGCGCGGTGCTCGAACCGCGCCGTCACGATGGCATGGACGTTCGCCTTGGTGGTGAGCAGGTAGTCAACGGAAAAGACAGCCTTCATGGTAGAATCCTCTCGGAATGTGGACGGTCGCCGCCAAGCTATGCCGTCCTGCTTCTAGTGGGGCGGGGGATTCGGTTCCCCCGCCCGCTCCGTCTAGGTCACCATCCGGCCTGCTTGCAGATGCTCGTGTAGGTGCCTCGGTCTAGGTGCTCGCTCGGCTTTCCCGCCACCGTTACCCTTCTCCCCCCCTTCCGGTAGCGCCTGTGGTCGCCTCGCGTCCTTGCTTCCACCCATCCCTCGGCCTCAAGCCTTCGGATGACCTCGCGGACTGTTGGTGGCTGCATGCCGCCTCCTTCCGTCCGTGGATTAAGTATAACATAGTTAGTCTTAATGGAAGGCGAGAACACTAATAGATTTAGTCTTCTCCTTAGAACAGCGACAGCTGCATCGGCTGCCCATTGGACCGCGCGTTGCGCTCGTCGATGGTCCACCTGAGGTCGACCAGGCAGTCGCCTAGGAACTGCGGGTCTAGGAGGTTCGTCCACATATCCTCGTGCTCGCAGTGGAGGCGACCGCCGCTCAGGCGGGTGCCGCAGAACGGGCACCCATCGCACCCGTTCTCGGCACCCTCGGGCCTCACCGGTCGAACTCGCGCCCGTCGACCCCCTTGGTGTGCTCGCCCCGCTCGGGGCACCAGACCCACCAGCACCCGCATGGGCACGGCTCCCACCGCTCGCACTCCCTGCAATGGACGAATACCGGGTCTGGCGGGCGCCGCGTTCTCATCGGTCGAGTACTCGGTGTTGTCGATGTGCTGCTCGCAGCCCGGCTTGTAGACCCTTGTGACCGTGTACATCATCGCTACTCCTCCTCGCCCTCGAAGTCCCACTCCCGAATCGAGCCGTAGGTGTATCCGCCGTCGTGGCAGCGGCACTCCTGGCCGTGCTCATGCGCCAGCTCCTCGGTCATGACTCCTCCTTGACGAACACGACCCAGTGCGTCTTGCTGGACCTCGGCCTCCTGTTGCCGTAGAGCGGCTCGGCCGGGAACGCCCTGCGCACCTCGGAGAGCGGCAGCTGCACGTCGCTCCACTTGAAGACCAGCGTCCCCAGCGGGGCGAGCACGCGCCAGCACTCCGCGAAGCCGCGCGCCAGGTACGGCTCCCAGTCGCTCGGGAGCAGGCCGTACTTCTCCGCCTGCCACCCCCTGCCACGCAGCAGGTGGGGCGGGTCGAACACGACGTGGGCGAACGCCCCGTCAGGGAACGGCAGGTCGCGGAAGTCGGCCACCACGTCCGGCTCGCAGCGGAACACGCGCCCGTCGCAAAGCGTCGCCGACCTCGGGTGGGCGTCCACCGTCAGGACGTGGCCACGGGCGAAGTAGAAGCTCTCCCCGCCGCAGCAGGCGTCCAGGACGGGCGGGAGCGTCGCGCTCACGACTCGCCCGCCAGCCGCTTGCAGCGGGCCACGAGGTCGTCCGTGTGCATCCTGATGGATCTGGCGTCGGCCGCGTTCTCGCGCAACTCGCGCGCCACCCGCAGCAGCGTTCTTGCAGCTTCCCCTGTGATGCGCTCGTCGTCTGTCGGTCTCATGCGTCCTCCTTCCGCTCTTGCAGCACCTTGACCAGCGCGAGCAGAGCTTCACTCTCATTCATCCTCTTTAATCGCAAGCTCGCACATGAGCGAGCACTCTGGCATGATCTCTGTTTTCATGTCGCCTCTCTCCGGGCTAAGCTCATCGAGGAAGACCCCTTTTATGCAGCTGTGGCCGACCTCCCGCTCCTCCCTTGCTCGACGCGCGAAGACGTCTGGGAAGTCCCCTCTAATCCGGTTCCAGTAGCCCATGCCGCCCTTCACGCACCCGACGCAGTTGTTGTTCGCGTACCCGAGGTCGTACATGGCGGGCCTCCTGATGCCCAGCCGCTCGAGCATCGCGTGGCAGTCCTCCTTCGTCAGCCACCGCTCGATGAGCGGGTAGAGATTCCGCGCCTCGAGCGTGACGGCGTCCAGCCGCTCGGCGCGACGCCGCTCGTTCGCGTCGAACCCCCACACGTACTCGAACCCCTCCTGGTGGGGGTAGTTCCTGCGCTCCCACTCCTGGCGCACCCTCTTCTTTAGCAGGAGCGTGCACGCCGCGCCGCCTGGGCCATTGATGTAGCGACGGCGTTCTATGACATCGTCCACGCCGGAGTACTCCGTCGAGCGGATGACCTCGATCTCGCGGCCCAAAGCACCCTCGCAGTCGCGAACGAAACGCATGGAATCTGGGTGCTGGTCGGCCACGTCGATGTACACGACGCGGTCGGGGCGAGAGAGATACGCTGCTACGAAGGAACTCGCGCCGGCTGAGAACCATGCGACTCTCACTCGACCACCTCCACGCACTCGTCAGCGGTCATCAGTCATCCACCTTCTCGAACTGGATGCTGATGTCCGTCTTCCAGCTGTTGGCGAGGTTGCGGGTCATCGAGTCGAGGAAGGCCTCAGCCATCCTGTCCTGCGTCGATGCCTTCTCCATCTCGGCCTTGATCGTTTTGCGGAACTTGGGACGTGACTCCTCGACAACCTCGTTGAGGAGGGACAGGACCTCCTTCTTGATCGCCTCCGACACTATGTATTCGAGCCACGTCATGCCGTTGGCCCGGCCGTAGTCGCTCGTCGCGACGTAGCCGCGCTTGTCCACCTTGATGTTCAGCACCTCGCGCACGAGCGCCTCGGCTATGCCCTCGTCGCTGACGCTCTGCAGGATGGCCGCCTTGGCCGTCTGCGTCACCGCGTCCTTGATGATCGAGTCGTCGATGTTCAGCCCGATTACGTTCTGGTTTGCCATGGCTGTCTCCTTAGTCACTTGTCTTCTCTTGGCTGCCCCCACGCGCAGAAGCCTCCAGGCGCGACCACAGCCGTGGTGCTTGCGCCGTCGTACACGAGCGATCGCTTGATGGGACAGCGCATCGTGTCGAGGTATTTGCAGTCCCGGCACCGCACCAAGTTCATCGGTCGTTCTTGCACATCCGGCGCGGACGCCCTGAGCCTCCTGACCTCGCCCAGCAGCCTCTCGTAGTCGCGCCAGACCTCCTGGTACCTGCGGTACCACATCTCAGCGACGTCCCTCTGGCTAACCTCTGGCATCGGTCGCCTCATCGTCGATCAGCTCGTCATATGTGTAGCTCATGCCAACCACCCCATCATCCTGCCGATTTCGGTAACCAGCCAGACGATGCCGTACAGCGCGGCAGCGTCAATCAAGAGCGCCACCAGCAGCGTGGTCACGCAGCCGCTGGCCTTTTCCCTGTCAATCATTCGAAGTCCTCGCATTCAATCTCCGTCACCAGCTCGTCTAGCTGGGTGTAGTCTCCGTTAACGTCGCACCAGCCCCACACGCTTGCCCTGTCGGGCGGCTCGTAGCAATGGGCGCAGTCCTTGCACGTCTTGCCCCGCACGTAGGCCGCCCTGGCCTCCTCCTGCTCGGCGCAGTACACGTCCCAGTCGTGGGCGGGGTCGCTGCTCCTAATCATCGAACCAGCCTCCCCGAAAGCCGCCGTCAGGGAAGATGGCGCGGGTGATTGCGAACAGCGGGCACAGCGGCTTAGGCTCCATGTCGGTCATTCCCACACCTCCTTTGGAAGCTCGCCGCTTTGCAGCGCGTCCCGCAGGCTACCGGGCAGCGCGGCCCAGAGGGAAACCAAGGCCGCGTTGCACGCATCCTTCTCGGGGCAGTCCGGCAGCATCTTCACGGCGCTCGTGGCGCACGCTATGGCCGCTGCCTCGCGCATCTCGATGAACGTCATTGCAGCACCACCTCCATGTTCAGGTTCGCGGGGCTGTCAACGCACACCGGCGCGTCCTGCGGCACGTCCTGAAGCTCCGCTATAATCTCGCCCACCGTCATTTCGCGGCCTCCTTGTCCTCTTTCTCGGCTTCCTCCTCGGCCTTGGTCTGGTCGTAGAGCGCCCGAAGCTCCGGCTCGAAGAACTTCACGGCCTTGGCCTCCGAAACGTCCTTGGGCCTTTGGTAGGTCTTCGCGCTCTTGTGGCGCCAGTCCTCGAACTCCTGCCCGTCCACGGCCTCGCACTGGAAGAACCACGCCTCGAACACCAGCTTTCGGCCAATGTCCGCCACGCGCCGCTCCATGAAGCTCGGCTCCTGCCCCTCCAAGATTTCCAGCTGGGCCGTGAGGCGGTCGTTCTCCGCCGCCAGCTTGTCGTTCAATGCCTGCGCGGCTTCCAGCTCGCCAATCACGTACTGTTCGCAAGTCATGTAATCCATGGTCAATCCTTCCTGATTCGTCTGATTACGTTTCCGTTCCTGTCCTCGATGACCCACTCGCCGTGCCAGTAGAGCTCTTCGCTGCCTTGGTACATGGCATCCGTCATGCCCCCGGCCCACCACTCGGCAGCATCCTGCTCGCTGCCCCATTCCCAATGGATGCGGTACTGGCCCGAGTGGACTTTCCCATGGCATCCGGTTGTGCCGCTTCCGCACAGGGCGAACAATGCTGGGCGGAGCTTACGGCCCTTGAGGTCGAAAAAGGCCCTGCCCCCGCCTATCCCGGTGGGCGGCTCGTGGTGGCTGTTGGTGGCGCGAGCGCCGCAGATGCAGCAGCAGGCCCCCTCTTCCAGCCGGTTGGTGCGCACGCCACGGCCTTGGTAGTAGGCACCGACGCAGGGCTTGCCGTACTTCTCGGCGGTGGTGATTGAAAGCCCTCGCAGGTCTGAGGTAGGCGGCGTCATGACAGCCTCATGTCAACGCCGGTAAGCTCGATGCGCTCGCAGGCCCCGCCGATGCGGCTCACGATGCGGGCACCCTCCATGCCGCCCCAGCGCTCGCGCAGCTCCCCGAGGCTGTAGTTCGACGTGATGACCGTGGGCAGGCCCTCGGAAACCCTCGCGTCGATAAGCCCCGAAAGCGTCTCCATGGCCCAAGGCGTGGGGCGCTCCATGCCCAAATCGTCCAAGGCAAGGAGGTCGTAGCGCTCGGCCCACTGAAGCACGCCACGCTCGCCCCCGTCCCACTCGGCCTTGACGGCATCGAGCAGGGCTTTGGCTGTGAGCAGCTTGCACCTCCTGCCCTGACGTATCGCCAGCCTCACGCAGCACGCCGCCGCCCAGGTCTTGCCCCTTCCGGGTGATCCGTAGAGGTACGTGCCACGCCCCTGCCTGAAGCGCTCGAAGCAGGCGTGCCCCTCGGGTGAGTCCGCCTCGATGTAGCCGCCGCGAAGCCCTGCCTTGCGAAGGCGGCTCTCGGCCATCTTGCGCACCATCTGACGGTACTCCTCGGTCTGCTCGAAGGGGACGGGCGGTGAGGGCTTCACGCCTTCGGGGACGTTTGGCAGCAGGTCAGAGATTCGAGTACTCGTCATGCTGCGCCCCCTTCCCTGCGTTCAGGTACCGTTCCATGTTCCGCTCCCTGAAAAGCGTTTCCGGGCAGAGGTACTGCGTCATGTCGCGCCCGTCCTTGGCCTTCACTCCCAGCCATTCCGGCACCTTCGCGTCGATTACGGCCTTGAAGTCGGCAACGGTGTAGCCCTCGGCGAGGCGGGCTTTGATGGGCGTGGCGTTGGCCTTGGCAGTGGGTCTGAAGCTCTTTCCGGTCTTGGCGTTGAGGTATTCGACGATTTCCCGGACTGCTGCTGCCTTCTCCTTGGCATGGTTTGGTTTGGCATGGTCTGGTATGGATTGGTATGGTATGGAGGGGGATTTTTCGTTACCCCCGTTTTCAACATCCGAAACCGGGGTTTCTGATTCGCAAACCGGGGTTTCTGAATCGGCAAACCCTTCGTCCGGCTGCAGTAGCGATGCGCTACCCGCCTTGCGGTTGCCGCGACCCCCGGTTTTGCCCAAACCGCGGAACGACTTGTTGTTGTCTATGTCCTCCCTAAGCCCCTCGAACACCGCTTGGAGCGCCCAATCATCGAACGTCGGCTCTATTCCGCGCGTGCCGTACTGGGCGAGCGCCCAGAGGAGCAGGCCGCGCTGTTCCTCTGGCACTCGTTCAAGCGTCGTTGTGAACTTAGGGAGCCATGTGAACTTGGCTTCTTCCACGACAGCCTCCCTAGAATGGGCAGTCTTCGTCGTAGTAGCCCTGCTGCGCGGGCTGCTGCTGTTGCTGCTGGGTCATGAACTCGATTTCGTCGGCCACCACTTCCAGCTTCGAGCGCTTCGAGCCGTCCTGCGCCTGCCACGAGGAATAGCGGAGCTTGCCCTCGATTGCGACCTTCATGCCCTTGCGCAGGTAGCGGCTCATCGCCTCCGCGCGCTTGCCGAACATGACGCAGTCCACGAAGTTGGGCCGGTCCTCCCACTCGCCCGTCTGCTGGTTGCGCGCGCGGTCGTTGACCGCCACGCCGAAGGACATGACCTGCGTGCCGTTGCGCAGCGCCCTCATTTCCGGGTCGCGGGTGAGGTTGCCGCTGATAACGGCCTTGTTGATGCTCATTGCTGTGCCCCCTTCCTCAGGCTCCTGCTCTGCTCCTCCATCTGGTTCAGGTAGCGCCCGAACTCCAAAAGCTGCTCGTCCGTAAGATCGGCCATGCTCTCAACGCCGAAGGAGGCCGTCATGTAGGAATCCGTGGCACCTTGGTTCATGCCGTTCTCGATGCACTGGGCGCTTAGCTCCGCGCATCTGGCAAGCATCTTCTTTCGCTTGTCTGCGGAGCTGTGGTGCGCTGTGGCGGGCGCTTTCGGCTGGGCCGGTGTAGTTGCCACGGAACGTGCCTGCGCGGCCTTAGAACGGTTCTCACGCGCCATGTTGGTGGCAACCTGTCCGTCGTCGTCCTCGCCGCACAGCCCAAACGCGGAGCGCAGGGCGTAGCGGCGCATGTACGTCTCGAAGCTCCCCGAGGTCTGGGCGTCAGCCGTGGGGTACATCGGGCGCTCGTCAAGCTCAAAGCGCTCCTCGGCGTCGAACACCACGGTACGGAGCACCCAGCAACCCGTGACCTCGTTCCAGTCCATGGGCTGTGTCAGGCCGATGCCGTGCGCCATCAACGGGGGACGTATGGCCGCGAGCACTTGGTCAAGCGACTCGTAGTTGTACGTGTACGTCCTGCCGCTCTTGGTGGGCACCGTGGCCTTGTTCGACTTGGCGGGGTTGGTCATCTCGGCCATGGCGGCGATGAGGCGCGTCCTCAAAGGCTCTGCCATCTACCCCACCTCCCCCATGAGAAGCCCCGTCACTGCGGAGGGGAGCGCCGTCCCAAGGGCATCGGCCACCTTCTGCGGGTCTATCCGCAGGACGGTGCCCTTGGCGTGCTCGGGGGTTGTCTCGGTGACAACCTCGCAGCCGTCCGGCACCTCGCCCGTCTGCTTGAAGTAGGCCTCGACGCGCTTGTAGTCCACCTCGATGCGGAGGAACCCGTTCTCGCCCGCCCAGCGCGAAAGCGCCTCCGGGTCTACCGTGTGCAGCCCCGTGGTCGTCTTCTCCTTGGCCACGGTCACGGAGTACGTGCCGACCTTCTTACCGGCAACCTTCGCGTCAAGGCTCTTGATGCCCTCGGCCTCGTACATCGCCAACAGGTCGGCGTCGCACTCGTTGCGCAGCCCGTCACCCGTGGTGGAGACGTACTCGCCCATGGCCTTGAACAAAGCTTGTGCCACGTAAAGGCGCTCGCGGTCGGTCATGGGGGCGTAGCCCTGAATCTCGTCGGCCATCTACTCCACCTCCTCGGGGAGCAACGGCGCGTCCTCGGCCTCAACGACCTCGCCGGTGTCGGCGTTCACGTTGTAGATGTTGATGGTGGGTGCCTGCTGGTCGATGGGCAGCTCCTGCTGCTCGCTCTCGATGGTCAGGAAGACGATTCCGCCAGAGAGCTTGATAGCGTCGAAAACGCCCTTGCTCTCCGTCACGGCTTCGAACTGCATGTTGGTCACGCCGCCCTTGACGGTGGCCTGCTTGAACTGCGCCTTGATTGTGTTTGCCATGGCTATTCGCCCTTCTCGTATGTCTCTTCGTGGTAGGAAGCCTCTATTGACACGAAGCAGCCCTCGCCGTGGGGCTTCCTGCGTCCCTTTATCGCCTCTATGCGGGTTATCTGGGAATCGTCGGCGAACGCCACGCCGTTCAGCGCGTCCAGCACCGCTTTCAGCATGTTGTCCGCGTCGGGCTTCGACAGGTCGGCTCTCCCGTCCCAATACTTCGGGTTGGACTTCGCCAGCTCCCGCCTGAACGTCACCGTGATCCACACCTCGCCCTCGAACGCCACCCACCGCGTGCCGACCTGCTCCAACCATGCGGAGGCGATGACCTTCTCAAACTTGGCGGTCTTGGTTGGCGTGTAGACCCTCGCGTGCCCGCCCACGACCTGCGCACGCGGGCGCTGCTTGCCGGTTATCTCCGGCACGCGCACCTCGCACTCGGCGTTGCCGACCGCCTCCGAATGCCAGCTCATTTGAGCCTCGCAGTCGTGAAACCGTCGGCGTCGCTCCGCGCGACCCTCATGCGTATGTCCGGGTCTTGCTCCATGGCGATCCGCGCAAGGTACGGCGCGAGGGCGTTGGCTATCTCGATGCCGAAGCGGATGCGCACGCTGTATATGCACCGGTTCGGGCTGGCCTTGCGGTCGTGGGTGTGGGCGCACTCGCGCCTCGCCGCGCCCTTGTAGTAGGCCCATTCCTCGGGGTGGCTCGTCACCCACTGCCGCGCGACCCTCATGCGCTGCTCGCCCTTGGGGTCTAGGCCGGGGAGGGCGCACTGGTTCTCCGGTGACTGCATGGCCCTCATGCGAGCACCACCGAACCCTGTTGCAGCATCTGCTCCTGCATCTGCTGCATGTTCTGCACGCACCCGTCAACCGTCGGGACGGCCCAGAGCCACAGGATGAGCGTGAAGATGAGCGCCGCGACACCGAAGCCAAGCATCAGGCCGCATTTGAAGGCCTTTTCCTGGTTATCCCTTGCCAGGTCTGCGGGCGTTTTCAGCGCGCGTGGTATAGTTGCATTGGCCGGTTGGCCTTTCCGGGCGCTCGCGATGTGGTAGTTGGGGGCGCTCGGTTGTTTTCTGGTCACCATCACTTGTTCTCCTTTCTCGTTTCCGCTGGTAAATTGCAAAGGGTCGTCAACGGGTCATGTTTTTGAGTTTTTTCTTCACCCGAGACTTGCGCGAATAGAGCCTTTGCCTCTCCTTGTCCTCGCGCTCGTTCCGCCTCACCTCCTCCTCAAGGTCGCGTACCTGCTCGGCTAGGAACTCGCGTCGCTTCTCCTTGGTGCAGGCCGCGCACCATCCGGTGCGGCTGCTCAGGGGCTTGCTGACGCGCATCCCGCACTTGGGGCACGTCCATGAGCGCCGGAGCGAAACGCCGAAGCGCTTTGCCTGGCACTTGACGGAATCGACGGAGCGCTTAAGCTCCTTGGCTATCGCCTCCGCACCTTCCCCGGCGTGCTCCTCCAGGTACTTGATTTCACGGCTCGTCCACTTCACCGCTCCGGTCTCCCCTCAAGGAGCCACTTGCGGTAGAGGGCGCGGAGGTAGTCGCTCATGCAGGCGGCTCGCTCTTCGGCGGTCATCAGGCCACCGCGCAACGCAAGATGCGCTCCGGCGTGCGTGCCATGAGGTAGTCAAGGCTGCACCCGAAGATGTCGGCCATCTCAACGAGCTTTGAGCTGCGGATTGCCGTCTCACCCGATTCCCAGTCCTTGACGGAATCACGCGAGACGTTGAGCTTGTCGGCAAGGTCTTGCTGAGACATGCCGAGGCGCACGCGCTCCGATGCGATGTTGTTGCGTGTCATATCCACTCCTCTCGAAAAGGTACCCGTATCGGGTACGTATAAAGCGAACTATATCCCCAAATTGGCTACTTTGCAAGAAAGAATCTTGTCAAGAACCCCCATTTTGGGTATCTTTTGCCTTGTAGAGAAGGAAGGACGGAGATGAAGCTGAAGGAGCTGCGCCGGAAGAACGGGCTTACGCAGGAGCAGGTTGCCGCAATCATCGGCATCCCGAAGAAGACCTATCAGAACTATGAGCGCGGCGTGCGCGAAGCCGATTCAGAGGTGCTTTGCACCTTGGCCGACCACTATGGCGTATCCCTTGACGAGCTTGTCGGGCGCGACCATAGCCCGATGGCTAAGACAGCCGATGAAGCGCGCGAAGACGAACTTATTAGCATCTTCCACCAGATGGACCAGCAGG
>NZ_KV806929.1:0-2766 GCF_001811895.1 Olsenella sp. HMSC062G07
CGACGCCCCCGCGCTCGCGGCGGTCGAATGGCGCGACGCCGACGGCTCGGCGCTGTACTCGACCGACATCGAGGTGGTGGCGCGCCACTACTTCCCGCTATCGGCCCTCAAGGCGACCGACGACGGGGACGACTTCATCAAGCGCAGCGCCGACGACCTGTGGGAGGCGCGGCAGGCGGCTACCGAGACGTTCGAGCTGAACGCCGAGCGCTCGTTCGTCCCCCGCGTCGGATACACCGAGACCTACCGGGGCGGCTTCGTCTGGCTCGCGGACCACGACGTGCGCGATCTGCTGACTGAAGGGTGGGGGTTGCGCTCCGACTGCACGGCGCAGGGGCCGGAGGGCCACGCGGTCATACGCTACCGCTACGGCCTCGACGAGGTACCCGCCCGCGTGTCAGGTGCCGTCCTGGCGCTCGCCCGGTACTACCTCCGCCCGTCGGTCACCCCCGACCGAGCCACGGGCGAGGCCACGGACGCCGGCTTCATCCGCTACACGCTCGCCGGCAAGGACGGCGCTACCGGCCTGCCCGAGGTCGACGCGGCCATCGAGCAGTTCGGGCGTCACAGGGTGGTGGTCCTATGAGGCTCCAGACGCCCTACGAGCGCGCCGCCTCGGCGCTGTTCGAGCGCCTTCGGCTGGTCCTCTCGGACGCGGGCCTCGCGCTCTACGCCGAGCCGGTTCCTGTCCCGCAGCTGACGTTCGGCTCCCCGGCGAACAAGCGCCCCAACGTGGTCTGGCTCGACCCGCTGCCGATGATGGCGAGCACCAGCGGCAGCGCCACGAGCTTCGAGAACCAGACCACCTTCACCCTCACGGTCTTCTGCATGAGTCGGCACACGGACCGGAACGTCGCGATTGCGAACGTCCAGCGCTACGTGAACAGCGTCTACATGGGCGTCATGGCCGACGCGACCCTAGGAAGGAACGTGGACAACGCCATCCCGAGGGTGACCGAGACCGGGAGCGACGCGACCCCGGACAAGCAGTACATCGTGGCCGCATCGGTGGACGTGACGTGCAAGGCGTCCTCCATGTGCCCGCGCGAGTTCAAGGAGTTGGTGGCAGATGCCTCTCGTGGCGACTAGGGACGTGACCGCATCCATCGACGGTCGCGACTACGAGGTCAGGAAGGGTCAGAGGGTTGAGGGGCCTCCCCAACTCATCGAGGCCCTGAAGGAGATCGATGCGGTTAAGGCCGCGCGAGCGAAGAAGGAGAGTACCGATGATTAACACATCCATCGCCCTGCTGGGCGTGGCCTTGCAGAAGGACAAGGCCACGGCTGCGGCGCAGCCCCAGTTCAAGCACGGCCTCACGGGCGGCGGGCTGGTAAAGCCCGAGCGCACCGTTGAGCAGAAGAACGTGGCGTGCGGCCTTCGCGCCAACGCCTCCAACGGGGCTTACGTCTCCGAGGTCAACATTGGAGTCGACTTCGAGACGCTGGCCTACGCCGACGCGCTCGGCCTTTACCTTTACGCGGCCCTCGGCAACGTGACCACCACGGAGGTCACCGGCAAGACCGGCTACTACAAGCACGTCATCAAGCTCGGCAACGTCCTCAAGTACCTCACCTTCTGGGGCCAGCTTGGCGACACCGCGCTCTCGACGGTGCAGCAGGCCACGGGCTGCAAGGTGGACACCGTGAGCCTGTCCTTCGAGGGCAACGCGCCGCTCGACATCGGCGTGACCGCAGCGGGCATCGCCGCAAAGCTCTTCGGCTCGTGGACCGGCGACACCGAACCCTCTTGCTTCGACGGCTACTTCATCCCGACCGCAGGCGAGTTCCTGATCGACACCAACAGCCAGACGCCCGTGGCGGCGACCATCACCAAGGGCAGCTTCGAGCTTTCGAACTCGCTTACCGCCTATCGCGGCGCGGGGCAGGTCATCCCGAACGAGCTTGCCGAGGGCAAGCTGACCACCGGCGTCAACGTCACCGCGCAGCCGGAGGACTGGACGCTGATGCGCAAGACCCTGACGGGCGCGGCCAACGGCACCTCCGTCACCCCCAACGTGGTCTACGGCTCCACCAAGTGGAGCTTCACGCACTCGCAGGACGCCAACTGCACCCTCGGCGTGACCATCGGCAACGTGCCGTGGAACTTCGAGATGCCCGAGGTAGACCCGGAGGGCGCGGCGGCAGAGGTTGAGTTCTCCGCCGACAACGTGGGCATCGCCTCGCGCACCGACAGCCCCGTGACCATCGAGATCGTCAACAAGGTCGCCAAGTACGAGGCCGCGACCACCACCGCCTAAGGAGCGACAATGAACCGCTACGTCTGCACCATCTCCAACGAGGAGAAGACCGAGGACATCACCCTCACCGAGCTTTGCCGCTGGGACGCCCTCGACGCCTCGCAGGAAATCCCCGCGTCCCCCTCGCGCGGCGCGAAGAGCGACTACCTCTGGGTGTACTTCGACATCAAGCGCCTCGGCAAGCTCGCCGAGTACGGCATCGACGAGGACGTGCCCCCGCTTGAGGCCATCCGCACGCTCGCCGAGGGCTACGGCATCGAGGTGTCCAAGGTCGAGAAGGCTGCGGCCCCTTTAGCGTCCGCGCCCGCGAAATAGCCGTCGCGGCGATAAAGACCGGGTGCTCGCCGTACGACCTCGCGAGGCTGTGCGACGAGTACCCGCTCGTCTTCGAGGAATGGTTCGCCGCACTTCCACGGGATGGCGGCAAGTCGTTCACCGAGAGGCGGGCCGAGGGGAGGCGGGCGCGCATGCAGCGGATTTTCGGCGGTGGGCGCTGATGGCGTTCCGG
>NZ_KV806930.1:0-10208 GCF_001811895.1 Olsenella sp. HMSC062G07
CCCTCGGGGCCTCGCCCTTCCGTGCGGCGCGAGGTATAACTATACGTGTCTTGTGCGCGTTATGGGTCCGTGAAAGGGATGGTTCACAGAGTGTCCATATTTTTGAAGGGATGGCAGCCCCTATCCCTATAAGACCTATATAGTTACTTTCTTCCTTCTACATGGCTCGCTACGTAACGTAAAACGGAAAGACGACGCGTTATGGTCGTCGCTTTTGGGGCCTGCCGCTGGCTGGCACCTCCGGACGCGCCGCAGTCAAAAGGTGTTCTTTCGCCGTAGGCAAAATTTTGCGGCACGGCAGTCCGATGAATGGTAAAACCCAGCCCGCCCATTCACCCTTCTTCGCGGGAGACGTCAAAAAGTCGGCACTACTCGGCGGTTTTCCCTCATTTTTGGCCCAAATACCCGAGTAATGCCGACTTGGGAGGGAGAGCACAGGTAATGAGCTAGGTAATGAGCTAATAACTAGAGTGGGAATATGCAAAACTACCCATGGCAGCCTAGCGGCGACATCGATGGCGCGCCGCGCGGCCTGGATCGGCCCCGGCGGGCATGTCGGAACCCCTACCCCATCAGTCTGACTAAAGGGAAATGTATGGTGGTCCACCACCGCCTCTGCAGTCAGGCGAACCCTCTTCAGGTGACGCGACGTCACATCCTTGAGAAAGCGCCAGTTCGGCTTTTTTTGGTACCTGTCGCCGTGCATATAAGTTATAATAAGCATATTATTGTATGCGTACGTGAATACCAAACGAGAAAGGATCGTGACATGTCACTTCACAAGGGACTTTGTTGCCTCGGTGGCGTTGCTCTGGCAGGGGTTGTCGCAGGTTTGCAAAAATCGGGCGTGCTGCACAAAAGTGCCGTGGCGGTCACCTCGGGCGCCATGGCAGTTGGCGATGCGGTCAGCGCGGAGACGCAGTCGGTCATCGACGCGGCCAATGACATGCGCGCCGAGGCTCGTCGCAAGGCAAAGATCGACGCGCTCGTAAAGGCCGAAATCGCCGCCATCGAGCCTAGCATGCGCGAGAAGGCCACTGCAAAGGTAGATAACCCCACTGCGTAGGCATTTGTCTGCCCACATGTGAACACGTCAACCACGCTAAGAATGGCATTGGAAGCGTATGTACTATCACATTGCCCACGAGATGCCGGGAAGGCTGCGACTCGTCTGCGGAAGCTTGCTCTTTAGCGACCAAGAGAGCCTCGGCCTTTCCTGTGCGCTCATGCAGCATGAGCATGTCCTGTTTGCGGAGGTACATCCGGCAAATGGGTCCATCGTCATCACGCATATGCCAGGCGCGCGAGATGCGGTGCTTGGTATCCTCGACGCGCTTGAGGTGGATGACCTTCCGGTCAAAGACGTGCAAAGCGTCGAGATACCCCTCGAACTCCAGGTTGCTCGTGAGAACAATGAGTTTGCGCTGCATGTCGGGCACATTCTCATTGGTCGCGCCGTCGGACGTCTTCTGCTTCCAGCGCCACTCGGGGCCCTTTGGACGTTGGTACGTGCGGTACCCATCATCATGGGGGGCATGCGTCGCCTCGTGCATGGGTCGATAACGGTTGACGTGCTCGACGCGGCTGCCGTCGGCGCCTTTTTGCTCAAGCGGTCTTTTTCAGAGGTTGCCTCGATCGTGACGCTCATCGGACTCTCCGCGCGGCTTCAGGAGCATGTCGAAAAGCGCATGCGGCTTGCTCTTGAAGAGGGCATCATCACGCGCGCGGCGACGGCATGGCGCACGGTTGACGGCACGGACGTTGAGATCGCGATGGAAGAGGTTCAAGAGGGTGACGTCCTTCACCTGCTCTGCGGGTCGGTGCTGCCAGTTGACGGGACCGTCGTCGCGGGCGAGGGCGAGGTCGACGAGGCCTCGCTGACGGGAGAATCCCGCCTGGTGAACAAGGCGCAAGGAGCGACCATCTATGCTGGCACCGCGCTGGAGAACGGTGAGCTATATGTCCGCGTCGTCTCTCCTCCGGGAAAAGCTCGCATTGATGAGATCGTGACGCTCGTCTCTCGGTCATCTGCCCTCAAGGCGTCGGTGCAGAGCAAGGCGGAGCACATGGCTGATGCCCTTGTGCCGTATAGCTTCCTGGCCTTCTTCTCCGTGCTCGCGCTTACGCGCACGCTTACCAAGGCGCTTGTCGTGCTGATGGTGGACTATTCCTGTGCCGTCAGGCTGTCGACGCCCATATGCGTCATGAGCGCCATGAATGAGGCTGTCAGGAATAGGTGCACGATAAAGGGCGGCAAGTATCTTGAGGCGCTTGCGTATGCCGACACGATCGTATTTGACAAGACGGGCACGCTCACGCTTGCCCAACCGACCCTTTCCAACATCGTGCCGTTCTCCGACCTGTCAGAAGGGGAGCTGCTCCGCTACGCGGCCTGCATCGAGGAGCATTTTCCGCACAGCATGGCTCGGGCGCTAGTGGAGGCCGCGAAGAGGCAGGAGCTTGTGCACCAGGAGGAACTCCATGCACGCGTTGAGTATGTCGTTGCGCACGGCATCGTTACCACCATCGATGGCAAGCGTGCCTGCATCGGCTCGGAAGACTTCATCTTCATGGACGAAGGGGTTGAGAAGCCGGCAAACCTCGATCAAGTTTTTGCCGATGTCGCACCAGATGCCTCTCGTATCTATCTGTCTATAGGAGGAGAGTTCGTCGGGGCGTTCTGCATCACCGACGCCATACGACCCGAAGCAAAAAGAGTCATACGCGAGCTTCACGACCTCGGCATATCACGCGTCGTCATGCTGACCGGCGACGCCGAGACAAGCGCTCAGAACGTTGCGGACGCCTTGGGCATTGACGTTTTTCATGCGCGCGTTGCGCCTGAAGAAAAAAGCGCCTACATCAAGCGCCTGCGCGACGAGGGGCATGTCGTCATCATGGTCGGCGACGGCATCAACGACTCTCCCGCCTTGGCGACCGCTCACGTGTCGGTGGCCATGAGCGACGCGAGCGACATAGCCCGCGCCGTCGCGGACGTGAGCATCATGAACACCTCGCTCGACGGACTGGTATATATGCGCACGCTCGCTCAGCGGTCCATGCGGCGCATTCGCACAAACTATGCGGCAATCATCGCGGGCAACTCGGCGCTCATGGTCTTGGGCGTTCTGGGGCTCATGAGCGTGGGGACGGCGGCGTATATACACAATCTTTCTACCTTTGCGGTAGCGGCGGCGAGCACCTGCCCCTATCTGGGTCGCGAACGCTAGACACGCTGCGCCATGTGCCTATATACATGAAGCCATACGCCGTCGGGCGTGAATGCGCCTGGCAGCCCCTGTAGGCTGCCAGTCGCTTGTGATGGCGAAAGAGTCGCGTCCGTCCGCACGCACGTGCGTTGTCCCCGTCCCGTGCCTGCGACCGCCCTTGGGGCTAGCGCCTCACGCTCACGCGCTTGGTGACGTCCTCGGCATCCTTGGGGCCAGGGGCCTCAAGGATGTTGCCAAACACCATCTGCGCGCGCAGCACATACCCCGCGGGCACGTCAAAGAGCTTCCTCACGGCCTCGTCAATGACCGGATTGTAGTGCTGCAGGTTGGCGCCGATGCCCATCTCGGCGAGCCTGGCCCATACGGCCAGCTGCAACATGCCGTTGGCCTGCTCGGCCCACACGGGAAAGTTCTCGGCATACGACGAAAACCGCCCCTGCAGATCCCTGACCACGCTCTCGTCAATGAAGTACAGCACGGTGCCAGCGCCGGCCTTGAAGCCATCGATCTTCTCGCGAGCGACCTTGCCGCCAAAGGCGTCATAGATGGCGTCCCACAGCTCGTCCTGCCTCCGCCCCAGCGCAACGACCACGCGTGCCGACTTCATGTCAAATGCGTCGGGCACGAGCTCGACGGCACGAGAGACGTTCTCGATGACCTCGTCCTCGGAGACGGGCAGATCCTTGCCCAGGGCGTAGACGGACCTTCTCTTCGTAAGCGCGTCGAGCAATCCCATGGCGACTTCCTCTCGATAACGGCACCACCCACGGCGGCGCACCTGCGTCTAATAGCCTTGTATCCAAAGCATGACCACGTATGCACCTGCCCCGCGCAGGTTTCCTTTCGCAGGTCGCTCACGCCTCATGCCCCTCAGGCCCGCAGGTGCCAGATGTCGGCGTCGTACTGCGCGATGGTGCGGTCGGACGAGAAGTACCCCGCCTTTGCGATGTTGACGAGTGCCTTCTGCGCCCAGGCGCGCTCATCGAGCACGTCGGCGAGCATGCGACCCTTCACGGAGCAGTACTCCCTGAAGTCCGGGAAGGTCATGAACCAGTCCTTTGTCGTGAGCTCGTGATGCAGGCGCGAGAGGCTCTCCTCGTCTCCCACGGCGCCCATCTGGGGTCCCACGAGAAAGTCCACGGCTGCCTTGAGCTCTCTCTGCCTCCTGAGATAGCGCGCAGGGTCGTAGTCGCCCCGCTGGTAGCGCGCGATCACGTCGTCCGATCCCTCGCCAAAGCAGTAGATGTTGTCCTCCCCCACCAGCTCCGCGATCTCGACGTTGGCGCCGTCCATCGTCCCCAGCGTGACCGCGCCGTTGAGCATGAACTTCATGTTGCTCGTCCCCGACGCCTCCTTGGAGGCCAGGCTGATCTGCTCGGACAGCTCCGCTGCGGGAATCAGCCGCTCCGCCGCCGTCACGTTGTAGTTCTCGATCATCACGACCTGCAGGTATCGGCTGGCGAGCGGGTCGCTCGCCACGAGCTCGCCAAAGCTGAGGATCGCGTGGATGACGTCCTTGGCGATGACGTAGGCGGGGGCGGCCTTTGCGCCAAAGATCAGGGTCACCTTTCTCGGGGGAAGGATTCCTCTGAGGATGCGCTGGTACTCCCGGATGGCCCATAGCAGGTTGAGCTGCTGGCGCTTGTACTCATGGAGGCGCTTGGACTGCACGTCGAAGGTGGACTCGGGGTCAATGGCGACTCCCTGGTGCGCGAGCATCCACGCGGCAAAGCGGCGCTTGTTCTCCCGCTTGATGGCCGTGAGCTCGTCCAGGACCTCCCCGTCGTCCCGATAGGTCAGCAGGCCCTCGAGCTGGGTGGCGTCGCGCTTCCATCCCTCGCCCAGCTTGGACGAGACGAGCGCGGACAGGCGGGGGTTGCAGGAGACCATCCAGCGTCGGAAGGTGATGCCGTTGGTCTTGTTGTTGAACTTCTCGGGATACAGCCTGTGGAAGGGCGCCAGCTCCGACTCCTCGAGGATCTTGGTGTGAAGCGCCGCGACGCCGTTGACGGAGTGCGAGAAGTGGATGTCGATGTTGGCCATGTGCACGCGCCCGTCCTCGTCGATCACGCGGACGAAGGGGTCGTCGCAGCGCTCGGCGGCAATGGCGTCAAGCTCCCTGATGATGGGCACGAGCTGCGGGACCACCTCCTCAAGATAGGACAGGGGCCAGGTCTCGAGCGCCTCAGCCAGGATCGTGTGGTTGGTGTAGGCGCACACGTCGCGGACGATGTCGATCGCCTCGTCGCGCCCGATGCCCCTCTCGCCCAGCAGGCGAACAAGCTCGGGGATGACCAGGGTGGGATGGGTGTCGTTGATCTGGACCGCAGCGTACTGCGCGAGGTCGTGGAGGTTGCTGCCGCGCTCGACACACTCGTCGAGCATGAGCTGGGCGGCGTTGCTCACCATGAAGTACTCCTGGTACACGCGCAGGATGCGGCCGGCCTCGTCGGAGTCGTCGGGATAGAGGAAGAGCGTGAGGCCCCTCTTGACCTCACTCTTGTCAAAGGCGATCCCTTGCTTGATGAGCCGCTCGTCCACGCTGTCGACGTCAAAGAGGCGCAGGCGCCCGCACGCCGAACCATAGCCCGTGACCGCCACGTCATACAGGGTGGACGTGACCGAGAACCCGCCGAAGCTCACCACGTAGCGGCGCTCGCTCCTCTCCATCCAGCTCTCTTGGCCCCAGGTGAGCCAGGTGTCGGGCGTCTCGCACTGCTTGTTGCGCGCGAAGGCCTGACGGAAGAGCCCGCAGTGGTAGGCAAGGCCCACGCCGTCCGCGGAAAGACCCAGCGTGGCGCAGGAGTCCATGAAGCAGGAGGCAAGGCGACCGAGGCCGCCGTTGCCCAGCGAGGGCTCATGCTCGAACTCCTCGAGCTCGGCGAGATCCCTTCCTGCCGCGGCGAGCTCGTCGCGGACCTGGTCGTACAGGCCCAGGTTGATGAGGTTGTTGCTCAGGAGCTTGCCGATGAGGAACTCCGCAGAGATGTAGTAGAGCTTCTTCTTGCCCTCGTTGAGGCCCCGCTGGCGGCAGGCGTCCTTCGTGAGGCTGAGCAGCGCGTTGAAGAGCTCCAAGTTCGTGCAGGATTCCAGGGGCCTATCCGTGTACGTCGAGAGTCGCAGGCTGGTCATGGTCGTGTTCCCTCCCTTGGGCGGCGCGTCGGCGACGGCCGTCCCTCCAAACGTTCGAGCGATTATGCGTTAACTGAACTATAGAAGCCTTAGGGGATACATTTCTTGCACCAGAGCGGCGCAATATTGCACAATACAAGCAATATCGATCTGTGGAAAGAAAACGTCCCTTTGGGGGGAGACAACATGGCCGCCGATGGCTTCGACGAGTACAGCCAGTACCAGGAGACGCGCCTCCACGAGCAGCCCGGCTTTCCCTATGACACCTACCTCTGCACCATCCCGCTTGACTTCGAGCGCGTGGCTCCCCACTGGCACGAGCAGATGGAGGTCATCTACGTCAAGAGGGGCTCGGGCGTCGTCTCCGTGGACTTCGAGAGCCATCCCGTGCAGGCAGGCTCGATCGTCGTGGTGACCCCCGGCCAGATTCACGCCATCGACGGCGCGCGGGGCCAGCGCATGGAGTACGAGAACATCATATTCTCCCTGTCCATGCTGGGAGGAGGGCCAAATGACGCGTGGTTCGCCGAGAACGTCGTGGCGCCGCTGCGCGCGGGGGCCATACGGCTGCCCTGCCCCCTGATCGAGCAAAGCCCCCTCGAGGCCGAGGCCCGCGCCGCTCTCGACGCCGCCGACCGCGCCTGCGAAACGTGCGCGCCGGGCTACTCCCTCGTGGTCAAGAGCGAGCTGCTGCTGCTGCTCCGCGCCATATACCTGCACGGGGGCGCAGCATCCCCACGCCCGCGTCGCGCCTCCACCGACCGCATGCGCGCCGTCCTCGAGCTCGTGCAGGAGCGCTACGGGGAGCGTCTCACCGTCGAGGACGCAGCCAGGGTCGCCGGTTACAGCAAGGCGCATCTTATGCGCAGCTTCCGGCACGAGACGGGCCAGTCGTTCGTCAGCTATCTCACGGAGTATCGGCTCACCGCAGCGAGCCACCTGCTCAGACGCTCCGAGGAGCCAGTGAGCGCCATAGCCGCACGCTGCGGGTTCGAGAGCCTCTCGTACTTCATCCGCAGGTTCAAGGGGCGCTTTGGCATCTCCCCCGGCGCGTATAGGCGCCACGGGGCCGACGGGCGCGACACGGGCGATGCGGCCAAGGTCGATCGTTCATTATCGTCTATATCGATAACCAGCATGCGATAACAGATGTAGTGCTATGCATTGACTCGCAATTCACGCTCCCGCTAGAGTAGACGGCATGCGTTGGATCAGAGGACATATCGCCCCCGCGACGGCAACGGCCGCCATGCAGATGCCCAAGCCCGGGCACCTCCTTTAGGCGACCGCCGCAAGGGAGGACCGGGCGTTCCCATTGAGTCGCCGCTGGCAGGCGGCGACCTTCTGCCATGCCGTATCGAGCGGAGACGTGTCTTGATTTCCCTGCAACAACTAACAAAGGTCTACGGAGCTAACAGCGGTGGCGACCATGCCCTGTCAAACGTCTCGCTGGACATTCCCAACGGCGACGTGTTTGGCATCATCGGCATCTCCGGCGCCGGCAAGTCAACGCTGGTGCGCTGCATCAACCTCCTTGAGCGCCCCACATCGGGCAAAGTCGTGGTCGACGGCGTCGACGTGACGGGGCTCACGGGCAGCGACCTGCGCTCCTATCGTCGCCGCGTCGCAATGATCTTCCAAGGCTTCGGGCTCCTCGCCCAGAAGACGGCCCTGGAGAACGTGTGCTTTCCCTTCCTGGCCGGCACGGGCAGGGTCACCGAGGAAAACCGTCGTCGCGCCCGCGCGCTTCTTGACGAGGTGGGCCTGGCCGACAAGGCCTCGTCCTATCCCGCGCAGCTCTCGGGCGGCCAGAAGCAGCGCGTCGCCATCGCCCGCGCCCTCGCCTGCGAGCCCGAGTACATCCTCTGCGACGAGGCGACGAGCGCCCTGGACCCCGCCAGCACGGCATCGGTCCTCTCGCTGCTCAAGAAGATCAACCGGGAGACGGGCGTCACCCTGGTGGTGATCACGCACTCCATGAGCGTGGTGCGCGACATCTGCAAGGACGTCGCGGTGCTCGTGCACGGCACGGTCGTCGAGACGGGCGCTGTGGACGAGGTCTTTGCCCACCCGCGGCACGAGACGACCAAGGCGCTTCTGGGGCAGGTGAGCTGGGATGAGTAAGGTCATGGGCGACCTCTTCGCAACGTTTGGCCCGCTTCTAGGTCAGGGCCTCCTGGACACCCTCGCCATGCTGTTCTTCTCCACGGCGATCGCCTACCTGTTGGGCCTCGTCATCGGTGTCGTCCTCTACGTGACGGCGCCGGAAAGCCTGCGCCCCCATCGCGCCGTCAACGCGGTGCTCGGCTGGGTCGTCAACATGACCCGCTCCATACCGTTCATCATCCTGCTGGTCTCGGTCATGCCCGTGACCAAGGCTCTCGTCGGCACCACCATCGGCGTGCGCGGCGTCATCTTCCCGCTCGTCCTCTCGGCCGCCCCCTTCGTCGCCCGCATGATCGAGCAGTCGCTGAACGAGGTCCCGCGTGACGCCATCGAGGCTGCCGAGGCCTGCGGCGCCTCCCTGCCGAGAATTGTGCTCTCTGCGCTTTTGCCCGAGGCCATGCCCTCCATCGTGCGCGGGGTGTCCATCACCCTCATCTCGGTCCTGGGCTATACGGCCATCGCCGGCGCGGTCGGCGCGGGGGGCCTAGGCGACATCGCCATCCGCTACGGCTACTATCGCTACGAGGACCAGATCATGATTGCCACCATCGTTCTGCTCGTCGTTGTCGTCCAGGTCATCCAGAGCAGCTGCGACCTCATCGCGAAGCACATCGACCACCGCTAGGAACCAGGTTCCTACCCACCACTTATCGGCAACTTTTGCAACCCTCCAGGCATCTTGGCCACCGGAGTCTCCGGAGGCCCCCTCACACGAAAGGATTCGTCATGATCTCCAGAAGGAACTTCCTGTCCGCGTCCGCCCTCGTCCTGTCCGCCGGCGCGCTGGCGGCCTGCGGCACCGGCGCTTCATCTGCCGCTGCCGGCTCCACGGAGCAGAAGACGCTCAAGGTCGCCGCCTCCCCCTCGCCGCACGCCGAGATTCTCACCGCCTTTGCCGCTCCTAGGCTCAAGGACCAGAACATCGAGCTTGTGGTGAAGGAATACACAGACTACATCATTCCCAACCAGGTGACCTCATCGGGCGAGGTGGACGCCAACTACTACCAGCACATCAAGTACCTTGACAACTACAACAAGGAGAACGGCACCGACCTTGTGGGCGTGGCCGCGATTCACTACGAGCCCTTTGGCATCTACCCCGGCACGTCAAAGGACCTCGCTGGCATCGCCGACGGGGCGCAGATCGCCGTCCCCAACGACCCCACCAACGAGGGTCGCGCCCTGCTTCTGCTGCAGCAGGCGGGCATCATCACGCTCAAGGACCCCAACAACCTGGAATCCACCGCCGCCGACGTGGCCGATAACCCCCACAACGTGACGCTTGTGGAGGTGGAGGCGGCCGCGGTGCCGCGTCAGCTCCAGGACGTTAACTTTGCCGTCATCAACGGCAACTACGCCATCGACGCCGGGCTGCACGTGAGCGACGCCCTCGTGGTGGAGTCCGCCGAGGGCGTCGCCGTCAAGCAGTATGCCAACTACCTCGTCACCACGCCCGCCAACAAGGACGACGAGCGCATCAAGGCCCTGGTTGCGGTGCTGACCTCGGATGACTTCAAGAAGTACCTCTCCGAGACCTTTGACAAGGACGTTCTGCCCGCCTTCTAGGGCGGCATGCGCCAGGCACCACCACGCGTGCATGACGCCGTGTGCCAATCGGCGCACGAGGCGAACCTGCGGGCGGAGCAACGTAACAGGGGCGGGGGCGCGCCAAACCGGCGC
>NZ_KV806930.1:10308-24067 GCF_001811895.1 Olsenella sp. HMSC062G07
CGGGGGCGCGCCAAACCGGCGCGCCCCCGCCCCCTCTACGTGTTCCCTGCCGCTCAAAGCGTACGTTGCTAAGGCTACCTTTTGCGTTTGCCTAGGATTCGATTATCAAGACCCGTCCAAACGTACACGTTGAGACGGCACACGGCGCCATGCGGGCGAGCTAGGCCCCGCGAGAGGGCTGTCGCATGCCTAGCCGAGCGCGATCATGCTCGACGCACCGTGGCTTCCTGACGACCGCGCGACGCGGCGCTGCTCGCCGGTCGAATGGTCCCGTGCCTGCGACGACGCGCCAGCCTGGCTTCTCTCAGACAGCCAGTCACGCACAAAGATGCCTGCCAGCAGCACGAAGTACACCACGACGAAGATGACGCTACGTTGAGTCTCTGACATGCGACGCCTCCTTTCGCGCGACGATGCCCGGCCATCAAGGCCTGCCCTTTGCACGTCGTAACCATAGGGGACCAACATTACGCCCTGGTAAGGCGCACGTCAGAATTGTTGGGCGGCTTGTGGGCGCGCGCAGGGACGGCCCCGCGGTCATCCCGGCGCAGGCAAAGCCCCCATCGGCGCAGGCGCCAACGAGACCGTCGGGTCGAGCCGCGTCGTGCCTTACGCTTCGGGCGCCCCCTGCGCGTCTTGCGGGCCCTGAGTGTCCGTCGACGCAGGAAAGACGACAGTTATGGTGGTCCCCTTGCCGGGCCTGCTCTTGAGGGACAGCTTCGCGCCGTGCACGTTGGCAACGTGCTTCACGATGGCCAGCCCCAGACCGGTACCGCCGCTCGCCCTCGACCTGCTCCTATCGACGCGGAAGAACCTCTCGAACACCTTCTCCTGGTTCTCGGGGGCAATGCCCACGCCCGTGTCCCTGACGCTGACGGTGGGGGCATGCCCGCGCATGCCCACCCGCATAGTCACCGAGCCGCCCGGCACGTTGTACCTGATGGCGTTCTCCACCAGGTTGCTGACCATCTCGTCCACCAGCCGCGGGTAGCCCGTCACCACGGTGGGACCCCCCTCCAGCCAAAGCGACACCCGCGCCGCGTCCGCCTTTGGTTGCAGGCGGGAACACGCGTCACGAGCCACCTCGTACAGGTCGCAGGGAGAGGAGCTGCCCAGTGCCGTCAGGTCCAGCGACCGCTCCGACTCGTCCAGCTTCGAGAGGGTCAAAATGTCAGAGACGAGCGACGACAGCCGCTGCGCGTCGCTGTTGATGCGCCGCGCGAACCCGCGAACGTCCTCAGGGCGGACGATGCCGTCGCGAATGAGCTCGGAGGCCCCCATGATGGACGAGATGGGCGTCTTGAGCTCATGCGTCACGTTTGCCGTGAACTCGCTGCGCATGCTGTCGATGTCGCGC
This sequence comes from Olsenella sp. HMSC062G07, assembly GCF_001811895.1. NCBI lineage: Bacteria > Bacillati > Actinomycetota > Coriobacteriia > Coriobacteriales > Atopobiaceae > Olsenella > Olsenella sp. HMSC062G07. The sequence continues at coordinate 11,666 of NZ_KV806930.1, forward strand.
AGCCGTTCCATCTGCTCCTCGAGAAGCTCCTGCTGGCTGCTCAGGCGCTGCACCAGGGGCTCGAGCTCCCGATACGGCGCCTGGCAGTCGGGCCGCGTGGGGTCGATTCGGAGCACGGGCCTGATGAGGCGGCGTGAGAGGAGCAGCGACGTGAACCAGCTCAGCGTCACAAGCCCCGCGAGGATGCCGACGATCCACGCAAGGCTCGACCAGAGGAGGGCCATGGCGCCGGCACGATCTTCTGACAGGCGCAGGACGCTGCCGTCCGCCAGTCTGATCGCCTCGTAGATCGAGACGTAGCCTACCGTCTGGCTCTTGCGGTCGGACGATCCGCTGCCGGTCACAAGGGCGTCGGCAACCTCGGAACGACCCGCATGGTTAGGCAGGTCGGCGGCGTCCGTCATGCTGTCAAAGAGCACCGTGCCGTCAGGCGCGATGAGGGTGGAGCGCTCGTTGCCCAGCATCATCGTCGAAAGCGTCCGCGCGGCGTCGGCCGAGTCGTCGAGCACCGACCCGATAATCCTGCACTCGCGCGACAGCGTCGCATGGGCGTCAATCGTCAGCGTCGCCTGCAGCACGTAGGCGGAGGCGATGGTCACGAGCAGCGACGCCAGAACCGAGACGGACGCAAGCGCCCAGAAGATGCGGTCCCTGAGCGAGATCGCCCGCCGGACGGGAAGCAGCAGCGCCGCAGAGTCGCGCAGGCGGGCGGGCGTGGCACGATCGCCCGCGCCCAGCCCACCCGTCGTGTCCACCCTCATGCCGCGCACGGCCTATCCGCGCATCCGATAGCCCACGCCCCTGACCGTCTCGATGAGGCGCGCGCAGTCGCCCAGCTTGGAGCGCACCTGCTGAACATGCACGTCAACGGTACGCGAGCCCCCGTCAAAATCCCAACCCCACACGCGCTGCAGCAGCGTCTCACGCGTGAAGACCTCGTCGGGCGAGCGCATGAGAAACTCCAGGAGGTCAAACTCTCGCATGGTCAGCTGCAGGTCCTTGCCTTCCATCGTCGCCTCGCGACGACTGGGCCACAGGACGATGGGACCTATGACGAGCATCTCGGCGGACTTCTCCGTGCGGCTCACGCCGGAGCGTCTGAGCAGGGCTTTGACCCGCGAGACCATCTCCATCATGCCAAAGGGCTTGGCCAGGTAGTCGTCCGCTCCGTTATCCAGCGCCCGAACGGTGTCAAGCTCCGTGTCCTTGGCGGTGAGCATCATCACCGGAACCTTGGAGAGGCCCGCAGTCTGCCGAATGCGCCCCAAGATCTGGAGACCGTCGGTTCCGGGGAGCATGATGTCAAGGAGCACGGCGTCAGGCAGGCGCTCGGTGCAGGCGCGACGAAACTCGTCGTCGTCCGTAAAGCCGTGCGCCTCGACGCCGGCCTGCCTCAGCGCGTAAATCGAGAGGTCACGAATGTTGTCGTCATCCTCGACGTAATAGACCAGCGCCAACGCTACTCCTCTTCCACCATGAACCTTCCGCGATACTCGCCGGTGGCGCGGAAGATGGCCCAGTCGCAGATGCTCTGCGCATGATCGCCCATGCGCTCGTAGTACTTGGCGATGGTGAGCAGCTCCGGCGCGATGGTCGCAGCGTCATCCCCCTGGCGCAGCAGGGTGATGATGTCGGCTCGGACCGCGTCAAAGATCTTGTCCACGGCGTCATCCATCAGGAACACCGATTCGGCGCCCTCGACGTCCGATGAGTTGAACGCCTCCATTGCCCTTTCGAGCATTGTAGCAGCGCGCTGTGACATGTCACCCAGCTGTTGGGCAAACGCGGGAGCGAGCGTGAGGTCAGTCTCCTGCGAGAGCAAGGCTGTCTCGTACGCCATCTCCTCGATGCGCGCCAGGTCGCTGATGGCGCGGAACGTGGCCGTGACCATGCGCAGGTCGCTTGCCATGGGCGACTGCAGAAGCATGATGTTCATGCAGGAGTCCTCGATGGAGCGGTGCAGATGCTCGCTCACCGAATGCCCGTCGATGACCTCCTGAGCAGCCTCCTCGTTGCCCTCCGAGATGGCAAATCCCGTGTCGCGGATACTGTCGACGACGCCCTTGCCCAGGGCGGCCACGTGACGTCCGAGCTTGTCGAGCTGCTTGAGATACGAAGTCCTGGTCCTCATTAGCCAAACCTTCCCGTAAGATAGTCTTCCGTGCGCTTGTCCCTGGGCGCCGAGAAGAGCTGAGCCGTCGGAGCAAACTCGACGAGTTCGCCCAGGTAGAAGAAGGCGCATTTTTGGGAGATGCGCGTCGCCTGCTGCATGTTGTGCGTGACGATGATGACCGTGTGCTCCTTGGCGATCTGCGTGGCGAGCTCCTCCACCATGGCGGTGGAGATGGGGTCGAGGGCGCTCGTGGGCTCGTCCATGAGCAGGACGTCGGGATTGACCGCCATGGCGCGGGCTATGCAGAGGCGCTGGGCCTGGCCGCCCGACAGCGAGAGGCCCGACTTGCCGAGCTTGTCCTTGACCTCATCCCACAGCCCCACGCTCTGCAGCGTGCGCTCCACGACCTCATCGAGCTCGACCTTCTTGACGTGTCCCTGCCGCCTGAGGCCGTAGACCACGTTTTCATAGATGGACAGGGGAAACGGGTTGGGCTTCTGGAAGACCATGCCCACCCGGCGACGAAGCGCGTAGACGTCGGAGGTCGAAACATCCTCGTCGCCCAGCCTCACGACGCCCTCCACCCGACAGCCCACGATGCGATCGTTCATTCGATTGAGGCAGCGCAGCAGCGTGGACTTGCCGCAGCCCGACGGGCCGATGAAGGCCGTGATCTCATTTGCGGGTGCCACCAGGCTCACGTCCGTCAGGGCCTGGTTGTCCCCATACCATAGGTTGAGATGCTCAACTGACATGCTCTCGGCCATTAGCCAAACCTCCCCGTCAGATAGTCTTCGAGGCGCTTGTCCTTGGGCCTCTCGAAGAGCTCGGCGGTAGGTCCGCACTCTATCATGTCACCCAGCAGGAAGAACGCCGTGCGGTCAGCGACGCGACCCGCCTGCTCCATGTTATGCGTGACGATGACCACGCAGATGCCGCGCTCCGCCATGTCGCGAATGGTCTCCTCGATGGCGAAGGTGGCGATGGGGTCCAGGGCCGAGCATGGCTCGTCCATGAGGACGACGTCGGGCTCCATGGCCAGGGTGCGCGCGATGCAGAGGCGCTGCTGCTGGCCGCCCGACAGCGCGAGGGCGGACTTGCCCAGCTTGTCCTTGACCTCGTCCCAGATGGCGGCGGCGCTCAGGCTCTTGCGAACGAGCTCGTCAAGCTCGGAGCGCCTCGTCATGCCGTGACAGCGCGGAGCGAAGGCGACGTTCTCGTAGATGGACTTGCGAAAGGGGTTGGGCTGCTGAAACACCATGCCGATCTGCTTGCGCAGCGCGTAGGTGTCCGTCTCGTCGTTGTTGACCTCGACGCCGTGATAGTGGACCTCTCCCCCGATGACGCAACCCTCGATCTCGCGGTTCATCAGGTTGATGGAGCGCAGGTAAGTGGACTTGCCACAGCCGGAGGGACCGATGAGCGCCGTGACGGTGCCCGCCTCGAACGAGAGGGACGTGCCCTTGAGGGCGCGCTTACCCGAATAGTCGACGGTCACGTCCTTGGTCCACAGCAGGGGCTCCGCCGTCGCGGCCCCCGTCGCCGCAGCACGGACCTCGGGTGTCACCTCGCGCGAATCGAGCGTCATTCCGCCGTCACCTTCCTCTCCATGGCACGGCCCAGAAGGCGCGCGATTATGTTGAAGGCGAGGACGCAGATCATGAGCACGGCCGCGGTGCCAGTGGAGACGGCGGCGAGGTCGGGCACCACACCCTCGGAGTTGATTTTCCAGATGTGCACCGCGAGGGTCTCCGCCGGTCGGAAGACGTTCCAAGGGCAGCTGGCGCTCGTGAGGTCAAAATTGGTGAAGTTGAGCACCGGGGCGGACTGGCCCGCCGTGTAGATGAGCGCCGCAGCCTCGCCAAAGACGCGGCCGGCCGACAGAATCACGCCCGTGATGATGGCGGGCATGGCGCGCGGCACCAGGATGTGGACCGTCGCCTCCCAGCGCGAGAGGCCCAGGGCCAGCGCGGCGTCACGCTGGTCGCGCGGGACCGCCTCGAGCGCCTGCTGGATCACGCGGACGAGGATGGGCACGTTGAACATCGTAAGCGCCAGGGCGCCCGAGATGATGGAGAAGCCCCAGCCCATGGACAGCACGAAGGTGAGCATGCCAAAGAGGCCCACGACGATGGAAGGCAGGCTCGAGAGCGTCTCGATGGCCGTCTTGGCGATGCTGGTCACCGGGCCGGGAGGCGCGTACTGCGTGAGGAAGATGGCACCGCCCAGCGAGATGGGCAGCGAGATCAGCAGGGTCAGCACAAGCAGGTAGAAGGAGTTGAAGAGCTCGGGACCGATGCCGCCACCCTCCTTGAACTGCTGGGGCCGTCCCGTGAGGAACGAGATGTCAAATGCCTTGCCGGCGCCCGAGATCAGGATGTAAAGGATAATGGCCACGAGAGCCACGAGGATGGCGGCGACGATGGCCGTAAGGACGCCCGTGGCCACGTGATCGGACAGCCGGGCCCTTTGCGTGCTAGTCATGACGGGCCGCCCCCTTCTTGCCGATGAGGTGCACGATGAGGATGAAGACGAGGCTCATGAAGAGGAGCACGAGCGCCAGCGACCACAGCACATCGTTGTACATGGTGCCCATGGCCTCGTTGCCCATTCCCATCGTGAGGACCGACGTGAGGGTCGCGGCCGGCGTGAAGAGCCCCCGGGGCATCTGGACGGCGTTGCCCACCACCATCTGCACGGCCAGGGCCTCGCCAAATGCGCGGGTCATGCCCATGATGACCGCCGTGAGGATGCCCGGCAGGGCGCTGGGGAGCACCACGTGCACGATCGTCTGCCAGCGTGTGCAGCCCAGGCCGTAGGATCCGTCGCGATAGGCGTCCGGAACCGCGGCGATGGCGTCCGTGGCAAGCGACGTCACCGTGGGCAGAATCATGAACGCAAGCACGATGGAGCCCGCGAGGACGCCGTATCCGGTGCCGCCCGCCCAGGAACGAATCCATGGCACGACCACCGTCAGGCCCACGACGCCAAAGACGACGGAGGGGATGCCGGTCAGCAGCTCGATCATGGGCCTGAAGACGCGACTGCCAAAGCCCGGCGCTATCTCCACCACAAAGATCGAGGACCCGAGCGAAAACGGCAGAGAGATGAGGCACGAGAGCAGGGTGACCGCAAAGGAGCCGGCGATCATGGGCAAGGCGCCCACGAGGGCGGCCCCGTCGTCGCCCGTCTGATGGGGGTTCCAGGTCGTCCCGAAGAGGAACGACCATGGCGAGATGCCGTCTTTGAAGAAGGTGTCGAGCCCGCGCGAGAACACCATGAAGATGAGCGTGACGACGAGCAGCACCACTAGGGCAATGCAGGAGCCGGTGATGAGCCGGCCCCTGCGCTCAATGCCCCGTTTGGACATTGCAGGCAATGATGACTCCTATTTCTTGGTGACGTTACCAGAGGCGTCGCGCGTGACCTTCATGCCCGTGACGGGGATGTAGCCCGTCTGCTCGACCAGGGAGCCCTGGACGTCGTCGGAGAGCATGTAGTCGATGAAGGCCTGCGTGGCCTCGTCGGGGCTGGTGGAGGTGTACATGTGCTCGTAGGCCCAGATGGTCCAGTCGTTGGTCTCGACGGTCTCCTCCTTGGGCTCGACGCCGCCGACCTTGAGGGCCTTGAGCTTGTCGGAGAAGTAGGAGAAGGCAAGGTAGCTGATCGAGCCGGGGGTCTCGGCGACCATCTTTGCAACGGTGCCGGAGGAGTCCTGCTCCTGGGGCTTGAAGCTCTCGGGAACCTTGGTGCCGCCCAGGACGGCGCCCTCGAAGGTGGCGCGGGTGCCCGAGCCGGACGCGCGGTTGATCACCGTGATGGCGAGGTCCTGGCCGCCGACTTCCTTCCAGTTGGTGATGGCGCCCGTAAAGATGCCCTTGAGCTGGTCAAGCGTGAGGTCGTCGATGGAGACCTCAGGATGGGCGACGGGACCCATGCCGACGATGGCAACCTTGTTGTCGACGAGCTTCTTGGCGTCGTCGGGGTTGCTCAGCTTGGACTCGGCAAAGACGTCGGAGTTGCCGATCTGGACGGCGCCCTGACTGATCTGGGTGATGCCCTGGCCGGAGCCGCCGCCCTGGACGGTAATCTGGACGTCGGGGTTGGTCTCCATGAACTTCTCCGCGGCGGCCTCGACGAGAGGCTGAAGCGCGGTCGAGCCGACCGCCGTCACGCTACCCGACACCTTCTTGGAGCTCGAAGAGTCTGCGGAGCTGGTGGAGCCGCCGTTGCTCGCGGCACCCGAACCCGAGCAACCCACCAGTCCGAGTCCGGACAAGGCGGCTGCAGCTGACCCGGCAAACAGGAAAAAGTTGCGGCGAGAAAGGTTCGCGTTCTTCGTAGGGATAGGCATGTCTCTCCTCTCGGTGATGAGACCGGCGCACCGGTCCTGTTCACTCTGTAGCTTAGTGAGCCGAGGAGGGTGAGTTGGCGCTCGTCAGCAGGCCATTACGGTTGAGTGACCATCCCTTACACGCGTCTTACAAAGTATGCCCCGTGTGGGGCGAGGTGGCGGGGGCGCGCAGGCCAGGCGACGCCTCGGAGCTCCAAGGACGGACCGCCTACGGGCCTGGGGGCCAGGGGTGCCCCTTCGGAGGGGCGCCCCTGGAATCGCGCACCTACGATGACGCCCGCCGCCCGCCTCTGGCGCCATCCGCTTTTGTCCTACGATGCCGCCCACTCTATCCTGCCGTCGCGGCAAAAGCAGCGGCAGGGAAACGGCTCACGCTCGATGCGCAGATGGTCCTGCTGGGTGGCGCTTAGGTAGCAGGCGGCGACGGCAAGCACCTCGTCGCCCGCGTTGATGATCCGGTGTGCGTACCTGCCCGCGATGTAGTGCAGGGAACCCGGGCGAATCTCCTCGGCGCGCAGCTCGTCAGCCCCGTCCCAAAGCAGCAGGAAGCCCGTGCCCGCAAGGCCAAAGTAGTACTCGTCGCAGCCAGGGTCAAGGTGATAGTGCCCGTGGGTCATGGCGCACTCCCCTGCCACGGTGAACGGCCTGACGTAGGTGGTGCCCCACACGAGCCTTCCGAGCTCGTCGTCGCCGGGATGGCAGTTCTGATGCGCGACACTATAGGCCACGAAGTCGGGGCCCAGCTCCTTGAGGGCCTCGGGGTGCTGATACACGCCGGCAAGGTCGACGGCGCGCTTCTCGCTCCACGTGACGTCGGGTCCGATGAGGGGCTCGACGCCCAGGGGCTGGACGGCGCTGGGGGGCATGACGATGTCCATGGTTGGTCTCCTTTCTGGTGCGCGCATGCGAACGGTCGGCCAGGGCGGCGCGGGCGTCCGTGGGCCAGGCTCGCGGACAAGACCGAAGGTCGGGCGGGCGTCAGGGCCTGAAGGCCGCCCAGACCTCCTGTGCGAGCCGGGGGCGGGCCACGAAGTCAAAGCGACCGTGGTCGCGCTCGTACTGGGCATAGATGGGAACGCCCGCCTCAAGGCCGAGCTCGACATAGACGTGGGGCGCGACGTCCGTGATCCCGTGCGGGGCGTAGCGCTCGTTTGCCACCCACGTCACGTGACCCTCGCCGTCAATCAGCGGAAAGTACGCGAGACCGCCCCGAGAGCGAATCTCGGCATAGTCAAAGCCGTAGTCGCGCACGCACCAGGCCCCAAAGGACATGCGGCGGGTGGGGTCGGCGTTGACGGTGTAGTGGGCCCAGCCGGGCGGCACGATGATGACGTCTCCCGCTCCTCCGCGAACGGCCAGGCAGCGGCCGGGGTCCTCATGGGCCGTCTCCTGCATGAGGACGATGGCCTCACCCTCCCAGATTTCGTACACCTCGGGCGTGGACATGCCGCAGGACGCGGAGACGGCGTGGATGTGGCCCTGGCTCCTCACGGGCTCCCTGCCCAAGGTCCCCGCCGCGTACGTCATGGCGCCGTACAGGAGGTTCCGCGCGACGAGGTCGCTGCGGTCGCGCACCTTGCCCACGTCCATCGCCACGACGTACGGAACGTCCGGACCCTTGCAGGCCGGGTCAAGCAGGCTCATGCGAATGTCATCAAGGTGGCGCCGCTCGGCCATGGACCCAAACACGTCGGGGCCGTAGGAAAAGGAAAGACCGGTTTCGTCGGGGCGGATGTCAAATCCGGGACAGAAGTCCATGCTGGCGCGCCTCCTAGCGTGTCTCGGTGTTGCGGACGTAGGCCCTCACGACGGCGGCGCGCCCCCCGCCCACGTTGCGGATGCGGAAGCGACCGACGCTCGCGGGCACGATGAAGGTCTCGCCGTAGTGAACGCACAGGGGGTCCGCCTTGGGGGACTGTTCGTCCGCCGCGTTCGCGAAGAGTGCGCCGTCCCCAAGGGGCATGACCTCCACGGCGCTGCCCTCCACGAGATTGAGCATGTTGACGGTGCCCCGCGTGTCGAGCGTGAGCTCGTCGGCGAGCCAGAGGCGGCGGGTCTCGATGAACTCCATCTCGCTGAGGCCCGTGTGCGTGCCGGGCCCCTCGTCGTCGTGCGACGAGGCGGCGCCCTGAGCGCCAGGCGCCAGCTGGGCGTCCGCCTCGCCGGGATCCATCCTGTTCACGAGGCGCTCATTGCAGTAGGCGGTGTCGCGCCCCTCGACGATGTTCTGCGCGCCGCGCTCGATGTTGATGGGCCGAGGCTTGCCGTCCAGACCCAGGCGACCCCAGTCCCAGAGCTTGAACGTGAAGATGTAGGGAGTGGCGCTGATCTCCAGGACCACCGTGTTGGAGCCCGAGCAATGTATGGTGCCCGCCGGTATCGAGACATGGTCATGCCTGGACACCGGAATGGCGTTGACGTAACGCTCGACGTCAAGCTTTTCGCCCGTCTCCTGGGCTCGCTCGAGCGCGGCGACGAATTCGCCCTTGCTCACGCCCGTCTTGAGGCCCAGGTACACCGTGGACCCCTCGCGGGCGTCAAAGATGTAGTAGCTCTCGTCCTGAGTGTAGGCCAGGCCAAAGCGGTCGAAGGCGTACTCCGTGCGCGGATGCACCTGCAGGCTCAGGTTGCCGCCGTCCCAGGTGTCCAAAAAGTCAAAGCGAATGGGAAACTCGGTCCCGAAGCGGGCCCGCACGAGCGGACCCAGCAGCAGATCGGGCTGTGAGAGCACGACATCCATGGCGGGAACCTCCACCGGTGTACCCTCCACGTCCAGTATCACGCTGTTCTCCTCGGGCACGCCGTCGAAGGCCCAGCCGTAGTTGGCCGTTTTGGGGGCAAGGCCAAAGCGGTCCTCCATCCAGGTGCCGCCCCAGGGACTCGCGTCAAAGTAGGGAACCAGGCGGAAGGGCCTGCTGGCAAACTGACGCAGACCCTCTCGCCAGACGGCGCCCGGGATGGCCGTGAGGCCGGACGGATCCTGCGCGTTGGCGTCGATGAGCAGGTCGACGTCGGGCAAGATGCGACGTTTGAGCCGGTCGGCGACCCGCCACTCGAAGAAGTATCCGCGTTTGAACTTGCGCAGCTGGTCCTCATGAGGGTTGTCGGCCTTCCAGTTGGGCGCGCCGCTGCGCCAACGCAGCTGCACCTCCCAGCGCGTGAGCGCCGCGTAGGCGAAGACGTCGGGACGTGCCAGGCAGGTGGTGCCAAACCCCAGCACGACAACGAGGCCCTCAACGGCGGCGACGCGCTCGCGTGCAGCGCTCAGGCGCCTCTCGTCCAGAAAGTCGTCGACGACGTGATGGGACATGACGCCAAAGACGCGATCGTCGGTGACGCAGTCGGCGATGCGCTCCTGGATGTCGGCGGCATCCTGCATGAGCTCGTCCGCGTCGATCACGAGCGCGGGCGACAGCGGCCGGACGATAGCCTCGCGCAGGGCGGCGAGATCGACGCCGGGATAGCACTCGAGCGCGAGAACGGTGCGCGGCGAGGAGGTGAGGCTCGCCTGCTCGATAAGGGTCCGCAGCCGCTCGACGATGGCGTCCGGGCCGCATACCGCCCCTGTCGCCCCCTCGATGCGCAGGCTGGGACGCTGAACGTAGGAACTGGATGCGCGCCGGGCGGGGTCGGCCGCATCATGTGCCGTCGGGCCGAGGGTTCCATGAGGCGCATTACGCATGACGTTGCCCCTTTCGTATTGTCATTACAATGGATGACGTAAGTATCACATGCTTAGGCGGGACGATGCTGTTCTTTCTGGAGGATACAAAGGACCGACTGAGGGCAGGTCGGCTTTGCGCCGTTTGGCCGAGACGGCTGGGGGCAACCTAGAGGGGACGTCGCAACAAAGTGTGCGTTGCGAAGGCTACCTTTTGCATTTGCCCAGACAAGCTTTGTGAAGAGGGCTTCAAACGTACACTTTGAACGGCGGCCTGTGGTATTGGAAGACCGGAACGACGATTTGGGAGACCTCATGACGCGCGCACCCCGTGATGGAGACGTCATCGACACGTCAGCCACCGCGCCGCTCTACTCCATTGTTGAGCAGTCCATTCGTGGCAAAATCCTAGACGGGAGCTGGGAGGTGGGCAGCCAGATCCCGCCCGAACTCGAGCTGTGCGAACGCTACCACGTAAGTCGCACGACCGTGCGCAAGGCACTCGATGCCTTGGTGCGCGAGGGACTCATCGAGCGACACCGCGCCCGTGGAACCTTTGTGCAACGGCCCGGAACTCGTCGTCCCGACGGGCACTTCACGCTGGTCAAGGGCTTTTCCGACGAGGTGCATGAGCTTGGCGAGAGTGCCGTGACGTTCTGGGCGAAAGTGCGGACGGAGCCTGCTGACCGTCTGGTCTCCTGCGTCCTTGACGTTCCCGAGGGCGAGAGCCTGCTGGTGCTCGAACGTCTGCGAGGCACGTCGGGAAAGCCCTTCACCTACATGGTGTCGCGCATCACCCCGTGCGAGCGCTTTACCTTGGACCCAAAGGCGTACGAAGGCTCACTCTATGAGATGATTCGACGAAAAGGCATCGAACCCCGCCTGGTGCAGGAGAGCGTCGAGGCTATCTGCGCCCCGGCGGTCATCTGCGAGCACCTTGGCATCGGACGACGTGAGCCCGTACTCAAACGCACGCGACTCACGCGTGACACGAGCGCCGGCTATTGCGAACTCACGGAGAACTACTACATTGGCAAAAGTTACCGCTATTACATCGGCTTCGGCAAAGATAGCCCCATTCCCAGGACAAGGGCGGACAGCGCGTGAAATGGTTCCGATGGCCGATGTCACCATGTGATTGAAGAAGTCGTCGCGATGGTTGACGAAGTCATGCGCATTGACGACGCCTAACTTGCCAGTTGGCCACAGACATCATTCTGAGTTGCTGAGGCGAAGATGAGAGGGGCGCCCCACTTTCCGGCAAAGGCGCGCAGGGCGCCAACGCCAAAGCGCCCCCCTACGTATATCATCCGGCAAAATCCAGACAGGTGAGCCGCTTCGCGCGGGGAGCACAACGCGGCTGGCATGACCGAGAGCGCCCGGAAGGAAATCATAGAGCACTTGGATGCGGTCATCTGCTCTTTGGCCACGACCGGATCATCCCCGCATGCGCGGGGAGCACGTTCCAAGAGATGGTGCACTTTGATTCATATGCGGGATCATCCCCGCATACGCGGGGAGCACCCAGGTCCCTCTCGTCCTGGTGGTAGTAGCTCACGGATCATCCCCGCATACGCGGGGAGCACTGCAGACCGTCATTGCGGCCGCCGGCATGGTCAAGGATCATCCCCGCATACGCGGGGAGCACTGCGGGCGCTGGCGGCTGCGGGGCGGCAGGCGGGGGATCATCCCCGCATGCGCGGGGAGCACAACCGTTTGGCTTGCGTTGCCTACTGTTATACCGGGATCATCCCCGCATACGCGGGGAGCACCGCGAGCTGCCTGCGGTCCTCGTCGAGCTTGCGAGGATCATCCCCGCATACGCGGGGAGCACCGCGAGCTGCCTGCGGTCCTCGTCGAGCTTCCTGGGATCATCCCCGCATACGCGGGGAGCACTTCTTTGCGTTTCTTAGGACGCGGGCGCTAGTAGGGATCATCCCCGCATACGCGGGGAGCACGAGATTGCGCAGGTATTAGCATCTGACATGCTGAGGATCATCCCCGCATACGCGGGGAGCACCGCCGAGGGCATCGGCGAGGACGCCGAGTGCGACGGATCATCCCCGCATGTGCGGGGAGCACGCAGACACCGCCGCGGCAATGAGCGCCGAGTCCGGGATCATCCCCGCATGTGCGGGGAGCACCGACGCCCGAGACCCCGGGTCCGTGATCGTGGAGGGATCATCCCCGCATGTGTGGGGAGCACTCGATTCCGCCGTCCACCTGCGATATGGCGCTGAGGATCATCCCCGCATGTGCGGGGAGCACGAAGTG
>NZ_KV806931.1:0-17474 GCF_001811895.1 Olsenella sp. HMSC062G07
TTCGTTTTCGTCAGGCTTGCCCCCGTGGTCTTCGTTGGGGCGATGGCGGGCGCGTTCGCAACCAGGAGAAAAGGCTAAGCAGGCACACTGAGTGCATGCTTGCCCCGAAGGGGAAGCGGTGGCACAACTTGCTATCAGCGGGGAACTCGCTATGAATACCTGCAGGCGACTCCACCGCTTTCGATCGTTTTTGTCGCTGTACTAACCTCTCGGGAGTAGTCACAAGAGCCTCGGGGGGTGATCACAGTCGCGGGTCAGTGATGGAGAGTATCACTTACTACGTCCATCCCTTGGCAGACCCGCCTGCTTTGGCGTTTGGCGGAAACGGGACCCTACATACGCTTGAGGTTGCGCAGCTTCCACTGGGCCTCTGGACTTGCGAGAGCCGCCGCGGCCATGGATTCGTCAGGGAACAGAAGCGACGGCTGGAAGTCGCCCGCGGCGAAGCGCTCGAAGTACTCCTGCTCCGCATCGTCCTTCGGCTCGACGTAGTCACTCACGAACGCGTGCGCGCCTGCCACGAGGGTTCGAGTGAGGGCGGCTCCTGGCCTTGCCGCAACATGGGCAGAAGCTGCCCCCCGTATTCGCGCTGCCTGTCAGCGAAGCGCTCAGGCCGCTGGGAGAAGCCGTGCGGGAAGCTCGCCAATATCGACGCGTAGAACAGGATCGCCTTCCGCACGGTTTCGCGTTCGTCCCCCGGCATCCCGTCGAGGACGCGCCCCAGGTTGCAGACGTCGTAGAGATCGCGGACCTTGACGCGGTCGAAGAACGCCTTCGTCTTCCCGCCTGCGAGTTCGGCGTCCGAGAAAAACGGCGACCTCGATACCGAAGCGGAGGGGTGTCTCCCTGGGTTCTATCGGCAGCAGCGGCGACCGGTTCATGTATATGCAGTCGACCTTGACGCTGTCCGGGCCCCAAGCGGAGCTGTAGCCGAGTACGAAGGTCCGGCCGGCATGCCCGCCATCGCCGCCCGACACGGCGTATCCCTGCGACTGCGCGGCCTCCTCGATCGAGCGTTCCACGACCGGCCTGTCGGCGAGCACCTCATCCCGGCCAACCGCGCCGATGTAGGAAACGTCGATGTCAACCGAAAGCCTCGGTATGTCGAGCATAAAAAGGTTGATGGCCGTGCCGCCATGCAAGGCGAGCTTTCCTTTGAGCGAGGGGTGCTCACCGACCTCTGCGAGAAGGTCGAGCAGGCGCTCCACCTTCTCGACTGTCTGGGGCGGAAAGCGGTTCACGAGCGCGTGATCCATGAAGACGCCTCCTCATCGGCGTCGGGGAGGATAAGCCTCCACTTGGCCGAGAACCCGGTCGGGCTGCCACCGGCAGGACCGAGGCGGTAGGGCCCGGAGCCGACCATGTCCTTGAGGGCCTGCAGGCACTCCGGCGCGACGTGCCAATCGGCCGCCTTCTCGGTGAGGAGCCAGCCGACGCGGGCGGCCGCAGACGGGCCGGCGGCGGAGACTATGCCGAGCAGCGCATCGGCGTCGATGTAGGCGAAGGCGCTGACGCCCCTCACGGCCTCCTCAGCGCCCCTGGACCTCTGCGGGGAGCAGAGGCAGTCGACAATCGTCTGCTCGCGGGTGGCCGCACGCCTGCGTGACGATTTCCCGCGGATGAGCGCCGAGCGTGCATCGCCGACGGGTCCGCAGGGGACGTAGCGGATGCCGCGGAACTCGAAAGGCTTCCTCACGGCGTCCGACCTGAACTGGCACTCGAAGCCGACGTTGTGCGCGACGCCGTGCGCCTCAAGGGCGGAATGGTACGAGAGCACGGCGCCCGGGTCGGCTGCGGCGGCAACGTCATAGGGGTCCACGCCAGCTCCCTCGAAGCGCCCGTGGTTGGACACGAGAAGCCCGCGCCGCACCCTCTCGACAGAACCGCGCCGCACGGCCTCGCGCAGCTGCTGCTCGGCAGCGACCGGCGAGTCCATCGCGACCATGAGAGCGCCGGTTGTGAACGCTTGATGCTTCGATATGTACTCCGTGAATTTCATGTTGCAGATATTACCACGTAACCCAAATAAAATACATTGGTTTCGATACTATATTAGCAACTTTTGCACGTTAATGGCATCCACCCGTACAATCACATCCATCTCATCGCCAATCTCGCGGTCCAGTGGAGGGCCGCTCGCTCCTGCTGATTCGACCGGTCAAGAGAGGCCGGAAACGGTAGGTGGAATCGACATGAATGGGCACAAGGCGAACATCGCCACCATCCTTTCCTCTTCCGGAAGGCCCCTTGCCTCTTCCGGAAGGCCCCTTTCCTCTTCCGGAAGGCCCCTTGCCTCCGCAGAACGCTGCGCAGGTTCTACGGGGAGGCGTCGCAACCCCCGCGGCCCTGTCCATCGACGTCGTACGGTTTGTCCAAAACCGTGCAAGAGGTGGTAGCCGCCAGTCACATGAAAAAACACTACATGCAAAAGCGGGAAATCACCCGAAACCTACTCCCACTCGATCGTCGATATTCAAGCATCTGTGAACTCACTATATGAACTGACCTGCGGTTGCATGTACTCCCGGCAGCTCGAAAGCGTTCCAAAAACGGAACTCAACTGGAACTCATCACTGAGTTCCACTACAGCACGCGAAAGCGCTGGGATGGTAACAGGTTACTGGGGAGTAAATCTCTGACCTGCGGGAATGCGAGAAGGTTGTGCTCAACTGAGTTCACATCGGCATCGAGGCTTCCTCATACATCTCGGCTTTGCTCGGGAGTAAATGACCTGAACGGGTAAAACGGCGTCTGGCTCAATGTAGCCCGGTTCACGTAAGCCGGTTTGCGGCAGGCCCGTCCTGGCTTTCCGCCCCCGTCGTTTTCAGCCAGCAGGCCACGCCCAGGATGAACAGCGGGATGCCTGCAACGTACCCGTAGGTGGATGGCCCTGCCAGGGCCTGCCCGCCCGCGCAGAACAAGAGGCCGATGTTGGCCGTGGCGTTGAACGCACCATGCGCCAGGGCGCATGGCCAAACGCTCCCCGCACGCGTTCTCAGCAAGCTAAGGAATGAGCCCATTGCAGTGCAGGTCGCGACCATCACGAGGACCCCCGTCCACGGGAAGCCGGCGTAGCCCATCCCGAAGTGATGGCCCATGGCGATGATCGGGGCATGCCATATCCCCCACACGAGACCGGACGCGAGGACGGCGGCTCGCGGGGGCATGAGCTCGCAGAGCGAGGGAAAGAGCAGGCCGCGCCAACCGGCCTCCTCCCCAAAGGCCGGCAGCATGTTGACGAACGGAGCGACCGTGAGGGCGAAGATGACTGAAACGGCGATGATGGACGTCTCTGTGCCGACAGCCATTCCGCCAGCATCCTGTGCGGCAGCCGACATCGACTGCAAGAGGCTTTGCGGCATCGGGTCGAACAGATCGGGAAACATCGCGAAGAATGCGAGGAGGCCCAGCGAGGCGACCGCCGCCGGGACGAGCCACGCGGCCAGGTACGTGCGAAGGTTCCCCTTCACGCGTGGGCGAAGACTCAGGTCGATCCCGCCTCCGGAATCGCAGCACCGATTGGCCGCGAGCGCGCCGACGAGGGGGAAGAACATGCTAGCGGTGATGGGCAGGACCACGGCAGGCGCGCCGAGCTCGCCCACGGAGAAGGAGTCGAGCGCCAATCCCGCCACGATGATGAGGCCCCAGGTGAGCGCGAAGGTGACGAGCAGGAACACGGCGATCCGCCTCTTCGCGACCGTCCTGCGGAAGGAGGCGTCTCGCTTGGCGCTATCCATGTGCGACCTCCTTTAGGCTCGCCACGATGCGCTCGAAGCGCGGGTCGTCGGATAGAGAAGCGAACGCCGGGTTCGCGGCAACCCCCTCCAGCAGACTCGCCTTCACCCTCTTCTCGTCGCGCGGCATGTCGGCTCCGACGGCGCTCGCGCGCTCGAACCAATCGCCCAGCTTGTCGAAGAAGGCGTCCCCGTGGAACGCCCCGTCGAACCACATGGCTCGACACGAGCGAACGTAGTCCTCGAGGCAGCTGATGGCCCCGTCTGCATCGCCTGCGACGCTGAAGGCGGCCGCGAAGGAGAGGTGCACCGACGGCACGTTCACGAACACCTTTTCTAAGCCGAACGAGTCGATGATCCGGAGCGCGCGCACGTGAGCGCTTTCGAGCCTGTCCGGTTCCGAGGCGTGAAGCATCGCGAGGCCTGCTAGCCGGCTCAGGCTCAGGACGAGCGCCTGGTAGAGCATCGACTGCAGGGCTGTGTCGGCCTCTTCCGTCATCCCGAGCGCGGAGTAGGCCCTGGCAAGGATGATGTCTGCGCCCATGTCGGGTGAGACGGAGTCCTCGAGAAGCTCCGCCGCCTCCTTCGCCCCTCCCTTCATCAGCATCAGGATCGCCTCGACCGACTCGGCCTGCCTTACGCAGCCCGAGCCCTTGGCGCCTCGGCGCACTCGGCCGCATAGGCCGATGGCCTCCTCGATGAGCGGGCCGCGCGCGCCAGGGCTGGCGAGGTCGACGTGGTTCGCGTAGAGCGTCGCTATCTGCAAGAGCAGTGGGTAGCAGGAGAAGTAGTCGCGCGCCAGAGCCCGGCACATGTCGTGCGCCCGGTCGAATGGACCTTCGGCGAAGGCCGCGCGCAGGCGGGCGCATTCCATGCGGATTGCCTGGTCGCTCATCTGCGGCCTGTATCCCATGAGCTCGTCTATGCTGATGCCGAAGTACGTTGCGATGCGCGGCAGCAGCGCTATGTCGGGATAGCTCTGCCCGGTCTCCCACTTGGAGACCGACGCCTTCGTGACCCCGAGGAACGCTGCCAGCTCCTCCTGCGTCAGCCCGCGTTCCCTGCGGTTTCTCGCGATGTTGGTCCCAACCGAGATTTCGACATCCATGGGCGCCCTGTCTCAAGTCCTTCAATCTCCTAAAAGGTTAAGGGGTCGGCTTCGGATGGGCAATCGAGCCGTCGCCCATTTTGATTGAGTTAATCAACCGAAGGTTGATTCGTCCTGAACTGAGCTACACGTCCCCTCGGGGTTCCAGGCGATGTCGCCGACTGGTGGGGCGCGCGTCCGGTCGAAACTCGTTCCCCACAGGTTCCTTTTGCCTTTCCAATTGCCACTGCGCCTGATTCTCCGGTAGCCATGCAGCCGCAAGCGCTCCTTGGAGTGAAATGACCGTTTTAGAAAAGCGGACCTTACAGTGGCTTAGCGTGGCCTAACTCCCCGCGCCACATTGCAGGGTCTCGGCAGAGCTAGTACACCTCTCAATACCGTCCAAGGAAAAGGTCTTCTTGGCATGAAAGGGCATTTGATTCGAGTAAATGCCAAACGAGAGGTGACGCATGGCAGACGAGATGTTCAAACTGGAGCGGACCACAGTGCAGGGGGCCAATGCCGCGAATACCGACTTGTCCGACAATGGTTGCGTAAACCACGAGAATACCGAGGCGGAGAATCGGGAGGCTTCTGCGCGTCAGGAAGAACCAGCTCGGCGATACGCTTCGCGCCATGGTTCACCGGCTCAATCTGCTCGTCCACGTGGCTCAGAACACATGTGGAACGCGGCCATGGAAAGCGGCGGATGCAGGCTGACCATGCTCGGCGAGCATGCAGCCTAGAAGCGTATCCGAAAAAGCGGTGCAGGTCATTTCTTTGAGGGGCAGATGGATGCAAGCGTCAATAGCAAGGCGCAAGCATCCAATGAAGCAGGGGCATTCGGCTCTTGCGAGAGACCTCGCTGGATTCGGGGTCATTGGGCTTGCGCGACCGCCAACGGCAGCACGATGCGGGCCCGGGCGCCGAGCACGCTCCCCTCCGCGTCCTCGCGGTTCGAGAGTTCGAGCCTGCCGCCATGCGCCTCGGCTACATCCGACGCAATCGACAGGCCCAGCCCAAAGTGAGCCGCGCCGCCCGCGCCTCCTGCGTTGGTGCGCGATGCGTCGCCGCGGAAGAACCGCTCCACCCCGTGCGCGAGGGCCTCGGACGAGAAGCCATCGCCGTCGTCCTCGACGGCGATGGAGAGGACCTGCGCGCTGCCGTCGAAGGAGAACGCGAGCGCCACGTGGCCGCCACCCGCGTGGTCGCAGGCGTTTCCCGCCAAGTTGAGCACCGCACGCTCAAGGGCGCCTGCGTCCCAGAGCGGCAACGCCGCCTTCGCGGCGGCCGCGTTGCAGGCGTCCTCGAACGCGGTAGTGCGCGATGCCTCGAGAACGAGCCCGCGCGCCGCGACAAGCCTTCCCACCGCGCCCTCCAGCCCGTCGGCGAGAACTCCGGGGTCCACCGGCGCAAAGCTCATCTCCTCCGTCTGCCCGCGGGATGCCTCGACGATCCTGTCCACGAAGGCGTCCATGGAGAGCGCCGCGTCCCGCATCGCCCGGGCGGAAGCGGCCTGGTCCGCGCCGAGCGCGCCCGAGGCGGCGTCCTCGGCGAGCAGGTCAGCGTTGCCGAGTGCCACCGTGAGGGGCGTCTTGAGATCGTGCGCGAGCGCGGAGACCTGCTCGCGGCCTCGCCGTTCGGCTGCCCGCTGCGTTTCCAGCGAGTCCTTCAGCGAGACCCGCATCGTCTCCATCGCGCGCAGCACGTCGTCGATCTCGGTCACGTCGCTGCTCCCAACGGACGTGTCCAGGTCCTGCCTACCGACGGCCTCTGCCGCAGACGTCAGGGGCTCCATCCTGCGCGTTATCACACGCCCGGCGCGCATGGCGACGAGGGCGACGACAAGAACCAGCGCGATCAGCGCGGCCCACACGAACAAGTCCTGGGGGTTTGGAAGGGCGTCGCGCGTCCCCTTGTCGGCCCACTGCGGCACGATCTCGTAGCGAAGCACGCAGCGTCCACCGTCGGCCAGCCTCACTGCGAAGTAGAAGGACGACGAGGCAGCCTCAACGATGCGAGGGCCGTCCCCGTCGAGTGGGGCTGCGACATCCTGCGCAGCTGCAAGCTGCGCATCGGGCATGTCGGACGTAAGGAGGGAGCCGTCCGCCCCGAAGCGGGCGAAGCGGTACGCCGATGGGATGGCGCCGGCGTCGAAGGAGGCCTGTCCGGCCAGGATGCCTTCGACCTCTTTCAGATGGACCTCGCCGTAGTTCGCGAGCAGGACGGCGCCGGACCCTATCTGCCAGGCAAAGGCGCCGGCGGGGATGCCCACGGCGAAAAGCGCACCGACGAGCACGTACAGGAAGTAGCGGCCCACCACCAGGGCCAGGGGGATGCGCATGCGCCGGCGCACGGCTTCTACGCCCGCCACCTGTACCCCATCCCGCGAGCCGTCTCGATAGGGTCCACGCCTGCGCGGCGGAGCTTCGCGCGGGCGTTGCTCACGTGCATGGAAACGGCGTCGTCGCCCGCGTCCGAAGCCCACCCGAGGGCTTCCTCGTGAATCTGCGGCCGCGAGAGCACCCGGCCGCGATGCTGCGCGAGGCACTCGCACAGGGCGTACTCGGTGGGCGTGAGGGGCACCACCTTGCCGCTTACAAAGAGCTCACGCGCGTCGAGGTCGATGCGCACATCGCCCAGGACGAGCGCATGCGTGCGCACCCGGCCCTCTCGGCGCAGATGGGCGGCCACCTTGGCCCGCAGCTCCGCGATGCCGAACGGCTTGCGCACGTAGTCGTCGGCACCCAGAGACAGGCCGCGCACGGCGTCCTCCTCGGCAACCTTCGCGGTGAGGAAGAGGATGGGCGCGTCCACGCGGTCCCGGATGCGCTCCACCAGCTCGAAGCCGCCCATGCCGGGCATCATCACGTCGCACAGGACGAGGTCGTAGCGGGACAGGTCGAGGTCGAGCGCGGACACTGAATCGTTCGCGACGTCGACGACGTGGCCGTCGCGAGCAAGCACGCGAAAGAGCAGGTCGGTGATCGCCCCGTCATCGTCGATTGCGAGAATTCGCGCCACGCGTCCCCACCTCCTTGCGCGCCCTGCAGGGTCCCTGCGGGGACTTTGCCATATCAGCTAATCTTATGATGGTACACCACGTTCGCGGGCGGTCCCGCTCGCCAAGAGCTCACCCGTCGCCCAGGGCTGTGCGCGCGACCTGCGGGACCTCATCCTCTGCGACGCTCTGATAGTGCACGCCGGAGGTCCCCCTGGCGTCGATCTCGAGCCATCCCTCCCCGGAGGCTTCCCGTCCGAAGAGGATGATGGTCACGGTGATGTGCCTGCCGTCCTCGGTGGCCGCCTCCACGTCGTATACGTAGTTCGTGCTCGAGCCGGACGCGTCCTGGTACGAATCCGAATGGGTGCCCGGAGCCGGGCAGCGGGCCCAGACCGTGCGCTGTGGCGCTGGCAGCAATCTGTCGGCCACGCTCTTGGCCACCGGTCCCGCGCCAGCGCAGCCGGTACACCCCCGCAGGACTGCGACGGCAAGCACGATTGCGGCGGCCAGCGCGAGGAAGATGAGCCCGCGCTTACGCGTTCTTTCCATCATGTCAGCACCTCCTCATTCTCCGCGCAAGGCGGGCTCGAAGCGAAAGATCCATGCAGCCGAGGCGCATGAGAGCAGGACGGTCGCGGCGGTGCACAGGCCTGCAGCAGGCCCGATCGCAGAGGCGACGTGGGCCGCGGCGCCCGCCGAGCCCGCCGGCCCGCTCGCGATAGCCAGCTCGACGGGAAGGGAGCCCAGGAGCACCGCCCAGCTGGTCGGCAAGTACGAGAGCACGTTCGCCCCGGCGGCGGTGAGCTCGCCGGTCATGAGGCCGTGCGCAAGCCCTCCCATCGAGAAGAACGCGAGCATGAGGCCCGCCGCGCCCGTCGCTATCGCGGCGTTGCGGCCCCAGCGCAGCGCGACGGCGTAGAGGACGAGGTAGAGCGGGACGCTCCCCAGGGAGAGCCCGAGGGCGGCGCATGCCAAGATGCCCGGTCCCAACGCCTCGCGCCCGGCTAGGACGAGGGGAACGGCGAACACGACCACAGCGAGAAGGAGGGCAAGCGAGCCCATCAGCCAGAGCGCGAGGAGCCTCGCGGAGAGCGCCACCCGCCTCGACGGGACGGCAAGCAGGCCCGAGAGACCCGTGGCCTCTCCCTCTGCATCCGCGTCCAGCCCGCAGACGATGCCCGCCATGAGCGGCATCAGGGAACCGAGCAGCTGCACGAAGGCGTCCGCCCCCATGGACGCGTCCCAGGGGGCGAAGGCGAAATACGCCCCGCACGCCACACCCGCCGCCAGGGAGCACGCCAGGTGTAGCGGCACCAGGGGAGACCGGCGCAGGCGCAGCGCCTCGGCACGCAGGGCACGCGAAGGCGTCATGCGCGGCATCGACGCACGCGAGACCCCGTCTCCACTCGCACCGCAGTCTCCATTCGCATGATTCGCCATCACCCTCGTCATCGCAGCTCCTCCGATCTGGCGATCCACGCCGCGCCGGCGGCCGTGAGCGCGGCAGCGAGTGCGCAGGAGACGGCGAGCGCAAGCACGACGTCCCCCTGAGACATCGACTCCACGAGGGCCATGCCGGCACTTGCTGGCTCGCCACTCGGCAGGACGGGCAGAAACGCCGTCGGCAGCACCATGGTGGCCGTGGGCGGGCAGGCGGGCCAGAACGGCACGGCCGACCAGCCGAAGCCCAGGGCCAGCTGCGCTGCCAGCGGGACGAAGACGCCCGCGAGCATCCCGGCGCGCATCGTGAGGAAGAGCGTCGCCGGGACCATCCACGCGCTCGTGACGGTCAACGCAAGCGCCGCGGCCACCATTGCCGGCATGCTCGCCGCGCCCTGCGGCACCGCGAGCGACGTCACGGCGTACACGGCGAGGACGACGAGGTTCGACAGCAGCGAGAGAGCCAGGCACCAGGCGACCTTCGCGCCCCAGGCCAGAGGCAGCGGCACGCCGACCGAGAGCAGGGCGCGGTTGCCCAGGCGCACGTCGGCGTTGGCCACCGTAGCAGCCACGAGCGCGATCGAGACCGGCATCAGCAGTGCGTACCAGTAGTTCCAAGGGGCGTACTGCAGGCCCAGTTGCGGTATGTGCAGGGCGATGAAGGCCGCCAGCAGCGGAAAGGGCAGGGCCAGGGCGACGGCCAGGCGCACCGGCGCGGCGTGCCTCGACTTCAGGGCCTCCGAGCGCAGGGCGCGCGCGAAGGAGCCGCGCGCGGGCAGGCCTCTCTCCGTCCTCATCGGGTCGCCCCCTTTCGGCACACGTCCATGAAGAGAGCTTCCAGGTCCTCGCCCTCATTCAGGGCGTCCTCGTAGGCGAGCCTGCCGCCGACGATGATGCCAACAGTGTCGGCCGTGTGCTGCACCTCGCCGAGGATGTGGCTCGATAGCAGCACTGTGATGCCGTGCTCGGGGAAGCTCCGAATGAGGCCGCGGAGCTCCTCGATACCGATGGGGTCGAGCCCGTTGGTCGGCTCGTCCAGGATCAGCAGGCGCGGGTTCGCGAGCAGCGCGAGCGCTATCCCCAGGCGCTGCTTCATTCCCATCGAGAACCTCCCGGCACGCTTGACCCCCGTGTCAGCGAGCCCCACCGTCTGCAGCGCCTCGTCGATCCTCTCTTCCGGCAGGCCCAGCAGCGTCGTACGCACGCGCAGATTCTCTTTCGCGGTCAGGTTCGGATAGAGGGGCGCCTGTTCAACAAGCGAGCCGATGCGGTAAAGGTCGTCTCGTTCCCAGGGGTGCCCCTCGAAGAGCATCTGGCCCCCCGTGGGGCGCAGCATGCCCGTGATCATCTTGAGCGTGGTCGACTTGCCTGCGCCGTTGGGACCGAGCAGCCCGTAGACCTTTCCCTCGTCGACGTGCAGGGACACGTGGTCCACCGCCGTCTGGGCGCCGCCTCCCCGCCCGAACCGCTTGGAAAGCCCGCACGTTTCCAGAACGTATCTTGTCATGTCGTCTCCTGTCTTGCCGGCCGACCTTTCATATCTCAGTTTGGGCGGGCTTTCTAAAGGAATGCTAAAGGTCATGGATATGGCTGTAGGAGTCTCCAGGACGCGCCCAGCGGGAGAAAACCTGCACTTTTGCGAAAATCGAGCTTCAAAAGATGCGCTGAGTTCAAACTGAGTTTCAGTTTTGGGAATTGGGGCAGCTTGGACGTGATGTCGTAGCACACGCGGTTAGCGCTGGGGACCTCGGCCTCCCATGCGGCCAACTAGGGCTCACGCACATATCAAATTGCCCACACGGAAACCGCCTGGACTTCCCGAGTGATGAAATATGAATCCGGAGTCTGACAGACCACATGCCCAAAACCGACTTCGTAGCCAGACAGGCTGTCGAGGCAGGAGAAGTTCCTCACGGCATCCTCCCCCACCGTCGCGGACGTTTTCACTTCTCTAACTCAAATCGAATTCCTAAGGACCGCCGGATTGGCCAGAAACTATCAGACAAAAGCTTCAGCCTAAACTTCTGAACTACATTTTCAAAACTTGAACCGTTTAAAACTATTGAACTGCCTCCCAAACTTGGATATCGAAAAGCGGGAGGCAGCTTAAAAATGTCAGGCGGCCCCTGCAAGCGAGCAGCCAAGGGCCATTGAAAATCTCACAGAGCATGAGCGCTGTTATGGTGTGGTCATCGGTGTCGGTACAAACAGCTTTATTGTCTCGACGCATCCTCACACATACGGAAAGGCGCCCTGATGTTCACCATCAAAATCATGAACGAGCTCCTGCATGAGCCAGTTTGGACCTGCATAGAGGACGCCGGTGTAGAGACAGACAGCCTTCCCTTGGTTCACGACGATCCAGTCGTAGCGTCTTTAAACGGAAAGATTGGCAAGCTGTACGACTTCTACTACGAGTTCGACTCGCACGGTATGGCGTGTTGGTTCAACGAAGAGCAAGAAAATGTGGACAAAGCTCGTACGCCCAAGCTTCTTGGCAAGCTAAACGCACGCCTCGCTGAGATCAACGACGGGTCATTTTATCGTCGACCATAAAGAGACGCCGCGCATCAGAGCGTTGTAGCCCCTAGCCTCCATACAGACACCTTTACTGCATAGATTGCTCTAGCGGAGCGGTCATATCATGGAAGATCGACGGGAAAGTAAAGCCGGGTTTGACTGTTTCGACGATTTCCTCTTGTCCAAATATTCAGACGTAATTAAGAACTTGTAAGTAAACACAGCGATAACCCGGCAGGCGCAGGAGGCTGTATCAAAAGCCCCTTCTTTTTTTCATCATCTCACGTGGAAGAAGTTTGCCGTTATCATCTCATCACATAAGACAAACGCCCGCACTCGCACCACTAAAGACTACTCTGCATGAGAAGCGCTGGCAGTGAGACTAACAGACGCTGCATGAGAAACACTAAGCGCATGAAAGCTGTCGGTAGTTATGGCTACGCTGGGAAAGTGAAGCGTCACTGAAAACAGGTCTGCATCTATTGCAAGTTTCAAACTCCCACCTTGAAGCTCCATCAGACTCTGAGCAATCGAAAGACCCAAGCCCGAACCTTCGGTCGTGCGTGAAGCGTCTCCCCGCACAAAGCGCTCTAGCAGTTCTTCCGCACTAATATTCAACTGCGTTGCAGAGATATTCTTGCAGCTAATGTCTACTCCCCCCTCAGCTGAGGGCTGAGCGCTGAAATAGGCCCTTGTTCCTGCCATGGCATACTTGGACACGTTGCTAAGGATATTGTCAAAGATGCGACCCATCTGCCTACCATCGGCATTAATCATCAACGGCTCGTCAGAAGTGGTGCATATCAGCTGAACGTTCTGCTTGTCCAGGCGCTCTGTCCACTCACCACCTGCCTGCGCCACCAGCACAGAAGCATCAAGCGGCGCCAGTGCAACTGAGATATTGCCTGTCTGGGCCTTGGAAGCCTCAATCAAATCCTCAATGAGCTTGCGTAGGCGCACAGACTGACGGGCGAGCACATCAGAGCATTCCTCAAGCTTGTCTTCATCACGACCCTCTGGAGCAATAGCAAGCTCAGCAGAAAGCAAATCGGCATAGTTGATTACCGAAGTCAACGGCGTCTTGAGATCATGGCTCACATTGGCAATGAGCTCGGTGCGTAGGCGCTCGGCGCGCACCTTGTCCTGCTCGGCATCAAGACTCAAGCGCAAGGCGTTAGCCTGCTCATCTGCAGCCACAGAGCTCACGTGCGCCAATCTGTTGATATCGCTTGCGAGCTCGCGAAGATTACCGCGCATCAAACTTTCATCCACCTGCGCTGTAAAATCACCAGCAGCCAGACGCTTAATTGTTTTGCTTATATCGTCAAGACGGGCCTGGCGTTCACCCAGCATCACAAAGCTTAAAGAACACAGCGCTAACACCAGCAACGCGATAAAAAAACCCGAGGATACGCAAAACAGTACTACGATGACGACTGCGACATATCCCAGTGCCCAGCGCCAAAGGTATGACCAAGCGGTTTTGATATCGTCAGCCATCTCCCAATGCTTTGCCACAAAGAGCATAAAGAGCACGAGTGCACAATCAAGGGTGCACATAACGTAATAGCTCTCAGGAAAATCGGTCATGCCATGTGCAGCATAGACAAAAAAAGTATGAACCAGAGGAACCAACAAAAAGACGCTGATAAACGCCAAGATGCACATGAGCCAAACCCAAAGAGCGCCGGCGTGCTCATTGGGGATTTGCTGGTTATTGCGCTTCATCGTACGCCTCCCATCTTGTAGCCGCGGCCCCACACCACCATGAGATAGCGAGGCTCAGCAGGGTTAATCTCTATTTTTTCTCGCAGATGACGTACGTGAACAGCAACGGTATTTTCACAGCCATACGAGGGTGCGCCCCAGACTGCCTCGTAGATTGCAGCTGGGCTAAAGACACGTCCAGGATGCTTCATAAGAAAATGGCAGATGTCATATTCTTTGGGTGTAAGCGCAACCGCTTCGCCATCTACGGTAACTTTTTTTGCAGCATCATCGAGTTCGATACCACCAAGCACAAGCGTTGTGGCAGCTTCCTCTTCCTGAGGACTGGCGGCACCGAGCCGCTTGTATCGGCGCAGTGCACTACGTACGCGTGCCAATAACTCTGCAGGTACAAAAGGCTTGGTGACATAATCATCCGCGCCCAAATCAAGACCGAGCACCTTGTCTGCGTCCTCACTTTTAGCGGTAAGCATAATCACCGGCACATTGCTGAGTTTGCGGATTTGTACCAGTGCCGCCGGGCCATCCATCACGGGCATCATCACATCAAGCAACACTAAATCGACGGGACGGCTGTCTTCAATCCCCTGCTCTACCGTCGCAACAGCTTGCTTGCCGTCATAGGCACAAAGCAGCTCATAGTCAGGATTTTGCAGATAAATCTTGAGTGCACCAACAATATCACGGTCGTCATCTACTAGAAGAATGCGATACATCTGAACTCTTTCTCACATAGACCCTTGCATTTCAATACAACGTTTCGTCAGGGCAGGTGGTGTACGAACAAGGGCTTTTTTTCACGAGGATATATGAGGTGGCAGGCGGCAAGTTCTGCTTGTTAGACTTGACGTTTGCGCAGGACCCAGAGATTTTGAATCTGGCCCTCAAGCTCATCGTAGGTCCAAATCTTATTGGAGCGTTCTCTGCTATTGGGATCACGCACAACGATACCATCTTCCCTAAGACCAGCGAGAACAATAAAATGACCAGTCTTGGTAAAATCACCCTGACCCATGATGCAAATAATGGGATTGCCTGCTTCGAGGTTTGTCTTAACACGTTTCTCTTGCAGGGGAATCTCGGTCACATCTAAACCTAATTTTCGACCGCCCTGAGATATGAGCGCCCAGGCACTACCCTCTCCATCGACTGCATAACCCTGAGCTGTTGCAAACTCGCCCATCGCAAGAGGCGACATCGATGTGTCCCCCGTAAGATAGATATAGGCCATCGATAAACAGCTCGGACCACAACCAGAAAGCGCAAAATACTGACCCGCATAGTTGGTATAGCCCCAGCGCTCATCCCACTGCAAGAAGAGCGGAACCATGGGACTGTGAGCGTATTCAGAAAGATCAATAGTTGGATGATCGTTGTGGTGCTTGTCATAATCCAAAACAAACTGGCGTGCTTCGGGATTGCGTTCAAAAAGACTGACAAGCTCGGCAGGAGTGGCCTTGGAAGGGCGTTGCCATAGCGGCAAGCCCTGTTGAAAACAGATAACACCAAGGAACGTAAGCGTAAAGGATAAAAGAATGATAACGCGCTTGAACCAGCCGCGATGACGATGTTGGCGATGCGCTCGGCGCTGATACGACCGAAGTGTTGAAGCGCTACGGCTATAGCGAGTTACGCCGCCTCTATAGACAACATCATTATGAGACGTAGACCCTTCGCGGATAACTTCCATGCGCCCTCCTTTCCTGACTTGCGGCATTTCACGACAGGGTTGTATTGCTTAAGCACATTGTCTTCTGACCACCCTTTAAGGAACCAGAAGCAAAATTCGAAAGATTTCCTTAACTTCAGGCATGCAAATTGGTCTGACAAATCAAAGGACTACTTTGCAAAGACATTGAGCCCTATACCCAGGCAACGTCAAAAGAATTATTACAAAACACATCATCTAGTAGGTATAAATCAGTTTTGGATCTATACTTTGTGGCTGGTGACGACTGCGGCAGGGGCGCATATGAATTACGCCACTATCAAATAGTGCGATATTGCCAGCGGCATTGGCGTAAGAACAACGCTGTTTGTATCTGGCTGCCGTCGCGCCTGTCCGTTTTGCTTTAATCCCGAGGCTTGGTCTTTTGAATATGGCAATCCGTCTGATGAGGCGGTACAACAGCAGATTATCGACAGCCTCAAGCCAGACTACCCCGACGGCTCGGGAAGCTGGTACGACGAGCCGGGTTGGACCGACGAGTATTCCCGCAGGCTCGAACTCCCGTAAATGCAAGGAGGCCCCTGCTCACCTTGCCCGTCGCCCTGTGGCGGCGGGCTTTCCTTTGCTGATGATGCCGCTTGATTTGTGACCATCCGCGAAGACGTACGGCAGCAAGGGGCCGCGTTCTCGCTCGGGAGGTTTCGCATGGAGTCGATTTTGTGGCGCTCATAGGCGGGGCGGGCAGCGTTGTCCGGCGTTACTTTTTCGCAACCAGATGCGCGCGGAACCCCTTCTGGGCGGCGAGCTTTTCAATCGCGAAGCCCGCTGCCTCCACGAGCTCTCGGTATTCTCCCATCTTCAGAATGCGCACGTCGCCGTGGCCGGCCAGACGCGCAAGTGGCATTTCGAAGGTGTTCATGAGCCAAACCACAACGTCGTTTGACGTATAGTCGCGCAGAATGAGCTTGCCACCGGGGCGCAGCACGCGATGAGCCTCGCGCAGAAAGGCGCCCGGATTGGGATAGTGGTGGAAACTGTTGGAGCATAGGATCGCGTCGAAGTCCTCGTCTCCGAAGGGCAGGTTCTCGGCGTCTCCTACCACGAACTCGACGTTTGAAAGCCCTTTCGACCGGGCGGCCTCAATCATCGCCGGCGTGATATCGAGGCCGACGAAGTGTTTTTCGGGGTACTTCTTGGCAAGCAGCTCGATAACAGGGCCCGTGCCGCAGCCTACGTCAAGCACGTTATCGAACGGATCAATCTCGAGCTCCGCTAGCATGGGCGGGTAGTCGTCCTTGCACATCTCATAGATGCCCGCATGATCAGTCT
Organism: Olsenella sp. HMSC062G07; assembly: GCF_001811895.1. Classification (NCBI taxonomy): domain Bacteria; kingdom Bacillati; phylum Actinomycetota; class Coriobacteriia; order Coriobacteriales; family Atopobiaceae; genus Olsenella; species Olsenella sp. HMSC062G07. Next base: position 16,512 of record NZ_KV806931.1, read on the forward strand.
CATAGACTTTTGCCGCTTTGGTGAACTCCCTAATAGAGAGTTGCTTGTACTGTTCTGGCGTCATCGAGCACCTCTCTCGGTAAAAAAGTTAGCCCATAATAACATTATAGAAGGACGTGCGGACAATGTCGCTGGCTCTGTTCGCTGTCCAGGGCAACGTAGGTCGGCTCCATTGCCCGGAGCCACTCGAGGGTGCGCGGCATGGACACCGGGAAAGCCCCACGTCATACAGGCCGAGGCGACCAACCTCACCCACGCCGCCGGCAAGCACGACCTGCCGGCGCCTGCGTGCAGCACGGAGGTCTCCCCGGGCCACATCGCGCTGTCCGGGCACCCGTCCCAGTACCGCAAGACGCCTCTCGCGGCCGTCGGGTTCTGGGAGCACGACGAGAAGTCCGACGGATACGAGGGCCTGTATAGCGCGATCTGCTACGACCGGGAAGACCTGCTCGAGCGCCACCGCAGCCGCTACGAAGGCGTCAGATCCCCCTTCACCCCAGACTGCTCCCAGTTCTCGGTGACGTGAGCGGCCTCGAGGGCCAAAGGTCATACGCGAATTCGTAGAGCGCATAGAAGTTTTCAAACCAAGGTAAATTAGCGCTCACAGGATGCAGAGGATGCGTATCGTTTGGGGCTGCATTGGTAAGTTTATTCCACCGCAGAAAAGAAAGACGAAAAAACGGTATAGTCGCATTTCACGACTATACCGTATGTTTCGGGATTACAAGCTCCCTAAGTGGCGCTGTCTGGCCTATTGGTTGTTATTTTTCTTAAGCCCCAATGCTAGTGCCAAAAGAGCAGATCCTATTAGCGCCATACCACATACATAGAATGAGGTACTCATTGCATCGCCAGTTTTTGGTAGAACACTTGGCTTTTTAGCTCCTGGGTTCTTTGGATCTTCTGGGTTGACCGGTTCTGCCTTAAATGTCCAGGAGCCCGTGATGGTCGCGTCCCCGTCGC
>NZ_KV806932.1:0-1029 GCF_001811895.1 Olsenella sp. HMSC062G07
CCCCCACACCTAGTGTCCATCGTTTACGGCTAGGACTACCAGGGTATCTAATCCTGTTCGCTCCCCTAGCTCTCGCGCCTCAGCGTCAGTCTTGGCCCAGAAGGCCGCCTTCGCCACCGGTGTTCTTCCCGATATCTGCGCATTCCACCGCTACACCGGGAATTCCGCCTTCCCCTACCAGACTCAAGCCCGCCGGTATCGGGAGCGTGCGGGGGTTGAGCCCCCGGATTTGACTCCCGACCAGACAGGCCGCCTACGCGCGCTTTACGCCCAATGAATCCGGATAACGCTCGCCCCCTACGTATTACCGCGGCTGCTGGCACGTAGTTAGCCGGGGCTTCTTCTGCAGGTACCGTCACCTTTCGGCCTCGTCCCTGCTGAAAGCGGTTTACGACCCGAGGGCCTTCGTCCCGCACGCGGCGTCGCTGCATCAGGCTTTCGCCCATTGTGCAAGATTCCCCACTGCTGCCTCCCGTAGGAGTCTGGGCCGTGTCTCAGTCCCAATCTGGCCGGTCGGTCTCTCAACCCGGCTACCCATCATCGCCTTGGTGGGCCGTCACCCCGCCAACGAGCTAACAGGCCGCGGGCCCATCCCTCGCCGTCTGGGCTTTCCCGCCGCCCCCATGCGGGGGCGGCGGAGTATCCGGTATTAACCACGGTTTCCCGAGGCTGTCCCGGTGCGAGGGGCAGGTTGCCCACGTGTTACTCAGCCGTTCGCCACTCTATTCGCTTCCGAGGAAGCCTTAACCGTTCGACTTGCATGTGTTAGGCGCGCCGCCAGCGTTCATCCTGAGCCAGGATCGAACTCTCCGTTCGAGCTCCCGGGCCGAGGCCCGGGGTCGTCTCGTGCGAGCGCCGACCCCGCCGAATGCTCCGCTGATCTGGATTCGCTTGGTCTCGAATTGACTCTGCGTCGTCTCGAGCTTCGCTCATTCTTCGCTGTCTCTTGTCGATCTCTCGATCGCAGTATCCGGTTCTCAAGGTTCGCCGCGCCGCCCTCGGGGCCTCGCCCTTCCGTGCGGCGCGAGG
>NZ_KV806933.1:0-6874 GCF_001811895.1 Olsenella sp. HMSC062G07
GGGCGCTGATGGCGTTCCGGCACGGGGGAATCCTCGACATCCAGATAACGGGCCTCAAGGAGACCATGCTGGCCCTCAAGGAGATAGACGCCGAGATTCCGCGCGAGCTTAAGCGCGGGTTCCGCGAGGACGCGCAGCCCATCCTGTCCGACGCGCGGGGCTTCGCCGCATCCCTCGGGGGGAGTGGTCAGTACTCGGGGAGCATGTCCATCCGCATGGCGGGGGACGGCGTGCGCATCCAATCCAGCGACCCGGGCGCGGGGACCATCGAGTTCGCGCACCCGGGCGCCGTCGCGCTCAGCGGCAGACGGCGCGGAAAGCCGGTCGGCGTCCCCCTCGCCGCATCGGCCCCGCGCGCCCTCATCAAGGCGTCCCTCCTCCATGAGGACGAGGTGAGGGACAAGGTAGAGACGCGCATCGCGCAGGCGATAGTGAGGTACATGTAATGGGCAAGGCGTCAATCTCAATCGCCGTCTCCGGCTCCTACAACGGCTCCGCCATCGAGCGGGCCGAGAAGTCGCTTGAGCGCCTGAACGCGCGCGCCGCCGCGTCCTCCGAGGGCATCGCGAAGAGCTGGGCCGACGCCGGCTCCAAGCTCGCCGAGGCTGGCGGCTCCATCTACAACACGGGCGAGAAGATCGCGGGCGTTGGCGACAAGCTCACTGTGGGCGTGACCACCCCTCTCGTGGCGGCGGGCACTGCCGCGACCAAGGGCGCCATCGAGTTCGAGTCATCCATGTCCCGCGTCTCGGGTGCCCTCGACGACCCCATGGCGGATATGGACGAGCTGCGGCAGCTGGCCCTAGACATGGGCGCGGCAACCGTCTTCGGCGCTGCCGACGCGGGCGCGGCCATGGAGGAGCTAGCCAAGGGCGGTCTGACAGCAGCCGACATCAAGGGCGGCGCTCTCGCCACGACCATGGACCTCGCCGCCGCCGGAAACATGAACCTCGCCGACGCGGCCAACACGGTCGTTCAGGCCATGGGCGCGTTCGAGCTGACGGCTGAGGACACGGGCCGCGCCGCCAACGCGCTGGCGGGCGGCGCTGCGGCATCCTCCGCAGACGTGTCAGACCTCACGCAGGGCCTCTCCCAGTGCGCCGCGCAGTCCCACGCCGCCGGCTGGTCCATCGAGGACACCACGGCGGTCCTCTCCGCCTTCGCGGACGCCGGAATCGTCGGCTCCGACGCCGGCACCTCGCTCAAGACCATGCTCCAGCGCCTCGCGGCCCCGACCGATGCCGCCGCCGCCCAGATGGAGGCCCTTGGCCTTGAGGTGCGCGATTCCGACGGCCGCATGAAGAGCGCCGCCGGCATCGCCGAGAATCTGTCATCGAAGCTCGGCAACCTCGACGACGCCACGCGCGACGCGGCCCTACAGACCATCTTCGGCTCCGACGCCTCCCGCGCCGCCCTGAACATGATGAATCAGGGCCGCGAGGGAATCGAGAGGTACACCGCCGCCACGCACGACCAGACGGCGGCTCAGCGCCTCGCCGACTCGCAGATGGGCGACACCGAGCGCACCATCGAGAACATGAACGGCGCCATCGAGACGGCTAGCATCAGCGTAGGCTCCGCCTTGGCGCCGGCGGTCACGGACGCCGCCAACGCCGTTGGCGAGGCGGCGGACAAGTTCAACTCCCTCGACGAGGGGACGCAGAGCGCCATCGTGGGGTTCGCCGGCATGGCCGCTGCGGCAGGCCCCGTGCTCTCCGTCTCCGGGCGCATCGTGCAGGGCGCGGGCAACGTCGTGACGTGGTTCGGCAAGCAGAAGCAGGCCGCATCGGTCTACGCAGACGCCATGACCACCACCAACGCCGCGTCCCTCAAGCTGTACCAGTCTCAGGACAAGCTCAACGGCGCTCTCGCGAAGAACCCCGCCGTTCAGGCCGCTGGGGGCGTGGACAAGTACCTTGAGGCCGTCAGGCAGGCCAACGTGTCCACGAGCCAGTACAGCAGGGCCGTAAGCAAGCTTGAGGCGGAGCAGCAGAAGGGCAGCAAGGCCAATCTTGAGCTGGTGGACAACCTCAAGGCCGAGGTCGCGCAGAAGAAGGCGACCATGGAGGCCAACAAGGGCGTCGTGACCGGGTATCAGGAGGCCGCGACCGCAGCCAACACCAGCAGCGTCGCGATAAAGGCAAGCTCCGTCGGCATGCAGGCGTTCGCCGTGGCGACAAACGTCGCTAAGGTGGCCCTCGCCACGTTTGCGCCCATGGCGATTATCGCCGGAATCACGATGATCGCCGACGCCCTCGCGAAGGCCAAGGAGCACTCCGACAACTACAAGTCGGCCACCGAGGGCCTTACCGCCGCCACCGAGAAGGGCGTGTCGGCATCCAAGGCAGGCTCAGATGCACTTACGGCCTATGGGGATAGCGCCGCCACATCCAAGGTGGACATCGACGGCCTGCTCGAATCCCAAGCGCAGCTGGCCCAGACCATCAGCGACACCAACACGAGCGCCGGCGCTCAGATGGCGCAGCTGCAATCCGCCTACTCGGCCATCCAGCAGTACGCCAACCAGAGCGACCTCACCACCGAGGCACAGGGCAAGCTGCGCTCCGCTGTGGAGACCGTCAATAGCATGTGCGGCACCCAGATAGAGGTGACCGACCTCGCGAACGGCAAGCTGGCCGACGAGAACGGGGCCATCGAGAACGTGACCTCCTCCCTCGGGGACTACATCGCCAAGAAGCTCGAGCAGATAAAGGTCGACGCGCAGCAGCAGAACCTCACGGCGCTCTACCAGCAGCAGGCCGAGGACATCACGGCGCTGGCGCAGGCCCAGAAGGCGTACAACGACAAGCAGGCCGAGCGCGACCAGTTCATCCAGAGCTACATCGACAAGTGCGGCCCGTACGTGCAGAACGCGCAGCAGATGGCGGAGGCCGCATGGGAGGGGCAGCTCGCCACGTCCGAGGAGGGCAAGGCCCTCAAGGAGGCGCAGGGGGCGCTCGACGCCGTGAACACCTCCATCGACACGGTGAGCACGTCCCTCGGGGCATCCATCGCCGTGGCAGACGGGGCGAGCGCGAGCATCCAGAACATCGCGGCGGCGAATAGCACCGTTTCGACGGCCATACAGGCGGTCGGCGGCGACCTCACGCAGTTCACAACCGACCTGTCCAACGCGGGCGTCTCCGTGGAGACTTTCAGGTCCCTCAACGACACGCAGCTCACGCAGCTTGTGACCAGCTGGGACGGCACCACCCAGAGCATCGTCGACACCCTGTCCGGCATGGGCATCAAGATGAGCGACCAGGGCCTCAACGCCGCCACCGCCCTCGCGAACGGCATGGCCTCCGGGTCGGTGAGCGTCGACACCTCCACGGCAATCCTCAAGGCGGCGGCATCAGGCGACTGGTCGGACGTGTCGTCCAAGATGAGCGAGGCGGGAATCTCCCTGCCGAAGAGCGTGGCGGACGGGATCTCCGCCAACGGCTACGCCGCCTCCAGCGCGACCGACGCGATGCTGTCCGCGATCGCGCTCAAGCTCACCGGCGGGGACGTGTCCGCCGCCGCGGAGCTCCTGGGGCACGACATCGACTCCGGCCTCGCCCAGGGCATCCTGAGCGGGTCGCTCTCGGAGGAGCAGGCCTCGATGCTCGGGCAGGACGTCATTGACGCCGCCCGCTCATCCCTGGAATCCCACTCGCCCTCACAGGCCATGGCGCGCGTAGGCCAGGACGTCGACTCCGGCCTCGCCCAGGGCATCCAGGGCGGGACGAGCGGCCCCCTAGGTGCCATCTCGTCCCTCGGGCAGATGCTCGTGGGAGCGCTGTCCGGCGTGCCTGGACAGCTGGGAGCGACCGGCTCATCGAGCGGCGCGGCGCTCGGCGGCGGGATCGCCTCCGCGTCCGGTTCCGTCTGGTCGAGCGCGGCGCAGCTGTCCTCGGCCGCCTCCTCCGGGGTCTCCGGCATTCCCGGGGCCATGGGGACCGCTGGTTCGCAGGCATCCTCAATGTTCGCCTCCGGCGTGGCCTCGGGCGTGGGCTCGACCCGAACCAGCGCCTCGCAGGTCGCCGGCGCGGCCGACTCGATGAGGAACACCGGCGACAGCCACTCGTGGGGACAGCACCTCGTGCAGAACTTCGCGGCCGGAATCAGCTCTGGCATTAGCTGGGTGTCCAGGGCGGCGACCTCCATCGCCCAGGCCGCCAAGGACGCCATAGGCTTCTCCGTTCCCAAGACCGGGCCATGGTCCGGAGCCGAGCGCGGAGGAGAGAGGTCCGGCCTGCACCTCGCGCAGAACTTCGCGGCCGGCCTGTCGTCGGGGGCGGGAGAGGTCCGAGCTGCGGCGACCGCTCTCATGGCGGATGCCTCGCTCGGCGGAGACGTCGCGCCAGGGGGAGCCTCCTCCGGAGGCTACCAGCCCCAGGAGTCCGTGCAGCTGCTCGCGGAGCTGCTGTATGAGATCAGGGCTTTCCGGGCGGAGATCGGCTACGACATCGCGGAGAACGCGCCGACGTTCCCCAGCGAGCGAGAGATGCGAAGGATGGTGAGGGAATATGCCGTTGGCTGACGAGCTCACGTACACGGGATCAACAGGCGAGGCCATCAAGTTCGGGCTTGCTGGCAACCTCCGCATAGACGACGGCGACACGCTGCGATCTCGGGTGTGGTCGCGCACGCTGGGCTACCGCTCGCTCGAGGGCGTCACGCGGTCGGCGCGCGAGGTGACCATGGAGGTGGTCGTGGTCGGCGCGGCCGAGGCTGATCGCATCCGCCGGGTGCTGGACTATGACATGGCGCTCAACTCCCCCGGCACGCTCGAGATGGGCGGATGGTCCCAGCGGGCGCTCGTGCCGGAGAGCCAGACCGACGTGTGGAGAGTCGAGACCTTCAAGCTCTCGCTAACCGTGGCACTGCTGGACGGAGTCTGGCGGCGCTCCACCGTTGAGCACTTCCTTCCCCGCGACGAGGCCATCGATGATGGTGTCGGCAAGGGCTACCCGCACGGCTACCCGTATGGATACGGAAGGGCGGCAGCGCCGAGCGGTCTTGTGCAGCCCGGCTACCTCCCGGCTCCGATGCGGCTGACCATCTTCGGGCCAGCATCGGCACCGTCCGTGACAATCGGGGGCAACACGTACAGGTACTCCGCCGACATCCCGTCGGGCGGATTCCTCGTCATTGACGGCGTGTCCAAGACCGCGACGCTCACCAACATTAACGGCTCGGCGACCAACGCCCTCGGTGCACTCTCGCTCGGTTCCGGTGAGGGCTCGGGCACATACGCCTTTGAGCGCGTGCAGCCCGGGCGCAACCGCGTTCTGTGGGATGGCAGCTTCGGCTTCGATGTCGAGACGATGCAGGAGGAGGGCGAGGCACCGTGGCTCTTGACCTAGTAGTGGCAGACGCGAGCGGGGTGAAGTGGCTCTGCACCGAAGACTTCGCGCTGGACATGGAGTTCGGCGCTGACCTCGGTAACGACTTCGAGCTATCCGGGCTGCGCGAGCGCATCGCCCCCGGCTCGCTCATATGGTGTCCTGGGACGGAGTACGGCGGAGTGGTAGACGACGATAGCCCGACGCACACGCGCGCATCTGACTCCATCAGCTACCACGGCCGCACCTGGCACGGGGTGCTGGCCGGGTTCGTAGTCCACCCGGACTCCGGCAAGTCGCACGTCGTGGAGTCAGGAGACCTCAACGCGATCACCGCTCGGCTCTTGGAGCGCTGCGGTATCGGCGCGCCGTTCTCCGTCACGTCGGAGGAGTCGGCGAGCGTCACGTCGTGGCAGGTGTCGCGGTACGCTGACCTCTACTCGGCGCTTATGCGGATGTACGCATCCGTGGGAATGCGTCTCGCAATCACCTGCGACGACGGCAGCGTGAGGCTCGCAGCGGTGCCATCGGTGGACTGGGGACAGTCGCTCGGCAGCGACCTCGAGTGGACCGCCACCCGCAACGCGCGGCCCGTCAACCATCTCACGGTGCTCGGGAAGGGCGAGGGCACCGCGCGCGAGGTGGTGGAGCTGTACGCGGACGCCGGAGGCAACGTCTCGACCACCCAGACGCTGTTCGGCCTCGACCACCGCGGCGATACCTACGAGCTGACGTCCAAGGAGGGCGACGAGCTGGCCAGCGCCGGTCGCTCGAAGCTCGCGAAATACCAGCAGGACCGCAACAGCGCCAAGGCGACGCTGCCGGCTGGCCTCGGGGTCAGCGTCGGCGACAGCGCAACGTTCACCTCGGCCGCCTACGGGGTGAGGCCGACGGTGAGCGTCACTGGCCTTGTGGTCAACGTCGAGCGAGGCGTGGCAACCGTCACACCGAAGACCGACGGAAAGTTCGAAGAGGAAGACATCGATTAGGAGGAACCATGGCCAAGACAGAGAACATCTCGCTGTACGAATGCGACCGGTGCGGTGAGAAATACTACGCGATCCCAGGTGACGAGTACGCGAAGGGGTGGATTCAGCCGACGCGCGAGAGCGCAAGCGGTGCGAAGTCCAGCCCGTGCTTGTGCCCGCTGTGCACGAAGGACTACAAGGCGCTGCTCGCCGCCCAAGACGAAATGTTCGCAAAGTGGATCAACGAGAAGAGAGGCTAATCATGGAGGCAATCACAGCTGGGAACGGCACCACCCACGTCAGCTCCGCAGACGACCGCGAGCTCTACGCCGGTATCGTTGGGGCAGGGTGCTACGTATGCAAGACGGGCGACCAGCTCAAGTGCACCATGCAGACGGCGAACAAGGCCGTCATCGGCACGGGCGCAGGGTTCATGTACGGCACCGGATTTCGTAACTCCTCGGCGGAGGAGGTCACCATCAAGTCCGGAGCGCAGGCGCAGCGGCGAAACGACCTCGTTTGTGTGCACTTCACCACCGACTCAGCGGGCAATGAGACTGCCGAACTCGCGGTGCT
>NZ_KV806935.1:0-251 GCF_001811895.1 Olsenella sp. HMSC062G07
CGAAGACCACGGGGGCAAGCCTGACGAAAACGAACTCGAAGCCATGCAGGAAGGTGCCAACAACCGCCATCTCAGGATCGGAGAAGCCCCAATCCAGATAGGGGCTTCCCCAGAGGGACAGGGCGATGAGCGCAAGGACGACGATCGCGCCCAGGGCCACGAAGGACCAGTGCAGGGCCCTCCTCCTGGACTCCTTCGCCCGTGCCAGCCGCAAGTTGATAACCTCCAGCCTTTCCGAAATCGCCTTGACG
>NZ_KV806936.1:0-19433 GCF_001811895.1 Olsenella sp. HMSC062G07
ATGTCGGTCTTGATCATGCCGGCCATCGTGTTGACTATGGTGACTTTGGTCATAGCCGCCCCAGTCACCTTCGGTGCTTCCTTCCTGGGCTCGCCAGCCCCAACGAGGGCATGAGAGCAAGTCGGTATACTGAAAAAAGTTAGATTATGATTACTGTTAGGAGCGTCAGCATGCCGAAGGAGAACGGCCATCTGCCTCTGTTCGGTCCAGGCCCCCTGTACGTCGGGGTCATTGTCGCTTTCACCGTTTCGGCCCTCGCGCTATCCCGTCTTGGCGCCATTCCCAGAATCACAGCCGAGGCTGCTGCCCTCCCTCTGAGGATTGTCGGTATGGCGCTCGTCGCCCTTGGCGTCGCGCTGTGGGTCTCCGCAGTCTTCCTCGCGAGGATTGACGACGGCATCAAGGTAAACCGGCTCGTCACGGACGGCGTCTACTCGGTTGTGCGCAACCCCATCTACTCGGCGTTCGCACTCGTCTGCACGGGTGCGGTCCTTGTTCATGGGAACCTGTGGCTGCTGGTGCTGCCGCCGCTCTTCTGGGCATTTCTCACGGTGCTCATGAGAGCCACTGAGGAGAGATGGCTGCTCGAGCTCCATGGGCCCGAGTACGAAGAGTATTGTCGCCGCGTCAACCGGTGCATACCCTGGTTCCCAAGGCGCTAGGAGCCCAGGCATTCCTCCCTAGCCCCGGAGGCCCGCACGTGCCGTGCGGGCCCGAGGCCATTTGCGAAGTTGAGAGACCGCGCTGCGTTGGCATTGCCATGGCAACGCGTCCATGTTACCCATAGAGTTATTATGGTCTAACTTTTAACGAGACGAGCGCGCAGGCCGCGAGGCGTGCGTCACGTGTTGGGCTGTGCAGGGTGATGGCTGATGGACGACGTCATTATGAGGGCGCTCAGGCGCAGCTCCCTGTTTGACGGGATCGACAGCGGTGCCTTCGGGGAGACCCTTGAGGGGCTGGGCGCGACCGCACGCACGTACTCTGCGGGCGAGTTTCTGATATGCATTGGGGAGCAGGTGCGCAGGGCGGGCATCGTGCTCGAGGGCCGCATCCGCATAGACTTCTACGACGAGGCAGGCAATGCCTCGACCGTCGCCAACATGGGCATGGGCGGCACCTTCGGCGAGGCGATAGCCTGCGCGGAGGATTCAAGCATCGTGCAGGTCGAGGCGGTGGGGGACTGTCGGGTGCTCTGGCTGGACATGGGGCGGCTGACGTCTCAGCGCACCTTGGCGAAGAGCCCCTGCGCGGGCGTGGTCATGATGAACACGCTGCGCATGCTCGCCCGCAAGAACATGATGCTCAACCGGAAGATGCAGATGCTGGCGCAGAAGCGCATGCGCGATCGCATCAAGCTGTATCTTCTGGTGCGCGATGCCGGCAACGCAACGGATAACGCAGACAAGGACATGAACCGCAGCGACCTCGCACGCTACCTGAGCGTGGATCGCAGCGCGCTCTCGCGCGAGCTGAGCCGCATGCGCGACGAGGGACTTGTCATGCTCGATGGCACTCAGATAAAGGTGCTCGACCGCCGCTTCCTGGAGGCGTGACCGGCACCTCCAGGCCTGCACGAGGCATCGGCCTGCGTGCGGCAATGTTATCGTTCGCCATGTGAGGAGCTATAGGCGTTGCCATGGTCACATAAAGTTACCTATATATAACTTTTGTGTGACCATGGCAACGGCGTACCGGCCATTTCTCAGCTTAGAGTTTGTGAAAACCGACTTTTTGTCTGTTCGATTCGCCTTGGGTTGAGAATGAAGGAGCTCAGATGGGTAAGAGGCGTCACTTCCTGAGGGTCATGTCGCACAAGGGCGCGCGGAGGCTGATGAGCATGGCGCTCGCGGCGGCACTGGTCCTCTCCTCGGTTCCCACCGCCGCATTGGCGGAGGTGATGGATGCCACCGTTCCTCAGGAGCAGGTCGTTCCCATCGAGAAGTCGGCGCCTGCCGAGGATGACGGCACCACCGCAGCGGAAGCTTCCGCCGCGTCCGAGGAAGAGCCTCCTAATGCCGCACCGACTGAGGTGGCTTCCCCTCAGGATGGCTCCCAGCAGGCAACTCCCGAGGAGCGAGGGGCCTGGGACAGGACCCTTGCCACCACCATCACCAACGCTGACGGCACAAACTCCGACGAGGGCGCGCAGGTGAGGATCGGCACGGCCAACGAGGCGCTTGGCAATGCGCTCGGCACCGCCCAGCTCAAGGCGCGGCGCCTGGCCGGCGCCGACCTCTCTTCCGTCGCTGACGCCCTGGGGCGTGACGCGGAGGGCATGCAGGTGGACGCCTACGACGTGCAGCTGCTGAGTGGTGGGCAGAGGCTTGAACTCCAGAAGACCGACGAGGCCACGGCATGGTTGCCCAAGCGCGACGGTGCGACCATGTACCACGTCAAGGATGGTGTGGCCACCAAGTTGGATGCGTCCGTGGATGGCGGCAACGACCTGCTCAGGGCGGATGTGGACGACCTTGGCACGCTTGCCGTTGCCTATCCGTCTGACAAGGAGGCCGCACCCGCGGCCCCGGCTGCGTCCGAGGGTCAGGCAGCGAGTGAGTCCGCCCCTTCGGCAGGCCCCGCGCAGAGCGGCCCTGCTGGCGAGATGGCATTGACTGGCGTGGACAGGGCCCCTGCGGCAAGTCTGGCCGGCGGTCCCTCCGTACTGGACGGTCTTCCGGCCAGCAGTGCTGAACTTGCACCGGGAAAATATATCGTGTCCGCCAACGTCTCCATGCTGACCCCGCTCGGCTTCCCGGGGTATACGACCAATCCGTACAACCCCGAGAGAATTGGAGGCATGGCTGGAATCCCCATGACGCCTGCCACCGACAACGCGACGCTCGTCGTGGGTAAGGACGGAACGCGAACCCTCACAGTCAATCTGGTCAACCCGGTCTTCACTGTCCAGAACGCGGAGGATGGCGAGGGTGTGACCGTCCTGAGTGCGGTACGAAAAGACATCGAGAAGAAGACGGCGGAGGAGGGCAGCGACTACGAGGAGTACAACAAGACGGTAGCCGATGCAGGTGTCACCTCGCGCATCTGCCAGCTAACCGTCAACCTGAAGAGCTGGAGTGGGAGCTACAGGTTTGGTAATTGGAAGACCTACGCGACCACACTCAATGCGTTCTTCCCGAACTCCGATCCGAAGTTCTCTGATATCAAGTCACTTGACCTGAGCGTTGACCTCGCACATGCGACGAAGGTTGTGGAGGGAGACTTCTCTCGCACGCTCAAGGACGAGAAGACAGGCGTTGAGGTCGAAGTCTATGCCGACGAGGGGTCATCCGTCATCCCAAAGCTGCAGGACGCGGAGCTGAGGGTCGATACGGTCGAGAGTGGAAGTGCGCACGAGGCCGCCTCCAGCATGCTTGCGCAGCTGTATTCGGACTCAACTACTTTTAATATGTACGATGTGCAGCTGATCTCTGGCGGGAAGCCCATCGACCTCGACTCCAAGGTGAGATTCAAGGCAAGCATGCCTGTGGGATCAGACGATGTGTCGGTCTATGCCTTTGCCGCAGGGCGACTGATGGACACGTCCGCCTCTGTAGAAGCGGGTAAGGCTTCCTTCGAAACTAAGTCGCTTGGGCGCTTCGTGAAAGTCGAGGACCAGTCTGTAAAGAAGCGTTGGTCTCATACTATCCTGGACGCCTCAACGGACGTGTCCATGACCTACTCAACGGATGGCTCTTCCGACCATGCTTTCTTCGGGGGCAGTAATGCCCAGGAGGGACGCCTGCTGATTGATTCATTCAAAGAATTCTTCGTCATCTCATCCACGTCAAACTTTGAGGAATCCTACGCGAACAAGGCTGTTAGCACTGCGAAGGCCGAGGGCTTGCAGGTTGAGCCGAAGGGATCGAGCACATACGCTGCCATCTGGGCGATGAAGCCTTTCGAGGAAGGTCAGCCCTTCCTAAACCCGCTGGTGATTGGTGCCGGGGTACTCGAGTTCCATTCCCAGACGAACCCCTTGTCCGCGACGGTCCCCGTAAAGAGTCCCGGGGCATCTGTCTACCTGGTGACGGGAACCGTGGGAGGCGGGCCCGACGGCGCGAGGAAACTCAACGCCACCATAGTTGACGGTCACGCCGTGGTCCCGCTCAACAATGAGGATACTGGCATTGCTGATCTTGCTCCGCGCATGTTCAACGCTGCCTACAAGACGTCGGGTGGGGCGATGTCTGGCCAGCCCCAGGACGCCACAACCCCTGTCGCCTATCTGGTGGTAGTCGAGCCTGAGGCCAAGCCGGTGGACAAGCCTGTCGCGGCCTCCGGCCTCGTGTACAACGGCACGGAGCAGGTGGGCGTCCCCGAGGGCGTGGGATACGACCTCGCATCCGGCAAGGCCACCTCGGCCGGCGCCCACAAGAGCGTGGCCACGCTGCGAGAGGGCTACGCATGGTCCGATGGCAGCACGGCCCCAGTGGTCCTCGACTGGACCATCGACAAGGCGCCCCTGACGGCAACCTACAGGGGCGAGACCATTGCCACGGGGGAGAAGCCCTCCCTTCTGGTCGACGTCACCGGCTTCGTCAACGGCGAGACGCCGGAGACGGCTGCCGGCTACGTTGCGCCCAAGGTCCTGGCCCAGTCCCTGGAGGAGGGCACGCACGACCTGAAGCCCAGCGGCGGAGCTGCCGACAACTACGCCTTCGCGTATGAGGGTGGGACCCTGACCGTCAGGAAGGCGGCAGGGGAGCATGACCTTGCGCCCGGAACCTACACGGTCACCGCGAACCTCTCCATGCCGGGCAAGTTCAACCCGCTCATCCCGGGGCTCACCGTCTACGCCAACAGCCCGAACAATCCCTTCGGTCCCACCATCGACGAGAACAAGGACGTTGACGTGCAGGCCGAGATCCCCAGGGCCCCCCTCTCGATGAACGCGAAGATCGTCGTCTCGAAGGACGGTACCAGGACGCTCGTGCTGCCCATCAGGAACCCCATCTTCACCACCCAGGAGATCGGTGCCTGCGACCGTCTTTCCGACGTGCGCACAGAGCGTGTGAGGCCCACCGCCGGCGGCGGTGACTGGAGCGGCAGCTACAACAAACGCACGGACCGCATTCACATGATGTCGGCGGTTCTTCCCGCCGGCCAGGCGAAGGGGACGGCGACGTTCGACTTCAAGGGCAGCGTGCTCTACGCCGTGCCCCTTGACACTGAGCTGAGGCCCGAGGGGGATGTGTCCCTCCGCCTAACCGTGGACTACGACAGCATGGCTAAGGCCTCGGACAGCACCGAGCTCCCCGGCTTCGCCAAGGTCGAGAACGGCGGCAGCACGGTCGATCCCCGGCCAAACGACAACCCCCATGGCGAGAACAGCGGTTCCGGCGGCACCAACGCAGGTGGCACGGATGCGGGGGACCCGATATCCTCCGAGGACGGCCACCTGGCGGCTGGCAGCTACACGGTCTCCGCCAACATCTGGGTGAACCGCGAGGAGGCGGGCCTGCCCCTCTCGCCGCACTTCACCAACTCATCCTTCCCGCCCAGCTCGTCCGTCTCGAAGAACGCCACGCTGACTGTGGGGCCTGACGGGCATGCCTACGTCACCATCCCCATCATCATCCAGTCTCGCATCATGCACGTGCTCTCCATCTCTGGCCTCGACATCGTGTCCTCGACGTACGACGGGGAGGGTGGGCTCACCAGCATTACGGTTGACCTGGGCATCCTGAGGGACGCAAGCACCATCACCAAGACCGCCACCGCCAGCATCCGCCTGGGGTCGCTGGCCAACAGCATCATCGGCGGCCCTGCAGACCGCACCTGGTCGGTGACCTTCGAGGTGGTGTTCAACGGAGCCCCCACCCAGACGGGCGGCACGCTGCCCAAGGCGGCCCTGGACATCATCAACGCCCAGGGCGCCGACGGGAAGGCCGCCGACGGCAAGGCACGGGCGGACGCCGCCGCGGCAGACGCCCTGGCAGCGCTTGACGCCCAGAAGGGGTTGTCTGCGGGAGGTTCGTCCAGGCCCACAAAGGGCGAGGGAGTCCTCGGGGGCTGTCAGGAGGCCATCCGGAACAACCCGGCCCTGAAGATGGGCCTCGGCCTGCTTGCCCTCGCGGCCGCCGCGGGGATCGCCTTCGCGGCGCGCAGGCGCCGCGACGCCAGCCCAGACGCACCCAAGGAGGATTAGGCATGAAGTCCCTCTTCGATGGCTCCAACCTCACCCGCCGGGCGTTCGTCGCCCTGGCCGGCGCGGGGGCGGCGTCGCTTGCGGGGCTCGGCCTCGCAGGCTGCTCCACCTCCAATGCGCCCTCCGGAAGCTCTCGGACCGTGCTCACCGCCCAACCCGAGCAGCGCGAGCTCATGGGCAGCGCGGACCCCTGCGACGTGCGGGTGGGGCTCATCATAGGCCCTCCCTCCATGGGGCTCTCGCAGTTCATGCTCGCCGCGCAGAACGGCCGCACCACCAACAGGTTCGAGTTCACCCCCAACGGGGTTGACTACATAGGCCTCTCGGCGGCGCTCAACCAGGGCGACTACGACATAGCCACCCTGCCGAGCAACATAGGGCCCATCCTGTACAACAACCATGAGCTGCAGAACGAATACCAGGTGATCAGCATCAACAACCTGGGTGTGCTCTACGTCATGACCACCGATGCCTCCATCTCGTCGCTGGAGGACCTCGCCGGTCGCACCGTCTACAGCTACGGGGAGGGCGGGACGCCCGAGTACACCATCGAGGCTCTGCTGCGAAAGAACGGCATGGCCGACAGCTTCACCCTGGAGTTCAAGTCCACGCCCTTCGAGGTTCTCAACCTCATGCAGCAGGAGAGGGACTGCGTGGCCATCTTGCCCCAGCCGTTCGTCTCGCTGTCCAGGCTCATGGTGGACCCGCTCTACGTGCCCGTGAGCATCACCAGCGAGTGGGACAAGGCCTTCTCCGACACGGGCAGCCAGGCCGTTACCACCATCACGGTCGCAAACAAGGCCTTCCTGGAGGAGCACGAGCAGGCCGTCATAGAGTACCTGAGGATGCAGGGGAGCTCGGTGCGCTGGACCCTCTCGCACACGGACGAGGCCGCTGCCCTGCAGGAGCAGCTGGGGACCTTCCTCAACAACAGCGTGGCGGCCGACGCCATGCCTCAGATCGCCATGACCTGCCTCACCGGCCTGGCCATGCGCACCGCGCTTTCGGGCTTCATCCAGGAGCTCTACGACGCCAACCCCGACTCGGTGGGTGGCGCCGTGCCCGACGACGGCTTCTACTACCTTCCTCCCGTGGGCTTCATCGACGATGACGCCATCGGCGAGGAGGAGGCCAAGGCGGCGGTGCGGTCGTGAGTGCCGCCCAGGCGCCAGGGAGGCCGATGGCGCGCGTGCCCCTGTCTGAGGTGTCGGCCGCTACGGGCATCCCCGAGGAGCGCCTGGCCATGATGGCCCAGCGCATACGCGAGGACGGCCTGGATGACGCCCAGATGGGTCCCATGATGCGCATGGCCGCAGACGGCGGCGTCCCGACGGGGCGCATCATGGACATGCTCTGCTCCCTGGGCGTCTCGCGCGAGCAGGTGGTGCGCGTGGCCTGCGGCCAGGGCCTCCTGACGGATGACGAGGCCGAGCGCGCCCTCTGCGAGGCGGCGGGGGCCAGCCCTGACGCGGGCCCCACGTCGGACGCCCTTGCCGTGAAGCGCCGCGAGAGGATGCTCTTCTGGCGCAGGGGCGCCATCATCGCGTTCTGGGTCGTCGTGTGGCAGCTTCTCGACACCGCGATGAACAACCGTCTGGTGCTCGCCGGGCCCGTCCGCGTGCTCCAGGCCCTGGCGACCCAGGTGGTCAAGCCCGACTTCTGGCTGGTGTGCGGGGCGTCCCTCCTGCGCATCGTCGCGGGCTTCCTCCTCTCGTTTTCCGTGGGGACGCTGCTGGCGCTGGCGTCGCATCGCTTCCGGCTGGTGCACGACTTCGTGGAGCCCCTCATGTCCCTCCTGCGCACCATACCCGTGGTGAGCATCATCATCATGCTGCTCATATGGGTTGGTGGCCAGCTGCTCACCGTGTACCTCTCGTTCGTGATCGTTCTGCCCCTCATCTACACCAACATGCTCGCGGGCCTGGGCAACGTCGATGGCCAGATGCTCGAGATGGCACACGTGTACGGGCTCTCGCGCTGGCGTCGCTTCCTGTATGTGTACAGGCCGGCGTTCATGCCGTTCCTCTCCAGCGCCTGCAGGCTGGCGCTGGGCATGAGCTGGAAGAGCGGCATCATGGCGGAGGTCCTTGCCACGCCCAAGCCCTCCGTGGGCAAGGAGATGTCGCTTGCCCGCACGTACCTCAACACGCCCGACCTCTTTGCCTGGACCGTGGTCGTCATGCTGATGAGCTGGGCGTTCGAGAGGCTCTTCATGTGGCTGCTGCGCCGTGCGGGCAGGCCGCTGGGAGAGTGCCTGGGGATGCGCGACGACGAGGGAGGCGACCAGT
This sequence comes from Olsenella sp. HMSC062G07, assembly GCF_001811895.1. Classification (NCBI taxonomy): domain Bacteria; kingdom Bacillati; phylum Actinomycetota; class Coriobacteriia; order Coriobacteriales; family Atopobiaceae; genus Olsenella; species Olsenella sp. HMSC062G07. Next base: position 8,440 of record NZ_KV806936.1, read on the forward strand.
GATGGGCTCATGCGACGTGAGGCTTTCCCACGTCGAGAAGAGCTATGGCTCCCTGCATGTGCTGCGCGACGTGAGCCTCACCCTGCCCGCCGGCTCCTCCTGGTGCCTGATGGGGCCCTCAGGAGCGGGCAAGACAACGCTGCTGCGGGTGATCCTCGGGCTCGAGCGGGCCGACTCCGGGCGCCTCGAGGGCATCTCCTGCGGCGACGCCTCGGTGATGTTCCAGGAGGACCGCCTCTGCGCGCCGCTCTCGCCGGTGGAGAACGTGGCCCTCGTCATGCCGGGCCGCTCCAGCCGTCGGGCCATCAGGTCCCTTCTTGCCGAGGTGCTGCCCGAGGACAGCCTGGGCAAGCCTGCCTCGCAGCTTTCCGGCGGTCAGCGCCGACGCGTCTCGTTGGTGCGCGCGATGGCGTACCCCAGCAAGGCCATCGTGATGGACGAGCCGTTTACCGGCCTGGACGAGCGCACGCGCCGCTCGGTCATAGACTTCGTGCTGCGCCATAGGGAAGGACGGACGCTTCTGGTCTCGACCCATGGGGAGCAGGACGCGCGCCTGCTGGGAGCCCGCTGCGTCCAGCTGTCCGACATCTCCCGCCCCATGTGAGGCGCACAAAAATAAGCCAAAACTAACTTTGCTGTTGCCACTGCAACGCCACGAGGGTTACGGCTGGTTAAAAGTAAGTTGAATCAAACTATCGGAAGTCACCCTGACGGCATGTCGTGCTTGCCGCACGGGGTGAGACACACGAAAGAAAGGAGTTGAGGTGAGGGAAAAGACACAGCACGCGCTTGTGGGAAGGATTCTCTCCCTGTTCCTCTTCGCGGTCATGATGGTCTCGCTGGCACCGGCATCGGCCTTTGCCGCGCCGGAGGACAGGGGCGCCCTCGCGCCGGGCACCTATTCCATCTCTGCCAACGTCAGCATGCCAGGGCAGTACAACCCGCTCATCCCTGGGCTCACCGTATACCCGACCACACCGAACAACCCCTTCGGTCCAACCATTGACGAAAACGTAGGGCTATCTGTTGAGAGCGGGATTCCGAGCTCGCCTGTGACGTCCAACGCCACGCTCCACGTTGCGGAGGACGGCACGAAGACCCTCCTCGTCCCGTTCCCGAACCCCATCTTCACGCTGCAGGCGCTCGGCACGAGTGCGGAGATCTCTGACTCCTCCGTCGAGCGGGTTGCTCCCACCAACTGGGGTGGCGGTGGCATGTGGGAAGGCAATTACAACAAGAAGACAAGCCGCATCCACAAGGCCAGGCTCGTTCTCACCGACACGCAGACGAGCGGCACCAAGAGCTACACCTTCAAGGGAAGCGAGCTCTATGCCGTCCCCCTTGACAGGACCCTTACCCCCTCCGGTGACGTCTCGCTGCAGCTCGACGTGGATTACGACAGCGCCACCAGGACGGGAGATAGCACTGATGCCCCCGCGCTCGAGACCTCTCGCGTCGTAGTGAACGTGCCGAAGGCCGTGAAGGGTCTCGCGCACACCGGCGAGGAGCTCAAGGGCGTGTTCGTCGGTGACAATGGTCCCCAGGGCTTCACCCTTGAGAACGGCAAGGCATCCTCTGAGGGGCTTCACCATGCCGTTGCCACCCTCAAGGAGGGTCACGTGTGGGCAGATGGCACGACCGATCCCAAGACCATCGACTACACGATTGGCGACGAGGTGGACCTGAGCGGCCTTGAAGCCTCGATCAAGGCCGCCAAGGCAGAGTCGGACAGTGCCACCGTCTCGACGGACGGCAAGGACGTATCGTCCGACGGGCAGTGGGTCACCCAGGGTGACAAGGACACCCTCGACGGCGCCATTGCCAAGGCACGTGAGGCGCGCGATGCCAATGGCGCGACCAACGCGTCCGTGACCGCCGCCAAGGAGGAGCTTGACAAGGCGGTCTCCACCTTCAAGGCATCCAAGCGAGCCGGCACCAAGCCGGCGCTCGTCGCAACCGTTCCCACGGCCGTCACGGGGCTCGTCTACAACGGTCAGGAGCAGACGGGCGTCTCTGTCGTCGGAGAGGGATATCGTCTCTACAACAACTCGGGAAAGGATGCGGGCAATTACAGCGCCATGGCAATCCTTGACAGCGACCACGTCTGGCCGGATGGTACGACCGACATCAAGCTCATAAGTTGGAGCATTGCCCGGGCCACCGTCGAGGTGCCCTCCCAGGGGGAGGTGCCCACCTTTACGGGCAGCCTCATCTATTCCCCCTATGACAATGGGGATGGTTATGTCCGGGTAAGCGGCCTCAGTGGCGCGACCCTGGCGGGCACGTACACGAACGAGGTCAAGCCGGACAAGAACCACCAGTGGCCCGATGGCGGCATTGGCACCAAGACGGTCACCTGGAGGATCGACCCCATCAAGGTCGATCCGCCGGAGGTGCGCACGGGGCTGACCTACAACGGTTACCAGCAGTATGGAATCGACCTGAAGAAGTACGGCATCAAGATCGACAGGAACGACTACTACAAGATCGATGGGACGTATGGGACCTTCGTGCCCGGTACCTATCGAATCACCGTGAGGCTGCTCGACAAGTACCGCAATCCCGACGGATCCGTCGCGCGCTGCTTCGTCTGGTCTGACGGCACGTACGGAGCCAAGGAGCTTACGTGGACGATTGCCAAGGCGCCGCTTGTCGCGACGGCCGAGAGCGAGAGCGTCTCCTTCGGGACCATGCCCAAGCTCTTGGCAAAGGTCACCGGGTGGCCGAATCCCGTGGATCTTGGCGCGCTGGCCTCAGGGGGCTACGTTGCCCCAGGCGTGCAGGTCGTCGATGCGGACGGCAGCGTCATTGGCGCATCCGAGCTGTCTGCGCTTGCCCCCGGAACCTACACCATCAGGCCCTTCGGCGGAGAGCTGGGAGACGCCTCGATATACTACGAGTTCAGCAAGTATGTTGACGCCACGCTCACGGTGACGCCGCGTGGTCAGCTGGCCGTGCCGGATGCCGTCGATGGCCTGGTCTACGACGGGACTGAGCAGACGGGCGTGCCGCAGGGCGAGCACTACACGCTCTCCGGAGACACCAAGGCGACCGACGCGGGCAGCTACACCGCCACCGCTGTTCCTGAGGCGGGGTATACCTGGAGCGATGGCACCACCGAGGCAAAGTCCATCTACTGGTCCATTGCCAGGAAGCAGCTGCCGAGGCCCGAGGCCAAGGTTGGCCTGGTCTACGACGGGACGGAGCAGACGGGCGTGCCGCAGGGAGAGGGCTACACGCTCTCCGGCGACGTCAAGGCGACCGACGCGGGCAGCTACACCGCAACGGCCACGCTGACGTCCGACAACTACGAGTGGACCCCCGCCGCCACCTCAGACTCGGTGAGCGTCACCTGGTCCATCGCAAAGGCCAAGCTCACGGCAACCTACCAGGGAGACACCATCAGGGTGGGGGAGACCCCGGCCCTCAAGGTGGACGTGACGGGCTTCGTGGGCGGCGAGACGGCAGAGTCCGTCGCGGGTTACGTGGCCCCAACCGTTCCGGTCACGGAAGCCCAGCTTGCCGCTCCGGGATCCTATGAGCTTCCTCCCCAGGGCGGCAACGCCGGCGGGAACTACGAGTTCGACTACCAGCCCGGCACGCTGGTGGTCCAGGAGGCCGCGAAGCCGGACGTCCCCGGAGGCGGCGGCAACGCCAACAACGACGGAGCCGGTAACGGCTCGACGAGCCGTCCCACCAAGCCGAAGGCCCTGCCACGGACCGGCGACGAGAACGGCTCGCTTCCGGGCATGGCCCTTGTCCTTCTGGGCATGACGGCCCTCGTTGGCAGCGGAGCAGCCAAGCTTCGTTCCCGCCAGCGCTAGCCACGAATCCTCGCGGACCCTCCCTTTGGGGGCCCAAGGAGTGACGCAGGCCCTCTCGTTCCCAGGACGGAGGGCCTGCGTTCCGTTGGAGGAAGGCCTGGCCTTTGTGCCTGCGTGTGACCGATGCAACGGCTCGAAGCGCGCCGGTGGGGCATAATGCCCCATAGAATTAGAAAAGACTAACTTATGGCATATGACGGCAGCCAGGACGTGGCGAGCCCGTCGTCCGACAACAGCGAGGGGAGCGCCCGTGGCCACGATCGACATGACCAAGTGCATGAGGGACGTCGTCCTGGAAGACCCCATGTTCGGTGAGTTCCTGGTGGACAAGGGGTTCCCGTTCTCCGTGGAGAACCCCATCACTGAGCTGGTGACCTTCGAGGACGTGGTGCAGATGCGGCGTCTGGACAAGGACGCGTTCCTGGCCGAATACGACGCCTACCGCTCCAATGGCGGCAGGCTTGCCGAGGGCGCAGGTAGTCGCTAGGCCTGCGGCTGGTCTGGGGGAGAGGGGCCTTTCGCATGTATGCGCTGGGCATTGACATAGGTGCGTCATCGGTCAAGCTTGTGGCTGTTGACCTGGGGATTGCTGGGAGAGGGCCGGCGGATGGCGCACGGGGCGTGGAAGGTTGCCCGCATGCCGCCGCGGGGGAGCCGCTGCGGCATGCGGCCATGCGGGCCCACAGGGGCGACCCCTCGTCATGTTTGTCCGAGCTCCTGGACGAGGCCGCCGCGGCCCTGCCGCCGGAGGAGTGCGCCGCCTGGGCCTTGACCGGCTCCGGCCAGGTCATCCTGGGCGACGCCCTGCCTGGCGCCATCGTGCTCGAGGACGTCCCGGCCATCACCCTGGGTGCCTCCCTCCTCGCCCCAGCCGCTCGCTCCATCATGGAGGTCGGTGGCCAGCAGGGGCTCTTCGTCACCTCCATCGGGCCCGGCCAGGCACCCCGCTTCTCCATGAACGAGGGCTGCGCCTCGGGAACCGGCTCGTTCTTCGAGGACCAGATGCAGCGCCTGGGGCTTCGCATGGAGGACTTCTCCTCAGTGGTGGACGGTGCCGTCAGCGTGCCGCGCCTCTCGGGGCGCTGCGCCGTCTTCGCGAAGACGGACATCATCCATCGCCAGCAGGAGGGAGTTCCCGTAGAGGACATCCTCATGGGCCTCTGCCATGCCATGGTCAAGAGCTTCAAGGCGCTCGTCGTCCGTGGGCTTCCCGTTGAGCGTCCAATGGCCCTCTCGGGTGGGGTGTTGCTCAACTCGGGCGTGGTGCGCTCCGTGCGCGACGTCTTCCGCCTGGGGGAGGGCGAGCTCCTCTGCGAGGAGGGGAACCTCTACTTCCAGGCAGCTGGCGCCGCGCTCCACGCGGCCAGGCTGCGCCTGGGGGCAGGGGATGCTGACGTTTCGGACGGACCTGCCTCCGCCCGCGAGGGCATCGCGCATGCCGGCGGCACCCCGGCCCCTCTTGCCACGCCCACGCTTTCCGACCTGCGCCGCGCGCTGTCTGCCAGCACCAGGGCGTCAGCGTCCCTTCCCGGCCGCGACCCCCTGCCGCGCATCCGCTATGAGGCGGGTCCCGGCTACTCCCTCAGGCCCCGTCCGTGGGCCAGGGACGCGGGCGGGCGCACGCCGTGCGCCCTGGGCATCGACGTGGGCTCCACCAGCACGAACCTGGTTCTGGTGGATGAGGAGGGCGCGCTGCTCGATGCGCAGTATCTGCGCACGCGCGGCAACCCGAAGGCGGCCGTGGCCGAGGGGCTCGCGTCTCTCGGGCGGCGCCTGGGCGACTCCGTTCGCGTGGTCGCCGTGGCCACCACGGGCTCCGGACGCGAGATGATCGGCAGGCATGTGGGCGCCGACGTGGTCCGCGACGAGATAACGGCCCAGGCGCGGGCTGCCGCAGCGGCGGACCCCCAGGTTGATACCGTGTTCGAGATAGGTGGCCAGGACTCGAAGTACATAAGCCTGCGGTCCGGCAACGTGGTCGACTTCCAGATGAACAAGGTGTGCGCGGCGGGGACGGGGTCGTTCGTCGAGGAGCAGGCCGCACGCATGGGCATCGCTCTGGGTGACTTCGGTGCCCTGGCCCTCTCGGCCGAGAGTCCCGTGGACCTGGGCGAGCGCTGCACGGTCTTCGTGGAGACGGCCATCAACGTCGCCCTTGCCAGGGGTGCCCGCAAGGCCGACGTGGCCGCCGGCCTCTGCCAGTCGATCATTCGCAACTACCTGAACCGGGTGGTGGGCAACAAGGCAGTGGGCGGGCGCATCGTGCTTCAGGGTGGGGTCTGCTACAACTCTGGCATCGTGGCCGCCTTCGCCCAGAGCTTTGGCGACCGCATGACGGTCTCCCCGTGGTTTGCGGTCTCGGGCGCGGTCGGCGCGGCGCTCCTCGCCTGGGAGGCCGAGGTCTCGCACACGAGCTTTCGTGGCTGGGACCTCTCTGGCGCTGCCGCAGCCGAGTGCCGGGGGGCCGCGGAGGAGGTCGAGCGCAACCGGGCGTTCTTCCACGAGGGGGAGAGCCTCCTGCTGGAGGGCTACACCGGTGAGATAGACCCATCCAAGGAGACGGTGGGTGTCCCTCGCAGCCTCATGATGTACAAGCTCTTCCCCATGGCAAACGCCTTCTTCACTCAGCTGGGCTTCAACGTGGTTGTCTCGGATGTGTCGGACGAGGAGACCGTGCGTCTCTCCCAGCAGACCGCGCAGGGCGAGACCTGCTTTCCCGTGAAGCTCATGCATGGGCACGTGATGCAGCTGGTGGAGCGCGGCGTGGACTACATCTTCATGCCGCGCGTGCACACCATCCGCCACAAGCACTCCAAGATAGCCCACAACTACGGCTGCTCCTACATGCAGTGCGCCTCGCATCTGGTTGCCGAGGAGCTTGGCCTCGCGGAGAGAGGCATAGGGCTCATCTCGCCGGAGCTCGACCTTGACTTTGGCCAGCGGGCCATGGCGGGCGCCATGCTGGAGGTGGGGGCGCAGCTGGGTCGCGACCCCCACGACACCGCCCGCGCGCTCCTGGCTGGCAGCTATGCCGTGAGCGAGTTCACCCGCAAGACGGAGGAGGCCGGGCAGAGGCTGCTCGACTCCCTTGGCCCCGAAGAGCGCGTGCTGGTCATGGTGACGAGAAACTACGGCATATCCGACGCGGTTCTCAACGCGGGGATCCCGGACGCGCTCATAGACCGGGGGCAGAGGGTCATCACCATCTCCCACCTGCACGCCCATTCCTTTGGCCTGGAGGAGGACTACCCCAACGTCTACTGGCCCTTCGGCCAGCACATCCTGGCGGCGGCCAAGCTCATTCGCCGCGACCCAAGGCTGTTCGCCATCTACCTCACCAACCACGGCTGCGGGCCAGACACCATGCTCTCTCACCTCTTTGCCGAGGAGATGGGACAAAAGCCCTACCTTCAGATCGAGGTGGACGAGCACTTCTCCAAGGTGGGGGTCGTGACGCGGATCGAGGCGTTTCTCAACAGCCTCGACCATCACGAGGCGGTGGACGAGAGCGGCCTTCCCATGGTGGTGGGTGCCGTCAGCCAGAACGAGAGCCGCCTCGACGGCAGCCTGCCCGTGGCGATGCCGGACCTCGGCCTGCCGGCACGTGCGGTGGCGGCCCTCCTGCGGCGCAGGGGCATGAGGGTGCAGGCCGTCCCCGTCACGGACCATGCCATAGCCCGTGGCAAGGCGCTCTCCACGACCAAGGAGTACCTGTCCTTCTCGGCGGAGCTTGGCGTCGCCCTCGAGGCGGCGGACATGGCCGTAGCGGGACGTGGGGCGAACGAAGGGTGCGGCAGGGGCATCCAGCTGCTCCTTCCCTCGGGAGAGGGGGCCGATGCGGACGGACAGTACGATCGCGTGATCCTCTCTGAGCTCAGGACGCGTGGCCTGGATGCCATCGAGGTGGTCTCTCCGCGGCTCGACCGCCTGCCCGAGTGGTCCGAGGACCTGGATGCCCTGTTCGACGCGCTCCTGGCGGCGGACGTGGCGCAGGCGGCCGACCCTATGCGTCGCGCGGCCGTTCTGGAGGAGCTGTCTGCCGCGGGCTTCTCCCATGACGCGACGCTGGCCGCCGCGCGAGACATTGCCGCGGGCCTGCCAGCCGACGGTGGCCGCAGCGTGCTTGCCCTGGGGGAGTGGCCCGTGGTGTGGGAGGACGCCCTCAATGCGGGAACGCTCGGGCGTCTGGAGGGGAGGGGCTGGCGCGTGAAGCGCATGCCGGCATCCGAGTACCTTTGGTTCCTGTGGCGTGACGCCTACGAGGGCGAGGAGGACTTCCGCCACCTCGCCGAGCGGATGTCGCACGTGCACGAGGCTTTGGCGGGGGCGTCCCCGTTCCAGCCCGACGCGTCCGCGCTCCTGGCGAAGGCCGACTCCTTGGTGGGCAGGCTTCGCTCGGCCAACGCGCGCTACCGCATTGCCAAGGCTAGTCTCTCCGCGGGCGTTGCGCGCGGCGTCATAGCCATGTCATCGATGTACGAGAACACCGATATCATCCTGCAGCTCGCAGAGGCGTCGGCGGACATTTCCGTGCCGGTGACGCACGTGGGCTTTGACGGCACGCCTGATTCTGGCATAGACGAGAGGATCAGCTCGTTCGTCTACTACCTTCGCTGAGACGGGCACCCTCCCCGCTGCCTCGTCTGGTAGAGAGACGAAGAAACGAGTCCTCCTGTCCCCATGAGCTTCCCATGGAGGCCCTGCCGCGCGACATGTCTCGCAATTGCCGCCGCGTTCGCCTTTGCCGTCTCTCCCGGCATAGCGGCGGCCCCCGTTCAGGCCTCGACCACCGGCGAGCTGCAGGCGGCGATCTCCAGCGGAGAGCCCAGCATCCAGATCGGTGCCGACTTCGAGCTTTCCAGCCCCGTCCTTGTGTCCCAGGGGAAGACCATAGACCTTGACCTCAGCGGCCACAAGATCACCACGCCGCTCTCCGCGAGGCGATCCGTCTCCCTCGTTTCCGCAAGCGACGAGCCGCCCCACCCCCTTGCCTGGGGTGGGGCGGCTCGCGTCTTTGCCTCCGGCCGTCCGACCGTGGACTTGCGGCCGAGGAGGGGGGCATGACCTCCTACGAGAGGTCGCCCTCGTCGAACACGTCTCCGCACTCGGGGCAGAACTTAGGTGGCCTGGACTGGTCCTCGGGCACCCATCCGCACTTGTCGCACTTGTAGCGGGGCTGGCTGGTGGGCGCGGGCGTGCCGCACTCCCGGCAGAACTTGCCGGTGTTGCCTGCGGTTCCGCAGCTCGCACAGGCCCAAGTGCCGGCGTCGGCGGGCCTGGGGCTGCCGCAATCGTTGCAGAACTTGCCCATGTTGCCTGATGCCCCGCAGCTGGAGCACGTCCATCCTCCCGGCTGCTGTGGCGCAGGGGCTGGGGCGAAGCCACCCCCTGCCGCGGTGGCGTACTGGCTCTGGGGCGGGTTGGGGGCAGCGTTGGAGTACGATCCACCCGCTGGCCTGCCCATCTGCCCCGCCATGCCCATGCCGATGAACGCCCCCATGGCACCCATGCCGCCCTCGTTGCCTGCGGCGGTGCGCATGGCATCGCCCTGGGCTGCCGCCAGGACGGCGTCGCGCATGCTGGGGTCGCGCATGGTGGCGGCCTTCTGCAGGTCCTTGATCATCTGCTCGTCCTCGGGTGAGGTCGCTATGGAGTTGACCCCGAAGCTCACCACCTCGATGCCGCGCAGCTCCCGCCACTTGGACGAGAGGGCCTCGTTCAGGGCGTCCGCAAGCTCCTGCGTGTGCGCGGGAACCGCGCTGTAGCGCACGCCTGCCGCAGAGATCTTGGCGAACGCAGGCTGCAAGGCCGTGAGCAGCTCGCTCTTGAGCTGGCTGTCTATCTCGGCTCGCCTGTACTCGCTCTCGACGTTTCCGCACACGTTGGTGTAGAAGAGGATGGGGTTGCAGATGCGATAGCTGTACTCTCCGTTGCATCGCACGGAGATGTCCACGTCCAGGCCTATGTTGGCGTCCACCACACGGAAGGGCACGGGAGTTGCCGTCCCATACTTGTTGCCCATGACCTCCTTGGTGTTGAAGTAATACACGCGCTGGTCAGTGCCCGTGTCTCCGCCAAAGGTGAGGCGCTTGCCGATCTGGGCGAAGGTGTCTGCCAGGCTCTGGCCCAGGTCTCCCGAGAAGACGCTTGGCGCCACCTGGTTGTCGTAGATGAACTCTCCGGGCTCGGCGCAGACCTCAACCACCTTGCCCTGCTCGACGATGACCATGCACTGGCCGTCGTTCACCACCACGGCGCTGCCATTGGTGATGATGTTGTCGCTTGCCTTGGTGTTGCTGCTGCGACCTCCCACGCGCTTCTGGCCCTTGACGGTCAGGACGTCGGCGGGGATGCTCTCGCAGTAGATCATTTCCTTCCACTGGTCGGCGAGCATGCCGCCAGCAGCACCCAATGCAGCCTTGATGAGTCCCATCCTGCGCCTCCCTTACGCGCCCATGGCTCCGCCGCAGTACTCGCAGCAGCCGCTTGCATCCGGAATGGTGGTGGCACCACAGTGCGGGCAGGTCATCGCCGTCTTGGGGGCGCGGCTTGCCTCCGCCTCCTCATGGATGCGCTCGCGCTCGGTGGTGAGGGCGGAGCAGATCTCCTGTGCGGCAGACCGTGCCTGCTCGGACTCAAGCGAGTGAGGCATGGACGTGCTCCCGCTTGCCACGTCGATCGAGAACGAGTCGAACCAGGGGTTGTTGACGTTCACCTCCACGCGAGAGCTGTAGGAGTAGCTGTAGCGAGGTGGCACGTAGCTCCTGCGGTTGCCCTCGTCGTCCAGATAGGTCTCCTCGCTGCGGCTCTCGTCGAAGTCAACCTGAGCCCCGGTCACCTGGCTGAGGGGTATGACGTCGGGGTTGGTGGACTTCCAGTTCCTCCCGCCAGACACCACCACGAAGCTGCCGCGGCCCTCGTCGATCATGACCTTCTCGTCCAGCCCCAGCGTGCGGGAGACGCTGAATGCCTCCACCTCGGCCATGTTGGCCTCTCTGTACTCGAGCTGCGCCTTGATGTCATCGATGGAAGACCTCTTGCGGCAAGCCGCACGCGTGACGGTCGCACCCTCGCATGGACCATCCCGTCGCTGGGGCCAGGTCAGTCAATCAGCTTCACAGTGCCCACGAGCCTCGCCCAAAAGGCCGACAAACCCCAGCGCTTTGACAA
>NZ_KV806937.1:0-1406 GCF_001811895.1 Olsenella sp. HMSC062G07
GGGGGGCGCACTTCGCCACCCCCCGGCCTACGCGGCCTCACGGGGACGTCCAGAACCCCGCTGAGCTACCCTTCTTCGTCACCCCGTCGGTCAAGCGCCGCGTCGGAGGTGCAGGAATGTCCACCTGCTGCGCATCGGCTACGCCTTCCGGCCTCGCCTTAGCTCCCGACTGACCCTGGGAGGATTAGCCTCGCCCAGGAAACCTTGGGTTTACGGCGGGGGCGTTTCCCACGCCCCTCTCGTTACTCATGCCAGCATTCTCACTTCCGGCCGGTCCACCGCGGGTCGTCCCGCGGCTTCCCCCCGGACGGAAAGCTCCCCTACCACTGATAGATCAGTCCGCCGCTTCGGTACCATGCTTAGCCCCGTATATTGTCGGCGCATGTCCACTCGACCAGTGAGCTGTTACGCACTCTTTGAATGGGTGGCTGCTTCTAAGCCAACATCCTGGTTGTCTGAGCAAACGCACATCCTTTGCCACTCGGCATGGATTTGGGGACCTTAGCGGGCGGTCTGGGCTGTTTCCCTCTCGAGCGCGCGGCTTAGCCCACGCGCTCTGACTCCCGGACTCCGGACCTGCGGCATTCGGAGTTCGGTTGGGTTTGGTAGGCGGTGAGGCCCCCGCGCCCATCCGGTGCTCTACCTCCGCAGGTAAGCGTCCGAGGCTAGCCCTAAAGCTATTTCGGGGAGAACGAGATATCTCCGGGTTTGATAGGCCTTTCACCCCTATCCGCGGGTCATCCCCCCAGTTTTCAACCTAGGTGGGTTCGGCCCTCCGCGGGGTCTTACCCCCGTTTCAGCCTGCCCGTGGATAGCTCACCCGGCTTCGCGTCTACGGCGTGCGACTGTGCGCCCGGTTGGGACTCGCTGTCGCTGCGGCTCGCTTCGTGGCTTGACCTCGCCACACGCCGTAACTCGCTGGCTCATTCTACAAAAGGCACGCCGTCACGGCCCCGAGGGGCCGCTCCGACTGCTTGTGCGCGCACGGTTTCAGGTACTATTTCACTCCCCTCCCGGGGTGCTTTTCACCTTTCCCTCACGGTACTCGTCCACTATCGGTCACAGGAGAGTATTTAGGCTTGGAGGGTGGTCCCCCCAGCTTCCCACCGGGTTTCACGTGTCCGGCGGTACTCAGGGTCCGGTCGGCAGCCGGCGGGGGTTCGCGTACGGGGCTCTAACCCTGTCTCGCGGGCCTTCCCAGGCCCTTCCGCTCCCCCGCCGGTTTGTCACTGCCGCGTGACCGGCCCTACAACCCCGGCGGGGCCGAAGCGCCCGCCGGTTTGGCCTCATCCCCGTTCGCTCGCCGCTACTGGGGGAATCTCGGTTGATTTCTCTTCCTCTGGGTACTTAGATGTTTCAGTTCCCCAGGTTGCCTCCGCGCGCCCTATGAGTTCAGGCGGCGGCGG
>NZ_KV806938.1:0-684 GCF_001811895.1 Olsenella sp. HMSC062G07
GAGCCGTCCCTTTGATTCTGCGCGAGAGCCAGCCTGCTCAGGCGGCCTTGCGAGAGAATCGCGCCCACGCCGCCTAGTATGAGTCGCCGCCCAGAATCACGATCACCGGCACGTCCGTCCTGCAGCTGCCGTCATTCGCCTGGGGCATGACGCCGCCGCCCAACGTCTGGGCAACGCCCAACGCCGACGACCGGGCCCCGTCGCCGTTATAGATGACCTTCGTCGTGCTCTCTCGTGCTGCGGCGGTGTCCGCCGTCGCGGTAAAGCCCCTGTTCTTGAGCGTCGTGGCCACCTTGCCCGCGGCGCCGTCGGTCATGCTCGCGTTGAGCACGAGCACGCTGCCCGAGTAGGTGGGCGCGTCGGAGGCGGACGCCCCCTCTCCCGTCTTGGTCGCCCCGGCCTCGCCCGTCGCCGCGGCGCCTGAGTCCTGGGCGGACACGCCCCTCGCAGGGTCGTCCGCGTCGCTCTCGTATGGCGGGAGCCCCTGGTCCACGCGAGACATCATCTTTCTCCACGCGCTCGTCTGGCAGATTTCGTACCAGGTGTCGTTCTTGTACTGCGAGGTGGTGGGCTCCATGCCCGCCATGACGTCCGTGTCCACGTTCATGCCCCTGAACTGCGCCGCAAGCGAGGCTATGGTGTTGACGTCCATGTCGGTCTTGATCATGCCGGCCATCGTGTTGA
>NZ_KV806939.1:0-1920 GCF_001811895.1 Olsenella sp. HMSC062G07
CCCCCCCCGAGCCGTTTTACGTCATCCGCGCACGTGGCGCTGCCGCACATGACCCGGTGCTGGCCGAGCGCCCATATCTCGCCGGGCTTGCACCTGCATGCCACTTCGACCGGAACATCGACCTCTTCAAGGGTTTCCTCTTCCTCGAGCTTCGGCAGGAACTCCTGGAACCCGAGAGCGCTCCAGTCCGCGTTCAGGTTGTCCATGTCCTCGATCAGGGCGGCCTCGTCGAAGCCGCTGGATAGGGTCGTCTGGTTGTGGACGTGGGTGTAGATGCGTCGCTGCTCGTCGGTGAGGTGGTCGAGCGATATGACGGGTGCCGTCTTGATGCCGAGCTTCTTGAGGGCGAGAAGGCGGCCGTGGCCCTCCACGATCTCGGCCTCACCGCGCTCGTTGTGCCAGATTCCTATCGGGTCGCAGTTCCCGAACTCGCTGATGCTCTCAGCGATCTCGTCTATCTGCTTCTGCGGGTGCATCTTGGCGTTGTTGGCGTAGGGGACCAGCTCGTCCACTGGCACTTCCTCCACCACGAGTTCCGGCTGCGGTCGCATGCGCTCTCCTCTCCCTTGACGGAGGGAAGGTTACGGGCCGCGTGAGATTTAGCGTGGCAAAAATGACCCATTTAGCGTTGCGTTTGCCCCCGTATGCCGACATCCCCCCCGATCGCCCAATTTCGTAGCGATAGACGTTTGGGAGGGGCGCGCGGGGTAGGTGGATAGCTCTCCCCATTTCCAGAGGGGTAGGGGGGTCATGGCAAGGCGCGGGCACCCGGTCGGCACCCGCGCCCTCGGCCCTACTCGGAGCCGCGCCTTCTCTTGTCGTCTCGCTTCTTGTGGCAGGACTTGCACCGCAGCCGGAGGTTGCTAGGCTCGTCCGTTCCGCCGTCGCACAGCGCCCTCACGTGGTCGACCTCGCCGCCGAGGGCTGCGGTCCTCCACTGGTTGCCGTCGTACGTGGCGCACACCCTGCCGCAGTCGACGCACCTGCCGTGCGCGCTGGCTATGGCCTGCTGCCTCGCCCTGCGGTAGGCTGCGGTCGCGTAGCGCCTGCGCCACGGCTCGCGCTCGCCTCTGGTGGCGTCACCCGCCGTGCCCTTGCGCTTGGGCCGGGGTCGGCACGGGCAGCGGTCGCCCCTGAACACCCGACCGCAGTGCGGGCAGAAGCGGCGGCTCATGCCCTCTCCTTGAGCAGCTTCTTGGTCTCAGCGATGGTCAGCTCCAGTGTCCTGGCTATCTCCCCCACGGTGCAGCCGCAGCACCTGCGCATCCTCTGCGCGTGCTTGGCCAGCTGCCGGTGCGTCCTGTCCCTGTTGGTCATGCGCGCCACCTCCTGCCGGGATGGTAGGGCGCGCGTGAGACTACTCGGCCTTCGGCCTGTGCGGCTCGGGCGGGTTGGCCTTGCGCTCGTTGACGCTCGCTATCGTGACCATGCGCCGCCCATCTATCGTGGCCGCCTCGAGCTGCCCAGCCTTGAGCAGCTGGCTCACGCGCCCGCTCGTGACCCCAAGCTCCTCAGCCGCCTGCTTCACGGTCATGCACGCGCTCTCCCTCACGTAGCGCTCGCCCACCTCCACGCACATCACGACGCGCGGGGGGTTGTGGAACGTGGCGCGGGGCAGCGGCGCGCCCTCGTCCAAAGCCTCGGCGATGGCGAGCCGCAGGGCCTCGGCGCAGTTGCCCACCGCCTTGCGCACCGTCGCTCCCCCGCCGAACGCGCCCTCGAACTTGGGCACGGTGCAGAGCCAGTCGCCCTCCACCCGCTCAAGCTCGGCCTCGTAGATGTAGTCCATGGTTGCCGCTCCCTTCTCTGCGGTAAAGCCCGCCGGGGTATCGATGCTCCGGCGGGCTAGATCTCGCCCCCTAGAACCCCACGGTGACGAAGCGCCCGGTCGTCATGTCCGTCACGCTCGTCCCCCTTCTG
>NZ_KV806940.1:0-225 GCF_001811895.1 Olsenella sp. HMSC062G07
AACAAAGGATCATCCCCGCATGTGCGGGGAGCACCGGCAGGCCCAATTCGTCATACGTCGTCGTGGTTGGATCATCCCCGCATGTGCGGGGAGCACGCCCCCGGCGCGCCTCTTTATGGGTCTTCATGTAGGATCATCCCCGCATGTGCGGGGAGCACCTTGTTGAAGAAGATGACGGCTCAGGAGGCTGTAGGATCATCCCCGCATGTGCGGGGAGCACGCCGC
>NZ_KV806941.1:0-6179 GCF_001811895.1 Olsenella sp. HMSC062G07
GCGCCATTCGACCGCCGCGAGCGCGGGGGCGTCGATGCGCTCCACGGTCGCGGAGCCGTCCGACACAACCAGCTCGCGGCCCTCACCGGAATCGAGCCGGAGCAGGCCGGTAGCGGCCCCATCCGGCTCAAGCTTCGCGGGGAAGTCGGAGAGGGCGAGCCTTATGCGGGTTCCGGGCGTCGCCCTCATGGCTACTCTTCCTCTTCCACGGCGTCCTGCGCGCGCCTGCGGCGGCTGCGCTTGGGCTTCTCGGCTGCGGGCTTCTCCCCAGCCGGTTCCTCACCGGCGGGCAGCTCGCTCGAGAGGCCACGGCGCGCGGCCTCCTCGTCGGGCATGACCTCGCCCTCGAAGGCGATGAGGTGGCCGTTCCTGATCACTCGCTCGTTGCTGGTGTACATGGCTCCCCCTTACGCGCCCGCAGCGGCGGACTTGTCGAGGTCGGTCTTGGCCGCGTAGCAGAAGGCGTCCGGGTAGCGCACCTGAAGTGCCTTGGTGTGCTCGGCGAGGATGGACAGCTCGTTCTTGATGAACTGGTCGTTGTAGTAGCCGACTTCGACCGTCGTGCCGCCGTGGATGGAGCGCTTCTTGGCCGCGAAGGAGTCGTACACGAGGATGCCGTGGCAGTTCTCGTCCTCGACGACCTGCATGCCCCAGTACACGGAATCGCCGAGGGACTGGTACAGGCCGGTCTCGGTCTTGTAGAGGTCGATTGCCTCCTTGACCTCGGGGGAGATGCAGACGTGCGTGGGGACGCGGCGCGCGGTCGTCATGACCTTGGTGCGCATCTTGCGGATGGCGTCGAAGTACTTACCTGCCACGGCATTGGTGTAGGCCTGGATGCCGGGGGTGTTGAGCACGCCGACGATGCCGGTGGAGTTGTTACCGCCGAGATACTTTGCATCGGTCGCCTCGTTCAGGTCGATGAGCAGGTCGTTCTCGATGATGGACATAAGCTCGTCGTAGTCGGCGAGGGTGTCCTTGGAGACGGGGACATAGCCCGCGATGGTCTCCTTGTTCGCCACGGCGTCCTTCCACGAGTAGAGAACCTGCGCCTTGGTGGCGGAGTTGCCGTTCGTGACACCACCCCATGTATCGGGCTTGCCGGTCTGGGTGGAGCGCTGCTTGTAGGAGACAGAGCCGATGGCCGGGGCGTCCTGAAGCGTCGCGGCGAAGTTGTTGAGGAGGCTCGGGAGCTTCGGGTCGAGTTCAAGCTCGATTTCGGTGGGCGCGCCGACCGTCACGACGGAGGCGGCGTTCTTGAAGCCGAACTCGAGGCCGTGGAACTCGTCGCGCGGGCCGAGGATGCGCAGGCCGAAGGTCTCCTTCTGCTGCGGCGTCTTGGGGGCGCGGCGGATGGCGTCCTCCTCGTCGATGACGTGCTCGAGGGTGATGTCGAGCTGCTTGATCTGTCCCTCGATGATGCGGGCGTCGTCGAGCTTGCCGTCGTCCACGAGCTTGTGCTGCTCCTCGGATAGGCGGTTGCGCTCCTGCCAGAGCTGCTTCGAGTTGAGGATTGCCATGTTCTTACTCCTTCGTCTTGTAGACCCTGTTGCCGAGCACGAAGGTTCGCCCCTCGTCCTCGGGCATTCTCTGCCGTGCGTGAGATTTGCCCTCCATGCCATCCGGGACGTGCCGGTAGTGTGAGAGGATGGCGCGGTCGAGGGACGCCGCCACGCGCTGCTCGGTAGCCGCCACCTCATCGGCCATGCCGGTATCGACGGCAGCCTCGGCGTCGAACCACGTCTCGGCGTCCATGAGGGCCTTCACATCGTCCAGGTCCTTGCCGGAGCGCGCGGCGATTATGCCGGCGATGGTGTTGTCCAGCTCCTCCAACCGGGCGGCGGTCTCCATCAGTTCGGCGGCGTTGCCCTGCGCGTAGGTCCATGCGTCATGGATCATAAGCTGGGCGAAGCTGCACATGACCACCTTGTCGGCCATGAGCGCGATGTACGATGCCGCGCTCGCGGCGATGCCGTCCACATAGGCGGTCGTCTGGCCCTCGTAGCGCTGGATCGCGCTGGCGATGGCGAACCCCTCGTACACGTCGCCCCCGCAGCTGTCGATTCTGATGTCGAGCGGCTTGGGGCTGAGGCCGTCGAGGGTCTGGGCGAACTCCTTAGCCGTGTTGCTCGATTCCTCGTCCCACCAGTCTGTGCCTACGGTGCCGTAGAGGTACACCGTGGCCCGCTCGGCCTCGTTCTTAACCTTGAACATCGTCGTTCTCCTCCCCCGGCACCATGCCGGTCTGGCTCCCGTCGCCGGGTTGCGCCGGCTCTTCGGTCTTGTCTGCGTTGAACACGTTCACCGTGCCGTCCGGGTTGACCGTCCCGTAGTTCAGCGGGAACAGCGGCAGCTCGAGCCCCGGCACCGGCTTCATGTCCTCAAGGTCTCGGATGTCCTCGCGCGTGTACGTGCCGAGGTAGGTCATCTCGCGGTAGAACTGCGAGCGCGAGGCGTCGTCGCCGCGCATGAGTCCCTGCGTCTTGAACTTGGCGCGGCACCCGTCGATGCCACAGGCGTCAAGCACGGGCTTCAGCGCAATCTCGATTGCGCGGGCGTCCGGCACGATGGTGTCGGCCACGTAGTCGATGCGCTGCTGCTGCCCGCCGCTGTACGTGGCGCTCTCGCCGTCGTAGACCTTCCAAGGGGGCACGTTGCAGGCGCGGCAGACCTGCTGGAGCACCCAGCGCTGCTGCTCGATCACGGAGGCGTCCTTCATCGTCTGCTGGTCGGTCACCCATTTGGCCCCGTAGCCGAAGATGGGGGCCTTGCCCGCCGATTCGAGGCCGCTCTTGGCGTCCACCGCCGAGCGCAGGGCATCCAAGTCCTTCTCTACCATGCGGCCCGCCGGCACCTCAAGGTGCCCGAGCTGGTGGTTGCCGTTGCGCAGCATCGAGCGGTAGAAGCGCTCAAGGTCCACGGAGAGGCCTATCTGCTCGGCGGCGAGCTTTGCGATGGAAACGCCCTTGATGCCGTCCTTCGTGATGTGCGTCGGGATGTTGATTACCTCGTCGCGGAAGTACGTCCCCGGCGGCACGTGGTCGTCCCCCGGTGCCACCGTGTAGGTGGCGCGGTATCCAATGGGCTTGGTGCGGTCGTAGCCATGCGTGACGCTCGCGGAGACGGGCCAGATTGCCACCGGCTCTCCCTTGCGCCACTCCACCCACCAGTAGGCGTTCCCGAAGGTGTCGCGCCGGAGCACCGTCCACGCCATAAGCGCGGTGACGGGCATCGCCTCGTTCGCCATGCCGTTGAGGATTCGCGCGAGCGGGTGGTCGCCAAGGTTCTTGCGGCCACCGCCGCCCTCCCGCACCACGGAGAAGGGCAACGAGGCCATGGAGCGGGCCTTGGTCTGCACGCACGCCGCGAAGTCGATGGACATGAGCGAGCCATACCCGGCGGGCGTGCCGATTCCGGGCGGCAGGGCCACGCGCACGGCGGGGTTGTCCGACTGGTCCTCGCCGCGCTTGTAGAAGAGGTTGTAGAAGCGTCCCATGCGTCCCCTTTCGTCGGAGGCATGGTATGGGGCGCGTGAGATTAGCAGACGGGCACCAGGCCGTCCTGACCGTCCACGAGCTTCCTATAGGCCAGCTCGGCGATGGAGAGGGCGATGGCCGCGTCTATCTTGTCCTTTCGGGAGTTCTTGCCGAAGCGCGTCCCGTACGGTTCGCGGTCCTCCTCGACGGTGTTTGCGAGGTGCTGTCGGAGCTTCGGGCATCCGCGCAGTCTGAGCATCCCGTCCTTGACGGAGTTCATGACCAGGCTCGACGCCTGGCACATGGTGGCGTTGTTCTGTGCGAAGCTGACCGTCTCGATCCCATACGTCTCCCTGAGCTGGGAGTCCATGACGATCATTCGGTTCGGGTCTATGCCGACGACCTCGGGCCAGTGGTCTTGGCAGATGAACGCTATCAGCTCCATGATCTGGGTCGTGTTGTAGTGCCCAGTGTCCGGGTCTGGTTCGTCGAAAACCCACTCCTTCGTGAAACCGACGTTGTCGCGCTCCTGAAATGCGACGATGGCGTAGGAGTCTCCTGCCGTTGCCCCGTCGATGCCGACGGTGAATGGCTCGTCCCAGTCGAAGTCGTTCTCCTCCCTTTCGCAGTGGTCCAGCTGGGCGCTCGTGAAGCACGCGTAGGAGTCTCGGTCCATGGGGAAGCGGTTCGCCGTGTAGCGCTCGAACGCGCGCCTGGAGGACGCCATGCCCCGCTGGTCCTGGATTGACTCCCATGTGATCCATGACGCGCACAGGAGCGGCTCCCACGAGCTTTTCTTGTCGATGTCCTTCCCGTCGTCCATGCCGAGCCAGTAGAGGTACATGCCGGGGTCGGCGTCGGCCCGCTCAAGCGTCTCCCATAGGAAGCCCTCGCGGGAGTCGCCCGCCGTGGTGATGCCGATGGACAGCGGGTTCCAGAGAACCTTCTGGCCCTTCAGGCCGGCGTCCCACACCCGACTGTCCTTGTATACGTGCAGCTCGTCGAAGACGAGGACGTTGAAGTGCCATGACTCCAGCGCGTCTGCCTTGTTGGGCAGGACCATGATCTTCGCGCCGGTCTCCCGGTGGGTGATGACGTCCTTTCCGATATCCCACTGCTCGCCCCAGGTGGCGTTGAGCTTGATCATCGTGGATATCTTCTCGAAGATGTTGCGCACCTGGTCCTTGCTGCTCGCGACGACCCCGTACTGGCCGTTATAGATGACCTCCATGGTCGCCACGGTCATGACGATGGCCGCTGCAAGCTCGGTCTTGCCGCCGCCGGAGGGCAGGCCGAAAATGGCGCGGCGGTACCGGCGCTTGAAGCGCCCTCCCACCATCTCCCCGCAGGCGAAGAGGGGCTTCCACATGGCCTCCCGCTGGAACGGCTCAAGCAGGAACGGCCTGCCGTAGTACTCGTCGTTGGACACGTGGTGGCACATTGAGGACAGGCAGCGCTCGTAGTCCCGCGCCATCATCAGCCCCTCGGGGCAGTACTCGGTCTCAGTCCTCCGCATCCTCTATCACCACCTCGGGCAGCTCGTATGCCGCGTCTATGGACTTGAACATCTGCGCGGTGTCGGCGGCGGTCTTCACGGCGGTAGCGTCCATCAGGCCGATGCGGGAGCGGGCCAGCGGGGATAGGCCCAGCATGTCGGAGAGGGCGCGAATCTCGCTTGAGGCCTCCTTGAGGATGGTGAGCGCCGGGTTCTTGCGCACCAGCGGCACCTCCTTGCCGTCCTGCGTCCTGTAGGGCTTGACGCCTATCTTGTCGAAGATGTTGATGCGCCCGTCCTCCGAGTGGATGGCCTGCTCGGCCTGATGCGCCACGGCGTGCCAGTATGTCAGCAGGCGGAGGGTCGGAATGTCCTGCTCGCTGAAGCTGTTGACGGGTGGGGCGAGCCACGCCCATATCTCGGCCTGCACCGGATCGCCCGCGATGTCCTCTGGCATGACCACCCCGGCTGATTCGCTGACGGCAAGGCCATAGGAGTCGGACAGGCCCCGGCGGATTGCGTCGTGCTTGGGCTTGGCGCCCTTCACAGGCCCTCACCCCTCAGCGCGTCCTCCATCTTCTTGGCGGCGCGGCGCAGCTTAAGGCACAGGGGCGAGGCGGTGAGCATTGAGGCACGGGACATGTCGCTGGCGGCGGCGTGGGCGCGCTGCACAACGCCGTTCACCTCGTCTATGTCCATGGTCGCCGAGGGCGCGGGCGGCCGGATTTCCCCGGTGAAGGCGTATCCGCGCGCCGCCCTGCTTCGGCACGTTGCCGAGCAGTAGCGCGCCGTGCTGCGCTTCGCCTGGAACTCGCGCCCGCAGACCTCGCATCGCTTGATCACCCCTCGCGCACCGCCCTTCCTCCCGTCATCATCTCCCACCGATCGATGATCACGTCGCAGTAGTGGGGGTCTAGCTCCATGGTCAGGCACTTCCGGCCCAGCTGCTCGCAAGCCATGAGGGTCGAGCCGGAGCCGCCGAACGAATCGAGGACGGTCTGTCCCGGCCTGCTACTGTTCTGTATGAGCCTTCCCATGAGCCTTATCGGCTTCATGGTCGGGTGCTCCTTCGATGCCGCCGGCTTGTCCTCGTGAATCACGGTCGTGCTCACGCCGTCCGACAGCATCTCCTTGACCAGGGCCTGCAGCTCGCTCTTCTTCATCTTCTCCACGTTGGCGCTGTAGGCGTCCTCGAATACCGTGGTGAG
>NZ_KV806942.1:0-2018 GCF_001811895.1 Olsenella sp. HMSC062G07
CTTATTAGCATCTTCCACCAGATGGACCAGCAGGGGCAGAACGCCCTTTTGGTAGTAGCACGTGGGCTTGCCCAGTCATTTCCCAAGTAGGAAGGAAGCGATATGCAAATCACTAGAAGGGCGTTCATCGCAGCCATGGGCATTGCCCTTGTTGGCGTTTCCGGCTGCTCGTCTGGCAAACAGGAGAAGAACGTGCCAGACGGAATGAGCGAGGCCGCGTTTGATCTTGGCACAGAGGTCTACGACCTCGCTGGGGAGTTTCTTGAGGACAAGACAGGCCCGGAAACAGCCGGGGCTAAGGTACAAACGGCAATCGATAACCGCGCGAAGAAGATTGACGCAAACAATAACAAGGGCGACCAGCGCGTGTTGAACCTGTCGGCGATGATCCAGATGGAATTCTCCATGCAGGGAGACGACGCATCGGGATCAGTTATCAAGCAATACCGCGACGGTCTGGGCTACGTCCTTGAGACCGGCGAATACCCCGATGACCTCAAGAGCATGGACATCTAGCGCTCACGCATAAAAATGCCCCCGCTAGTCCGCCAAGACAAATCGCGGGGGCAAACGCAATCTCCCCAAGAAAGGAGACCATCCAATTATGTCACAAGCGGCAAGGACCGCCGCGCTCTACGCCCGCTTCTCAAGCTCCAAGCAGAGGGAGGCGTCCATCGACGACCAGCTCAGGGCGTGCCGGGAGTGGTGCCGGCGCGAGGGCGTGGCGGTGGTGGCGGAATACGCGGACTATGCCATATCCGGCAGGACCGACGAGCGGCCCCAGTTCCAAGAGATGATCGCCAACGCCGGGGAATCCGACATCGTGCTCGTGTACATGATGGACCGGTTCAGCCGCGACCCCTACGACGCGCCGCTGTACAAGCACGAGCTCGCAAAGAGTGGCGTCCGGCTGGTCTCGGCCATGGAGGCCATCCCGGAGTCGCCGGAGGGCATCATCTACGAGAAGCTTCTCGAGGGCCTTGCCGCCTGCGAGTCGCGCAAGACCTCTGTGCGCGTGCGCAGGGGCATGGAGGGCAACGCCATCAAGTGCCTCACGAACGGAGTCAGGGTCTACGGATACCGCACGGGGGAAGATGGCCGGTACGAGGTCGTGCCAGAGGAGGCCGCGTTCGTGAAGGAGGCGTTCCGCCGGAGGATAGGAGGCGAGGCCTGCAACTCGATTGCCCGCGACTTCGCCGAGAGGGGCGTGGTCACCTCGACGGGGAGGCCGTGCGGGTACACGATGGTCTACCAGATGCTCCACAACGAGAAGTACCTAGGGAAGTACTCGTGGGGCGGCATCACCTTCGAGGGCGGCATGCCCCGAATCATCGATGACGGCCAGTATGGGAGGGCGCAGAAGGTGAAGGGCAAGAAGCAGCGCAGGAACGAGAGCTGGGGCACCTTCGCCCTCGCCAACAAGGTCATGTGTGCGAGGTGCGGTCGGAACATGCCGGGGGTCTCCGGAAGGGGCCGTTGCAGCGTCAAATACGAGTACTACGGCTGCACAAGCTGCCGCATGAAGGCAGTTCGCCGCGACTGGCTCGAGGGGCAGATTGTAGGACGCATCCGTGAGCTGCTCGGCGACCACGAGGAGGCCCTGCGCATCGCCCGGATAGTGGTGGAGGCGGGCAACGACAAGGCCGTTGAGCTTGACCGCAGGCAGGCGCAGGCGTCGCTGAGGAGCGCCGAGACGGGCTTGCAGAACATCCTGAACGCGATAGAGCAGGGCATCATAGCCCCCGGCGCGAAGGAGCGCATAGCGCAGCTGGAGGCGCAGCGCGACAGGGCGCGGCGCGACCTCGACACGCTGGACGAGAAGACGATCGACCCCGAGGACTTCGCGCGCTTCCTGATGTTCGGTGCGACGCTCACGGATAAAGCCGTTCTCGAGGCGTTCGTATATCAGGCGAAGGTGGACGAGGAGTCGGTCTTGGTGACGCTCAACTACGACACGCAAAAGAACGAACCCGTGAGACTTGATATCCCACGGGTTCGTACTGAATTGCAATGGTGCG
>NZ_KV806944.1:0-50073 GCF_001811895.1 Olsenella sp. HMSC062G07
CGGGGGCCTCCTCAACGACGGCTTCGCCAAGCAGGGCGCTCACGGGAGTTTCAAGTGTTTCCGAGAGGGCGATGAGCATGTCGGCATCGGGCACCGACCTGCCCTGCTCCCACTTGGATACTGTTTGACGGACGACGTTTAGCCTGATGGCGAGCTCTTCCTGCGAAAGGCCCTTTGCCTTCCTGAAAGCCTTGATGTTCTCGTTCAACATACGAACGACCTCCTTTCCAGCTGTTCGCCGTCCTTTTTATATGCCGCACAGCCCCGTTGCCGCCAGCAACGGGTCTTAACATGCGTACATGTAACCGCACTACCAATATCCGCACGGCCTCGCCCGGGAGCGTCCCGATGCGAGGATCCACCGGGTCTCTCCCGATATCTACGAGCGCGGCATCGTCGAGGCGAAGTCCCCGGGAGGGGGCACCGTGAAGGCGTATTGCGCCGAGCGTGCGGTGGCCGACCTCATTTCCCAGAGGGCCTCCGAGGGGGGCGGATCCCCAGCTCGTCCGCGACGCGGTCGCGGGTTATTTCAAACGGAAAGACGCCGACCTGCCCGAGCTCGCCCAAAGGGTCACCATGGACATGGACACGACGGTGATCGGTATGATGCCTGCCTCGCGCTCGCATATGTCCTCGCCGGTGCCCGGGTGCATGAGGGCAAGGTGCGCGAGCTCGTGCGTGACGGTGAGGCGGGTGTGTTCCCGGTCCTGGCGGTCGTTGCGGAAAGTGACGGTCCTGGCGGGGTTGAAGTCGGGAGGGTAGGGGCCGGGCCCGATTGTGCCTCCTGACAATGTCCTGCTCGTAGTAAAAAAGGAGGGCCCTTGGGGCCCTCCCGGTCCTGCTTTTCTGTGGCGCTCGAGCCGTGTGGCGCCGGGTGCCTTGAGCCTATCTGATGCGCTTTGAGTTGAGGCGACGCCCCAGGAAGAGCGCACCCAGCGCGGCGGTGAGCGCCAATCCTGCCAGACCATAGGTGCTGGTGGTATCGCCCGTCTTGGGGAGGGGCGACTTCTCAGACTTCTTGGGCTGCTCAGGCGTACCGGGCTCATGAGGTTTGCCCGGCTCGGGAGGTTCGCCCGGCTTGGTATTGGTGATGGTAAAGCCCGCCCCCTGGTTGCCGACGATGGTGGATTCGTACCCTTCGACGGCGATCTCGTCCACCGTATAGACCACGGGGCTTCCGTCCTCATCGAGCACCGGGAGCTGCTCGAAGCTTCCCGTCCATCCGTGCTCGGCATCCAAAACCAGCGTCTTATCCGTGGGCTGGCCATTGCGGATCAGGGTGACGGTGATAGAGGAGGGGCGCTCTGCAGGGGTGTCGTTCTGCCACTGCTTGGTGACGGCGATGGTGGTCGTCGCGACCTTCTTGTTCTTCACCAGCAGTGGACTATCGAAGCTTCCCGTGCCTTCGGCGTCATCGGGCGCCTTCGTCACCTTGACGTCGTTGCCGGTCACCTCAAGCTGCAGCGGGTCCCTGAGCCTGAGGTACCCATCGGGAGCCGTCGTTTCGGTCACGGTGGTGGTGCCCTCGGCAAGTTTGATTACATAGAGCACGCCGTTGGCATCGCTCAACGAGTTGACGGTTTGTCCGGTGTTATCGGTGTACTGGAAGACGGCCCCTGCGAGCGGGTTGCCCTGCTCATCGACCTTCTTGATGACGGCGTAGGGATAATTCTGAATGGTGGCGAAGGCGGCGTATTTCTGCGTCTTCAGTTCCGCATGGCCGCTGGCGCCGGGCTTCTCCTGCTCGGCGCTGAGCTCGACGTGGTTGTTAATTACATCGGCGGTCAAATCGACCGGCTTGAGGATGGTCGCATACTCGAATCGGTAGGCATAGGGCAGCGCACCCTCGGGCGTCTCGGGCAGCGTGAAGGTGATGGTGTGCTCGTGCACGTCATAGCGAAGCCCAACCTCGCCGTCTTGCGGGGTGCCGGTCACCACGGTAACCGGGGTGTAGTTTTCATACTCGCCACTTGCGGCCAGCTGGTTGGATCGTTGAATGGTGAAATTCTCCAAGACGGCATTGCCCTTTTCGTCAATAGGAATGCCGATATTCTTGTCCAGCGTGTCCTTAATCACCACATCGTGAAGCGTGATGTCGAATGGCTTGTAATCGAAGCTCCACGCAAGGCGGTCTCCCACCACCTTTGGCGCCTGCTTGGAAAGCATAGTGGAGGTAACCGAGGCAGAGCCTGTTGCCGATGCGAGCTTTTGGTCGCCTGCAGTGAGGGTTACGCTGTTTTTGAAAGTAATCTCCTCGCCCTGAGGCGTGCTCTTCATAAGCTTCTCAAAGACGTCTTCCGACACCTTGGCGCGCATGACGATGAAGTAAGGCGTTCCGTCGTACTGATTGAACGTCCAAGTCATGTTCGCCTTGTCGAACGTAAGCTTGGCCTGGTCAGGCGTCAGCTTCTTAACAGCCTTTCCTGGAGGCATGAACGAGGCAAACGGCGCGCTGCCCGGGATAACGACACCGCCGTAGTCGATGAAGCCAGGTGTGCCCGGCTCGGCCTGATAGAGGTAGTAGTCAGGCCCGCCATCCTCGACAGGCAGCAGCGTGAGGCCGTCTTGCAGGGAGTCTTGAATCGTGAGCTTGGTGAAGTCGCCCGCAGGCTTGGTGCCCCCAAGCTGGGCGAGGTAATCGCTCAGGTTGAGCCCCTGTGGGTTCACGTCGATGCGAAAGAGGATGGTGCGGTCCTTGTGGTTGAAGGTCTTGGTAGGGTCCACCTCAGGTATCCCGGTGATGAAATCCCGCCACGAGCTCTTCCAGCCGTTCTTGCTGACATCGTCCATCTTGTCAAGCTTGGCGTCATATTCCATGGCGAACTTGTCGAGGAGATTGCCCGGCAGTTCGTATCTATCGACAGCGGAGAGGGTCTTGAGGGTCGCGCCGCTG
Source organism: Olsenella sp. HMSC062G07 (assembly GCF_001811895.1). Taxonomy (NCBI): domain Bacteria; kingdom Bacillati; phylum Actinomycetota; class Coriobacteriia; order Coriobacteriales; family Atopobiaceae; genus Olsenella; species Olsenella sp. HMSC062G07. The sequence goes on from NZ_KV806944.1 coordinate 2,894, forward strand.
CCCACGGCGAGCACGGCGGTGTTCTTATACCTGAGTTCAAAGGACCCATTCAGTGTCTTTTGCAGATGCTCGACGATGTTTTGTGCCCGCGTGTTGAGGGTAAAGGTGTACTTCTTGATGTGCGAGAACCCGCTGATTTTGACGATTTCACCCACCTTGGTGCCGCTGGCATTCACGATGGGAAGCACCGTCTCGGCAAGCTGTGCGCCCGGCTGGCCTGCTGTGGCGTTCTCGTCCTTGTAGCTCAGCGAGCCCGGCACATACGCCTGATTGAAGTTGAAGAAGGTCTCGTTCCGCTCGCCTGCAATCAGCTTTTTCAGCAGGTCCTGGTCAAATGAGCCCTGCACCTGGAGGGCGTTCTTCTCTGCATTGAAGGCGTCTTCGCTTCCGTAATAGAAGCATTCATAGGCAAAGCGCTCGTCAGACGGAAAGACGTTGGTGAAGTCCACCGTCACCGACCACGGCAGCAACCCCTGGTTTAGCACCGTGGATGTATAGCTTTTTGTGGCGTGCTTTTCGATGGTTGCCAGACCGCTGTAGACGGGCGGGTTCTTGGGATACACCACATCGGCGCAGGTGTGTATCTCGGCATCATTCTTGAGCGGTCCGATCTCAGTGTTTGCGTCATATATCTGTTTGACGGTGATGCGGTACAGGCCACTGAGACTCTTGATGAAGAACCAACGGTTCTCGATGGGCTTGTACTCATCGTTTGCTTGCTTTGGCTTGGTGGGCTCATGCCATCCGGTGCCGAGCTCATACAGTTCTGCGCTGTAGGCAGATAGGTCCGGACACGTCTTGTCTTCCCCCTCTGGAAACTTGGGAAATGACGTGGGATCAGCGGGCTTCTGTACATCGGTGACCTGCCTCCAGCTGCCGTCTTCCCCGGTCATGCTGTGTTCATAGGTGACGTCCACGCGCTTGGGTGCCGCCTGGTTGTCAAGCGACCCACTGAGGATGTCCCCGACCCAGGCCGGCCCGTAGCTCTCATATGGGGCGCCGGCAACGATGGTCCAGATGACCTCGCGCTCGCCGGTGTCCTTGTTGACGTCAATCTTCTGGAGGTTTTTCTTGAGTTCGAGCGGGTGATGCACGACAACCGTGGTCTTGTCCCGCTTTTCTTCGGTATTTGGAATCTTGAGCGTGGCCTCGTTGGTCACCGAGGCGGTGGTTGCAGGGTCGGGCACCTTGGTTTGAAAGCTAATCTTGGCGGTTGAGCCTTGGAAGTCATTGGGGAAGACGTACGTCACGGTCTTGGTCGCTGCGTCATAGACCAGGGCATCATCAATGGCCCGGTTATTCACGGTAAAGCTTCCCGCGACGTACTCACCAACAGCCGAGAGGTCGTCGGTAAACGTCTCTCCGCCAAGGCTGGTGGCTCCGGCGCTGGACGTCTTTTTTACAGTGCTTATCCAGGTGATGGACTCTTTGGTGGACGCATCGTCCAGGACGCCCGCTTTAGTGAGGTTGTACTGAATCTTCTCTTCTACGGTGGGGAAGTGGTAGGTCTTATCGAGCACTTTGACGAACCGGTTGTTGCTGCCGGGCGTTTGCGAGGACTGTTCGGAAGCTTGGTAATGGCCGGTAAAGTGGACCGTGAGGTCCCTTCTGCCATCGCTTTCGAACTCAAACTGCCCGTTGGGGTCATGGAAGGTCATGCGAGCCGTGACAGGGCCGTCCCCGTCCTGAGTGAGCGTGATGGTGCCAACCTGCTTGCCGTTATCAGGGCTGCCTGGCGCCTGCAGGTAGACGGGAACGGAGTGGCCGGACGCATCGGTCGCTTTAAAGTTCTCGCCCAAGCTGAATTCTGCATAGTCACCATCGTTGACCTGCTGGGATGCATCAGTGATGCCTCCTGCCGCAGGCGTCCCAATCATAGTATCTTTGATAATGGGGAAGCTGAAGGTGACGTTCACATCAAAGGGCTGTTTGGGGTCCACGGTGTCAGTGACCGGCTGACCGTTTTGCGAGACCACGCCCTTCAGCGTGGGGCTGATAAGTGCCGTTCTATCTTGTGAACCGGCAGCGCGTGCGTAGTTTGGTAGCACGATGGACACTGCGCCCACGAGCAGTGTCATCATCGCCATGGTGAGCATCGAGATGCGACGTTTGAGTTTCATTGCAGCTCCTTTTCAGGCAAATGATAGGCGCATTGTAACAAAAACCGCATCTCTCGGTGCTGAGCTGGGGGATGAGTCCCTGCACTTATTCGGCGAGGGCGAAGATGATGGGAACTATGAGACGCTTTGGGCGTCGCCGTTGGTGCGAGCGAACTATGACGCTATTTCCTACTTTGGAGCAGCTACGATGACTCTTATGCCAAATTTGCTCTGTGAGCTTTCCTGCAGATTGAGAGGGAATCACGCAGGCAAAATGACAATCTCAACCCAAGAATATTCGCTGTTAGACGCTGCATGTTGGTCGCGGGGGCAGGATTTGAACCTGCGACCTTCGGGTTATGAGCGGCATTTAACGACATGACAGAAGGCGACACGATACGTCACTAGTGCTCCTAGCAGGCGTTTCTTGATGACACTGGTACCGCTGGGGGACATTGGGCGTCACTGGTTTTTCTCCCAATGTCTTCCAGAAGTCTTCCAAGATTCACCCGCGACCTCCGGGTTTTGCACGGAGGGGGAAACGAAAGGATCGCCGATATGACCACCATGATGAACGACGAGAAATGGACCGAGTTCCAGCAGGCCGAGGACATGGCCTACTTTAAGGCCGACCTCTGTCTGTACTCGCCCGAGAGCTATTCGCTCGACGAGAAGCGCGACATCTGCAACTGATGAACAGGTAGCGGCTTCCCAGCGTCACCTGCTCCTCGTCCATGACGCTGGTGACCTCGCGGAGCTCGGCCAGCACGTCCGGTGCGGAGGCCTGCGAGAAGTCGTCGGTGGCGACCTCGACGCCGGCGTGCCCCGCGATCTGCGCGAAGGTGAAGGCGTCGGCCTCGGGCGCCACCTGCGTGCGCTGCAGCTCGGCGCCGGCCTCGACGAAGCAGTCGTTGACTCCGGCCTCCTCCACGTCCATCACGTCCGCGAACAGGCGGATGCCGCGGTCGTAGTTGAAGGTCTTGGTCTCGAACTCGTAGGTGATCGCGCCGGTCTTGTAGCCGACGTTTCTGGTGTAGTTCCCGAGGCCCGTCACGGAGATCTTCGGGATGAGGATCTCCTTTGCGTTGTGGCTTGCGCGCACCATGCGGCGGCCGCTGTTCAGGCAGCCGGACACGGATGCGCGCTGGTAGACCTCGTCGATTACGGATGTGTAGTTGCGTGCGAACGCGATGTTGTTGCTAGGCATCTCTTAGCCCTCCTTCTTGGTGTCGTCGTCATCGTCGGTGAGGCCCGCGATCTCGCGCCAGTGCTTGAGCGTCTTGCCTTCGTCGCTGGCCGCGCCCGCGTTGGGCAGCCCGGTCGTGCCGGAACCCGCAGAGCTGCCGCCCTTGGCGTGCTTGCCCGTGGCCTCGAAGAGCCAGGGCTCTGCCTCCTTGAGCTTGTCCACGTCGTTGCCGTGGTCGGAGAGCAGGGCGCGTGCCGCCTTCACGTTGCGCACGCCCGCGAGCTTCAGCCTGAAGTCGATCCGGTCGCTCTCGCCCTGGGCCTTGAGCTCGGCGATCTCGCCGCGCAGCTGCTCGGCGGTTTCGGCGTTCTTGGCTGCCTCGGCAACCTGAGCCTCCAGGGAGGCGATCTTCTCGTCGCGCTCGGCGATTTGCTTCTCGTAGTCGGTCTCGCTGCCGCTTACCTGCGACTGGCCCTATTGCGTTTCCTGCTGCTCTTGGCCCTGCTGTTGCGCCTGGTCCTGCGCGCCCTGCGTGGCTTCCTGACCGCCATTGGTCTCACCGTCCATGTTCTGTCCTGCCTTTCGTCTCGTAAGGCGGGCAGAGACGAACAATGCCCGCACCTTTATCGGTACGGGCATTGTCTTGGGGTGTCACAAGCTGGTGCGTATTTACGTCAGCGCGGGTATCCTGTCCCTCTCATCAACCGCTTTGTTCAGGGCTTTGAGCTTCGAGAGCGACACTTGGTATTGGCCGTTCTTCGGCCTTGCTCGGTTCTCGAACAAGTTCCAGACGGATTGACTGGGTCCGTTGTACACCTCGCTTATCTCGCCGTCCCCATCGATCTTGAGAACAATCAGGAAGTCCGGGTTCTCGTTCAAGGCCACGCTGCCGCGTTGAGTGGCCTTGACTTGCACGAGCCTCCCGTCCGGCGATGTTCCGTCATGTCTGGGCGTTGACGAGACGAAGAGGTCGATGCCGTACCTTTCGGCCGCGTAGACCTCGCCGGTGCTTCCGATCAGATGCCCGTCCAGCGTAAAGTGGCGGTGCTGGTCATGGTAGTCATGTTCCAACTCACCGACGATGCCGTACAAGCGTCGGATGATCTCGGCAAGCTTCTTGCTGCCTGCGGTTTCTCCCAGGGTGCCTACTCCCTGCATCCTGCAAGCGATTCGATCGTTTCGAGGAGTGACGTGATGTTATCTGCAGCGTTGGAAAGGTCGAAGAAGAAAATGTCCACCTGCACGCCGTCGCTGCTCACGTGCCTGCCCTCGGGCATCAGCCCAGGCTTCACGCCCTCATGCCATGGGTAGAGAAGGACGACGTGTTGCATACCCTCGTCCTCGGCGCGGTACCGCTGCCCGTAGGCGTACATCTGGTGCATGTCCGCCACCGACAAATCCCTTGGGCCGAAGACGTGCTTCCACTTGGTATCGAGCACGACGCGGCGCCCGTTGGCGCACCCACAGAGGATGTCGGGGCGCAGCGAGACGCGCCTGCCCTCGAAGAGCCACTGGCCGGTTGCCTGCAGCTCGACGCGCTCGACGAGCGGATCATGCAGGGCCCTGCGCTTGAGCAATCTGCCGACGTAGTCCTCGAAGACTCTCTCCATGGGGAACAGCAGCGCCGTGGCCACGCTTTCGCCCTTGAACATCATGAAGCTCTCGCCGCGCAGGAACACCCGGCACCAGACGATCAGCGTGCCGTACGCCCTGGTCGAGCGGTCGTCTATGCACCGTGCGAGGTCGGCATCGATGTTCGTGCAGCGTTCCACGCCCTCGAAGGCGGGCAAGAGCTGGATCACCCGCCTCACGTTGCCGTTGTCACGCGAGTTGCGGCGCAGATAAAGCAAGGTCGCCTTCACGAGCCTGTTCTCGGGCCGGTCGGGCAGTAGCTCGTCGTGAACGAGGTTGGTCATGTGCGCGCGCCCCGCGCCCTTCCTGGCCTCGCGGGAGAAGTCGATCTTGCCGCGCACGTACTTCTCCTCGGATTCCACGGCCACGTAGGCGGATCGTATGCCGCGCCTTACGAGGTCGGCCGCCTCGTCGAGGAACATGGAGACGAAGACCTCGAAGAGGGGCGCCTTGCCGGTGGTGAGGCCCGTGCGGTCGAACGAGCGGAACGACACATCGGTGCCGAGCTCCTCGAGCATGCGGGCGAACACCTCGCGGTCGCCCATGCCCGAACCCGGGGCGACGTCTATCTTGGGCAGGACCTCCACCTGCAGGCCGTCTCGGAGCTCTACCACGCCCACGTAGTTCTGCAGCTGGATCGCCTCGCCGATGCCCCTGGGCGAGCACAGGCGCATGAGCTCCAGCGGGCTGTCGCCCTCGCGGTTGGAGAGCGCGAACTCGCGCAGCGACGCGAAGCTGTCGGCCCCGACGTCGTGGCAGTTTGTCCTGCCCAGCTCGGCGGGTACCAGGTACTCGTACTCCCTGGCGACCACGTGCCTTAAGGCCATGGCCTAGCCCTCCCGTCCCGTCTTGTAGATGAGGGCGTACGCGTCGGCCTCGCGGGGCGCCCGCCTCACGCGGTAGGACCTCAGGCGGTCGTACTCGTCGGCGTCCTCCCCCCAGAACACGCTCGCGTCGTTGCCCTGCTCGATGAAGCGGTCGGCGGCGGCGCCGAGCACCGAGCGGATCTTGCCGTAGTCGTCGAAGAAGTACTCCTGCAGAAGCGGTATCAGCCTGGTCTCGAAGGCCCTGGCCAGCCGCTCGACGGATGGCTCCGCGGCGAGGTCCATGAGGTAGGCGTGCCCCAGCGTGTGCTCGCGGTCGTAGAGCAGCTCGATGCGCGCGTTCATCACGGCGAGCATGCGCGCCACGTCCACGCCCTCGACCTCGATGCCGGCGAGCAGCCCTGGCTCGGGCATGATCTCCACGAACTCGAAGCGGCGTCGCAACGCGGTGTCCATGAGCGCGATCGAGCGGTCGGCCGTGTTCATGGTGCCCAGCACGTGCACGTTGCCCGGCACGCCGAACATCTCGCCGGAGTACGGCAGCCTCGCCAAGGTCTCCTCGGGGGCACCCTTGCGCTTGCTCGGCTCGAGGAGCGTTATGAGCTCTCCGAAGACCTTGGACACGTTGCCTCTGTTGATCTCGTCGATCACGAACACGTAGGGCTTGCTTGCCTGGGGCGACGCCTTGGCCTCGTCGTTCATTCCCATGGCTTCGAGCAGCTTCGACGGGCTCACGCGCGTCAGCTCGTAGACCGTCTGCAGCGTCAGCGCCTTGCCGCCGTTGAGCGGCAGGAAGTCGTTCTTTGCCACGCCGTCGAGCCACTGCGCGTCCCTCTTGCGCCTGGCGCCGGGCACCGACTCGTCCCACTCGAAGTCGCCGGTCACGACGGCCACGTCGTAGCGGCTGCTCACGGCGCCGGGTATCACGACGAAGTCGCCCGGCTGCATCTCCTCCTGGAAGGCGTTTATGGCGCGCCTGTTCTGGTCGGAGAGGTCCTTGGAGTCGTCTACCTCGTCGGGGCTCACGTCGTCCCAGCCCATGCGCAGGCTGCCCTCGGTGCGGCACCTCTCCAGCAGGTCGGCAACGCCGCCCGTCTTGAGGCCCATCTTCCACACGCGCGGGCGCGGGTTGCCGGCAAACCTCGGCACGCCGTCCTCGGCGGAGGCCACGGCCACCACGTCCTCGGCTGCCTCGCAGAAGTCACGGAAGACGCCCTTGCGCAGCGGGTAGGTCACCACGCCCTTGTCCTCGTCGTACTCGGGACGTAGCCCCTCGATGAACTCCTCGTAGCCGTAGGACTGGTGGAAGGTGGTGAAGCCGATGCGCCCCTCCGTCACCAGCTTGTCGTAGCGCTCGGCCACCTCGGCGAACCCGTCGGGGTCTGCCATGGCATCCAGCACGTCCTCGACGCGCCGCCTGTCGCAGATCGCCACGGCGTAGGCGCGGGTCCGGTAGGTCTTGCCGGTGCCCGGGGGGCCGTACAGGATCATGTTCCTCGGGTAGGTGACGCCCTCGAACGCCATCTCGTCGTTGTCTTCCCCGGGGGTCTCTCCGTCGAGGAGATCGGCCCAGTCCGTGTGCCACGTCTTCATGTAGCGCGACGCGTAGTAGGCAACGTCCTGCAGCATCAGGTGGTGGGCAGGATCGGCGGCGCGCTCCTCCTCCGTGAGGGCGCTGTCGCTGAGGGCCACGAGCTCGGTGTCCTTCATCAGCTCGGGCAGGACTGCATCGGCCAGGCTCTCGTAGGTGAGGAACTTGGCGACCGGGTTTCCAGGCAGCTTCGCCCCGACGCACTTGGCGAAGTCGCTGCCCACGGTGGGCTTGAAGAAGTGGTACCTGTCGGGCATCTCGAAGGCGAGGTAAAGGCTCACGGCCGATGGCGTCTGGTGGCTGCCCTCCAGCGGCTTGTCGGCGGTCTCGTTGTGCTCCTGCAGCACCGCATCTACGGCGTCCACGAAGCCGGTGTAGGCGTCGCGCAGCGGGCGCTCGGGGTCGAAGAGCACCTTGAAGGCGTCCCGTATTCCGTCGGCGTCGAAGTCCACGAGCTTGGAGAGGCGCCCGAACGGGTAGGAGAACCCGTTGCCCAGAAGCTGCCCCTGCCCGGTGGCGGAGGGCTTGAGGGCCGCGCGAAGGTGCTCGGCGAAGTCTTCGCCCTCGGCCTCGATGTCCCAGTTGTCCTGGTAGGCCTTCGCGTCACGCCACTTGTAGGCTTCGTGGTCGCCCTCCTCGTCGCCGGGCACCCGGAAGCGCGGGAAGTCCTGCTTGTAGAGCGAGACGAGCCTCGCGAGCCTCTCGCTGCTGAAGGCGGCCCGCTCGCGCACCTCGGTCTCTACGAGCGGAGCGTCGCCCTCGCCGATCCTGCCGATGGCCTCGGCAAGCTCGGGGCGAAGCCGCCACTCGAAGGACCCGTGCCTCGACTTCCCGACGTAGCTGCCGACGCAGGTGACGGGCCAGTACTTCCCGGCACCATCAATCTCGCGGGGGCTTATGCCGAGCCTCTTGCAGACGTTCTCGCCATAGGTCGACACGTTGTTGCTGTAGAAGTTCGAGCCGCGCCCGTAGTCGTCGTCGAGTTCGGCGCACGTCACGCCCTTGGGGTGCTTTGCGAGGCACCGCAGCGCGGTGAGCGTGTTGGCGGACGTGAAGTCCTTGTCGCGCAGCAGCTCCTCCCACTTGTCAGCAGAGATCGCGGGATCGTACTCACTGGGCGCCGGCACCCAACCGCCCAGCTCCCACGCTTCGTGTGAAACGGTGGTGAAGTCGGCCTGCGCCTTCTCCCGCACCTCGTCGAGCAGCGCGAGGTAGGCGTCGCCCTTGAGCGGCGTGGGCACGGCTACGTCGTAGCAGTTCCAGAGGTAGGTGCGCGTGTTGTTGTCTATGGGCAGGAAGGTCCTCGGCCTCGCCCAGAAGAGGGCCATGGTCAGGTTCGCGTCGCCGACGTTGCCCTGCGCGTGAACGACGTCGAAGAGCCGCATGAGCTCCGCCCGTTCATCTGCCTTGCCGTCGGCGTAGGTCACGGCGCAGCGGAAGAGCTGCCAGTTGTGACGGATGGTGTCGGGCTTTCCGTCCCAGAAGCGCCAGCGCTGCGGGTTGGTTACGGGCAGACCGTCGAATTCGGTGGGCGCAGGCAATTTCAGCCCGAACCGCTCAATGATCGTCCTCACGGCCTCGACGCGCTTGTCAAAGTTCTTCCTCTTCCCGTTGAACATGGAGAAGAACGTGAGCGGATCCATCTGCTCGTAATGCTCTCCGAGGATTTCCTCGACGACACTGCAGAGTTCGTCCTGCCGCTCCTCGTATCCGAGAAGCGTGGTTGCGATCTCCTCGTAGGCTGGTATCCAGCTGAATTTTGGTTTGGCCATCAAGAGAACCGCCCTTTCTCGATGCGATAGACCCTTGCATCAGGCAATCAAGATTCAGTCTTTCTTTGATATGATCTTTAAATACCTTTGTTTTAGTGAATAGCTGTCAGGCAGCCTTGAAATGCGATGGTGGACGAGTTCGTCAAATAGGTCCGTTTGTTCTGACACATAATCAATGCCGCCAGCCTCTTCGAGTAGATCGTAGAAGGTCATGAAGCGGAACGTAAACGGGATGCTGCCAATCTCTTCGGCATGGCCGTCCTTGAATCGGATTAGCCTTGATACGTCGTGCGCAACATAAGCAACCTCGACATCGCGCTCGAATCTCTCTCCGCGATCTTCGGCCACGTTCTTGAAGTAGTCCACTGTTCCGACAAGCGAATTTATGTGGTCCTGCACATACTCGTCGCGCAGACCGCCTCCGTGTGCCTCGTAGACGTGCATCGCCCTCCTGTCCTCAAGGCTCAGGTACTCGACGTCGCCGAACTTCCTGCCCGATGCGTTCGTCTCGTTTACGGAAGAGCCGAGTCCGCGCGCAACCCACTTGTCGTAGTCATGGGCGCACATGGTGAGGAAGTCAACAAGGCGCTGGTCGAACATCCCGTTGGAGGCGGCGTCCTTGCGGTGCCAGACGTCGTAATCGAGGTTGAATGGCAGCCCCTCGACCTTGTTGTCGTGGCGGCTCATGTCGAGCCTGAGGCCATGGGTCTCAAAGAGCAGCATGATGGCGGCGTGCAGGTCGAACAGGTAGGCGGTATCCATCTCGCTTCCATAGCCGAGCACAGCATGTGCCTGGCGGCAGGTGGTGGTGTTGAAGCCCTCGGGTACCTGCTCAAGCGCGAAGAGAATCTTCTCGGCATCCAGCGAATCTTAGGGGCAATCGCCATCAGCTCGTCCAGTTCCTCCCTGTCCATATGCAGCCTCCCCCGCAATCGTTGTTGCCGATTCGTGCCATGCCGTCGGCATTTTATGGCAAACGGGCATGGTCGCCAACGAGCCTGAAACGTCGCGAACGGAACCGGCGCGAACCGAAGAACTCGCAAGCCAACGAAAGACGATGATGACGGAAGGCTTGCGAGCTCCTCGGCACCTTGGTGACGCTCGGTTTCGTGATGCCTGGGCGCTCGGCGATGTCGACGTTTCGGCACCATCCCCGCTCGGCGCGGACGACGAGGATGGCCTCAAGCTAGTCTTCGTATGACTCTCGGACGCGGGGACGGGCAACCCTCGTTAGCGCCCCGACGATTTCCTACAGCGTCCATTGGGCGCTTTCCCGCTGCAGGCGGACCATGCGGGCAAACAGGCCGTCCCGCTCCATAAGCCCGGCCGGGGCGCCCTGCTCGGCAACGCGTCTGGAGTCGAGCACCACCACCTTGTCAGCATTCGCCACCGTGCGCATGCGATGGGCTATTACGATGACGGTCTTGCCAGCGAGCAGCCTCGAGAGCGCCTGTTGTATCTCCGTCTCGTTCTCCACGTCAAGCGACGCGGTCGCCTCGTCGAGCAAGACGATAGGCGCACCCTTGAGCAGCGCTCGCGCAATTGAAATCCGCTGGCGCTCTCCGCCGGAAAGGCGCACGCCGTTCTCGCCGATCATCGTGGCGTAGCCCTGCGGCATGCGGGAGACGAACCCGTCGCAGTTGGCAGCCCGCGCTGCGGCGAGCACCTCCTCGTCGGATGCGCCGCGTCTGCCCAGGCGGATGTTGCCCATCACGGTGTCGTCGAACAGCACGACGTCCTGGAACACCATAGAAAAGTCCCCCAGCAGCACCTCGGGGTTGACCGTAGCCACGTCGACGCCGCCCACGGTCACGCGACCGGACGTTGCGTCCCAGAAGCGGCACGCGAGCTTCGCGCACGTCGACTTGCCGCTTCCGCTGGGTCCTACGAGAGCGGTAACCTCGCCCTCGCGCGCCGTGAATCCCACGTGCGCGAGAACCTGCTCGCCGCCCTCATAGGAAAACGACACGTCGTCGAATACGACGTCATGGCCCTGCGGCGCGTAGTCATTGCCTCCTTGCGCCAGAGGCTCCTCGAAGAAGCTCTTCATACGAAGGCTCGCCGTTTTGGCCGCGAACAGCTCGGCGATGAGCATGAGACACTGGTCGAACGGTGCATAGATGCGCGACACCACCAGCAAGAAGCAGAACAGCGTCATGAAGCCGCACGTGCCGTCAAGCACGAACGCTGCACCCGCCAAGATTGTGGTAGCAAGCCCCAGGCGCAGCATGATCTGCGCGCCGTTCACGAAGATGCCCATCATCAGCTCGCCCTTGATGGTCTGCTTTTCGGCGGCGTCCACGTCGGCGCGGATATGTTCAAGGTAGCGTTCCTCCTGGTTGGTGGCGCGCACTTCGCGCACGCATTCAAGCGCTTCCTGGATGTCGTCGGACACGGCAATGTTCTTCATACGCGTCTCGCGCATGAGCGGCGCCAGGATGCCCCGTGCGCCGAACAGCAGCCCCAGCGCCACCGGCGCGCTCCACAGCGCCGCGATGGTCAGTCGCCAGTCGAACACCAGCAACCCCGCCGCCGCCACGCCCAGCATGATGTAGGCGCCGTACAGCTCGGGCAGTACATGGCTGTAGGCATGCTCGATGGTCTTCACGTCGCCCATGATGGTCTCGGTGAGGTCGGCCAAATCACGCCGCCCGAAAAATGACAGTGGGAGTTTCCGCAGACGTTCTGCCAGCCCGATGCGCTGTCGGCCGCTCTCGTTGTATATGACGCCGTACTGGTAGTAGTAGGCGAAGTACTCGGTGACGAACAACACCACTATGAACACGACAAGCCCCGTCAGATACGGCAGAAGATCGGGCAGCGGTGCGCCACTTATCGCATGGTCGACAAATGCCCCCATCGCGAGGAATAGGATATCCACGCCCGCAAACACCGCAATGTTCGATACCGCCGTCCACGTGGCACCCAGCTTGACATTGCGCACGCCCTCGTCGGTGAGGCCGTATTTCTCTTTGATAGACATCTACGCCACCTCCTCGGACGTGATTTTCCAGCTGACGGCGCGCTCGTAGTCCGCCCACATACGTGCGTACAGGCCACCCGCCGCCAGCAGCTCGTCGTGGGTCCCCTGTTCCGCCACGCGTCCGGCGTCCAGCACCACGATCTTGTCGGCCTTGCGTACGGTGGAAAGTCGATGCGCCACCATCAACACGGTGCGCTTCTTGCCACCGCGCTCACTCGCCAGCTCGGAGAATGCCCTTTGTATCTTGGCCTCGTTTTCCGGATCGGCGAAGGCCGTTGCCTCGTCCAGCACCACAATGGGCGCATCTTTCATGATGGCGCGCGCCAGCATGAGCCGCTGCACCTCGCCGCCGGAGAAATGAGCGCCCGCCGCACCGTATACGGTGTCTACGCCGTTAGGCAGCTTCTCTATAATGTCGTCGCATTGGGCGGCGGAAAGCGCACGGGCGACCTCTTCGCGTGTGGCATCGGGCCGCACCGCGCGCACATTCTCAAGCACGCTCTGCTTGAACAGGCGGTTTGCCTGAAACACGAACGCCACGTGCTCCATCAGCCTGTGCGGGTCCATGCCCTGCACATCCACACCACCCACCAGCACGCGCCCCGCGCATACGTCCCAAAAACGAGGCACCAGGCTGGCCGCCGTGGTCTTGCCTCCGCCGGACGGTCCCACCAGCGCCACGGTTGACCCCGCCGGCACGCTGAAGCTCACATGGGACAGCGCGGGCTCGTCGGCTCCCTCGTACGTGAAGCTAACGTCGTCGAACACGATGGAGGTGTCGGCCGGCTCCTTCGGCGCGGTGGGTGTCTTTATCATCGGAGCCGCCAGCACCTCTTCCACGCGCCTCACCGCATCGGTGGCCGACTGCAGCGCATCCGACATGAACATCACGCGCGTCATGGCAGTGGGGATGACCGCCGAAAAGATGGCGTAGAACGCGAAGTTAGCCAGGAACGTGCCGAAATCGCCCTCGCCCGGCGCCAGAAGGATAGCCACCGGCACCAAGAGCAGCGCCACGCCGTTGATGATGGTCAGCGACAACGACTGCGGCGTGCGACACCATTTCACCGCGTAGTCCTGCGCAAGACGGGTGAACTCCTCGATGGCGTCATGGAACGCCTTGAACGAATGCACCGTCTGCTGGAACACCTTCACCACAGGGATGCCGCGCACGTATTCGGTGCCCGTCTTGTTCATCTTGACGAGCGATTCCATGTACCTCGTCATGAATCCCATGCCGCGTCCGCCCATCATGTAGAAGATGCAGACGAGCGAGAGAATCACCGGCACCAGACATGCAAGACCCAGCCGCCAGTCGAACACGAAAAACAGCACCAGCATGCCCACGATCATCGCCACCGAACCAGCGGTATCGGGCAGCTTGTGGGCAAGCATCCCCTCCGTCTCTGCTGCGCAGCCGTCCACCACGCGTCGCAGCGCACCGCTCGCATGCGTGTCGAAATACCCTAGGCTCGCGTGCATCAGATGCTCAGTCGCCCTCTTGCGCATGTTCGCCGCGCAACGGAACGCCGCCAGATGCGTGCACATGAGTCCTACGAAGTACAGCAGGATAGACGCGATGGAAAGCCCAAAGGCCCACCAGCCGTACACTGCGATACCCGTGGCCGCGCTCCAGTAGGGAGCCACGGCAATGAGGTCGCGCGCCACCAGCCAGATGCATACGTAGGGCCCAAACCCCACGACCATGGAGATCGCGGAGAGCGTGCAGCCCAGGTAGGTGAGTGCTTTGCGCGGCCCGGCGAAATCGAGCAGCCGCGACACGGCGCTGCGTCTGCGGGATGGCCCCTCCTTTTTGTCCATACGAAACCTCCGATCTTGATCTCGTGCGACGCTCCGATGAAAGCAGCGTCTTCGATGCACTTGATAGTTAGTTGCAGTTAACATACCATCATGCCTGGGTTCGCCATTTCCACGGCCTGGAAACGGGGACGTTCGCGAAACGAATCAAGACAATCGCGAAACCGCAGGAGATCGAGCATGAGCGCACTACGAGCAGCCATCCCACAGCATTTACGAACGTTCGTGGAACCGCAGATAGAGCAACTGTCCCTCAGGATGGAATCCGTTCGCAGCGGCTTGTACGCGACGCTTCCGGAATCGCTCGGGGAAGGGTTTCTCTGGACGGCGGCGCTCGGAGAGGACTGCCTCGTCAACATGCACTCGATTCGCCTGAAGAAGCCGCTCATCCTCGAGGAGCGCCCGACGGATTTCTTCTGCGTCTTCTCGGGGTCGTCGGCGACGCTTCGGTTGCTGCCGAACGCGCGCACCGAAGTGACTGCGGAACGCGAGAACGTCCTTTCGTTCTCCCAAGCGGGCGGGACCACGCGCTGCCTGATGCAGGCGGGAGACCTTTACAAGTCGACGAGCATCACCTACACACCCGGCTACTTTGAAGGTCTGAGGAAGAGGTTCCCCGACGATTTTGGGGACGCGGAGGCGACAATGCGCGCGTTCGGATCCGCAAGCCCTTCCGCCGAGGTTCGCGCCATTCTTAGGTCATTCAACCCTAAACGGGCCTCGTTGCCAGGAGCGGCGCCGTATTTTCACGCAAAAGCGCTCGAGGCGGCAACCGCCCTCTCGGCCTGTTCCCACACTGGATTCGAAGACGAAGCGGGACGGACGAATCGCGCGATCGTGGAGCGGGCGGAGGAGATCATCTCGGCGCGGTTTTCCGAGGGGCTTACCGCAAAGGCGATTGCAGATGAGCTTTTCGTGAGCCGCTCGCGCCTCTACGATGCTTTCAGGAGTGTACGCGGGGCGGGCGTGGCAGAGCGCCTTCGGACGGAGCGCATGAGCGCCGCCTGCAGCCTGCTCGGCTCCGGGGAGACGGACGTGGCGCGCGTAGCGCGCGCGGTGGGATACGCGCGCACCTCGGCGTTCGACGAGGCATTTCGTCGAATGTTCGGCTGCTCCCCCACGCAGTGGCGGTGTTGCCGTCTGGAGCGCCCACAAATCGAACCATCCCAAAAGCATTGCGAGTTTGCACAGAAGTAATGAGAGAGGCGCCGTGAACAGCTGAAACGCCCCTTTTGAGTTTCCCCAAGAATGGCACTTTTTCTGGCCAAACCAGCGGTCCTCAGAAATCGATTTGAGTTAGAGCGGTGAAAAATGGGAATGTTATTCCCAAATTTTACTAAAGGCGTGTGGCAGATGGATCTAGGCGGTCCATGATGTATCCAGCTATAAAACCTCAGGATTTTGCGGGGCGGGGCTGCGAAAGCGGTCCTGCCCCAGCTTTTGCCCACGGCCCGTTACGTAGCGACGACCGTACCAGGCCCCACGCTCGTACGCCTCCTCAACGGAGGGGAAGCGTCATCGTCGTCTTGAAACCACCGCCAGCGGCAGAGGAAAAGGATATCCTTCCGCCATGGGCCCTCACCACCCGTGAGGCAATCTGCAAGCCCAGCCCGTGTCTACGGTCGAGGCTCTCGTCAACTCTGCTTGAGCGCTTCTGCCTTTCAGAAAGGGTCTGCAGCTCGCGTGCCGCCATCCCGACCCCGTCGTCCTCGATGATGATACGAGCATCTGTATCGGTCGTGCTCAGATTGATGCGTACCCGGCAACCCTGCGGGTTGTGCACGATGCTGTTTTGGATGACATTGCCCATCGCCCGTCTGATCAGGCGTTCATCGCACTCGACGATCGCTCCCTCGGCCGCTCCGTCTGCCTCTATCTCTATCGAGAAATCTTTTCCCTTGGATGCGTTGATTGCGTCGGCGGCCGTCTTTCGGATGACCTCCGCCAGTCTCGATTGCGCCATGTGGAAAGGCTGCGCGTCATATTCCAGCCGTGAGGCCAAGTTGAGGTCGTTGACGAGGCCGTCAATCTTCGCGCTCTGAGCGCTGATGACGGAGGCGCGATCGGCTGTCTCAGAGGCGATGGAGCCGTCCTGGGCGATGAGCTGCGCATTCCCCATGATGAGGGTGAGCGGCGTCCGAATGTCATGGGATATTCCGGCTATCCAGTCGACTCGCGCCTCGTTCTGTTTGACGACGAGCTCGGATGCGCGAGCGACGCTTTCAGACAGGCTGGTAAGCACCCCTTTCGGCAGGGGGCCCGCCGCCTTGCCCGTCCCTAACGCCTCGACCGCATCCGCGATGGGCTCCAGGCCGGACAAGATGCGCCTCTTAGAGAACCAAAAGACAAGGAAGAGGCAGGTCACATCGAGGACGACCATCGTTGTCGCAAAGGCAGGAAGCGCCCTTACGGCCCAGATGGGGATGTAGTTACTAATGATCTTCATAAAGCTGTCTTGGGGATAGCCCACGACCAACAGACCATCGCTGGTAGTGCGCACAAAGACAGGGTAATCGGCGATATACCCCTTGGAGAAGCGCGCCACGTCTTGCAGGCCGTAATGGCGGGGGACCTCTTCGGGCAAGTCCACCGACCACGCGCAGTCCCCACCCGCCTCAATGAACATCGCCCATATCCTCCGGCTCCGCAGCTCCCTCTCGGCCTCTGCGGATACCCCCGAAGCATCGGAGGCGCCCTCGACGAAATCGAGCAGGGATGTCGGCGATGCCTCTCTCGTCTTGCCTCCGATCGCATCAAAGAAGAAGAGCCCAAAAACCAAGGCGTTCATCACGATCAGGCCGACTATGAGGGCGGCGAACGAGGCGAGGTTTCTCGCGATATACGAATGGAGGGTCTTCATGGCGTCACCCGCACGTATTCAGCTTGTATCCGAGGCCCTTGAAGGTAACGAGCGATACCGGATGCGAGGGGTCGCGCTCGATCTTCTCGCGCACGCGCCGAACGTGAGCGTTGAGGGGGTTCTCGTATCCGAAGGCGTTCCCTCCCCATAACGCCTCGCAAATCACGTCAGTCGTAACCACGTTGCCCTGGTTTCGAGCAAGGACTTCCAGCAGGGCGTACTCCTTTGCCGTAAGCGCAACCGGCCCGTCATCCCTGACAACCTCGGCCTTATCGAAGTCGATCACACAGAAGTCCAGCCGGACCCGGGCGGCGCCTGCAGGATACGTCCTTCTGAGCACCGCATAGACGCGCAGCAAAAGCTCTTGGGGAAGAAAGGGCTTGGGGATATAGTCGTCGGCTCCCAGCCCAAGCCCTGAGACCCTGTCGATGGGCTCGTCCTTTGCCGTGAGAAATATCACCGGAACATCCGACGTCTTGCGCACCTTCCGCATGAGCGAAAAGCCGTCGCCGTCGGGGAGCATCACATCCAGAACCAGCAGGTCCGGCCGTACTTCACCAAAGCGGTCGAGCGCATCTGCCACATTGGAGGCGACAAACACGTGCGTGAACCCGGCGTCGGTCAGTATGTCAGAAACAAATGCCAGCAGCTCTGGCTCGTCGTCGACGAGCAGCAGCCTTTTTCCATGCCAAGGAGAGTTGTCCATGCAAAGCCTCCCTTCGAACAGGATACAGGCCCTCGTTAGGGCCGTCGGCAAAAGTAAGGAAAAAGTCACGCGTCCGACCGCAGAATGTCAGATGGGGCGGATACCTTGTTTTTATGACGAAAGGAGCCGCGATGAAGCGCGCGCATTTCAAGCAGGCACATCATCCTCCCCTCATCATCGAGACGCGCGATCTGACGAAGCGCTATAAGGATTTCGTCGCCGTAGACGGCGTCTCCATGCATGTGAGGAAGGGAAGCGTCTACGGGTTTCTCGGACCCAACGGAGCGGGAAAGTCAACAACCATGAAGATGCTCCTTGGGCTCACCGCTCCTACGGCGGGAGAGTTCAAAATTGACGGCATGCGCTTTCCAGGCGACAAGACGGCAATCCTCAAGGAGACAGGCTCCTTCATCGAGTCGCCTTCCTTCTACGCGAACCTGACGGGCAGGGAGAATCTCGACGTCATTCGAAGGATATTGGGCCTACCCCAAAGCTCGATTGACGAGGCCTTGGAACTTGTCGGGTTGGCAGAGTTTGGAGGCCGTCTTGCAAAAAAGTACTCTCTTGGAATGAAGCAGCGGCTGGGGCTTGCCGGCGCGCTTCTCGGAAGGCCACCAATCCTCATCCTCGACGAGCCGACGAACGGGCTGGACCCGGTTGGCATCCACGAGATACGAAACCTCATAAAGTCCCTTCCGACGACGTACGACTGCACGATTCTTGTCTCGTCCCACATGCTGTCCGAGATAGAGCTCATGGCTGACGACATCGGCATCCTCAACCACGGAAAGATGCTCTACGAGGGAAGTCTTGACAATCTGAGGTCCCAAGCGCTCTCCTCGGGTTACGCGGCCGACAATCTGGAGGAGCTCTTTCTCGCGATAATCGAGCAGGATAACCTCGCGCGGAAGCAGAAGGCCCTCCTATGAGCGCGATATCGATCGAGCTGCGCAAGGAGCGCAGGACAGGGGCCGCCGTCGTGCTGCCGGCCGTCGGCCTCATGGGGAGCCTGTACGCATTCGCCAATTTTCTCGTGCGCGGGGAGACGCTGCTCAGCCTGCCACTTGACCCCATGGATATCTTGCTTACGCAGCTCTATGGAATGATAGTCGTTCTCAACATGTTTGGCGCCATCGTCGCAACGTGCACGGTCTATGGCCTGGAGTTCAGAGGTGGGGCCATCAAAAAAATGCTCGTGATGCCCCTGAGCATGGCCAAGGTATATGCGAGCAAGCTCCTCGTCCTCGCGGTAGGCCTTCTTCTCGCCGTCGCGATGCAGAACGGGGCGCTCGCCCTGATCGGCTCGAGCAGCCTGCCCCCTTCCTCTTGCGATATGGGCCAGGTGCTTGTGTTCGCCGGATACTCCCTCGCCACCTCCATGCCCGTGCTCACGCTCATGCTGCTCGTGTCGTCACGGTTTGAGAACATGTGGGTTCCCCTCGGACTGGGCGTGGCGGGCTTTCTGAGCGCCGTGGCGCTCGCCGGCGTCGATCTTCCGCTGACGCTGGTGCACCCCTTCGTCGTGATGTTGAAGCCGGCAATCGCCATGAGCGCTCAGCCGGACATCGCGGTCCTTGCGGCATCGGCGGTTCATACGGCCGTTTTTCTCGCGGCTGGCGTCTGGCTCTCTGGGCGTGGTCACTATGAGTAGGAGGCGGTCATGAGCCTTTGGGCCTTATCGGAATCGAGCTCGCTAAAGTGCGGAGATCAAAGATAGTGCCCCTCATCTTCATTGCGCCAATCCTCGTGATCATCTCGGGCGTGGCGAGCCTGGGCCGCTATCTCACGCCCGAGTACACGAACGCGTGGTCTGCCATGTTCGTCCAAAGCGCGCTCGTGTATGCATACTATCTGCTCCCACTCAGCATGATCGTCGTGTGCGTGATGATTGCGGGCTGCGAAACGTCGCACAACGGCATATTGAAAATGCTCGCGCTCCCCGTCAGTCGCCACAAGCTCTCCTTGGCGAAGTTCCTGGTGGTCGTCTTCTTCCTGCTGATGGAAGTCGCCGTCTTCTTTGCCGTCTTCGTGCTTGCCGGCCTTGCCGTCACTCAGGCGACGGGGGTCCGCGAAACGCTGCCCTTTGCGTACCTGTTAAAGTCATGCGCCGGGCTTTTCCTCACGATGCTCCCCTCCGTCGCCGCCATGTGGGCGATAACGGTGACGTTCGAGAAGCCCCTCTCTGCCATCGGGCTCAATCTTCTGCTCGTCATCCCAGGCGTCCTCGTCGCGAACACCCCGGCATGGATAGCCTATCCATACTGCTATAGCGGCTACCTCGTCTCCTGCTCGCTTCACGACTTCACCGCCGGGGCGACATCGACCTCATTTCAACCCTTCCCCTTTGTCCTGTGCGCAGCGCTGCTTCTTGTGGTCTTCCTCTCCCTGGCGGTATTCCGATTTGGCAAGAAGGAAGCTAGGTAGAGAAAACACGAAAGCCGTCGGCGAACTGGGTAAAGCCATTCTTGATCTCTTTCCAGCGTCGAACCTCGGAATGATATTTATTGCGAAAATCATCTTCAATTGCCGCCATCGGCAGAAAGCTGGCGGGTGTTTCGTCATCGACATCGTTCTTTGGATCAAGCGCGACAGGCGTAAGCAAACGACACCAGCTCCACCCCTCGGGGATCTCGAACGGGATCTCGCCCTCGATGCACCTCGACTCGCCCTTGCCGTCGGCGCGCTTCTCATAGCGCAGGCCATCGGAAGCGGTGAAGACCACGGTGTCGCCCTTTACGTCCTTCGGCTTGAGCTCGCCGCGCCCCACCATGGCGAGCTTCTCCTCGCGGATGCGGGCGAGCAGCTCGCATGCGGGCTCGTCTCCCGGGTCATGCTCGGCGAGCTCGCCGCGGACGGCGAGGTCGAGCACCTTGGACTTGAGCCTTGCGAACAGGCTGTCGAGTTCCGCCCAGTCCCGCTCGATCCCATCGACCAGGGCCAGGTATTTGTCGAGTGCGTCGACGATGCGGCGCTGCTCAGGCAGGGGCGGGACGGGGATTAGGAAGGACTTCAGTTTTCTAGCGTTTATATTCGATTGGTGACCCCATCGGTCTTTACGCTCGCACACCAGTTGCGCTCGTATTGCGTGCACATAGCGTAATTGATGTACTTTGGATTGATGAGAATTGCCCTGAAGCGAACGAGATAGCCTGCATAGATTGCGGGAATTGAGCCATCGTAATAGGCAACTTTGCCAACCCATTCTCGACTGTTTGTGCGGTTGAAAATCAAATCTCCTGGATGTAAGGCATATTTTGCGATGTCGTCTGCATCTGATGTATAGACAAGGTCCGAATAATCAATTGTGCCAACACGCGTTATGTTGCCCATTCGCAGAACAGGCATTGCTCCTTCTCTATCTGATTTTTTAGATGTGCCATATGATGGCTCATCGGAAATGCTTGCAACCCTTGCCCAGCTCCATCCTTCGGGTAGGTCGAATGGAACTTCCTCTTCGATGCACTTCGCCTCGCCCTTGCCGTCTGTCCGCTTCTCATAGGGCAGCCCATCGGAAATGGTGCTTGTGACGCAAGCATAGATTTTGCGTATGGCAAATCGAGACAGGTGTTTTTGCGCCGCCCCGCGTGGACGAAAGGCGGTCCAATGGATGGTGAGATCGATGGGGAGGGAGACGGTCGAAGAGCGGCTCGACGGGGCGCAGACTCAGGACATGACGTAGACCCGCCCACCTATGCAGAGCCTCGAAATGGCGCCGGGACTGTCACCCCGTAGGTTGGCAGGTTTTTCGCCTGCGGCTCTTGAGCATGAACGCGAGCTCGTCTCGCATGGGGTCAGGTGCCGGCGTCGCCGGGGTCACCCATCAGGAGGATGCTAGCTGCCAGGCCGTCTCGGGGCAGGCAGCCGTCGGCGCACGACGGCTGACCCGGCGTCGGTAGGGGGCGCGGGCTGAGCCCACCGCAAGCAAGGATGCGGGCTGTCGATAGTGTCTGTGGAAGGTCTCGCGCATCGGTGGCGACGCACACGGATTCCTATGGGTTTGAGGGCCTCTCCAGAGCAGAGCTATAAGTTTGAGAAAAAGGGGGAATTTCTACCTGGGCAAACGCCGCAGCAATTTCGCAAACTTATTAGTTTGTTCTTTTTGGACTCTCAAACCTATTGGTACGCGCCACCGGCCCCCTCAAACCTATCAGTCTGTGTCCTTCGGCCTCTCAAACCTATAGGTGAATGGTGATGCGGCTCTCAAACTTATACGTGCAGTATGCCGTAGCTCTCAAACCTATAGGCGTGATACGTCGCGGCGTCCGAGCCCATGGGACCGCCCGCGCGGCACGCGCCGACACGGCCTTCCCCCGACGTCGCGGTCATCGGTGTCGAATGCCCGGGGCAAGGTCGCGGGCGTGGTTGCCACGCAACGGCCCCACGTAATGGCCCCACGTAACGGCCCTTACCCGCGCGGGAGCGTCACAAGCATGGTGGTCCCGTCCTCGGAGCTCCTTTCAACCTCTATCGTGCCGCCGTGAAGGGAGACGATCTCCCAGACCAGCGAAAGGCCAAGGCCGACGCCGCCATATGCCCTGCTGCGCGACGTGTCGATACGAAAGAAGGGCTGAAAGACGCTCTTCTGGTACTGGCTGGGTATCCCATGCCCGCTGTCTTTCACCCGCACGCGCGCGCAATCGCCATCTGTGCGGACGGAGACGCTGACGGCGGTGTCGGCGCGGCTGTATCGTATGGCGTTTTCGGTCAGGTTGAACAGCATGCGATACAGCAGGGTGTCGCTGCCAAGTACCTGGGCATCTCCGTCGCACGCGAGGGCGATGCCCCTCTGCTCGGCAAGGGGCGCGAGGTCGGCGAGAACCTCCTCGACCATGGGCGCAAGCTCAATGAGGTCGTTGCAGGGGACGCTGCGAAGCTCGCTCATCTCGAGCAGCGTCCGTGTCATCTGAGACATTCGCTCGGTCTGCTCCTGCAGCAGGCCAAGCAGGCCGGCCGTGTCGGGCTGCGCGTCGGGATGCTCGGAGCAAAACAGTTCCATCTGTGCCTGCATCAGCGCCAGCGGCGTCCGCAGCTCGTGCGCGGCGTTGCCCGTGAACTGCCGCTGCGCGACAAAGCCCTCGTCAAGGCGGTCGATCATGTCGTTGAACGATGCGCTGCAACGCGCAAGCTCCAACGGCACGTCCTCGGTGATCTTCATGTCAGCCAGGTTGTCGGGCCGCACGTTTTCGACCTGGGCCGCAAAGGACCTCAGCGGCCTGAGCGCACACCCGCTCACGAAATACGCCAGGATGCCCCCGAGCAGCGTCATCGCTGCCGTTATGCACCAGCTGGCCGTGCCAAAGGACTCCTGCGCATCGCTCACGACGATTGTGAGCTCGTGGTCTATCTCCTCGCTCGCCGGGTCAAACGACGTGGGGTCGCCCCCGTTGACGTCGCCGTGGGCCGCCAGGCCGGTGCCGATCGACTCCATGGAGCGCATGCCCAAGTAGCCGATCAGGCAGTTCATGAGCACGCAGGTCAGGCACAGAAGCAGCGCCGTCATAAGCGTGATGCGCCATTGCAGCGAGAGTCGCCTCACTTAGGCCTCCTCCATTACATAGCCCTCTCCGATGCGGTTGCGGATGGGGTCGTGCCCCAAGGCGCCGCGCAGCTTCTTCCTGAGCGACGAGATGTGCACCCTCGCCGAATTGCTGAAGCTGTTCACGCTGCTGTCCCACACATGCTCAATGAGCTCCTCCTGACTTATCGGGCGCCCTTGGTTGAGCATGAGGTACTCCAGGATCCCCGTTTCCTTGCGGGTCAGAGACAGGACCTCATCGCCGACGGCCGCCGTGCGCAACTTGGTGTTGAAACTAAGACTTCCGCAGGTCAGCACGATATCGTCTTGCGTAAAGCGCCTGAGCGTCAGACTGCGGACCCGCGCCGCGAGCTCGTCCAGATGAAATGGCTTGGTCAGGTAGTCGTTTGCCCCCGCGTCCAGGCCCGCCACCTTGTCGGCAACCTCGCAGCGGGCCGACAAGATGAGCACCTTGGTTTCGCGGTCGTCCTTCCTGAGGGCCTTGAGCACCGTCATGCCGTCGGCATGGGGAAGGTTGAGGTCGAGCACGACGAGGTCAAAGCTATCGACGGCGAGCATGTCCAGGGCCTGGCGCCCATCGTGGCTGCAGTCAACGCTATAGGCAAGCTTTCGCAGGCTGCGCGCGATCGCATCGCACAGCGCCCGCTCGTCTTCGACGACCAAAATACGCATGGCACCCTCCTCGTGCGGACCCTCTCACGCTTAACACGGATTTTATGGCCGGTGTGGTCCAATGGGACGCGAGATGAAAGGAGCGAGCACATTGATCAAAGCGATAAAACCCATAGCCCAGTCTGCCCTGCTGGTCGTCGGGATAACCATGGTGTGCTTTGGCGCCCTGCGCGGCGAGGCAGACGCCGTGCTGGCCAAGGCGATCAGACTTTGCTTGGAGTGTATCGGAATTGGATAAGAGAAGAAACTCTGCCTCACATCGTTTGAGCCGCCTTCGCGGTTGGGTGCAGGCGGCGGCGACGCTGCTCACCAATGTCCACCTTCCCAACTTCGTCAAAGGCGGCATCTATCAAGGTGCGGGAAAGACGGTCTGCGTGCCTGGCCTCAACTGCTATTCGTGTCCGGCGGCCTCGGGCGCGTGCCCCATAGGCTCGTTCCAGGCGGTCGTGGGTTCCTCAAAGTTCAATTTTTCCTATTACGTGACCGGAACGCTGATCCTGATCGGCGTGCTGCTGGGGCGCTTCGTGTGCGGGTTTTTATGCCCGTTTGGCTGGCTGCAGGAGCTGCTGCACAAGATTCCCAGCAAGAAGCTGTCGACGAAACAGCTCAAGCCGCTCAGGTATGTGAAGTATGTCGTGCTGCTGCTTGCCGTCGTATTGCTTCCCGCGCTGGTCGTAAGCGACACGGGAATGGGCGACCCCTTCTTTTGCAAGTACGTTTGCCCGCAGGGGGTGCTCGAGGGCGCGATTCCGCTGGCCGTCGTCAACACCGGCATACGCTCCGCCCTCGGCCGGCTGTTTACCTGGAAGCTCATCATCTTGGTGACGGTGGTCGTGCTGAGCGTGCTCTTCTATCGCCCCTTCTGCAAATGGATCTGCCCGCTTGGCGCATGGTATGCGCTCATGAACAAGGTGTCTCTGCTGGGAATGCAGGTTGACCGGCACAGGTGCGTCTCGTGCGGTAGGTGCGCGAGGGCGTGCGAGATGGACGTCGACGTCACGCGCTCGCCCGACCATGCCGAGTGCATTCGCTGCGGCAAGTGCATAAGCGTCTGTCCCGTTGACGCCGTCAGGTTTCGCTACGGCTTTAGCTTGCCGGACAAGCAGCCTTCTCAGCCGTGTGAGGACAAGTAGTACGTAAGAGCAAGGATTTAGGATTCAGGAAAACGGAGGAATGGTATGAGCGTTACGAAGCTACCGAAGATTGCGAAGATTGCGGCCGCACTGATGATGTCCGCGCTGGTGCTCTGCCTCGCGGCCTGTTCGACGCCCGGGGGCGACAAGGAAAAGCCGGCGCCAGACGATGCGGGCATCGAGGCCTTGATTGCGGAGCAGCCCAAGAACGCCGAGGAGGCGACCGACCTGTACAACAGGCTCATGCAGAAGGAGAACGACATTCTTTCAAGCGACAAGAGCCTATGGGAAAAGGTGTTTGCTGGGGCAAACAAGGATTCTTCGATGATAGGGGACGGCTCAAACTACGGCGACTTCCTGCTTGCCACCGTGGAGGGCGCCAAGGACACGTTCTCGGCTGACGAGTTCAACGTGCTCAAGACGGGGGCCGAGAAGATCAAGAAGATCGAGGACAAGCTCGCGGCGCTCAAGAAGGAGTTTCCCGACTGCGCAAGCACGCCCGGCGCGGGCGAGAGCGTTGACGCCGCGAGCGCGGGCATGACGGGCGACGCAGGCAAGTCCACCAAGTTTCCCAGCTTCAAGGGCAAGGATCTTGATGGCAACGACGTGAGCAGCGACGAGCTTTTCTCAAAGAGCAAGGTGACCGTGATGAACTTCTGGTTCACGAGCTGCAAGCCGTGCGTGGAGGAGCTCGGGGAGCTGGAGGCGCTTAACAAGAAGCTTGCCGAAAAGGGTGGACAGGTCGTGGGAGTTAACTCCTTTACGCTCGACGGCAACCAGGGCGAGATATCGGATGCCAAGGACGTCCTGTCGAAGAAGGGCGTTACGTACAAAAACGTCTGGTTCAATACGGATGGCGACGCCGGCAAGCTCGTTTCGGGGCTGTTTTCCTTCCCGACCACCTACGTCATCGACAGCAACGGCAACGTTGTGGGAGATCCGATCGTGGGCGCGATCACGTCTGCCGCGCAGAGGGAGGCGCTGGACAGGCTGATTGATCAGGCGATCGCGAACAGCGCGAAGTAGGGTTCCACGACGACGCGTCGCAATGAGGCTACCGTCCGCGGCTGCGCGGCACGCCAGCGCGCGGCCGCCCTCAAGCGAGTCGGCCCGGCTCCCAGGAGCCGGGCCGATCGGCGCGAGCGCCCAGGGTCAGTTATCGGGGAAGAAGATCTCCTCCACTGGCATCCTAAACAGCCCCGCGATCTTGATTGCGAGGGCGAGGGAAGGGTCATACCTGTCGTTCTCTATGGCTATGACCGTCTGGCGGCTGACCCCCAGCATTGCTGCGAGGTCAGCCTGGCGAAGGCCGTCCTTCTTCCGGAGCTCCCTGGCGGCGTTTCTCATGCCTCATGCTCCGGAGACGAGGTAGGCCCCCGTCGCCACCAGTGCAGCGACGGTCGCCGTGATCGCGACGAGCATGAGGAGGAGCCGGTTTGGCTCATGGGGCTCCGCGTCCTCCGTCAGACCGTCAACGAAGGCGCGGGCAGGGCGAGGGGAGTTGCTGCTGTCACCCTTTGGGCTTTTCGTTACTCAGCAGGATGCTCATCTGACAGCCGAGGAATCACCGCCAAGACCACGAGGTCCTCGTCCCCGTCGTTGACGATCTGATGCTCCTTGCCGTTGGGGCAGTAGGTGAGCGCGCCGGGCGTCAGAGGGCGCTCGATCCCGTCGTCAATGATGCGCCCCGTGCCGGAGAGCACGTAGGCCACCTCGGCATCTCCCATATGACGATGCAAACCCAGCGACGAGTGGGGGTGCAGGGTCGCGCGCATCACGCGGACCGACCCGTCGTCAACCGCCTGCATGGTGACGCTGCCGGTGCCGCCCTTGAAGTTGGTGTGGCTGACTGCCTCGACGCTCGAAAAGTCGATCATCATCGTGCGACGCCCCTTCGCTCGTTCCAAATGGTGTCTTGAGTATACGTTTGCGGGGTGCCCAGAGTATGCGCGAGGGGCGTTCGACCCCTTCGACGAGACATGCGTTCGGACGCCTGTCTCGCGCCCGGGAACTCAGGCCTCGGGGTTGGGCTGGCCGATCTCCTTTGGCGCCAGCCAGCCCCTAAAGAGGCCTCCCTGAAACAGGGACACGATGACAAAGAACACGTTTGCCATGGGGATGAAAATGAATGACGGGATGAGGACACGGGTGTAGTGGGTCCCGGCATCTGCGCCCGCGCTGACGGCGCGCCCCTGACGCACCAAAAAGAACAGGATGGTCGAGCACAGGGCGAGAAGGACCAGCAGATTTATCGCCGTGTCCGCCAGGACGTCAAGCGGCGTGGACCCGTCTGGCAGCAGCCGGTTCAGCAGCAGGCTCACGGGAAGCAGGGCAAGCTTGAGACACATGAGCACGGCGTTCACGTTGAGCATGACGCCGCCGCCGACGCCAACGCCCCCGCACCAGTCAAGACCGGATCGCGCGCAGAAGTTCTCGAGCGTCCGCATGAGGGGCTCGCTCTGCCTGCCCTCGATGAAGCCGTTGTTCGCGATGCAGTAGAGCCGGGGATGGAGGTCGTTTTCCTTGCAGAACGTCTCTGCCTCCCTGAGAAACTCGAGAACGTGAGAGGGCACGCCGTCCACGTAGAGCGGCATGCTGAGGATGACGGCGTCTGCCTGGCAGAGGTGCTCAAGGACGGCCGGCAAGTCCCCGCGCCTCCTGAGCGCGAGGCGGCGCACCGTGCCGCGCACGCTCAGGCGTTGGACGCACGCCAGCAGCCCGGAGGCGCTCAGCCGCCTTTTGGGGCTGCAGCTGACGATGAGGGTCCTCATAGCGCGCCTCGCAGTTTCGAGAGGTCCTCAAGGAAGGCGACCTCGAACCGCTCAAAGCCTTCGTTGATGGCGTTGCGCCGGGCAAGCAGGCGGAAGGTCTCGCGCTCCTGCGCGGTGACGTCCCCATAGACGACGACCCTCCACAGGTCGTGGGGTCCGTAGCGCAGGCAGTGGTGCATCTGG
Source organism: Olsenella sp. HMSC062G07 (assembly GCF_001811895.1). Classification (NCBI taxonomy): domain Bacteria; kingdom Bacillati; phylum Actinomycetota; class Coriobacteriia; order Coriobacteriales; family Atopobiaceae; genus Olsenella; species Olsenella sp. HMSC062G07. The sequence continues at coordinate 30,660 of NZ_KV806944.1, forward strand.
CCCCCGCGATAGCAGCTCAGGGGCGTGGAGCTGCCGATGCTTCGGTCGAGCACCGCCTTGACCTGCGGGCTGTAGCTGCCGTAGAGGTTCTCCGTGATGATGGTAATCTTGTCCGCCTGGCCGATGACGCGGCAGACCGTGCGGAGCTTGTCCTTGATGAAGCACGCGGCAGGGTGCTTGGTCCAGCAGCCAAAGCAGCCCTGGCAGCCGGCATACCGGCCGTCCGCCTCAATGACGTGGTCGCAGTGGTTCGCGAGCATGGTGCTGTAATGCTTGCCGAGGTCATGCACGATGACGTCCAAGGACCCTCCAAGACGTTTGGCGCCGGCTCCGTCCGCGCGTCTCTCGGCAAGGCAGGCGGGGGCATGTCGAGGCGGGCAGGGGCGCGAAGTTGATACCTCAGCATAGCATTCCTTCACCAGGGCAACGTCTTCCTGATGTAATGGTTCTGTCAGACTGGACGCAACGGCCCCGCCGACGCCAACGGCTTCAACGGTCTCGGCGACATCGCGATCCTGGTGACGTCGGGCGTCGGCGGTGGGCGTCGGCGTTGCGATAATGAACCGAGGGCAAGGGGACGGGTGCACCCAAGGACGGATCACCCAAGCGGAAGGAAGCGGCTTCATGGGACTATGCGATGTGTTCACGGGCGCGCAACGCGCCGAGGAGCCCGACCCCCTGCAGATCCTGTCTCCCGCCACCGGGAGGGTCGTACGCATGGCGGATATACCCAACCCGGTGTTCTCGGAGGGAATGATGGGCGTCTCGGTGGGCGTCTGGCCGGATGACGACGAGGTGCGCTGTCCCGTGGACGGCACCGTCACGGTGGCGATGCCGCATGCCTACGGCATCTCGACCTCGGGCGGGGTCGAGGTCATCGTGCATGTGGGGGTTGACACGGTCGAGATGCGAGGCGAGGGCTTCGACGTGAGGGTCGCCAAGGGGCGCCGTGTGCTCGCCGGACAGACCCTCGTGCGGGTTGACAGGGGCAAGGTGGCCCAGGCCGGCTATCCCGACGTGGTCATCCTGGCCGTCTCAAACACGGACGAGCTGATCTCGTCGGGTCGTGCGGTGCGGGAGGTGGCGCCCGCGCAAGTGACGGCGGGCGACGTGCTGATGGAGGTCACGTTGTAGCGCCGGGAGGTTATGCCGCCCGCGAGCGCGGCGCGCGAGCGCCTGGACGCCCCCGCGTCATCCCCTCATGGCAAAGATTCTGACGCGCTGCGGCAGGACTCCCAGGTCAATAGGCAGCTCTGGTCCGTCGTCGCCGTCGCGTCCGCACCGCAGACTGCCGTCAAGGCACTCGACGCGGATGTTCTTTCCGCTCAGCAGGAGCACCTGGTCGCTCTCCTCGGCAGTTCTCGTCAAGATGCTCGGAAGGAGAGACATGAGCGAGGGGAGCGTCGCCTCCTTGAGCACGGCAAGATGAACGAGGCCGTCGCTCTCCCCGGAGCTTTCTTCCGTGGTGATCATGTTGACCATGGTATTGACCGAGAAGGCGACAAAGGAATTGACGTCCTCCACCGAGCGCTCCCCGTCGACGGTGATGCGCAGGCGGTGGCTCTCGTCGCCGCCAATGCGCTGAAGCTCGCTCGTCACATAGGCTAAAAATCCAAAGCGGCTCTTGTCCTCGGAGGAAACGTCGCGGATGCCCTCGGGCAGCGACCCTCCCGTCACCGTGTAGGTAAAGGGCGTTCCGTTGACGGTGCCGATGTCGATGGGGCGCGTGGACGTGAAGTCCATGGCCTCGATGGCGGACGTCACGTCGGAGGGAATGCCCAGGGTGCGGGCAAACCCATTGCCCGTGCCGCCGGGAAGGATGCCGAGGACGGGAAGCTCGTCAGCGTCTGCGGCGCCGTCAAGCAAGCCGCGGACCACCAGGCTCACGGTGCCGTCGCCCCCAAGGGAGAAGACGGCGTCAACGCCGCTGGTCCGAGCTTCGCGCGCCAGCTCCATGGCGTGCTCGGCACTGGTGCTTAGCTGAGCCGTCACCTCGTCGAAGTGCTCGCTGAGGAGCTTGCTGACGGCCGAGACCTCTTCCTTGGCATCAGCCTTGCCCGAGCTGGGATTTGCTATGAGAAGCGCCGTGCTCATGGGGACCTCCTTTTTTGGCCTGTCCCATTATGACGCAGCGGGCCGCCGGGGCGGCTGACAGTCAATGTTGAACGCCAAACGCGCGCCAGCCGGCCAAGAGCGTGGCGTTATGGATGAGTGAGGCGGCGGCATTCACTCGATACGCGTCGGGCGACGCATACGTCAGCATTACTCGGCCTTTTTTGGGCGAATGAGCCAAAAAAGGCCGAGTAATGCCGACTATATCCGACATACCCAGATAAGGGATGAATATCTATGCCTTTAATATGCATATCATGAAAGGGAGACGGCCTTCAGGCCGCCCCCCGACGACTCTATGGCGTCCCTAGTCCTTTTTGCCCTTCTTACCGGACGTATGCGCCTTGCCCTTCTTGCTGGATTTGCCCTTGTCCTTTTTGCCCTTCTTGCCGCCCGCGCTGCCCCCGCCCTTGGACAAGGCCTGTTCCAGATACGTTTCCACCTTCTTGGCGCACTTGCCGCATTTGGTGGATGCCTTGGTCATCTTCTTGATGTCGTGCATGTTCTGCGCGCCGTCCGCCACGGCGTCGATGACGTCCTGCCTTGAGACGTGCCGGCAGGGACAGATGATATCTGACTTGGACATTCGGGCATCCTCGCTTTCCGCCGTGCCGCGCGTCGCGGGCTCGCGCAAGCGTGCGGCCCTGACAGTCGAACTGCTTTCATGAGCTTGATGACACGGCATGGCGCATCGTCGTCGGGCTTGCATATCGTCCGTATACCCGCAAGCGACGATGTTGCCATGTCAGGACGGGCCTCTCCACCCAAGCGGCCATGACCCCTGCCTCCAAGCGGTGCATGGCCCGTGCCCCCAAGCGGCGCACGACCCGTGCCGCCCGGATGGTTTTTTGACCCTGCCGGTCGCTGGGACGACCTTGCCGTTTGGGGCGCCTTCCCTTGGGCGCTGGCCGAATCGTGCGCCACGACAAGGCATTTCCTAGCGGTTTACCTTGATTTTCAGGTAGAGGGGGGTCATACTTCAATGTATTTGTAGGTACCATACTGTCAGATATCAGACTGTATATCGGTGGGAGACATATGAAAACGAGCAATGGCGTGCGGCGGTTTGGGGCCGGACCAATCGGAAACGTGGTCAAGGGCCTGCTAGCTGCCGTGCTCGTGCTGTCCCTGTCCAGCCTCCTCGTGCCGGCGCTCGTCTACGGCGAGCAGGCGGCGAGCCTGGAGGGCGTCGCCGTCCAGCAGGACGACGGTGGGGCGGGCAGTGATTCCGCCAGGGAGGATGTGCTCGCGCCGGGCGTCCCGGACGCCTCGCACAGGGGCGACGACGGGTGTTCGACCCCGTCCAAAGGGGAGCGACAAGGCCGCCCCTGCCAGCGAGTCGCCCGACGCAGGCCCCGATGCTGGCGGGACGACCGCCCTTGCGACGGTCCTGACCAACGTGACCTCACAGGCGCGTGCTCATCGCGCTCCGGGTGCGATGAGCACCGTCTTTGTTGACGGGACAAACGGCAACGACGCCAACGACGGGTCGTCGTTTGACGGCAGGGCGGTCAAGACGCTCGCGAAGGCGCTCCAGATGCAGGCTGCCAACCCAACCATCACCACGCTGTGCGTCAAGGGCAACATCGCGCTGCCCGCCACGGCCAGCATACCCTCGGGCGTGACGCTCTCCGTTGCGGCCGACGGCGCGCAGGTCACCGGTAGCGGCAACAGCGTTGACGGCATCGTCCTCAAGAGCGGTGCCACCCTCACGGGCGCGGGCACGCTCACGATGACCGGCTTCAAGACCGCGCTCACCGCCGAGAGGGGCTCGACCATCACGGACGGCACCTACGTCCTCAAGGACAACGCAGCCGGCAGCGGCACGCACGGCCTGTTCCTTGCCGGCACCGTCAAGGGTTCCGCAGGCAAGGACAAGCTCACCATCACGGCGGACGACAAGAGCAACACCAACTTCTACGCGCCTGGCATCACGTTCGAGAACTGCACGATCAACGTGAACTCCCAGGCGCGCACCTGGTTTGACGCGTATGACCTCAACCTCAGGAATGCGTCGCTCACGGTCAAGGGCTTTGGCCAGACCTTCTATGTGGGCAAGCTGAACATGGAGGACTCCGACCTCACGATCAACCCGTCATTCTACGGTAGGACGGGCATGACCATTCAGGGAGCCTCCAACATCGTCAACTCGCGCATCACGGCAAACGCGGGCTCTACCGCGGGCATCTCGGTCGGCGTCAATAACGGCGCCGTCAACGTCACGAACTCCACGCTCGAGTTCACCAACGGCGGCGTGGGCGGCCTCAACGTGAACACCGGCACGGTCGTCCTCACCAACTCGACCATCAAGGGAGACGGGCGCAACAGCGGCGCCCTCTTTGGGGCGCAGGCCAAGGGCTCGATCGAGTTCAAGGAAGACTGCCTCGTCGAGACCCCGGCGGCGCGCGACGCCGATAACGGCGCCGGCCAGACGACGAAGAACTTCGTCGTGACGGGAGGCTCGTATCGCGTCAAGTACGCGCCGGGCTACAACAGCGGCATGGGCAGCACCATTCCCGCCAACGGTGCCGCCAACGGCGACGAGAGGCTCTCGCTGTTCACCCTCGCGGACCCGTCCACGGCCGCGCTCAAGCCCCTGAACAAGAGCGGCCAGCCCTACGACTACGCCGTCGCCAAGGCGTCGAGCGACGGCGAGAAGCACGTCTGGGTCCCCGCTGCCACCGTGACCTTCAAGCTCAATGCGGCCGGCGCGGCGCAGCAGGTCGCGGCGGCCTATCCCGATGGGTCCGCAGCCGACGTGACCGCGCTCGCGATGCGCGGCTATGCGCTTGAGACGGCCGCGTCCGTCGCGAGAGGCTCCACCAAGGCTCCGGAGGCGCCCGTGGCGGCGGGCTACAAGTTCCGTGGCTGGTTCTACAAGGACGCGACCGGCGCCGAGCGGCCGTTCTCTGCGAGCACCACAGTCTCCGCCGACATGACGGTCTATGCGACATGGGAGAGCGACGACTCGTCCTACGCCGTCAGGTATCACAACGGCGCCGCCACCGACGCGACGTATCTTTCCACGTCGAGCGACCCCGCCCGCACCATCAAGGTGCTCTCCGGGGATGACGTCATGAAGGCATCCCCCTCCTTTGCCGTCGCGGGCAAGGTCTTCAAGGGGTGGACCACCCAGCCTGACGGCGCGGGCGACGCCGTCGCCGCGGGCAGCACGCTTGCCGTCCCCGCCGGCACCAGCGTCATCGACCTATATGCCACGTGGGAGGACCGGCTGGTCAGCGTCAAGTTCTCCGCAAACGGCGGCGTCTTCTCCGCCGACAGCGTGTTCAAGAGGAACCCTGCCGTGTTTGACGTCACGACCGACGAGAACGGCGGCGAGGTCGCCGTCGTCAAGAGACGCCCCAAGGCCACCGACAAGACGACCCTCGACGTGCTGCTCGCATCCCTGGGCGACGGCTCCGTCTCGGCGAAGACCAAGGGCATCGCCAGCCCCACCGGCACCAACACCGACGCCGCCTACACGGGCATCGCGAGCCGCGCGCGACACGTGCTGGGCAACGAGGACGTCGAGCTCATCTTCTTTGGGGTCGTCTACGGGCATGAGTACTACTACTGGTTCACGGACGCCGCCGGCTCGTCCAAGGCCAAGATTGACGGGGCCGCCGAGCTGACGCAGGATGTGACCTACTACCTCAAGTGGAACGTCGACCCCGCGATTGAGCATGTCGAGGGCACGACCACGATTCCGAGTGACATGTGGAGCGGCTCCCAGGACAAGACCACGTCCGTCAAGGAAGCCGTCACGGGCGAGACCTTCAGCATGACCGGCGCCGTCGATGCCGCGGGCATCGTGAGCCAGATGAACGCGCTTGAGACTTCCATCGCGGGCGGCCTGGACGACCTCACCAAGATCGCTCTCTCTGACACCTCGTCCACCTTTACGGCAACCATCACGCTGCCCGACGGGGTCGTCGTGCCGCCCAATCCCACGGTCACGACGACGGGCCTCGGGGACTGCTTTGAGGTCACCGGCACGTCCGTCAACGGCCAGGACGTTACCGTGACCTTTGGCCTGAAGGGCAGCTATGCCAACTACCGGCAGCTCAAGGACGCCGTGGAGTCCACCGGCAAGGATGATGCGCCGAGCGCGGTGATCGCCAAGCCGATCACCGTCACCGTCGCGGGCCTCACGCTTGACGCCGACAACGTGACCAACGGCCAGGAGCTTGCCGCCACGGGCGTCGTGAGCGGCACGTTTTCCTCGTATGCGGAGAACACCGTCTCGGGCAAGGTCAAGAAGTTCGACTATGCATGGAACGGCGAGCAGGTCCAGGGGGGCAAGGATCCCCGGGGCGCGGGCATTCGGCAGACGATCCTGGTGGTGAAGCCCGCTCAACAGACGCTTCCCGCCGACATCCTGGTCGGAGGGGACACCGAGCACGAGAGCGTGTATCCCGTCCTTGCCGGCCAGACCGTCGATTTTACGGGCACCATCGAGGCGTCCGTGGTGAAGGCCCAGATGAGAGGCATAGAGGCCCTGTTCCCCAACACGACCGACTATGCCGGCATCAAGCTTTCGGACATGTCCTCCTCCTTCACGGCCACCTTCACCATTCCTGAGGGCATGACCCTGCCCGGGAACCTGACCAAGGACGCCATCAGGACCGACGGCTTTGCCGACACCTTCTCGGTGTCCGACGTCTTTGTCAGCGGCAAGACCGTCACCGTGACCATGACGCTCAAGGACGGCATCAAGACCTACAAGGACCTTCAGGAGGCCGTCGTCACCAACCTCGGCGACACCATGAAGATCACCCTCCCCGGCGTCAAGATCGACGACGACGTCCCGGGAGGAACGACCGCAACCGTCGTGGGCACCGTGAGCGGCAGCTTCAAGGCCCATGCGACGAAGGTCGCGACGGGCACCACGAAGGTATTCTCCTTCACGTGGGAGGGCGTGCAGACGCCCGAGGGCATGGATGCGACGGCCACGTCGGTCGACGACGGCATTCGGTTTACGGTCCAGGTTGTCACGCCCATGGCCTCCACGCTTCCCGGCGACATGCTGGTGGGCGCCAACACCGAGCACGACGCGCCCATTCAGGCCGCCCAGGGCTCCACGTTTGACCTGACGGGCGCCCTTTTGGCGGCGTCCATCCAAGAGCAGATGAACAACATCGAGGCGGCATATCCCAATGTCAGTCACGACGCCATCATGCTGGATGCCATGAGGTTCTCGTTCGAGGCCACGTTTACGGTTCCTGACGGCATGACGCTGCCGTCCGACCTTGACGCGAGCAAGGTCATCGCCGCCGACTTTGGCGACGGCTTTAAGGTGAGTGACGTGCGCGTGAGCGGCAGGACCGTGACGGTTTCCTTTGGCCTGAGCGACCCCTCCTCCATCAAGACCTATACGGACCTCGAGAGGGTCGTGGACGCCGCCGGCGCGAACGACGGGTGGATGCGACTCACGGTGCCCGGCGTCAAGATTGACGGTGATGCCCCGGCGGGGGAGAACCTCACCATGGTAGGCACGGTCAAGGGCTCCTTTGGCGCTGCGGCCACCTCCGCGTCGGGCACGCGCAGGGTGTTCTCGTTTGCCTGGGAGGCCGTCCAGTGGCCTGACGGCAAGGATGCTGTGGCGAGCGATGACGAGACGATTCAGCTGACCATGCGGGTCACCCAGGCAGAAGGTCCCAGCGACGATCATACCGCCGGTGGCACCACCGGTGGCAAGGATGCCAGGACGCTGCCACGGACCAATGACACGACGCTTCCTGTGGCCGTTGTCCTGGGCGTCGCGGCCCTTGGTGCCGCCGTCGTAGGTTTTGGCATGCGCATGCGGAGTCGCCGCCCGCATCATAAGGGTTCGCACACGGCACAGGATGAGAGATAGACGATGACGACCGCCACCAGACGGCTTCTGACCGCGCTCCTTGCGATTCTGCTTGTCGCGCAGCTCACCCTCTTCGTCGGCTCTTCCTGGGCGCGCGAGCAGCCTGTACCGTCATCTCCTGTCGAGGGGCAGGCCTCCCCTCAGGAGGGCGGCGATGTTGGCAAGAGTGGCGACGCCGGCACGTCCGCTGATGCGAGCAAGGCCACGCAGGACACTTCTGCGGGGCGCTCTGACGCAGCGTCCGAGGACGATGCGGCCAACGCAGCTGCGTCCGCTGCCGACTCGCCAGCGACGACGTCTGCACCCAAAGGCGCGCCGCTTCGCGCCCCTGCGACCCAGCCTGTTATCGAAGGCACGCTCGTCTCAAAGGATGGCAAGACTACCTACGGATTGCTGTCCGACCCCAAGGCTAGCCTGAGCCTTCCCAAAGGCAGGAGATTCAACCTGCGCGTTCATGCCGTCTTCCCCTCGGCAGGCGACAAGTCCATCGAGATCGCCCTGCCCTACGGCATGCAGTGGGACACCAACTTTGCCTTTGACAAAACGCTCGGCTGGGTGGGCGAGCTTCAGGCAAACGGTGTCGTCATGCCGCAGCAGCAGACCGATGCCGCCAAGAAGCCGTCCGTTGTGTATGGCAGGAGCTCTGGTGGCACGCTCACCCTGCGTTTTCAGGACACCACACAGGAGGTCACCTTTAACCTTCCTATGGGCCTTGCCTTTGGCTTCAATCCGGGCCTGGCAAATATTACGGATGCCATCACGCTCACGCAGGCCTACACCACAGCGGGCGAAGCTCCCACCACGCAGAAGGTGGGCGCAGACCTGTCCGTGACGCATCTGCCTGGGCTGGGAGATATTCGCTTTGCTAAGAATTACAGCAATCTCCTTAACGCCAACGGCAATGTGGAGATAGGAGCTGACGATCCCCAGGGAACAGGCCATGACATCGCCTGGATTGCAGGCCTTGGCCCGCAGTACACCGCCCCCTACGAGGCGCAGATGCTCGAGGACTACTACCTGGCCATGCTCGCGCCCGAGAAGGCCGAGTACCTGGGTCGCTACTCTCCTGATGGCAACAACGGCGTAAAGGAGAAGGATCTCAAGGTGTATGGCCCCGGGGAGCAGTTCACGCTCAGCACGGGCACTATCTATACCGTGCCGGCCGGCAAGAAGCTCTACGTGTGGCGGCGCACGAACGCAGCTACCGTTCCCATCACCGGCCATGAGACGGTCTTCAACCCCATGTGGCGCTTTCCTGTGGCTGACTTTCCGGTGGGAAGCGTGGCCGAGATTAGCCAGATTGATGTGGGTGCCAAGTTCTATAGCCCCTCAGGCACGAGTTCCTACCTGCCCTATGACGCCTCCAAGCTCAAGACCATGCGCTATGAGATTGCTGAGCCCAAAGAGGACGTGTACGTCAACACCACCATGTACAAGCAGAACGCCAATGACAAGGACTGGCCTCTGTGGGAGGGCTACATAGCCGACAACGAGGTCTATCTGGGCGCCCCCGGCTACGAGCACACGCAGAATCGCACGCTTGGCTACTTTACCCTGGGCAATCGCGGCACCGGCGACAGCAAGCCCAAGACCATCATCATCGACTACGACGTCAACGACACCAAGATTGCGGGCATTACGGCTCAGGCTCTGCCCTTCATCTCAAAGGAAAAGCCGGACGGCACCCAGCCCACCCAGGTGAGCGACTTTACGGTGACGTTCTGGAACAGTAAGACGGGCGAGACCTTCACGCGCACGGTGGATAGCCCCAAGCAGCGCTTTATCGTGGACGACGTGCTCGGCAAACATACCGAGGATGTCTACATCAAGCGCATCGAGTACAAGATCAACACCATACCTGCCAAGACCAAGTTCACCAGCTACGTGAATAATGATTGGGGATACGAGGGGACGAGCGAAAGTGCCAGCTTCCCCTTCCATGGCCGCGTGCTCACCAACGAGGTGCGCGAGAAGGGCAAGTGGGGCGATGACCCCACGCTCTTCAAGACGCGCATCCGCATTGAGAACACGGGCGAGGAGGAGCCAAACTGGAACTATCGCAACCAGGAAAAGTGGGACTTCAACGATGGCAAGGGCGAGGTGCTCCTGAAGTACCCCGGCCGCTCCTATGACCACGTGACCATTGGCGACACCTTCACGGCCTTTACGGGCAAGAGCTTCATCCAGGGCCATGGTCCGGTGTTTTCCTATCATGATGGCAACCCCATGGTCTTCACCGTTGGTGACACTATCAACGATTCGAGGTTCTCCTATTTTGATCCTGTGTGGGACGGCCGCGCCCAAGGCCAACAGACCTACAAGGCCATCTACTACGTGAGCCCCCTTGGCGACGACCTGAGCTTTCAGATGACGTATCGCTCAGTCTATGGCTCGAAGGACTCCTGGAACAAGGACGGCGCTGCAGGCGAGCACATCAGTTCCAAGCAGCCGAACGTGTATGAGGTACCCGCCTCGGACGCCCCCAAGGCCACCTATCCCAATGCCAAGGTGTACAAGCTTGACTTCTCTGCCTTCACGTCCGACCAGGACATCCACGACACGCGTGCGACGGGCCCCCTCGTGGCATGGCGCGAGGAGGCCGATCTGACACCCTACGCCATCATCCAGTCATATTGGGCGTATTCTGCTCCCTCCTTGGTGCGAGTGAGCTTTGCGTCCGACCCCGAGAAGGATGTGTCGGGCAAATATTCCCAGCTCATGTGGTATGAGTACGACACAGACACCACCGAAGACCTGGTGTATAGCAAGGGCGGGTTTGCCAAGGACAAGTGGGACCTCAACGGCAACGGCAGTACGGATGACCTTCTGGGTGCTCCCATGGGCGAGTGGATAATTAAAGCGCCCACGGATCTGGTGGTGACGTCGGCCGCCAAGATGGCCACCCAGCCCGACTCGCAATACATCACCTACGACGGCGTTGCCAAGACGGGCATTGGCGCCAACAGCACGGTGGACTATCGTCTGATTGCGAACAACCCCACCAACAACGATGCCAACGGCTTCAAGGTGTACTGGCCCGTGCCCAAGAAGGGGCAGGACTGGGGTAAGGCCATCCAGCCCAAGGGAGCATTCCAGTTTGACCTCTTTTTGAATGGCGGCATCAAGAGCGAGCTGCCAGCGGGCTACAAGGTCTTTTATGCCAAGAACGCCACGCCCACGAGCCAGGCGCTTGACTGGGACGGCTTTGCCTGGACCGAGGAGGCCGATACCGCCTCCTGGACGCAGAAGGACTGGGACGCCGTAAACTTTGTGCGCATCGAGTCTCCGGCAGACAGTGTCTTTGCGGCCAAGCAGCGCGAGCAGTTCAAGTTCAACCTCACCTTGCGCGACGTTCCCAAGGAGGACTTCGAGAAGGGCCTCCTCGATGTCTATATACCCATCTACCTGCGCGATTTGGGTTCGGGCAAGGGATATCGCTATGGTCAGCCCGTTGCCATGACGCCGCTTCCAGGCTTGCTGGCAGGCACCGCCTGGGTGGATGCCGACTACGACGGCAAGATGGATGCCACGGAGGCATCCAACGTGATTGCCGGCGTGCGCATGGAGCTTCTTGACGCGCGAGGCAAGGTCGTCGACACGGCAATCACAGACGACCAGGGTCATTATGAGTTCAAGGGACTCAAGGACTGGGCGGCAAGCGCCGTCGGTGCACTTGATGCCTATACCGTCAGGGCATACAACCCGACCGACCCCGGCTCAGCGGCCGCTGACCGTTTCGTGCGCTTCTCGCCCGTGGGCGAGAGCATGGTCATGACGGCCGCAAGCGACCAGACGTCCGCCTCGGTCGCCGGCGTGACCGTGGCCTCGTCCAATGCGCGTGCGCTCAACGTGGGCCTCACGCGCGTCACCAAGATAGACGTAAGCAAGCTCTGGGCCGAGGGTAAAAATGCCGACGGGTCAGACGGGCAAGATATGCGCCACGACGCAATCAGCGTGAAGCTTCTTGCCGACGGTGGCGCCGCCAAAGACATCGACGGCAAGGACATCGCAGCGCTCAGCCTTGCACCCGACTCAGCGACGCCGTGGAAGGGCAGCTTTGACAATCTTCTCGTGAACAACCCCGCGACGAGCAAGGTTGCACGCTATACCGTGGAAGAGGGCTCGGTTCCCACGGGGTACGTGGCGTCGTACGCGTACGAGACCAAAGATGGCCACCTCGTGGCGACCATCACTAATACGCGCATTCATGGCACCATCCAAGTGACCAAGGTGGACGCCGCCGATGGCAAAAAACTGCTGCCAGGTGCGGCTTTCCAGCTCAGGCAGGATGACGCCGTGGTACGTGAGGCTGTGACGGACGCAGACGGAAAAGTCGAGTTTGCTGACGTTCCCTATGGCGACTACAAGGTTGTGGAAACGGCGGCGCCGAAGGGCTATGAACTTAACTCCGATCCAGTGGAAGTCCAGATTCGTGAGGACGGCAAGGTAGTGGAGCTGACCGTCAAGGACAACGCCAAGCCGTCGGCTGCGGCGACCCCCCAGACGGGAGACGCCGCCCGGGGCCTGACGGGCCTCGTCGCCTCGGGTGCGCTCGCGTTGGCGGCGGGTCTTCTCTTCCGCCTGCGCCGCACGGGCCGTCAGGGATAGCGGGCCGTCAGGGATAGGCGCGAGACGCGCGTCTCGTATCTGCGGACGCGCGCCCTGGCCCACCCGTAGCGTGAGCGCGTGATAGCCAAGACGAGGCAGGGCCTCCCGCAATGGGTGGCCCTGCCCGTTATTGGCGCATGGTAGTGCGCGTATGAACGGTCGCGCGAACCCTCAGAATCCCAGGCTGTCGTTGACCAGGATGGCGCTCATGCGCCCTGGATGCTTGGAGTAGCGGGTGATGAGGAGGTTGCAGCAGATGGTGTCGGGCGCCTTGCAGTTGGCGCAGGCGCCCGTCGTGACGCAGGGCGTCGCCTTGCCAAAGCGCGCGGCGTTGATGGGCGCGGCGACGTTGCGGGCTCGCTTTATGGCGGACTCAACGTCGGGACACACCTTGTTCATGCCTATGATGAAGAGCACGCGTCGAGGTCCCTGGGCTATCGCGGACACGCGGTTGGAGTTGCCGTCAATGTTCACGATGACGCCGTCCTCGGTCAGCGCGTTTGCGCTCGACAGGTAGACGTCGGCGTCGTAGGCGGCGAGCATGGCGGCCCGCGCGTCCTCGAAGGCGTCGCGGTCTATGAAGGTGTACCTTCTCTGCTTCAAGGCGTCAACGAGCCCGATCTCGCGCGCGCTGGCGCAGCCGCCCATCGTGACGGAGCTGCCCTCGCCAATGAGCGACAGCGCCTTCTGGAGGGCCTCCTCCTTGGTGGCGGCATAGTGCCCCTCGATGTTGCGGGATGCCAGGCCCTTGATGACCGTGCGAGCGAGGCGCTCGTTGCGCAGCTTGATGGTGGGATTCATGACCGTCCTCTCGCGAAAGCCCGTGGGACGGCAGGTTGAGTCCCGCCGCCCCGTACGTCCTCTATGAGTGTAGTCCGATCGCCTGGCACCAGGGCAAGGGCGCGCAACTTGTAATGCCGCGCTCATTTGGCCTGTGCGTCGGCGTCAGCCCTGACGGCGGCGGGCGTGGTACTCGTCAAGCCGCGCCGTGTAGTCGGCGCCGCGCCGCTTGAACACCGCCCCCATCACAAGGGTCATGACGCCAAGGATGACCAGGTATATGATCACAAACACGACCCAGGCCATCGGCAGACGCACGGGGAGCCATGCGCCCCAGACGGCGCATCCCACAAGCACGATCAAGTAGGTGCTCCCAAAGCCAAAGATCCGCGTGGGATAGGAGAACCTCATCGCGCCCTGGCTCACGAACCAGAGCTGCTGAAGGATGCCTCCTGCAAGGCCGGCGGCCGCACAGCTCAGGATGATGGTTCCGCTGGCGGAGGGTCCGCTCATCGCCTGTTGGACGATGGCATAGATGACGAGCATGATGACCGCCTTGAGGCTTCCTGACAGGATGCCGTGGCCGACGGTCTTTCCAAGGGTGGTGTCTGACATGAAAACCCGCTCCTTTCGTTCCTGAGGCCGAGATGTCCTTCTGCAGCGCCCGGTGCGCTATCGTCTGATGCCGATCTTCTTCTTGATGCCGGGGGTATAGGTTCTGGTGGCAAGCACCCTGCGCCCCCCGTCCAGGGTGAGCATCAGCCTGCTTCCGGGCTCCGGTCTGATGGCACGCACATGGTCAAAGTTGACGAGGTCCTGTCGGGAGGCGCGTACGAACTCCGTGCCGTCCAGTGCCTCCTCAAGCTCAAAGAGGCGCAGCGGGCTTTCAAGCCGCGTTCCGTCAGTCAGGCAGAGCCAGGCTCGTTGGTTCTCAAACGCGACGCAGCTGACCTGGTCAATGGAGACGAGCCTTTGCGTCAGACCGCCACCCTCGTACCCCGCGAGCCTCCCCTGCGAGGCGCGGATGCGCTCTGCGAGCCGAGCGGCGCGTTCGTCTCCCGGTGCGCAGCGGATGGTGACCTCGATGTCGCCTTGTCCCTGTTGCTCCACAACGCGTACGTCCAAGTCTCTCGCCCCCTTCGTTGGGATGTCGTGACGACTCAACTGACAGGTACAGGGTAGTCTCACGCCGCGGCGGTCAGCGCCTTGTCGCGCCGACTTGCGACATCTGCCCCCTGACCTGACATGAGCTGCACGTAGGGGCAGGTCAGTTGCATGCCATGCGGCTCGCCGCCGCACCCGGCGCCTGCCACGGGGGGCGCCTGCGGCCGCCCTGCGCGCTCCCGCGTTGCGCCCGCCATGGGAATGTGGCACGACGATGAAGGTACGGTACGCTCCGAGTAAGGCCTTGGGCTGAGTTTTAATGGCGCCGCGCGTAACGGTACAATCACAGGAGGTGTACTGTCTGCCACGAAAGGAACCGCATGTTTGCCCTCTTGGTTGGAATCATGCCGCTATTGCCTCTCATCATCATCGCGGCCGCCATCATTCTGTCCCTCGCCTTCGTGGTGCGCCAGCAGCACGCGGCCATCGTGGAGCGTCTGGGCAAGTTCTCGCACATCGCGTACGCCGGGTTTCACATCAAGGCGCCGTTCATCGACACGGTTCACATGGTCGACCTCATGACCGAAGAGCAGCGCATGACCTTTGACGCCAAGACGAGCGACAACGTGACCATTGAGCTTGAGGTCTCGGTGCAGTATCACGTTGACTCGACCCCGTCCCAGGATGAGTCCAACTCGGGCATCTGGAGGAGCTATTACACCCTCAAGGACCCCATCGCCCAGATGCAGGACTACCTTGCCGACGCGCTGCGCTCCCAGATTCCCATGCGCTCACTTGACCAGGTCTTTGGTCAGAAGGACGAGATCGCCCAGTCCATTGACGAGATCGTCGCGCAGAAGATGCTGGGGTATGGATACGTGCTGGTGACGACCCTCATCACGTCCATCAGCCTGCCCAGGGAGGTCCAGGAGTCGATGAACCACATCATCGCCTCCAAGAATAACCTCGAGAGCGCGAAGAACGACGCCAACGCCGCTAAGGCAAAGACGGTCATCGCCGCCCAGGCCCGCGCCGAGGCCATGGCGGCCGAGGGCAAGGGCATCGCCGACCAGCGCGTCGCCATCGCCCGCGGCATCAAGGACTCCATCGACACCATCAAGGAGACGGGCGTCAGCGAGGAGCAGGCAGACCGCCTCTTTGAGTTCACGCAGTGGGTGGACATGATGAGCCAGTTTGCGCAGAAGGGGCCGTCAACGGTCGTGCTGCCCTCGGGCTTCGAGGAGTCCGCCTCCTCCTTTGACCAGTTCATCACAGCCAAGAAAGCCACGTTAGGCGAGTAGCGCGCGGGGCCTGCGGTCCTGCGGGAGGGTTCGCCATGTGCGGGGACAAAGGTCATGACAATCCGATGCGGCGGGAGGCGGCCGGCCGGCCATCCCCTACCGGGGGCATGGTCGCCAACGAGCCGTCCCTCCCCGCGGGCATGGAGCTGGTGAGGGAGCCTGCGGGCCTGACGCTGCGGGCGGGCGGCATGGGACTCAGGGGCGATTTTTTGCGTCTGCTTCCCCGGCTGAGGCAGGATCGTCTGTCCCGTGAGCTGCTGGTGCGCGCGGCACGGGTGAGGGGGGCGGACGCCCGACCGACGGCCGTTGACGCCACTGCCGGCCTGGGTGAGGACGCGCTGCTGCTGGCCGCCTCGGGCTTTGCCGTGACGCTCTGCGAGCGCAACCCCGTGGTGGCGCGGCTGCTTGCCGACGCGCTCGAGCGCGCCTCCGCGCTGGCTGGCCTGGCGGATGTGACGGCGCGCATGCGCCTGGTCGCGGGCGACGGCGCCGCGTACCTGCAAGAACTCGGGGACGCCGGCGACGCCCTCGTCCCTGACGTCGTCTACCTGGACCCCATGTTTCCCCAGAAGCGCAAGGACGCGGCCACCAAGAAGAAGCTCCAGCTGCTGCAGATGCTGGAGGACCCCGCGCACGACGAGGAGGGGCTCCTTGCGGCCGCCCTCGCCGCCCGCCCGCGCAAGGTGGTCATCAAACGCCCCCTCAAAGGCCCGTGGCTGGGGGGCGTCAAGCCCAGCTATGCGCTGGCGGGCAAGGTGGTGCGCTATGACGTGCTGGTCGTGCCACGGCCGTAGGCGCGCCCGTCGCCGAGGCGCCGCGCAGCCCGCCCGCGTGCGGGGCGACCGAACATCTCGGGCAACCTGACCCGCGACCCGGAGGCGCAGTCCGCCCGCGTGCGGGGCGACCTAGCGAATCGCCAGGGCGCGTGACGCGTTGAGCACGCAGAGCACCAGCACGCCCACGTCGCCAAAGACCGCCAGCCACAGCGGGGCCAGCCCGAGGGTCGCGAGGACGAGGATGACGACCTTCGCCCCAATGGCAAAGGCGATGTTCTCGCGCACGATGCGCAGGGTCCGACGGGCGACGCGCAGGGCGGTGACGACCTTGCTGGGGCTGTCGTCCATGAGCACGACGTCGGCTGCCTCTATGGCGGCGTCAGACCCCAGGGCTCCCATGGCGACGCCCACGTCGGCGCGGGCCAGGACCGGGGCGTCGTTGATGCCGTCTCCCACGAACACGACCGAGCCCCTGTTGCCTCCGGCGCCGGCACGGGCGGCGTCTTGGATGATGTCGTCAAGCCGCGCCACCTTGTCGGCGGGCAGGAGCCCGGCATGGTAGCCGTCGAGCCCCAGCTCGGCGGCGACGCCGCGAGCAACCTCGTCAACGTCTCCCGTCAGCATCTCGCAGCGTCGCACGCCCGCTCGCCTGAGCTCCGCGACGGTCGCGGCGCTGTCCGGGCGCAGCTGGTCGGCCACCAGCACGTGGCCCGCGTACGTCCCGTCAAGGGCAACGTGCAGCGTGGTGCATGCGTTGTCGCTGGTGCAGTCGTGCCAGTGCGCGCCCTCGTCCTCCATGAGGCGGGCGTTGCCCACGGCGACGCGCCTGCCGTTGACCAGGGCGACGACGCCCCTGCCGGCAAGCTCGTGCATGTCGGTGACGATACAGCCGTCCTCGTCGATGGGGCAGGCGTCCCTCAGCGCGGCGGCGATCGGGTGCAGGGAGCGGCTCTCCACGTGCGCCGCCACATGCAGCAGCTGGTCCTTGTCGATGAGCTGCGGGTGAACGGCCGTGACCGAGAAGGCCCCCTGGGTGAGGGTGCCGGTCTTGTCAAACACCACCGTGTCGGCACGAGCGAGGGTCTCAAGGTGGTCTGACCCCTTGATGAGGACGCCCACCCGGGAGGCCCCGCCGATGCCGCCGAAGAAGGTCAGGGGCACGGACAGCACCAGAGCGCAGGGACAGGACACCACCAGGAAGGTCAGCGCGCGCAGCAGCCAGGTGGCTGCCGACGCCTGGGGGTCGCCGCTCACGAGCGGAGGAACGACGGCGACCAGAACCGCCAGGGCCACCACGATGGGCGTGTACACCTTGGAGAACCGCTCGACCAGCCCCTCCGAGCGCGAACGACGTGCGTCGGCGCCGCGCACGAGCTCCAGGATCCTCGAGACGGTCGAATCGGCAAAGCTGCTGGTCGTGCGCACGCGAATGACCCCGGTGAGGTTCACGCAGCCCGAGGTCACCGCATCGTCGCATCGTGCCTCGCGGGGGGCCGACTCGCCGGTGAGGGCGGAGGTGTCCAGGCTCGTCGCCCCCTCGACGATGACGCCGTCAAGGGGCACCCTCTCGCCTGGTCGCACGACGATCGTCTCGCCGACGGTGACGTCGCCGGGGGAGAGCCTGACGATCTTGCCCTGGCGCTCGACGGCGGCCACGTCGGGACGGATGTCCATGAGCGCCTTGACGGACCGCTCGCTGCGCTGCTCCGCCAGCCCCTCCGCCAGCTCGCCCACCTGGAAGAACAGCATGACGAAGACGGCCTCGGCAAAGAGGGGCTCACCCTGAGGCACGAAGGCCATGAGCAGGGCCCCCAACGTTGCCACGGACATGAGGACGCTCTCGCCAAACGCCGCCCCCTCCCGTAGGTCTTGGGCGGCCTCGCGCAGGACGGGTAGGCCCGCCACGAGGTAGGAGGGAAGGAAGAGCGCAAGCTGCAGGACGAGGGGCAGCTCCATGAGGCGCGTGCCGAGCCATGCCGCCGCCAGCAGTGCGGTAGAGGCGCCGATCCGCCTGCCCAGCTGGCGCGGGCTCTCCTCCTCGTCGTCCTCGTCCTCGTCGTGCTCGACGCACCGTCCGCCAGCGCAGTCGTCGTCGGCAAGGCCGGCTGCTCCGTCAGGCTGCCTGCGAATGGCGTCGGTGTCCTTGCTGATGTCGTCGGTGTTCTTGCGGCAGTTGCAACCCATGTGCGTCACCCAGTCCCTCTCTGTTAATGAATACATGAGCAATAATTCATATTACAAGCGTAGCGTACTCACATGGGGCACCGCTGTCAACAGGTTTTCATTATATTCTTCAGTCGCCTTGACCAAGCCCCCTTTGCCAGCGCCATCTTTGAGCGGACGCAAGCGGCGAGGGCGCGGTCGCGCGGGCGACGGCGGGAGCATGCCGTATGATGGGAGCATGCAATGCAGGGAAGGAGCCACCGTGGCCTCACCATACAGGTTCGTCTTTGCCTCGGACAGCTTTCAGGGCACGCTCTCGTCCTCGCAGACGGCCAGCTTGCTCCAAAATGCCGCGCGGGACCAGTTTGCCGACTGCCAGTGCGTTGGGATCCCCATGGCCGACGGAGGCGAGGGCACGGCGGAGGCGCTCGTCGCCGCCTGCGGGGGCGAACTGCGCGGGGTGGACGTCCATGACCCCCTCGGCCGGCCCATCAGGGCCTCCTACGGCTTTCTGGGCGACAGGCGCGCGGTCATAGAGATGGCGGCGGCGTCGGGCCAGCAGCTCCTTATGCCTGAGGAGCGCGACCCCCTCATGACGTCCAGCTATGGCACGGGCGAGCTGATTTCGGACGCGCTGGCCCAGGGCTGCGATGACGTCACGATCGCGCTGGGAGGGTCCGCCGCCAACGACGGCGGCATGGGCTGCATGCGCG
>NZ_KV806944.1:50173-109991 GCF_001811895.1 Olsenella sp. HMSC062G07
GTGCGCTTTTTGGACGAGAACGGCGCGGAGCTCGCGGGCGTGGGGCGCGACCTCGCCCTGGTGCGCTCCATCGACCTCTCGCTCTTCAGGCTCTACGTGGGCGAGACCCGCTTCAGGGTCATGTGTGACGTGCGCAGCCTGCTTTTGGGCGAGGAGGGGGCCACGCTGGGATATGCCGCCTCGCGGGGCGCCACGGACGAGGTCGCCCGGGAGCTGGAGCGGGGCATGGCACGCTACGCCGACGTGCTGGACGCCGTCTTTGGGCGCGCGTCGGGCGTGAGCGTCCGCGACCAGTCCGGATCGGGAGCCGCAGGCGGGCTTGGCGCCGCGTGCGCGGCGTTTCTCTCCGCCCGGCTGGACGGCGGCATAGAGAGCATCCTTGAGCTCGTCCGCTTTGACGACATCCTGGCGACCGCCGACCTCTGCGTCACAGGCGAGGGACGCCTTGACGGCCATACGGGCGTCGGCAAGGTCGTGTCGGGCGTGGCCGCGGCCTGCGCTCGGCAAGGCGTGCCCTGCGTGGCGATCGTGGGGGAGGTGAAAAGGGGCGACCTGCCCCCGGTCGTGCGCAGCCTGGCCGCCGTCATCCCGACGGTCGAGTCGTCCGAGGCCGGCGAGGAGGCTCTCGACCACGCCGAGGAGCTGTACGTGCGGGCGGCGAGGCGCCTCTTCTCGCTCGTCGCCGTTGGGGCGGGCCTTGGTGCGTAGCGTGATGAGGAGCTCCGCCCCGTCGTCCAGGCTGGCCATGACGGACGCGAGAAGGTCGGCCGTCGCCGCGACGGGACGCGTCGTGCCGCGCGTCTTTGTCTCATCCGCAGGCGTCCTGGCGCTCAACCTCCTCTGCTGCCTTTTGTGGGGCAGCGCCTTTCCTTGCATCAAGCTGGGGTACGCGCTGTTTTCGGTCACGGCCGACGACACGGGCTCCAAGCTCCTGTTTGCGGGCGTGCGCTTCTTCTTGGCCGGCCTCATGGTGGTCGTGCTCATGAGCGCGCTGCGTCGCAGGGTCGTGCGACCGCGCCCGGACGAGCTGCCCGTGGTGGCCCTGCTCGCGCTCTTTCAGACGGTGCTGCAATATCTCTTCTTCTACCTGGGGCTGTCGCATGCGTTGGGAACGACCAGCTCCATCATTAACGCCAGCTCCACCTTCCTGTCGATATTGCTGGCGGCCCTCGCGTTTAGGCAGGAGCGTCTGACGCCGCGCAAGATCCTTGGCTGCGTCCTGGGCTTTGGCGGCGTCGTGCTGGTCAATCTGGGGTCGCTTCGCACGGGCGGCGGCTTTGCGCTCAACGGGGAGGGGTTCATCTTCCTGTCGGCCCTGTCAGGCGCCGTGGTGACGTGCCTGCTGCGGCTGTTCACGCAGGACCATGACGCCGTGATGCTCAGCGGCTGGCAGTTCATGCTGGGCGGACTGGTGCTTGCTGGGGCGGGTCTGTCGCTGGGCGGGCATCTGTCCCTTCCGGGCCCCTCGGGCGCGGCGCTCATCCTATACATGGGGTTCATCTCGGCCTGCGCCTACTCGCTGTCGAGCGTGATGCTGTCCGTCAACCCCGTGTCGCGTATCGCGGTGTTTCGCTTCATGACGCCGGTGTTTGGCTTTCTGCTGTCGGCGGCGCTGCTGGGCGAGGCAAAGTCCATCGACCCCGCCCGCTCCTTGATCGCGCTTGCGCTTGTGGCGGCAGGCATCATCGTCGTCAACGTGGCCCTGCCGGCGCAGCCACGCGGCGCGACGCGGGAGGGCGTGCGACGCTGAGGCGGGCATGCGGCTCCGCCGAGGGCCTTTTGTCGTCCGTCCGTCGCCCCGCCGCCCGTCCCCTCCCGTCGTGCTACCTGACGCGTACCTCATAGACGTCACGGACGGGAAGCCGCAGGTCGGTTGCCACGAAGGCGTTCGCGCCGCCGCGCCTGGGATCGTCAGGCCATTCCGGAAACAGGTAGACGTGCGCAAACTCCGCGGCAAACGCCTTGATGGTCTGGTGCAGCACGTCCGAGGACCTCCCCTCGAGCGGGCAGAGGAGGTTGGCCAGGTAGGCCCCGCCGGGAAGGAGATGCGCGCGGATGGTCCGCGCGCCGTCCGTCCCGGTGAGCGCGCCCAAGGGCCGCCTGGCCCGAAACGCGTCATTGACGATGAGGCGCCATCGTCGGTCGCCCGACGCCAGCCAGTCCCAACCGTCAGCGCAGCGCACCACGAGGCGCCCCTGCTCCTCGGCGTGAAAGCGCGCCTCAAGCTCGGATAGGAAGAAGTGCCGACGGGCGATGTCGATGATCTTGGTGTCAATCTCCGCCACGTCAACTCGTGCGCGCGGGCAGTGCGCCACCAGCCACTTGGGAAGCGAGAAGCCGCCCCCGCCGACGACGAGGACACCGTCCAAGGTGCGACACCCTCCCGTGCCGCCCGGCCCCAGCATGTCGATGACCTCGGCAAAATACTGGTGGTAGGCGCAGACGAGCTCAAAGCGCTGGTCCGTGGGCCCCCCGTCGAACAGTCGCGCGTCCGATGGGGCCCCCGCTACTCCCGCGACGTCCTCTCCGTCCGTAGCTCCCGCGCCGGGTTCAGCGCCCGCGCCGTCCGATGACGGCAGGACGTAGCTCACGCTCTGGAAGGTGCCGTTGACGTTGAGGAGCCTGATGGCGTCACCATCCTCGTCAAAGCCGTCAAACACCAGGGCGGGCCCAAAGCGCGTGAGGTAGACGCTCACCTTGCGCCAGCGCAGCAACAGCCACAGGGCAGCAAGAAGCACTGCGTCGATGAGGAGGCAGGCTATGACTATGGCAAGGGCAAGCTGGCTCACGGGCGTTCCTTTGGCGCGATGCTGCAGGGCGCATTCTCATTGAGGCGTAAGGTGACCCGATGCTGCGGGGCGCAGGCGCATGATGACCGCACACAGGACGCCTGCGATAGAGATTATGAGTAATGGACATGCTCGGCTATACTACCATGTGCGAAAACCGCACAATCAAGCAGTATGATTTCTCGACCTTTAGGGGGCAGTCAACATGTTTCTCGGCATGGGTCCTTTGGAACTCGTCCTTATCCTCGTCGCGGTCCTCGTGATCTTTGGGCCCAAGAACCTTCCCAAGCTGGGCAAGTCCCTGGGCAAGACCGTCAAGAACATCCGCGAGGGCATGGACGAGGTTGGCGACGCCATGACGGAATCCGACGACGCCACCGACGTGACCGACTCCGTCAAGGACGAGAAGGACGTCGTCGAGGATGCCGCCCCCGCCCACGTCTTCTGCAGCAAGTGCGGTGCCAAGAACGCCGCCGACGCCGAGTTCTGCGGCAAGTGCGGCGCCAAGCTGGGTTCGGCAGAGTAGCCCCACGTCCATCGTCGTAGTCCCGCCCGCACCCCCGCCAATAGGCGACGGGCGGGGACCCATGCGACACCGAGAAGAAAGCGTGACATGGAAAAGCAGGACCGTATGACAAAGAACATCATGACCCAGGGCGCCTACAACCGCCTTGAGCAGAGCATCAAGCAGCTCGAGGACGTCGAGCGCCCCCGCGTCATCGCCGCGATTCAGGAGGCTCGCGACCATGGCGACCTCTCCGAGAACTCCGAATATGATGACGCCCGCGAGGCGCAGGGCCAGCTTGAGGCCAAGATCAGCGAGATGCGCTCCCAGTTGGCCAACGCGGTCATCGTGGAGAGCAGCACCGAGTTCGCGTCGCTCGAGTCGGAGGTCACCATCGCCGACGAGGCGGGGGCGACCCGCACGGTGACCATCGTCTCCGCGTCCGAGGTGGACGTGCTCAGCGGCAAGATCTCCAACAACTCGCCGCTGGGCGGTGCCCTCTTCAACCACACCATCGGCGAGAAGGTGTCCTACGTGCTTCCCTCCGGCAAGGCCAAGACGGTCACCATCGTCGCGGTCAAGCCCAAGTACGATGACGCCGCCGACGGAGGCGCGACGAAGTAGCCCAGGGCGATGCGCCCGCATGCTCGCGCGTGCGCGGCTGCGCCAAGAGGAGCATCGGGGGAATCCAGTGTCAGACGAGCTTGCAAGCGTCCCAGAGGTGGACATCAACGACGAGAGGGCCGTGCGTCGCGCCAAGCGCCAGGCCCTGATTGACGCCGGCATCAACCCGTATCCCACCAGAAGCGAGGTCAGCGCCCATGCCGCCGAGCTTGAGAGGCGCTATGCCTCCCTGGAGGACGGCGCCGCGACCGAGGACGAGTTCACGGTCGCCGGTCGCGTGAGGGCGCTGCGCAAGCAGGGCAAGGTCTGCTTCATCGTGCTCGAGGACGTCTCGGGTCAGATTCAGCTCTTCTGCCGCGTCAACGACCTCGGCGACGCCTGGGGGCTCCTTGGCCAGCTTGACCGCGGGGACATCATCCAGGCGACCGGCGTCGTGCTGCGCACGAGACGCGGGCAGCTGTCCGTCTGCCCGTCGGACGTCAGGCTCCTCTCCAAGAGCCTGCGTCCCCTGCCCGAGAAGTTTCACGGCCTCACCGACCGTGAGGTCCGCTACCGCCAGCGCTACGTCGACCTCATCATGAACCCGGAAGTGCGCGAGACCTTCCGCAAGCGCTCGCGGATCATCAGCCTGATTCGCCGGTACATGGAGGACGACGGCTATCTTGAGGTCGAGACGCCCATGATGCACGCCATCCTGGGAGGGGCCAACGCCAGGCCGTTCGTCACGCACTTCAACGCCCTCGACCGCGACTTCTACCTGCGCATTGCTACCGAGCTGCCCCTCAAGCGCCTCATCGTGGGTGGCATGGAGCGCGTCTTTGAGATTGGTCGTCAGTTCCGCAACGAGGGCATGGACCTCACGCACAACCCCGAGTTCACGTCGATGGAGGCCTACTGCGCCTACTCTGACCTCGACGGCATGAAGCGCCTCACGGAAGGCCTCTTCAAGACCATCGCGCGTGAGGTGTGCGGCTGCGCTGAGGGGCATGAGGTCATTACGTATCAGGGCCAGGCCGTGGACATGAGCGGCAGCTGGCCGTCGCGCTCGCTGTCCCAGATTGCCTCGGAGGTCGTGGGCGAGAAGCTCGACATGGACACGCCCGTCGAGCGCCTGCGGCAGGTCTGCGACGACCACAGGATCGAGTGGCAGGACAACTGGGGGGCCGGCAAGCTCCTCTTTGAGCTCTATGACGAGCTGGGCGAGGGAACCATCGTCAACCCGACCTTCGTGTGCGACTATCCCGAGGAGGTCAGCCCCCTCTCCAAGCGCAAGGACGAGGATCCGCGCCTGACCGACCGCTTTGAGCTCGTCATCTGCGGACATGAGTACGCCAACGCCTTCTCGGAGCTTAACGACCCCATAGATCAGGCCGGGCGCTTTGCTGAGCAGGTGACCGCAAAGGGGTTTGGCGACGACGAGGCCATGGGCTACGATTATGACTACGTGCGTGCCCTTGAGTACGGCATGCCGCCTGCGGGCGGCATCGGCTACGGCATCGATCGCATGATCATGCTCTTCTGCGATCAGCCCGCCATCAGGGACGTCCTCCTGTTCCCCCAGATGAAGCCCGAGACCATCTCGCGGGCGGACATCGAGGCGCAGGTTGGCGGCGCCTTGGGCCAGGACGCGGCGCGCATTGACACGATCGCGGCGGACTCGGTTGCCGGGGCGAGCGGCTCGGCGGAAGGGAAGGGGACCATGGCACGGCTCGAAAGCGGACTTTCTCGCGAACAGGCTCTTGACCTTTTGAAGAAGTACAACGAGGACGAGTTCCACGTCCAGCATGGCAAGACCCTGGAGGGTCTCATGCGCCATTTTGCCGAGCAGTACGACCCCGAGAACGTCGAGTTCTGGGGGCAGGTGGGGCTGCTGCACGACCTTGACTGGGAAAAGTGGGACGACGACCAGCTTCACACCGTCAAGACCGCGGAGCTGCTGGCGGAGGCCGGCGCCGACCCCGCGCTCGCCAAGGCGATCCAGACGCACAACTCCGACGTTAACCCTGATTTGCCCAAACCCGAGCTCAAGATGGAGAAGGTCCTCTTTGCCGTGGACGAGCTGTCGGGGCTCATTCAGGCCGCGGCGCGCATGCGCCCGTCCGGCTCCGTCACGGACATGCCGCTCAAGTCCCTCAAGAAGAAGTTCAAGGACAAGCGCTTCGCCGCCGGCTGCGACCGCAACGTGATTCGCATGGGCGCCGAGCTCAACGGCATGGAGCTCGACGAGCTCCTGGAGGCCGTGCTTGGTGCCATGAAGGCCATCGCTCCCGTGGGCGACTACAACGCCAAGCCCACGGACGCGGCTGCCGAGTAGTCCGCGCGCACACGTTGTGTTCGCCCCCGCGCCGAAAGGTACGGGGGCTTTTTGTGTGGACGCCGGCGCTTTTTGTGCTTGGTACCTTGGGGGTCCCGTCTAAAGCGCACGTTGCGAAGACAACTTCTGCGCCTGCCCAGGATTAGATAATTCGACCCGTCCAAACGCACACGTGCCTCGAGGCCTGAGATGTCGTCCCTGCGCCTCGTCCCGTCCCGCCGCCCTCGCGCACCGGTTTCGTTCATGCGCGGGCGGGGTACAAGCATGACCAGCAAACAGAGGCCGGGTGCATCCCGGCGAACGACCCAGGGGGGCGTTGACGTCAATGTTCGAAAAGTTCACGGACAAGGCGCGCAAGGTCATGAGCCTTGCGCAGGACGAGGCTCGCAACCTCGGCAAGATGTACGTGGGCACGGAGCACCTGCTCCTTGCCCTCATCAAGGAGGGGGAGGGCGTGGCGGCCCAGGCGCTCGCCAAGCTCGACGTCACCTACACGGAGACCCTCGCCACCGTCAAGGAGATCTCAGTTGACGACAACGAGACCATCCCCGGCGGTCACATCCCCTTCACGCCGCTCGCCAAGCGCGTCCTTGAGGACGCCTACCGCGAGACCATGGCGCGGGGCCAGACATATATCTCCACAGAGCACCTGCTGCTGGGCATCGTCTCGCAGCCCGAGGACCGCGCCATGATCGCGCTCTCGCGCATGGGCGTGGCGGGCGACGCCGTCCGCAACGCCGTCAACGAGTTCATCGAGAAGAGCGCCGAGAAGGACGCGCCCTCCACCCAGCAGCCGACGGGCGTTGGCTTTGGCCAGCAGTTCTTTAGCGGCATGGGCCCCGGCCAGAGCCAGCAGAGCGACGACTCGGTCCTCGAGCAGTTCAGCCGCAACCTCACGGCCCTCGCCGCCGACGGCGAGCTTGACCCCGTGATCGGCCGCGACCGCGAGGTGGAGCGCGTCATGCAGGTCCTTGCCCGCCGCCAGAAGAACAACCCCCTCATCCTCGGCGACCCGGGCGTGGGCAAGACGGCCATCGTCGAGGGGCTTGCGCAGCTCGTGGCCGTCGGAAACGTCCCCGACATCCTGCGCGGCAAGCAGATCTGGACCCTTGACGTGGCGAGCCTGGTCGCCGGCTCCAAGTATCGCGGCGAGTTTGAGGAGCGCCTCAAGAAGGTCATCGCCGAGGTCTCCCAGAACAAGGATGACATCCTCTTCATCGACGAGATTCACACCATCATCGGCGCCGGCGCCGCCGAGGGCTCCATCGACGCTGCGTCCATCCTCAAGCCGCCCCTCTCGCGCGGCGAGATACAGGTCATCGGCGCCACCACCGCCGAGGAGTTTCGCAAGCACATCGAGAAGGACTCCGCCCTCGAGCGCCGCTTCCAGCCGATCTACGTCGGCGAGCCCACGCCCGAGGACACCCTCGAGATCCTGCATGGCCTGCGCGAGGCCTACGAGAGGCACCACCGTGCCAAGTACACGGAGGAGGCCCTTGCGGCGGCCGTGACCCTCTCCAACCGCTACGTCCAGGACCGCTTCCTGCCCGACAAGGCCATCGACATCATTGACGAGGCCGGCGCCCGCACCCGCGTTCACAAGGTTGACCTGCCGCCCGAGCTCAAGCAGGTCGACCAGGAGCTGGCGCGCATCAAGGAGGAGAAGTCCAAGGCGGCCGACGCCCAGGAGTTTGAGGAGGCCGCGCGCCTGCGCGACCGCGAGAGGGAGCTGGGAGCCAAACGCGACGAGCTTGAGCGGGCCTGGCACGAGAAGACTGACGCCGCCGTCACGCTCATCACCGAGAAGGAGGTCGCAGACGTCGTCTCGGACATCACGGGCGTGCCCGTCTCCAACCTCACCGAAAAGGAGGCGAGCAAGCTGCTGCGCGCCGAGGAGGCCCTGCACCAGCGCGTCATCGGGCAGGAGGAGGCAATCACCAAGGTGGCCAAGGCCATCCGCCGCTCGCGCTCCGCGCTCAAGGACCCGCGCAGGCCCGGAGGCTCGTTCATCTTCCTCGGGCCCTCGGGCGTGGGCAAGACCGAGCTCGCCAAGTCGCTCGCCGAGTTCCTCTTTGGCAGTGACGACGCGCTCATCAGCTTTGACATGTCGGAGTTCATGGAGCGCCACGAGGTGGCCAAGCTCATCGGCGCGCCTCCGGGATACGTGGGCTACGACGAGGGGGGCGAGCTCACCAAGGCGGTGCGGCGCAGGCCCTACTCCGTCATCCTCTTTGACGAGATCGAGAAGGCCCACCCCGACGTCTTTGACGTGCTCCTCCAGATTCTCGACGAGGGGCGGCTCACGGACGGCCAGGGCCGTACCGTGGACTTCTCCAACACGGTCATCATCATGACCTCCAACGTGGGCGCCCGCGACATCGCGCAGACGAGCTCCATGGGCTTCTCCGCGCAGGGGTCGGGCGGCCTGTCGGACAAGGAGATCAACTCCCGCGTCATGAGCGAGCTCAAGAAGCTCTTCAGGCCCGAGTTCCTCAACCGCGTGGACGAGGTCGTCGTCTTCAAGTCGCTCACGTCCGACCAGCTGCGTGGCATCGTGGACCTGATGGTCGCCGAGCTTCGCAACCGCATGATCGCCCAGGGCATGTCCATAGAGCTCACCGATGCCGCCCGCGACCACATCGTCAAGGTGGGCACCGACCCCGTCTACGGTGCGCGCCCGCTGCGCCGCGCGATTCAGACCCTCATCGAGGACCCGCTCTCCGAGCAGCTGCTCGAGGGCAGGTGGAAGGAGGGCGACATCGTCAAGGCGGACCATGACGGCACGGCGGACGAGCTGAGCTTCGAGCGTGTCGAGGGCGAGATACCAGAGCCCTCCACCCGGCTGCACATGGATCTGCCCAAGGCTCGCGAGCACTGGAGCACCTCGCGCCCGCTGCCCGCCTCCGGCGCGGCCGACGGCACCAGCCGCCAGACCCAGT
This sequence comes from Olsenella sp. HMSC062G07, assembly GCF_001811895.1. Taxonomy (NCBI): domain Bacteria; kingdom Bacillati; phylum Actinomycetota; class Coriobacteriia; order Coriobacteriales; family Atopobiaceae; genus Olsenella; species Olsenella sp. HMSC062G07. Next base: position 59,345 of record NZ_KV806944.1, read on the forward strand.
AGGCTCGCGCTCTCGCCCATGGCCCTGCGGCCCCCAGCCTGCTGGGGGCCGCGCGCACGGAGGGCTCTGGCGCAACGTCGCATGCGGCAGACCCATGAGCGCGGGTGATACACTGTCTGTGACAGTCCGGCCGGCCCGCGACGCGGGTCGGCCTCTTTTAAGGAGAGCCACATGGAAGACGCCCGGCCGACGCAGGAGACGAGCGACGTCAAGGAGCGCCTGCGCGACGCCATCAAGAAGACGGCGCCCGGCACGGCCCTGCGTCACGCTCTCGACATGATCATCGCCGGCCACCTGGGCGCCCTCATCTGCATCGGTGACTCCGACAACGTCATCGACGCGGGCGACGACGGCTTCAAGCTCGACATATCGTTCACGGCAAACCGTCTCTTCGAGCTGTCGAAGATGGACGGCGCCATCGTCATCGACAAGGACCTCACCCAGATCCTGCGCGCCAACTATCACCTCAACCCCGACCCCTCGCTGCCCACGACCGAGACGGGCATGCGCCATCGCACGGCGGCGCGCATGAGCCTGCTCACCAAGGCGACGGTCATCTCGGTCTCCGAGCGACGCCAGGTGGTCACGGTCTACATCGGGGGCGAGGGGCATCAGCTCAAGTCGGTGCCCGAACTCATGAGCAGCGTCAACCAGCTGCTCGTCTCCATGGAGAGCACCCGCGGCAGGCTCGACCGCGCCCTGCTGCGCCTGACGACGCTCGAGCTTGACAACTACGTGACCCTCGCGGACATCACCGAGACGATCTATCTCTTCGAGATGCTCACGACCGTCTCCGCCGAGCTCGAGAGCCTCGTCCTGCAGCTGGGCAGCCAGGGCAAGTCAATCGAGATGCAGCGGGAGGAGCTGCTGGGCAACACCTCGGACGACTACACGCTGCTCTTGCGCGACTATGCGCGCGACAACAGCGAGGCAAACGCCGCCGCCATCCGTCGCGAGCTGCACGGTACGGACAACGCCGACCTGCGCTCCGCCAAGGGCGTGGCGGAGCTTCTGGGCTATGAGGAGATGGCCGAGGACGCCATCCTGCGTCCCTTGGGCCTGCGCACGCTCTCCAACGTCTCGGTGGTGCGCAAGGGCATGGCTGACAAGATCGTCGACGAGTTTGGCTCGCTGCAGACGCTGCTCGACAACATCGAGAGCAATCCCGAGCGCCTTGACGACGTGGGGGTCAAGAATCCCAGCATCCTGGCAGACAGCCTCTATCGGATGTGGGGCAAGCGCGCATGAGCGCCCAGGGCTGCGCCCGCGTGCTGCCGCAGCGCCTGAGGGCCTCCGGCGCGACGCCCGACACCACCGCCGTCATCCTTGCCGGCGGCGTGGGCGCCCGCTTTGGCAACCCCCGGGGCAAGCAGTACGTCGACCTCTGCGGGCTGCCCGTCGTCGCCTGGTCGCTTCTGGCCTTTGACCGGGCCCCCTCGGTGGGCCGGCTGGTGCTGGTGGTGTCCGACGAGCGCGACGAGGAGGTCAGCGACCACGTGCTTCCCAGCGTCTCGCTTGCCAAGCCACTGACGCTGGCCCGCGCGGGATCGACGCGCCAGGACTCGGTCTACTCGGGCCTGCAGGCTGCCGATGACGCCCTGCCCTACGTCGCCGTGCACGACGCCGCCCGACCCCTCGTCGACGTGAGCGCCATAGAGGGATGCATCGCCTGCCTGCGCGAGGGCCAGGACCTGGCCGGGGCCATCTGCTGCGCGCCGGTCACCGACACGCTCAAGCTGGTGGAGGGGCGCTCCATCATCGCGACGCCGGACCGCAGCCTCTATCGACGCGCGCAGACGCCCCAGGTGTTCAGCCTTCGCCGTCTCAGGGAGGCTCATCGGGCCGCGCGCGCCGATGCCTACCTGGGCACCGACGACGCCTCGCTCGTGGAGCGCATGGGAGGCAGGGTCGCCTGCTTTTCGACGAGCGCCGCCAACATCAAGGTCACGGTCCCCGAGGACTATCTTGTCGCCCAGGCGCTCATGAGGGCTCGCCTCATGGGCGAGGGGTGCGGCATCGACGCGGCGACGTTGGCCGCCTGGGGCGACGAGCAAGGCCCCGCCACGCGCGACCGTGACGCCGAAAAGGGGGGTGGGCGCTGATGCTGCGCATCGGCCATGGCTTTGACGTGCATGCCTTTGCCGAGGGCAGGGACCTCGTCCTGGGCGGGGTGCGCATCCCCGCGTCGCGCGGGCTTCTTGGGCACTCCGATGCCGACGTGGTGGCCCACGCGCTCATGGACGCGGTGCTGGGCGCCATGCGCGCCGAGGACATAGGGCAGCTGTTTCCCGACACGGACCCCGCCTATGAGGGCGCCGACTCCTGCGAGCTGCTGCGCCAGGTCGCCGGCCTCGCTCGCGACAGGGGCTATCGCGTCCTGGACTGCGACTGCACCATCGCCGCCCAGGCGCCCCGCCTCGCGCCGCATCGCCTTGCGATGCGTCGCGCCCTCGCCGGCGCCCTGGGCATAGACGTCGAGAGCGTGGGCGTCGCCGCCACCACCACGGAGCACCTGGGCTTCGTGGGCCGCGAGGAGGGCATCGCCGCGTGGGCCGTGGCGCTGCTCGAACAGGACGAAGGAGGAGCTCATGCTCATTTACAATAGCCAGACCCACCGCAAGGAGGAGTTCGTTCCCCTTGAGGAGGGAAAGGTCCGCATGTACGTGTGCGGCCCCACGGTCTACGACCAGATTCACATAGGCAACGCGCGCACGTTCGTCTCGTTTGACGTCATCCGTCGCTACCTGTCCTACAAGGGCTACCAGGTGACCTTTGCGCAGAATCTCACGGACGTGGACGACAAGATCATCAATCGCGCCAACGAGGAGGGCCGCTCGGCCTTTGAGGTGGCCGACGAGTACTCCGCGGCCTTCATAGAGCAGATGCACCGCTTCAACGTGCTCGACCCCGACATTCGCCCGCGCGCCACGCGCGAGATCGACGCCATGCAGGAGATGATCGCGTCTCTCATAGATCAGGGAAACGCCTACGTGGCCCATAACGGCGACGTGTACTTCTCGGTGCGCTCCGACCACGACTACGGCACGCTGAGCGGTCGCGACCTCGACCAGCTGCGCGCCGGCGAGCGCGTGGAGGTCAACGACGAGAAGCGCGACCCCTTTGACTTTGCCCTCTGGAAGGCGGCCAAGCCCGGCGAGCCCAGCTGGCCCAGCCCCTGGGGCGACGGCCGTCCCGGCTGGCACACCGAGTGCTGCGCCATGATCCACCGCTACCTGGGCACGCCCATCGACATCCACGGCGGCGGCCAGGACCTCGTCTTTCCCCACCACGAGAACGAGACGGCCCAGGCGAGCTGCGCCTGGCACGCGCCGCTGGCCAAGCTCTGGATGCACACCGGCATGCTGCGCGTGGACGGCGAGAAGATGTCAAAGAGCCTGGGCAACTTCCATACGCTCAGGGAGGTCCTCGACAGGTACCCCGCCGACGCCGTCCGCCTTCTCATGCTCCAGACGCACTATCGCTCGTCGCTCGACTTTCGCTTTGACCTGCTCGACGGGTCGGTGGGCAACGTCGCGCGCCTGGCGAGTTGCGTGCGCAACCTGCGCTGGGCCTCAAAGAACGCCCCCCAGGACGGCGTCTTCAACGAGGCGGACCGCGCGCTCTCGACGGCCGCCAAGGAGGCACAGGCCGAGTTCACGCGCCAGATGGATGACGACTTCAACACGTCCGGCGCCCTGGCCGCCGTCTTTGGCCTGGTGAACGCCGCAAACAAGTATCTTGCCTCCGTGGGGGGCGACCTCGCCACGGCCGCCTGCCTGCGCGCCGCCGACACGATCCAGGAGCTGATGGAGGTCCTGGGCATAGACCTCGCGGCGTCGGCGGCCGCCGACGAGCTTCCCGCCGAGCTCGTGGGGCTCGCCCGCGAGCATGCCGCCTATGGCGGCGCCGACGTCCAGGAGGCGGCGGAGGCGCTGCTCAAGGCTCGTGCCGCCGCGCGCGCCGACAAGAACTGGCCCGTCGCCGACGCGATTCGTGACGGCATCGCGGCGCTGGGCCTGATCGTCGAGGACACGGCCGCCGGCGTCCGCCTGCGTCCGGCGGAGAGGGGGTAGGGCGCCCATGGCGCGCGGACATCACGGACCCGCCGGGCAACGGGGGGAGGCTCGCCCCAAGGCCGTCCGGAAGGGCGCCTCCAAGTTGGGCAAGAAGCCGGGCCCCAAGCTCGGAGGGGGTCGCGGTCCGGGAGGTCCCCGCGACGCCGGCGCACGCCCGGAGGGGCCTGGGAACGGCAGGAAAGGTCGCCCTCGCCAGGGCGGTCGTCGTCCGGAGGGGCGGCGGCCCCATGACGCGCCGGCGGGAGGCCTCATCGAGGGCCGTCGGGCCGTCGCCGAGGCGCTCGACGCCGGAATCCCGCTGAGGCGCGCCCTGGTCCAGGGCGGTGCGGACGGCTCTGACGCCACGCTCGCCCGCCTCGTCGGCCGCCTCGCGGCCGCCGACGTCCCCGTGCAGGCCGTCTCTCGGGACCGTCTTGACGCGATGAGCTCCCATGGCGCCCATCAGGGCATCGTCGCGCAGGCGGCGCCCTTTGCCTACGCCAGCCTGTCTGACGTCATCAAGGCGGCGGGACCCAAGGACGCGCTCGTCGTCCTGCTGGACCATGTGACCGACGAGGGCAACTTCGGCGCCATCGTCCGCTCCGCCGAGGTCGTCGGGGCCGCGGGCGTCGTCATCGCCAAGGCACGCGCCGCCGGCGTGGGCGTGGGCGCCTACAAGACCTCGGCGGGCGCCGTCATGCATCTGCCCATAGCGCAGGTCTCCAATCTCGCCGCGGCCATCGACCAGCTCAAGGATGCTGGCTTCTGGGTGTGCGGTGCTACGGAGCACGCGCAAGACGAGGTGTGGTCGGCGCCGCTCTCGGGCAGGCTCTGCCTGGTCATGGGCAGCGAGGGCGAGGGCATCTCGCGGCTGGTGCGCGAGAGCTGCGACTTTGAGTGCCGCCTTCCCCAGCGCGGGCGCGTCGAGTCGCTCAACGTGGCCCAGGCCACGACCGTCCTGTGTTACGAGTGGCTGCGTCGCACCATGGCTGCCGCAACAGAAAGGGGCGCGGATGTCCAGGCATGACGCGCCGGCGGCACCTCTCTCGCCCCAGGCCCAGGCACGGCGCACGTCCGCCCAGGGACGACGCGAGCTTTTGGTGGTCGACGGCTATAACGTCATCTTCAAGGGCGACCGATACGCCAGCCTCATGGACGAGGACGCCGACGACCCCTTTGTGCGCGCGCGCGAGCTGCTCATCTCTGACGTGGCCGCCTATGCCCATGGTCGCTACGACGCGGTCGTGGTCTTTGACGCGGCGGGCAACGTCTCGCCCGAGCGTCCCAACCTCTCCCACGCCGGCATCGGCGTCATTTTCTCGGCACGGGGCGAGACGGCGGACGACGTCATCGAACGCCTCGTCACGGGCGCGCGCCTGCAGCCGCGCGAGGTGAGCGTCGTCACGAGCGACAACACGATTCGTGCCACCGTGGGCGGCGTGCCGGTGACGCGCATCTCGAGCGACGTGCTCGTGCACGACGTGGGTGAGATGAACGCCGACATGAGACGCGCGTGCGAGGAGCGCGGCCACCAGCGGCTCACGCTTGCCGACCGCCTCGACCCGCAGACGCGCGCCAGGCTTGACGCGCTGCTGGGCAGGGGCTAGCGGGCGCCCGCACATTGCGCCTCCCAGGAGGGGTTTGCTATCATACCTAGGCCCGCTGGTGTAGCTCAGTTGGCAGAGCCCTAGTCTTGTAAACTAGTTGTCGCCGGTTCGAGCCCGGCCACCAGCTCCAGGAATTTTTGCGGGTCGGCGGCAAGCGCCGTCGGCCCGCATTCGCATTCCACCGTCTACGTGGGTTTGTGCAGTATTCATGGGATAGATACGCCCGGATGCGTGGATTCGGTTGACATGACTTGGCCCACGTCGTACTATTTCTCCGCTCGCATGGGAAACCCATCGGAAATACGGGTCCCAGCGAGCCTGACAACCGAAATGGGGATGTGGCACAGCGGCAACTGCGGCGGACTGTAAATCCGCTCCCTCTGGGTTCCTTGGTTCGAGTCCAAGCATCCCCACCACGCCCGTGTAGCTCAGTCGGTAGAGCACTTCGTTGGTAACGAAGAGGTCACCAGTTCAAATCTGGTCGCGGGCTCCATTTCGCCTTGTCAGGAACGGCACCCGCCGGTGTAGCTCAGCTGGTTAGAGCACGCGGCTCATACCCGCGATGTCACTGGTTCGAATCCAGTCACCGGTACCACGAATCTTACGGCGCCTCGGCGCCGTTTGAGATATGTAGCAGCAGGATGGCCTGAGGGTTGTTTCAGAAGGAGGACGGCAATGGCCAAGGAGAAGTTCGATCGAAGCAAGCCGCACGTAAACATCGGTACCATTGGTCACGTTGACCACGGTAAGACCACCCTTACCGCCGCCATCACTAAGGTCCTCTCCGAGACCGAGGGCTGCAAGGCCGACTACACCGCCTTCGAGAACATCGACAAGGCCCCCGAGGAGCGTCAGCGCGGCATCACCATCTCCGTCGCCCACGTGGAGTACGAGACCTGGGAGCGCCACTACGCTCACGTTGACTGCCCCGGCCACGCAGACTATGTCAAGAACATGATCTCCGGTGCCGCCCAGATGGACGGCGCGATCCTGGTCATCGCTGCTACCGACGGCCCCATGGCCCAGACCCGCGAGCACATCCTGCTCGCCCGTCAGGTCGGCGTTCCCTACATCATCGTCTTCCTGAACAAGTGCGACATGGTCGACGACGAGGAGCTCATCGACCTCGTCGAGATGGAGACCCGCGACCTGCTCTCCGAGTACGACTTCCCCGGCGACGACACCCCCATCATCCGCGGCTCCGCCCTCGGCGCCCTCAACGGCGAGCAGAAGTGGGTTGACTCCATCATCGAGCTCATGCACACCGTCGACTCCTACATCCCCACGCCCGCCCGTGACAACGAGAAGCCCTTCCTGATGGCCATCGAGGACGTCATGACCATCTCCGGTCGCGGCACCGTCGTCACCGGCCGCGTCGAGCGCGGCGAGCTCAAGCTAAACGAGCCCGTCGAGATCGTGGGCATCAAGAAGACCCAGACGTCCACCGCCACGGGCATCGAGATGTTCCGCAAGACCATGGACTTCTGCGAGGCCGGCGACAACGTGGGCGTGCTGCTGCGCGGCATCAAGCGTGAGGATGTCGAGCGTGGCCAGGTCCTCTGCAAGCCCGGCTCGGTTACCCCCCACAGCAAGTTCACGGGCGAGATCTACGTTCTCACCAAGGAGGAGGGCGGCCGTCACACTCCGTTCTTCTCGGGCTATCGTCCGCAGTTCTTCTTCCGCACCACTGACGTGACCGGCGACATCCAGGCCCTCACCGACGCCAACGGCGCCAAGGTCGAGATGGCCATGCCTGGCGACCACGTGACCGTCACCTGCGAGCTCATCCACCCCATCGCCATGGAGCAGGGCCTGCGCTTCGCCATCCGCGAGGGCGGCCACACCGTCGGTGACGGTCGTGTCTCCACGATCACCGAGTAGGGATCTCGCGTAACAGCTGGCATGTGGGCCCGGCGCCTTCTGTGAGGGCGTCGGGCCTTTTTTGGGCGCGTCGGCAACATGCCAGGCAATCGCCACAGTGCTGGAAAGGCCGCCAACATGCCGGGCCGATCGCCGGAATGCTCGGCCGTCTGCTGGTTTTGTCGAGGATCGAGTTTGACCATCTTGATGGTTGACAGATAAAACCAACGAATGGTAGCGTATTTCGTTGCGTCGCTGGCAATGTGGTATTGCCCGCGACAGACCACGGGAGGTTTCATGCGTACAATGGTTACTCTCGCCTGCACCGAGTGCAAGCGTCGCAACTACACCACCTACAAGAACAAGAGCAACACTCCTGACCGTATGGAGCTCAAGAAGTATTGCCCGTGGTGCCACAAGCATACCGTTCACAAGGAAACCCGCTAAGCTAGGTTTCTCACACGCCAGTAGTTCAATTGGTAGAGCATCGGTCTCCAAAACCGAGTGTTGAGGGTTCGAGTCCTTCCTGGCGTGCCAGCTAACACCACCGGCTTTCCCTTCGGGGTTGGCCGGTTTCTATGAAGAGGGATTAATCAAGAGGGGCAGGAATGGCAAAGAAAGAGCGACAGAAGAGAAGCGCTCGACAGGCGCGCCAGCAGGAGCGGGCGGAGCGCGCGTCACTGCAGGCCGCCACCCTTGACGCCACGCGGGAGGCTGCCGACAAGGGCCCCCTCAAAGCGCAGGCGAAGCGGGGCAACAAGCTTGCCAAGGCGAAGAAGCCCGGCCGCGTGCGCTCGTACCTCTCGGCGGTCCGCTCCGAGCTCAAGCGCGTCACCTGGCCCACCCGTCCCGAGCTCGTCAACTACTCCGTCGCCACCATCGTCATGCTTGTGGTGGTGGGCGTTGCAGTCTGGCTCGTCGACCTTGGGTTCGTCAACCTCTTCAATCTGTATACCGGACTGAGGGCGGTGATTGGCAATGGCTAAGCGCTGGTATGTGGTTCACACCTACTCGGGGTACGAAAACAAGGTCAAGACCGACCTCTTGCAGCGCATCGAGACCTACGGCATGGAAGAGCGCATCGTTGACATCCAGATTCCCACCGAGCAGGTGACCGAGATCAAGGACGGCGGCAAGCGCGAGACCAAGGAGGTCAAGGTCTTCCCGGGCTACGTGCTCGTTCGCATGGAGCTGGACGACGAGACCTGGAGCGTCGTGCGCAACACGGCCGGCGTCACCGGCTTCGTGGGCTCGCAGGGAAATCCCGTCCCCTTGCGCCGCTCCGAGTTCAACAAGCTCATGGGCCGCAGCACGGGCACCAGCCCGCGCGACGCCAAGCGCGCCACGATGACCACCAACCTTGAGGTGGGCATGTCCGTCAAGGTCATCAGCGGCCCCCTTGCCGACTTCGAGGGCGAGGTCGCCGAAGTCATGCCCGAGGCGGGCAAGGTCAGGGTCATGCTCATGATCTTCGGTCGCGAGACGCCCGTGGAGCTCACGCTCGACCAGGTGAGCGCGACGCTCTCGTAAGCGATTACCCCCAGTCCCGTATCGGTGAGGATGGCTTCTCGGGACTGCGCACGATACCGACACACACGTTCGATCAAGGAGTCAGCCATGGCCAAGAAGAAGAAGGTCGTCAACTTCATCAAGCTTCAGATCCCCGCCGGCGCGGCCAACCCGGCCCCTCCCGTGGGACCCGCCCTGGGCGCCGCGCAGGTCAACATCATGCAGTTCTGCCAGGCCTTCAACGCTGCGACCAAGGACAAGGCCGGCGACATCATCCCCGTCGAGATCTCGGTCTACGAAGACCGCTCCTTTGACTTCGTCACCAAGACGCCCCCCGCGGCCCAGCTCATCAAGAAGGAGCTCAAGCTCAAGAGCGGATCGGGCGTTCCCCAGCGCGACAAGGTTGGCCAGCTCACCCAGGAGCAGCTCACTAAGATCGCCGAGATCAAGATGCCCGACCTCAACGCCAACGACATCGAGGCGGCCAAGAAGATCGTCGCCGGCACCGCCCGCTCCATGGGCGTCACGATCGCCGAGTAACCTCAGCATCTCGAGGGAGGGTCTGCCGTGGGAGGCGGCCCGCTGAACCTCGCAACTACCTTCAGGAGGTACGAACATGCCCAAGCACGGAAAGAAGTACAACGCCGCCCTCGAGAAGGTCGAGCGCGGCACGCTTTACAGCCCCCTGGCCGCCATGAGGCTCGTCAAGGAGCTCGCCTCCGCCGGCTTTGACGAGACCGTCGAGGTCTCCGTCCGTCTCGGCGTTGACACCCGCAAGGCCGACCAGAACGTCCGCGGCTCCATCAGCCTGCCTCACGGCACCGGCAAGAGCGTGCGCGTCGCCGTCTTCGCCGAGGGCGAGAAGGCGCGCGAGGCCGAGGCCGCCGGCGCCGACATCGTGGGGTCCGACGAGCTCATTGCCGACATCCAGGCCGGCAACATCAACTTTGACGCCGTCGTCGCGACGCCCAACCTCATGGGCAAGGTCGGCCGCCTCGGTCGCGTCCTCGGCCCCCGCGGCCTCATGCCCAACCCCAAGCTCGGCACCGTGACCATGGACGTCGAGAAGATGGTCAAGGAGCTCAAGGCCGGTCGCGTCGAGTATCGCGCGGACCGCTACGGCATCTGCCACGTCCCCATGGGCAAGGTGTCCTTCCCCGCCGAGAAGCTTGCCGAGAACTACGGCGCCCTCTTCAGCGAGCTGCTGCGCGTGAAGCCCTCAACGGCCAAGGGTCGCTACGTCAAGTCCGTCGCCGTCTCCTCGACGATGGGGCCCGGCGTCAAGATCGACTCGAGCGTGACGCGCAACTTCCTGGACGAGTAGGGCCCGTCGCTCGCGTATCACACGTCTATTGACGCGGCGTCCCATTGCTGCGACAATATAGAATTGCCCTTGCGGGCAACCTGACAACTGCACGTCCGCTGCCAGAGACAGCCGGTGCCCGACGGCCATGAGGCCCGACGGCTCAAAGGGGATGTTCCCGCCTGCCGAGGTGGTTCAGAGCTTCTTGTGACTCTGTGACCCCGTCCTGGCACGCCAGGGCGGGGTCTTGCGCGTAAAGGCCCGCCCATGTCGGCGGTTCGTGCCTGAGCGTGCCAAAGGAGGTGTAACTCATGCCCAACAAGAACAACATCGCCATGCTCGACAAGGTCGCGGATTCCCTGGAGCACTCCAAGGGCGTCTTCGTGATCGACTATCGCGGGCTCTCCGTCAAGGAGACCCAGGAGCTTCGTCGTACCCTCACCGAGGCTGGCGCTCACATGAAGGTGTACAAGAACAACATCGTCAAGATCGCCCTCAAGAACGCCAACCTTCCCGAGATCGACAACCTCGAGGGAACCTGCGCCTACATCTTCTTCGAGAGCGACCCGGTCAACGCCGCCAAGGTCATCAAGAAGGAGGCCGAAGCCCTCAAGAAGATCGAGTGGGTCGGCGGCATCGCCGACGGCAACGCCCTCTCTGCCGACGAGGCGAAGGCCTACGCCGACCTGGCTGGTCGCGACGAGCTCATGGCCCAGCTGGTCTACGTGGTCGCCAGCCCCCTCAGGGGTATCGCGTCCGTCTGCGCCGGCCCCGCCCGCGGCCTCGTTACGGCCCTGGACGCCCTCGCGGAGCAGAAGAACGCCGCGTAGGCATCACGCACGCAGGGGGGCCAGCCCCTCACGCGTCGCGGCACCACCCGTACGTTTGCTTGACCATCGCTAGGGAACCGCACGGTTCCCCCATCAAAGGAGAATTGACATGGCTGTCACCAAGGATGAGATCATCGAGGCCCTCAAGGAGATGCCCGCCCTCGAGCTTTCCGAGCTCGTTCACGAGCTGGAGGACGTCTTCGGCGTCTCCGCCGCCGCCCCCGTCGCCGTCGCCGCAGCTCCCGCTGCTGGCGCCGCCGCCGAGGAGGAGGAGGAGAAGACCAACTTCGACGTCGAGCTGACCTCCTTCGGCGCCAACAAGATCGCCGTCATCAAGGTCGTCCGCGCCCTTACCTCGCTTGGCCTGAAGGAGGCCAAGGAGGCCGTCGAGGGCGCTCCCAAGGTCCTCATCGAGGGCGCCAAGAAGGAGGACGCCGAGGCCGCCAAGAAGCAGCTCGAGGAGGCCGGCGCCGAGGTCACCCTCAAGTAGTCTCGCGTTCATGGTCGTGCGGGGGCTGGGCCGGTAGGTCCAGCCCCTTTTTGTCAGCGCCCAGGCCGCCGGGACGCAAGACGGTCCGCCGGGCCGCAAGACGTCCGCGCGCCGGCTCCCGCCACCTTGCCACGGCCTGCCGTCGTCGCATCTTTCGCGAGAGCGGGACGTCTGGTCAGCATCACAGCAGCTACACAATCTGTTTTACGAAAATGCAGGTAGAAGCCGCAGGGCCTCTCATAGTTCAACTGAGCGCAATTGTCAAGACGTTATATTTGACCGAGGGGGAGAGTTTAGTTACTTTATTAGATTGCGACAACTGCCGCTGTATCACGTTTAAGGAGGAAGTGCCTGGTGCCTACCACAAAGTCTTCCAATGCCGTCCCGGAGAAGCGCGAGCGCATGAGCTTTAGCAAGATTCCGGCCGCGATGGAGCTCCCCAACCTCATTTCCGTGCAGAAGGAGTCATACGAGCGCTTCATGGGGGAGGGACTCGCGGAGTCGTTTGCGGAGTTCTCGCCCATCGAGGACGCCACCAAGACCATGGAGGTCTCCTTTGGCGACCACATGTTCAGCGACCCCCCCGAGAGCATCGCGAGCTGCGTGGCCAAGGACTTCACGTACAAGGCACCCCTGCTGGTGAACGTGCGCTTCACCAACAAGGCCACGGGCGAGATCAAGGAGCAGCTCGTCTTCATGGGCGACATCCCCCTGATGAGCGATCGCGGCACCTTCATCATCAAGGGCATCGAGCGCGTCGTCGTCTCGCAGCTCGTCCGCTCGCCCGGCGTCTACTTTGCCAGCGAGCTTGACAACGGCGTCCAGGTGCATCGCGTGCAGTTCATCCCCGCCCGCGGCGCTTGGCTCGAGTTCGAGGTGGACAAGCACGGTCATCTGGTCGTGTCCATCGACCGCAAGCGCCGCCAGAGCGCGACAGTCCTGCTGCGCGCCCTCGGCATCGCCGAGAGCGACGACGACATCCTGAACCTGCTGGGCGACTCCGAGGTCGTCCGTTCCACGGTGGAGCGCGACGTCGCCACCAACCGCGACGACGCCCTGCTCGAGATCTATCGTCGCCAGCGTCCGGGCGAGCCTCCCACCAGGGATAACGCCGCCTCTCTGCTGGAGGGCCTCTACTTCAACAACCAGCGCTACGACCTCGCCAAGGTCGGGCGCTACAAGATCAACAAGAAGCTCGCGCTTGACATCGACCCGACGTGTCGCGTCCTCACCAACGAGGACGTCGTCTCGGCGCTCCAGTACCTGCTGGCGCTGCACGAGGGCGACGCCACCAAGACCGTTGACGACATCGACCACTTTGGCAACCGCCGCATCCGCACGGTGGGGGAGCTCGTCCAGAATCAGTTCCGCGTGGGCCTGACCCGCATGGAGCGCGTCATCCGCGAGCGCATGGTCTCCCAGGACCCCGACGACATCACGCCCAACTCCCTGATCAACATCCGTCCCATCGACGCCGCCATCAAGGAGTTCTTTGGCTCGTCTCAGCTGTCGCAGTTCATGGACCAGGCCAACCCGCTCTCGGGCCTCACGCACAAGCGTCGTCTCTCCGCCCTGGGGCCGGGCGGCCTCGCCGGCCATAAGTCGGGCTCCAGCCGCCGCACCAACGTGCCCACGGCCGTCCGCGACGTCCACAACTCGCACTACTCGCGCATGTGCCCCATCGAGACCCCGGAAGGCCCCAACATCGGCCTCATCGGCTCGCTGGCGCTCTATGCCCACGTCAACGACTACGGCTTCATCGAGGCGCCCTATCGCAAGGTCGAGAAGGGCCATGTGACCGACCAGATCGACTGGATGACCGCCGACGAGGAGGAGAACCACGTCATCGCCCCCGCGACGACGCCCGTGGACCCCAAGACCGGTCGCTTCGTCCGCGTCAACTCCGCAGGCAAGACCGTCGCGGCGAACCACGTCATCGCGCGCACCAAGAACTTTGACGGCAGCTTTGGCGCCCCCGCCCAGGTGGAGGTCAGCGAGGTTGACTACATGGACGTCTCGCCGAGGCAGCTGCTCTCCGTGGCCGCCAACCTCATCCCCTTCCTCGAGCATGACGACGCCAAGCGCACCCTTATGGGCGCCAACATGCAGCGCCAGGCCGTTCCCCTGATCAGGAGCAGCGCGCCTTTGGTGGGCACCGGCCTCGAGCGCGCGGCCGCCCAGGACTCCGGCGAGCTCATCTGCGCCAGCGCGGCGGGCGTCGTGAGCGAGGTTGACGCCGCGCACGTCGTCGTCACCTCCGACGAGACCGGCGAGCAGGTTCGCTACGACCTTCCCAAGTTCCAGCGCTCCAACCAGAGCACCTGCATCAACCATCGCCCGCTGGTGCGCAAGGGGCAGAGGGTCCAGAAGGGCGAGCCCCTCACGGACAGCGCCTCCGTGGACAACGGCGAGCTGGCCCTGGGCGCCAACCTCACGGTGGCCTACGTGCCCTGGGAGGGCTACAACTACGAGGACGGCATCGTCGTCTCCGAGCGCGTCGTCCAGGAGGACCTCCTCACCTCCATCAACATCTCGAAGTACGAGACCGAGGCGCGCGACACCAAGCTCGGACCCGAGGAGATCACCCGCGAGATTCCCAACCAGTCCGAGGAGATGCTCGCCAACCTCGATGACGACGGCATCATTCGCATCGGCGCCGAGGTGGGCCCCGGGGACATCCTCGTGGGCAAGGTCACGCCCAAGGGCGAGACCGCGCTGACGGCCGAGGAGCGCCTCCTGCGCGCCATCTTCGGCGCCAAGGCCCACGACGTCCGCGACACCTCGCTGAGGATGCCGCACGGCGCCTACGGTCGCGTCGTCGACGTCGTGCACTTTAGCCGCGACGAGGGCTCCAAGCTCTCCCCGGGCACCAACGACCAGATTCGCGTCTTCGTGGCCCAGCGTCGCAAGATCCAGCAGGGCGACAAGATCGCCGGCCGTCACGGCAACAAGGGCGTCGTCTGTAACGTCCTGCCCGTGGAGGACATGCCCTACATGGCCGACGGCACGCCCGTCGACATCCTGCTCGACCCCCTGGGCGTCCCCTCCCGCATGAACGTCGGCCAGCTCATGGAATGCCACCTTGGCTGGGCCGCCGCGCACGGCTGGGACACCGAGAGCGCGGACTCCGACCGCATCGTCGAGGGCAACATGCTCGTCGCGACGCCGCTCTTTGACGGTGCCACGGACACTGAGGTCGAGGAGGCCCTGCGCCGCTCCAACATCAACCTCATGAACAAGGCGCGCCACGAGTATGGCAAGCACATGCGCGAGGAGTTCGTCCCGCAGCTCACCAAGGGCAAGATGACGCTCTATGACGGTCGCACCGGCGAGGCGTTCAAGAGCCCCATCACCGTGGGCACGAGCTACATCCTCAAGCTGGGCCACATGGTGGACGATAAGATCCACGCCCGCTCCACCGGCCCGTACAGCCTCGTCACGCAGCAGCCGTTGGGCGGCAAGGCCCAGTTTGGCGGCCAGCGCTTCGGCGAGATGGAGGTCTGGGCCCTCTACGCCTACGGCGCCTCCAACGTCCTTCACGAGATGATGACCATCAAGTCCGACGACACCACCGGTCGCGTCAAGACCTACGAGTCCGTCGTCAAGGGCGAGAACGTGCCGGCGCCGGGCATCCCCGAGTCCTTCAAGGTCCTCGTCAAGGAGATTCGCTCCCTCGCCCTGGACATCAAGCCCATCAAGTACCGGGATGACGTCAAGCCTGCCGTCCCCGCGGACGAGCCCGAGCAGAGCGCCGTCGAGGTCCTCACCGACGGGCTCAACGACATCGTGGGAGATCTGACGGAGGGCCTTGCCCTTGAGGACCAGGCACCCGATCTCATCGACACTAAGGAGTAGCGAACGTGGCAGATTTCGATACCACCGATTTCGACGCGATCAAGATCTCGCTTGCGTCTGCCGACGAGATTCGCAAGTGGTCGCGGGGCGAGGTAAAGAAGCCCGAGACCATCAACTACCGCACGCTCAAGCCCGAGAAGGACGGCCTCTTCTGCGAGAAGATCTTTGGTCCCTCCAAGGACTGGGAGTGCTCGTGCGGCAAGTACAAGGGCATCAGGTTCAAGGGCATCGTGTGCGAGCGCTGCGGCGTCGAGGTGACGACCGCCAAGGTGCGCCGCGAGCGCATGGGCCACATCGAGCTTGCGGCCCCCGTGAGTCACATCTGGTACTTCAAGAGCCCCACGAGCTTCCCGCTCTCGCGGCTGCTTGACATCAAGACCAAGGACCTCGAGAAAATCCTGTACTTTGCGAGCTACGTGATCACCTCCGTTGACAGCGAGGCCCGCGAGGCCGACGCCGACGTCCTCAAGGAGGAGCTCGCCGCCGACCTCGAGGAGCTTGACGCGGAGCGCGATGACGAGGTCACGCGCCTGCGCGAGCAGGGCGAGCCCGCCGAGGGCGAGCTCGAGGGCATCGAGCCCCTCTCGGAGGACGAGATTCGCGTCGGCATCGTGGACCTCGAGGAGGAGTACGCCGAGGAGAAGCAGCTCCGCCGGGACGCCTTTGACAAGTTCATGTCGCTCGAGGAGCGCGAGCTCATCTCGGACGAGAGCCTCTTCACCGAGATGAAGCGCTACTACTCGCTCTACTTCAAGGGCGACATGGGCGCCGAGGCCGTCCGCGACCTGCTGCGCGGCGTCGATCTTGCCAAGGAGGCCGAGGAGCTGCGCTCCATCGTCACCTCGCCCGACTCGCAGAAGCAGAAGCGCGAGAAGGCCGTCAAGCGCCTTGAGATCGTTGACGCCTTCCTCAAGGGCGGCAACAACCCTGCCGACATGATCCTAGACGTCATCCCCGTCATTCCGCCTGACCTGCGCCCCATGGTGCCCCTCGACGGCGGGCGCTTTGCGACGTCCGACCTCAACGACCTCTATCGTCGCGTGATCAACCGCAACAACCGCCTCAAGCGCCTCCTTGACCTTGACGCCCCGGCGATCATCGTCAACAACGAGAAGCGCATGCTCCAGGAGTCCGTTGACGCCCTCTTTGACAACGGCCGTCGCGGACGCGCCGCCACCGGCCGCGGCGGGCGCACGCTCAAGTCGCTCGCCGAGTCGCTCAAGGGCAAGCAGGGGCGCTTCCGCCAGAACCTCCTGGGCAAGCGCGTCGACTACTCCGGGCGTTCCGTTATCGTCGTGGACCCCACGCTCAAGCTGCACCAGTGCGGCCTGCCCTCGGCCATGGCGCTCGAGCTCTTCAAGCCCTTCGTCATGCGCCGCCTCGTTGACCTCCAGGAGATCGGCAAGCTCAAGATCGACAACATCAAGGCCGCCAAGCGCGCGATCGACCGCCGGGCCCCCGAGGTCTGGGACGTCCTCGACGAGGTCATCAAGGGGCGTCTCGTCCTGCTGAACCGCGCCCCGACCCTGCACCGCCTCTCCATCCAGGCCTTCGAGCCCATCCTGGTCGACGGCGAGGCCATCCACCTGCACCCGCTGGTCTGTGCGCCCTTCAACGCCGACTTTGACGGCGACCAGATGTCGGTTCATGTGCCCCTCTCCACCGAGGCGCAGACCGAGGCCCGCGTGCTCATGCTCTCCACCAACAACCTGCGCTCGCCGGCGTCCGGCAAGGTGCTGACGATTCCCTCCCAGGACATGATCATCGGCGCATACTTTCTGACGACCCACAAGGACGGCGTGCCGGGCGAGGACCGCGTCTTTGCGAGCCTTGACGACGCGCTGCACGCCTACGACTGCGCCGAGGGCGCCGGCGCCGACGACGCCAACGCCCTGGACATCCAGGCGCAGATCCAGGTGCGCGTCTCGGCCTGCGACGCCAACGTCGAGCTGGACGGCAGGAAGGTCTTCCGCGTCCGCAACGTGGGGGGCGAGGTCGTCGACATCGACGTGACCGATCGCCCGCAGCGCTTCACGACGACGGTGGGCCGCATCATCCTCAACCGTCGCTGCCTGCCCGAAGACTATCCCTTCATCAACTACAAGATGGCCAAGAACGACATCTCCAAGCTGGTCAACGACTGCTGCGACCGCTACTCCACCGCGCAGATCGAGACGATCCTTGACGCCATCAAGCAGACGGGCTTCCACTACGCCACCATCGCCGGGCTTTCTGTCTCGGTGTGGGACGCCATCATCCCCGAGGACAAGCCCGAACTCATTGACGACTCGCAGGGCAAGGTCGACCAGATCAACCACCTCTATGAGGAGGGCGAGCTTGACGAGCTCGAGCGCCACGGCGAGGTCGTCAAGGTCTGGACCACCTGCGCCAACGCCCTGGGCGAGAAGATGCTGCAGGGATTCAGCGAGGACAACCCCATCTTCATGATGGCCGACTCCGGCGCCCGTGGCTCAAAGACGCAGCTCAGGCAGCTTGCCGGCATGCGCGGCCTCATGGCCGACATGTCCGGTGACACCATCGACCTGCCCATCAAGGCGAACTTCCGCGAGGGCCTTCAGCCCCTGGAGTACTTCATCTCCACCTACGGAGCGCGCAAGGGCCTGGTTGACACCGCGTCGCACACCTCCGACTCCGGCTACCTCACGCGCCGCCTGGTCGACGTCGCGCAGGACGTCATCGTCCGCGAGGAGGACTGCGGCTCCGACGAGGGCGTGACCTACGAGCTCACCAAGATCGAGGACAAGAAGCGCGTCCGCAACATCGACCTCATCGGGCGCTGCGCGCTCAACGACGTCGTCGACCCCCAGACGGGCGAGGTGCTCATCGCCAAGGACGGCTACATCGAGTCCGAGGCCGACATCGACCTGCTGCTGTCGCACGGCCTCCAGAAGGTCGAGCTCAGGGCCCTTCTCACCTGCAAGTCCAAGTACGGCGTGTGCCAGAAGTGCTATGGCTGGGACCTCTCCACGAGGCGTCCCGTCAACATCGGCGCCTCGGTGGGCATCATCGCCGCCCAGTCCATCGGCGAGCCCGGCACGCAGCTCACGATGCGCACGATTCACTCGGGCGGCGTCGCCGGCGCCAGCGACATCACGCAGGGCCTCCCCACGGTCGCCCGCATGTTTGACGTCGTCGGCAACGTCAACGAGAAGATCCTGGGCCGCGAGGCCGACCTCGCGCCCGACACCGGCATCCTTCAGGTGACCACCGAGGGCGCCGAGAGGACCCTGCGCATCCTGGACGCCGACGACCGCTCGCGCGTCCTGTCCGAGTGGAAGATTCCCGCCTCGGTCAGCTTCATGCCTCGCATCGACGAGGTCATCAAGGACGAGGAGGCGGCCAACGAGGTCGAGGTGCACGCCGGTGAGCAGATCACGAGAGGCTTCGTGAACTTCCGCAAGCTTCGCAAGCTCACTGACATCGAATCCACGATGCACACCTTCGTGGGCTCGGTCAAGGACGTGTACACCTCGCAGGGCGTGGACCTCAACGACAAGCACATCGAGGTCATCGCCCGCCAGATGCTCAGGCGCGTCCAGGTCACGAATCCTGGAGACTCCACCTACCTCCTGGGACAGTACGTCGATCGCTACGTCTTCGCCGAGACCGTTCACAACATCACCCTTGCGGGCGGCACGCCGCCCGAGGCCGAACCCGTCATTCTCGGCACGCTCAAGGTCGCCAGCTCCATCGACTCGTGGCTCTCGAGCGCGTCCTTCATCAGGACCGCCGGGGTCCTCACCGAGAGTGCCATCAAGGGCGAGGTCGACCACCTGCTCGACCTCAAGAGCAACGTCATCGTGGGCAAGAAGATTCCGGCGGGCACGGGGCTGCACGCCTACGACACCGTTGAGCTCACCTACAACGGCGAGAAGCTCACCGGCATCGCCAAGGCCGACACCAAGCCGCTGCCCGAGTCCGCGCCCGACTTCCTCAAGACGGTCGAGGAGCAGCTGCCCAAGAAGGCCGAATGGATCGACGGTGACTACGGCTACGGCGGGTACTCCAAGAACGGCCGGACGCTCACGAACGACGAGGCCAAGCTCTATCTGTACGACGACCTCGAGGTTTCGCAGCGCTGGACCAACAAGTTCAGCGAGGTGGGCATCGAGACCGTCGGCGACCTCATCGGCAAGACCGAGGAGGATCTGCTGCGCATCGACGGCATCGGCGCGAAGGCCATCGAGGAGCTGCGAGACGGCCTTGAGGCGCACAACCTGCTGTACATCCTGGAGCCTGACGAGGATGAGGCTGACAGCGAGGACCTCTCGCAGCTGCTCAACATGGTGTTCTCGCCCGACGCGGGAAGCGACGTCATGCTCGGCGTCGCCGCCCCCTCGACGCACAGCTCCGACGACGAGCTCATCGGTGCCATGGCGTCCTCGACGGGCGGCGACCAGGTCATCAACGAGGACCTGGGGTCGCTGCAGGACCTGCTCTCGCAGGTCGAGAAGGGTGACGACGGGGAGCCCGAAGAGGAGTAGCCTCGTGTCAGGTCGTCGTAGGCCTTCCGACTAGGTTTTCTCAGGACCCGACGACGGGACGCGTCCCGTCATCGGGTCCTTGTCTGCATGACGCCGCCCTAAAGGCCAGCTGCGGGGGTCATACCCGGGCGCTTCGTCTGTCTGGCGAGGCGCCTTCTGATTGAAGGGACGTGCGGTATGCAACGCCTATCGGGATGGGTGGCGTAAAGTCGGCATTACTCGACCATTTTTCCCGAAATCGACAGAAAAAGTGCGAGTAATGCTGACTCGGCCCGCCTCCTCAAAGTATGACGTGCATACTTTCAAGTTTTATATGCATATGAAAGGGTGGTATGACGTCTAGGAGCAACGGTAGTGCACGTCCACGTGCGCGGACACGGTCCGTGGCTGGGGGTATGCGCCTGCCCGGACCCTTGTAGGGGCCCTCCCAACGTAGCGTTATCACGGGTCATAAAAACGTCCCACCCAACAGTCTCTTCGGGTGGGACGTTCATGAGGTCAGGCTGGCGTACCCGTCCGCTCCCTCTCGTAGCTCTATCCGCAGTTGAGGAAGGTGAACGAACCCATCTGCCAGCCGCGATGAGAGCCCTGGAGGGTGGAACTCACGCGCAGCAGGTCGATGTTCTCGGGATACCAGCGCGAGCTCAGCGTCACCTCTCCGCCGTTTACGTATATCTCCACGGTGGAACTGTCCACTATAACGCGCAGGCTCCGTATGCGTCCCGCAGAGAGGGCCGACAGGGGCATGCGCCTGAGGCAGCGGAACTGTCCGGCAGGGCTTGTGAACACGAGCTCTGCCATGCTTTCCAAAAGGGTGAACTCAAGGTCGCCGTTTAGTCGTAGGCTTCCGCGGGCATCTGGCGCAATGTCCTCAATCACGATGTCTGCGCCCCCCCTGAAGCTCGCGCCTACGGCGTCCGTCAGGTCGAAGGCGTCAAAGCGCGCCGATCCCACACCGCCCGTCGCGCCGGCGGCAGCCTCGGCCGTAAAGGGAATCTCCTCCCTGCGCAGGGCGTCCATCTCGTGGACGGGCCATTGGCATATGCGTCCTGCCTCGTTGAGGCTGAGCTCGCGTGGCATGGTGAAGGTGCCCGCCCACTCTCTTGTGGGGTTCTCATACTGGGTCTCTATGTCAGGCAGGCCCATCCAACCTAGCAGGATGGTACGCCCTGACTCGTCCTCGAAGATCTGAGGCGCGTAGAAGTCAAAGCCATAGTCGAGCTCTATGAAGTCATCCTGATCGATGCAGGCGTAGGGGCCCGCCGCGTCCATGAGGCCCTGGTCTCCCGAGAGCGTCTCCACCACGCCCTTGGCAAGGGGGAAGTAGCCCGCGTCGTGCACGTTCTGGAGCGAGGTGGTACGCTTGGGCGCTCCCTGGGGGCAGACAAAGAGGAACTCCCGACCATTAAGGCGGGCAATGTTGGGACACTCCCACATATAGCCAAAGGGAGTCTTTGCCGTAGAGGTGGCCGTACCCTCAAGCTGCCATTTCAGGCCGTCGGGCGACCCATACATCAACACGCAGCCACGGTTGGAGTTGGTGCGAGCTCCCAGGAGCATGTGCCATGAGCTGCCCTGCTTCCACACCTTTGGGTCGCGCACGTGGTTGGAGCAGTATGACGGGTACCCGTCGTTGCCCAGGACGAGCTGCTTCTTGCCAAAGGTGCGTCCGTCGGGGGAGATTGACAGCAGCTCGTTGGCATCGCGGCCCGCAAAGTCGTAGTCGTAGTCTCCCTCGGCGAGAACGTTTCCGGTGTAGTAGCACCAGAGCGCCCCATCGTGGATGACAGCCGATCCAGAATACGAGCCATCCTTGTCGAGGGGCATGTCGGGCATGATGGGGCCGCCCACAAACTCCCACGTCAAGAGGTCGCGAGAGGCCCATCCTCCCCATCCGTGCCCCTTTGCAGGCCAGAGTGGCTTGTACTGGTGAAAGAAGTGATACTCGCCATTCAGCTGACAGAGACCATTAGGGTCGGTGAGGTTTCCCGTGGGGACCTGCAGGTGAAAGCGCAGGCGCCAATTGTGCTTTGGCGTTGAGTTGTAGTTGATGGCCATGGTCCCTCCCGTCCTATGCCAGCAGCTTCTCTACTTCGGAAAGGGTGGGCATGGAGGGTATGGCACCACGTCCGCGCACGCACAGCGAGGCAACGGCATTGCCAAAGCGGGCGAACGAGCGCGCATCCTCAAGCCGCACGTCCCGGGGATCCAGCCTGCTGTCCACGAAGGCACAGAGAAAGCCTCCCCAGAACGAGTCCCCGGCACCCGTCGTATCAACGGCGTCCACCCTAAAGCCGGGGACCGTCGCGGAGCCGTCCTTGGTGGCGACGTAGGCACCTTCGGCGTCCAGCGTGACGCAGACCACTTTGACGCCCTGGTCCAGGAGGGCGGCGGCAGCCTCGGCCGGGTCAGCAAAACCCGTTACGAGGCCAGCCTCCTCGTCGCTGATCTTCACAAGGTCCATGTAGGGCACCACTGATCGCATCTGCTCGCCGGCCGTCTGTGCGTCAGGCCACAGGGAGGCACGGTAGTTGGGGTCATAGGACATGACGCAGCCAGCTGCCGTGGCGATGTCGAGGGCGGCTAGCGTGGCGCTTCGGGCAGGCTCGTTCGTAAGGGACAGAGAGCCCACGTGGAAGACGCGGCTGTCTTCTATGACCGAGCGGTTGAGCTCCTCGGGGCGTAGCTGGGTATCCGCGCCGGGCTTGCGCGCAAACGAGAAGGTGCGCTCCCCATCCTCGGAGAGGGCCACGAAGGCCAGGGTAGTGAAGCAGTCGGGGTCCATCACGAGGCCATCGCAGCTGACGTCGTTGGCAACGAGCGTGGCACGTAGGAAGTCCCCGTGCATGTCAGCGCCGACCTTTCCGATGAAGGCGGTTGACATTCCAAGGCGGCTTAGGGCCACAAGGACGTTGGCGGGGGCACCACCCGGATTGCGCTCGAAGAGCTTCTGTCCCCCTATGGACGTGCCCGCGTCGGTGAAGTCTATGAGCAGCTCGCCCAGTGCCGTGACAGAGAACATGATAGGGAGCTCCTTCCATATGTGTGCGATTTCTCTTGAGCAGTGCGACGTCTCTTGGACATGCGTGCAACATGACAGGCGGGGAGCGAACGCCTCGTGCGCTCGCCCCCCACGCGTGCGAGATAGTGGGGCCTGCGGGAGGCCGGCTCGTCCTACTTGTCGAGCTCCACGAGCCTCTCGCCGGCCTTGACCTTGCCGGTCATGCCGACGACCTGCGCATACTCGTCGGTGTTGGTGACGATGACCATGGTGGTCTTGGGCAGGTTTGCCACCTCGATGGCCCCAAGGTCCACGTCCATGAGGAGGTCGCCGGCCTTGACCTGGTCACCGACCTTGCACTTGGCCGTGAAGGGGGCTCCCTTGAGGTTGACGGTGTCGATGCCGATGTGAATCAGGACCTCGGCGCCGCCGTCGCTCAGCAGGCCGATGGCATGGCCCGTCGCGGCGAGGATGGTGATGGTGCCGTTGACGGGCGAGAGCACCTTGCCCTCGGTGGGCTCGATGGCCGCGCCCTTGCCCATGGCCTCAGAGGAGAACACGGGGTCGGAAACTTCGGTCATGGGGATGACCGTGCCGGTCATGGGCGACACGAGGACCTCGGACGAGGTGGCGGGCACGACGCCCTGGTTGCTCTCGGCGACCGCTTCGGTGACGGCCGCCGTCTGGTTGGCGGCAGCCTGCGTGGTCGCAACCACCTTCTCGACCTCAGGCTTCTTCTCAACAGGGACGCTGCCCTCCTCGACGTCCTTGTAGAGGGTCCAGGTGATGGCAAAGGCAACGGCTGCGGCAACGAGGATGCAGGCGGCATACGCAACGGTGTGGCCGGTGGTGATGAGGAAGCCAAAGATGCCCGTGATGCCGTAGGCAATGGAGACGACGCCCAGCATGGACACGAGCACGCCTCCCACCGCCCCTCCGATCATGGCGGCCACGAAGGGCTTCATGTTGGGAAGGTTGACGCCGTAGATGGCGGGCTCGGTGATGCCCAAGAATCCCGAGATGCCGGATGGCAGGGCCAGCTCCTTCTTCTTCATGCTGCGGGTCTTCACGAACACGGCCAGGCAGGCGGCGCCCTGCGCGACGTTGCAGCAGGAGATGATGGGATTGAAGTTGTCAACGCCAACGTTGGCGATGAGCGTCGCCTCGAGGGCGTTGAACATGTGGTGCACGCCCAGGACGACCGTGACCGGATAGATGGCCCCAACGAGCGCGCCGCCCAGGCCGAAGGGAATGGCAAGCAGGAACTGGAAGCCGTACATGACGCCGTTCTCGACCCAGGAGAAGAATGGCCCGATGAGGGTGAGGGTGAGGGTGCCCGTGACGAGCACGGTCACGAGCGGGGTCACGAAAAGGTCGAGCATGTCGGGAACATGCTTGTGCAGCCACTTCTCGAGCATGCACATGATGAACACGGCAATGACAACGGGGATGACGTGGCCCTGATAGCCCTGGAGCGTGACGTCATAGATGCCGAAGAGCTGCACCTGGGGCACGTAGCCGCCGGCGATGATGGCACTGGTGGTCGCATTGGCGGCGGAGTCGAGGCCAAGGACGTTGGCCGTGGCGTCTGAGCCGACGATGAGGTTGCCCAGGGCGCCGGGGATGCTCCAGGCATTGATGAGGGCGGTGTGGTTCATGATCATGCCGATGACGCCGCCGAGAAACTCGTTGCCGCCAAAGACGCGCGCCGCCGAGAAGCCGATGAGAATCTGCAGGAACACGAAGGATGCGTTGGAGAACGTATGGATGAGTATGTACCAGCTGTTGGTGTCGAGCGCGCCGCCCATGGCGTTGTTGATGCCTTCGGTAAGGCCCATGAGCAGGCCTGATGCCACGATTGCAGGAATGATGGGCACAAAGACGTCACCCAGGGCCTTGATGGCGCGCTGCAAGAGGTTGCCCTTGGCAGCTGCGGCCGCCTTCACGTCGTCCTTTGAGCCCGCAGCTACGCCAGATTGGGCCACGAACTCGTCAAACACCTTGTTGACGGTGCCGGTGCCGTATATGACCTGAAGCTGTCCTGCGGCCTGGAAGCTGCCCTTGGCGCCCGCGGCGTCGTCAACGGCAGCCTTGTCGACCTTGGAGTCATCTGCGATGACGAGACGCAGGCGGGTCGCGCAGTGTGCCGCCGAAACGATGTTGCCGGGGCCTCCCACCGCCTTCAGAATCTCCTTGGCCGCCTGTGCATGGTCTAGTGCCATTGGATTCCCCCCTGCCTGATCCGGTAACGTCTCTGAGCCTGTTCGACGAGCACGCCACATTGCGAGCTGGGAAGGCATGACGCTCGTCCTCAGCCAGAATGTGAAATCGTTCTCATACTTAGGCATACTCCATTTGCATGAAAAGGTCGGGTTGTGACGAAGGCGCACGGGGTGAGCGGGGCGGTTTTGTCGCCCAGCGGAAGGGCGTCGCCCTATGTCCACAGGGTCCTAGGAGCGGGTCGAATTCCTGACGAGCAGCTCATGGCTCATGCAGACCCTGCGATTGACGCCCCCTTGCCCCATCGCCTCCACAAGCATCTTTGCCGCCTCCACACCCGAGGTCCTGTAGTGGTGGTGAATGGTGGTGAGCGTGGGGGTCACGACTTTTGAGAGCTCGGAGTCACCAACGCCCGTCACCTGGACGTCCTCGGGAACACGGCGTCCATATTCGCGCAGGCAGACGATGGAGCCGAAGGCAATGGAGTCACTGGAGCAGACGATCGTGTCCACCAGGGGATGCGCTTCCAGGAGACGCTCGCATGCAAAATATCCGGAGTCCACGGTGAACCCTGCCACGAGCTGCGCGGAGGGAGGGGGCGTGAGGCCCCTCTCGCCGCAGGCGTCCAAGAAGCCCTGGTGACGCCTCTTGCCTGCCGAGACATCATGCTCGTTGACGCCTATGAAGGCGGGACGCCGCCCCCTCTTCAGGGCAAGTCGCGTGATCTCGCGCAGGGCATGGTAGTCATCATGAAAGACGCAGGAGCTGCCCTCGCGCTCCTGGCCCAGGATTACCAGGGGGACATCGAGCTTCTTGAAGACGCGCTCATGTGCTGGCGTGAAGATCGTGCCGATCAGGATGATGCCGTCCACATGGTTTCTCTCGGCAAAGAGCTGAAGATACTCCACCTCGACGCTCTCGTCGTTGTCGGTGTTCGCCAGGAGCATCTGGTACTGGGAGCCGTTGAGGACGCAGGTGATGCCCGCGACCATACGAGAAACCGAGACGGAGTTGATCTTGGGGATGATCACGCCCACGAGGTTCGTCTTGCCCGTTCGCAACGTCCGTGCCTGTCGGGAGGGGACATAGCCGGTTTGCTTGATGACGCGGGCTATGGCTTCGCGCTTCTCGTCCGAGACGTACCCGTCATTCAGATAGCGCGAAACGGTTGCGCGAGAGACGCCGGCCATGCGTGCGATCATGTTGATGTTCATAGTCGTCATGTTCCGTTGGGTCATCGTGGGCAAGGCTCGTGATGTGTCCGAGCCTAAATTGATAGCACAAAGGGCCCCTGCGTGCGGGTGGCTGTTGTGGCGGAGCGACGCAGCCGTGCCCGGACGGGTCGCTCTGCCGCTGCACCCGCTCATTCGTCCGTCTGTCTTTTTGCGGTATCGTTCTCACCTCAGGCCCCGACGTCTTTCCCTATGCTTGACAAAATGACGACAGAAAGGGGGCCGCATGGTCAGGCTGGTGCTTACGGACATGGACATGACGTTGCTGCCATTTGGGCAGCCTGCGAGCGAGAAGGCCATGGCTGCCATCCATAGCCTCGTGGGGCAGGGCATCTTCTTTGGCCCTGCCAGCGGTCGCGACTGGGACTCGGTGCTGGAGTCATTTAGGGGTGACCCTCTCTGCATGCGCACGGCCCTGCTCTCCAACGGCAAGAAGGTCTATGCGCATGGCGCCCTGGTCAGCAAGACGTCCATGGATCGCGACAGCATCGTGACCATGGCCAAGATGGTCTATGACCTGCCGGGCGTGTACATCAGCGGTCGCGGTGACGAGGGCGGCTTCATCTCGGGCACCACCCTTGACAACCTCCTGCGCACGGAATGGGGGTCGAGGCGCGCGGACGAGATATGCGAGCCCGAGGGCATTCCCTCTTGGCCCATCGTCACGGCTGGCCTGCACTTTGAGGACGGCTCCGAGGACATAGACAACAATTTCTGGGCAGACGAGATTCGCGCCGCCTGCCCTCGGCTGGACCTCATCTCTCCTGGGTCGCGCATGTTCGACTGCGTCCCAAAGGGGTGGTCCAAGGCTACGGGCCTGGGCATTTTGCAAGACATCCTGCACATAGACGGTGATGAGGTGGTCTGCTTTGGCGACTCGGACAACGACTATCAGCTTCTCCAGTCCGTGACCCATTCGGTGGCCGTGGCAAATGCCAACGAGTGCGTCAGCGCCGTGGCACGATATCACATTGGCTCCTGCGAGCAGGACAGCGTCGGGCAGGCCCTCGAGGACCTTGCCACCCTGGGTGAGGGCGCATTCGAGAAATGGGACCGTGCCTATCAGGGCTAGGGCCGGCGCCCCGTCGTCTTGGAGAAGACCATGAGACTCACCAACAAGATCATGCTCATCACCTATGCGGACAGCATGGGAAATGACCTTAGGGACCTGCGCGAGCTTCTCGACGCCCATTTTGATTCTGCCATTGGCGGAGTTCACATCCTTCCGTTCTTTCCCAGCTCGGCCGACCGCGGCTTTGCGCCCCTTCGGTATGACGTCGTTGACCCCTCCTTTGGCAGCTGGGATGACGTCAGGGCCATCGGCGAGAAGCGCTACCTCATGTTTGACTTCATGATCAATCACATCTCCCGGCACTCCCCGTACTTCGCGGACTTCATTGCCAAAAAGGACTCGTCGGAGTTTGCGGACTTCTTCATCCGCTACAAGGACTTCTGGGTTGATGAGGGCGGCTTTCCCACCGACAAGCAGGTGGACAGAATCTACAAGCGCAAGCCACGGGCTCCCTATGTCGAAGTCACGTTTGCGGACGGCAGCACGGAGAAGCTCTGGTGCACCTTTGGAGAGGAGCAGATCGACCTGAACGTGCGCTCAAAGCGTGTTCAGCGCTTCTTTGCCGAGACGCTCAGCCACATGGCCGAGAACAACGCCTCCATCATCCGATTGGACGCCTTCGCCTACGCCTGCAAGAGGCCGGGCAGCAGCTGCTTCTTTGTGCAGCCCGAGACGAGCGAGCTGCTCGAGAGCATGAGCGGGCTGGTCGAGCCTTATGGCTGCATGGTGCTGCCGGAGATACACGAGCATTACGGCATGCAGATGAAGGTCTCCGAGATGGGCTATTGGGTGTATGACTTCGCCCTGCCCGTGCTCACGCTGCATGCCCTCTACTCGGGGGATGGGCGCCATCTCAAGCGCTGGCTGGAGATGAGCCCCCGGCATCAGTTCACCACCCTCGACACTCATGACGGCCTTGGCATCGTCGACGTGAAGGACCTGCTGCCTGACGAGGACGTCGACTTCACCAAGGAAAAGATGTTTTCCGAGGGTGCCAACGTGAAGAGGATCTACAACACCGAGGCGTACAACAACCTTGACATCTATCAGGTGAACACCACGTACTACTCTGCCTTGGGAAATGACGACGACAGCTACGTGCTGGCTCGGGCGATCCAGTTCTTTGCCAAAGGCATCCCCATGGTCTACTACGTGGGCCTCCTTGCGGGAGCCAATGACCTCGAGCTGCTGGAGCGCACCAAGGAGGGGCGCAACATCAACCGCCACTATTACAGTCGCGAGGAAGTCGCACGTGAGGTGGGACGTCCCGTGGTGCGTCGCCTCGTTGGGCTCATGGAGCTGAGGAACTCCCATCCCGCCTTTGACATAGATGGTGAGTTCGAGGTGAGCCTGCCCAAGCCCGGCCTGCTGCGCATACGGCGCGGCTTTCGTGGAGACTGGGCCCAGCTCGACGCCAACCTGGAGCGTCGAACGTTTGAGATCACCCATTCGTAGGATGTCCCCGACGTCCTTCACAGACGGCTTTCATGATGACTTTCGCACTTCCTGTGAAGTGACGAGCGTGGTGTCCGGGCTGTGGCAAATGCAGTATCTTTCCCCATGCAAAACGCGTCGGACACGCAAGTCAAACGGGAGATGACATGCCCGCCAGCAGCTGGGAAATGGGATTTCACCTGAGGCCGCAGCATGGGTGGCTCAACGACCCCAACGGCCTATGCCACTTTAGGGATCGCTACCACTTCTTCTATCAGTTTGACCCCGAGTGGCCGGTGAATAGGGACCAGAAGTGGTGGGGGCACTTCACCTCCACCGACTTGCTTCACTGGGTGGACGAGGGCATTGCCATCAGCCCTGACACCTGCTGGGACAAGGACGGCGCGTTCTCGGGGTCTGCCCTGGTGATGCATGGCGCCGCCAGCGATGGGGGCGACCTTTTGCGCCTGTACTACACAGGCAACGTGAACGAGCCCGGCTTTGCCCCCGGCGACCCCAATCGAGTGGACTGCGGCTTCTGGGCCAACGAGCTCATGGTTGAGAGCGAGGACGGCCTGAGCTTTGGCGGTAAGAGCGTGCTGCTGCGCGACAGGGACTATCCCGACGAGAGCACGCGGCACGTGCGCGACCCCAAGGTATGGGAGCAAGATGGCGCCGTCCACATGCTGCTGGGCTCTCGCGACAAGGGAGGCGCGGGTTTCCTGCTCATCTATGACTCCGAGGATGGCGTTGAGTGGCGTCTGCGCTCCACCGTGCGTTCGCTGCACAACTTCGGCTACATGTGGGAGTGCCCCAACATCGCCCAGGTTGGTGGCCGCGAGTTTTTGTGCGTGAGCCCCCAGGGCCTTCCCAATCAGGAGGAGCGCTGGCAGAACATGTGGCAGGCGGGATACTTCCCGCTTGAGGGCAAGCTTCTTGAGACGAGGGAGGTCGACGAGACCACCTTCCACGAGTGGGATCACGGCTTTGACTTCTATGCTCCCCAGATCTTTACGGATGACTCGGACCGCACGGTGCTGGTGGGGTGGATGGGCACCTTTGACGAGTCATACACGAGCGAGCCGGAGGGGCTGGAGTACGTGCACTGCCTTACCGTCCCGCGCGAGCTTCTGCTCTCCGCGAGCGGCAGGCTGCTGCAGAGGCCTGTGGGCGAGCTTGAGCAGCTGCGCGGCAAGGCTATCGGTCTTGAGCTGGGCGCGCCCGTGCAGCTGGACATGTGTCGCGCGGACATCGTGATTCGCAACGTCCTCTCCAGGAGGGCCGGAAGCATCACCTTGAACAACGACATCATGCTGACGTTTGGTGCCGGCCGCATGACCGTCACCTTCCTGTGCGAGCAGGTTGCTGCCGGCAGAAGCAACCGTTACGTTCCCTTTGACGTGCTGCACAGCCTGCGCATCCTGGTGGACGGATCGACCATAGAGGTCTATGCGAATGGTGGCGAGACGGTCTTTTCCACGCGTTGGTTCCCCACGGCAGAGACGCTCACCGTAGAGAGCGGCATCGATGCGGCCAACAGCGTGGTGTATCCCATGGACTCAACCGAGGTTGTGCGCAGGGAGGCGCTGGGGTAGCAAGGCAGGTTGGGCAGGCCCCTCTCGCCACGTGGCAGCTCGCCTGTCAGGCGGCCGGCCTGGCCTGCGTGTGGAGGCTTGAGACCCGGGCGCACGGCCTGCTTCGCGCGAGCAGGTTTTGGCGTGCGCCCCTCCGCTTGCGCCCTCCGTTCGCGGAGCTCATGGGGAGGTGCTCTCAGAAAGGCCCGTCGCCTTGCATCTGTTACGATCGTCTCGGCATGAAAGGCGGCCCCACCCGTAAGCGACATCGGGTGGGGCCGCCTTCGTTCGCGGAAATCGCGTGCAGCCAAGGGACGTTACTTGCCGAGCGCCTGCTCGACGGCGACGGCGCAGGCCACGGTGCAGCCGACCATGGGGTTGTTGCCCATGCCGATGAGGCCCATCATGTCCACGTGCGCGGGCACGGACGAGGAGCCGGCAAACTGCGCGCTCGAGTGCATGCGCCCCATGGTGTCGGTCATGCCGTAGGAGGCGGGGCCGGCGCCCATGTTGTCCGGGTGCAGGGTGCGGCCGGTGCCGCCGCCGGAGGCGACGGAGAAGTACTTCTTGCCAGCGAGCACGCGCTCCTTGAAGTAGGTGCCGGCGACGGGATGCTGGAAGCGCGTGGGGTTGGTGGAGTTGCCGGTGATGGAGATGTCAACGTTCTCCGCCCACATGATGGCGACGCCCTCGCGGACGTCATCGGCCCCGTAGCACTTGACGGCGGCGCGCGGACCGTCGGAGTAGGCGATCTCCTCGACGACCTTGAGCTCGCCCGTGAAGTAGTCAAACTGCGTCTTGACGTAGGTGAAGCCGTTGATGCGAGCGATGATCTGCGCGGCGTCCTTGCCGAGACCGTTCAGGATGACGCGCAGGGGCTTCTTGCGGGCCTTGTTGGCGTTGTTGGCGATGCCGATGGCGCCCTCGGCGGCCGCGAACGACTCATGGCCGGCCAAAAACGCGAAGCACTCGGTGTCCTCGCCCAGGAGCATGGCCCCCAGGTTGCCGTGGCCCAGGCCCACCTTGCGGTCCTCCGCGACGGAGCCGGGGACGCAGAAGGCCTGCAGGCCCTCGCCGATGGCCGCCGCGGCCTCGGAGGCGGTCTTGGTGCCCTTCTTCACGGCGATCGCGCAGCCCAGGACATAGGCCCACTTGGCGTTCTCGAACGCGATGGACTGGATGTCCGCCGTGATGTCGTAGGGGTTAAAGCCAAGGTCGGTGCAGATCTTGAGGGCATCCTCCAGGTCAGCGATGCCATACTGCTCGCACGCCTTGGTGATCTTGTCGATGCGGCGCTCGTAGCCTTCGAACGTAACTGCCACTATGCTCAGCTCCCTTCTTCTACTCTTGGCGCGGGTCGATGACCTTGGCGGGGTTGTCCCACTGGCCATAGCGGCCCATGGCGTCGTCAACGGCCTGCTTGGGATCGACGCCCTTCTTGATGGCGTCAGTGAACTTGCCCAGGTTGAGGTACTCAAAGCCAATGATCTCGTTCTGTGCGTTAAGGGCCAGGTGGGTGATGTAGCCCTGCGTGAGCTCCAGGTAGCGGGCGCCCTTCTCCTTGGTGCCGTAGGTGGTGCCCACCATGGAGCGCAGGCCCTTGCCAAGGTCGTCAAGGC
Source organism: Olsenella sp. HMSC062G07 (assembly GCF_001811895.1). Classification (NCBI taxonomy): domain Bacteria; kingdom Bacillati; phylum Actinomycetota; class Coriobacteriia; order Coriobacteriales; family Atopobiaceae; genus Olsenella; species Olsenella sp. HMSC062G07. The sequence continues at coordinate 91,511 of NZ_KV806944.1, forward strand.
CGGTGCCCACGGGCAGCCCGTCCTCAGAGAAGGCCGTCTGGGTGCGACCGTAGACGATCTGGAGGAAGAGCTCGCGCATGGCCACGTTGATGGCGTCGCAGACGAGGTCGGTGTTGAGCGCCTCGAGGATGGTCTTGCCGGGGAGGATCTCGGCGGCCATGGCGGCGGAGTGCGTCATGCCCGAGCAGCCGATGGTCTCCACCAGGCACTCCTCGATCACACCCTCCTTCACGTTGAGGCTGAGCTTGCAGGCGCCCTGCTGGGGAGCGCACCAGCCCACTCCATGCGTGTAGCCGGAGATGTCAGAGATCTCCTTGGCCTGGACCCACTTTCCCTCCTCGGGAATGGGCGCAGGTCCGTGGTATGCGCCCTTGGCCACCGGGCACATCCGTTCCACTTCTGCGGAATACTGCATGATTCTCCTCTCCACCACGTTGGGCGCCGCGGTCCCATTCCGCAGGCGCACGTCTTCGGTGTTGCCGGCGCATCTGCGCAGCACCCCCATTTTACGGCACAAAGGGCGGTCGGGCCGGGGCGAGAGACAAGTTTCCGCTCACCAAGGCAGTCGGTTGCCGCGACGGGCGAGGGCGAGACGGGCGGCAGTCGGTCACTGCGGCGGGCGGTCACTGCGACGGGCGGCAGGCCGCCGCGACGGATGACCATCCCTGCCCTGCGCTGACCCCCACATGGGAGAGGGGCGATCGTCCGCCGAGAGCGCCATCTGCCTGCTGGGGGGTGGCGGCCACAGATCGGGCGGGCGGCGCAGGGCGCCACAAGGACATACTTCTTGTCGGTAGGCCACGGGAGGGAGCATTGCCATGTCGGGCATGGGTTGCACCGAGAACGTCGAGTTTTCGTCAACGGACGGCTCAAGCGTCATCCACGCCACCATCTGGTGGCCGGCGCTCGATGTGAAAGAGACGCCCCGCGGCGTCGTGCTGCTCGTGCATGGCATGGCCGAGCACATCTCGCGCTATGACGAATTTGCCCGTCATCTCTGCGGGCATGGCTTTGTCGTGGCCGGGCACGACCAGCTGGGCCACGGCAGGTCGTGCGACCCGTCCCGCTGGGGCTGCCTGCCGCTTGCAAACGGCGGCGAGCTGCTCATTGGTGACGTTGCCAAGCTCAGGGCCAGCATGGACGAGCGCGTGTCGCCCGAGCTCCCGCGCTTCGTCTTTGGTCACTCCCTAGGCAGCTTCATCACGCGCTGTTACATCTCGCGGCAGGGGGAGGGCCTGGCCGGCGCCGTCATGTGCGGAACGGGCACGGTCACCGCAGGCCTGGCGCGCGCCACCCGCGGCATCTGCAGGGCCGTCGCCCTCGTGCGCGGCGAGGACCATCGCTCCGCGTTCGTGGACTCCCTGGGCGTCGGCGCCTATGCCAAGGCCATCGCCGACCGACGGACGGACCTCGACTGGCTCTCGTACGACCGGGACAACGTCGATCGCTACATTGCCGACGAGGCCTGCGGCTTCACGTTTTCGGTGGGCGGCTATGCGACGGTGGGTGCCCTCGCAGGCGAGGCCTGCAGTGCCTCCTGCGCGGCCAAGGTTCCCCACGATCTGCCGCTGCTCTACATCGCCGGCGACGGCGACCCGGTGGGAGGCAACGGCGCGGGCGTGCGGGCGGCGGCCCAGCTGGCGCGCGACGCGGGGTCAACGGACGTCACGTGCACCATCTACGAGCACATGCGTCACGAGATCCTCAACGAGGCGGATCGAGGGCGAGTCTATGACGACGTCGTCTCCTGGCTCATGGCGCACATGCCGCACGGGACCTGACGGTCCCGGAAGCGCGCGCCGCACGGGGCGGCCCGCGCGACGGCGCGCACGGCACGCCGCGCCGAGGGTGGTAAGCTGTTCCTCATGAGATGTTTTTCCAACATCCCCGTGTGGGCCTACGAGCTTGCCATCACCTTGTCCGCCATGATCTGGGGCGGGTCCTTTGTGGTGCTCAAGGGAGCCGTCAACGCCATGCCCCCCGGCTGGCTGCTCGCGCTGCGCTTTGCCGCCTCGTCGCTGGTTGTCGCGGTCGCCTTCCGCGCTCGCGTGACCGGGAGCCTCGACGGCAGCCATCTGCTCGCCGGCGTGCTCGTCGGCCTTCCCCTGGGCGTGGGCTACCTCATCCAGAACATTGGGCTCATCGAGATCTCGCCAGGTCGCAATGCCTTTCTCACGGCCACCTATTGCGTCATGGTCCCGTTTCTCAACTGGGCGGCGACGCACGTCCGGCCCAGGGCCAACAACCTGCTTGCCGCGCTGGTCGTGCTCGCGGGCGTGGGCCTGCTCTCGATGGACGGCGAGCTGGGCCCCTCCCTCTCGCGCGGAGACCTGCTCACGCTTGCCTCGGCGCTCATGTTTGCCACCAACATCGTGCTCGTGGGGCGCCTGGGCAGCGCCCATGACGCGGTGACCATCACCGTGGTGTCTTTGGCCACGTCGTCGCTGGTGTGCCTGGGCTACGCGCTGCACGCCGAGGCCCTGCCCGCGCCTGGGGCCTTGCCGTTGGCGTTTTGGGGGCAAATGCTGTACCTGGTGTTTCTTTCCACCATCTTTGCCACGCTCGCCCAGAACGTGGGACAGCGTCACGTTGACCCCTCAAAGACGGCCCTGCTGCTCTCGCTGGAGAGCGTGTTCGCCGTGCTGTTCAGCGTCATCTTCTACGGGGAGCTCCTGACGCCGCGCCTGGTGCTGGGCTTTGCGCTCATCTTTGCTGCCGTGCTGGTGAGCGAGCTCATGGTGCCGCGCGTGCGCGAGCGATCCGCGGACCCCGTTGCCGACTCGTCCGAGAGGGGCCGCAGGTGATTTCCGAGGTCGCGCTGAGCAGGTCATGTCGGCCGGCGGTCTTCAGTCGTGGGCGCATCATAGCGCGGCGTCCCGGTCGTATCTGGCGGCGCGAGGTACGGTTCGAAGGCGCGCTCACCAAGGTTTCTGCGCGCGTGGACTCCACGAGCGGCTATGCCGACCACTACCTTGCCTCCGTCACCCTTGACGAGACCGCCGACGAGCTCGTCGACTACGACTGCAGCTGCCCCTCGCATGGGCGCCATCCGGGGCCGTGCAAGCATTGCGTCGCGCTGGTCCTTGACTACAACAGGAACCCCACGTCGTTCGAGGGCTTTGAGGACCACCGTCACGCGGGCACCTCGCAGGCCCTGGGCGCGTATCTTGAGCGGGTGCGGACGCGCTCGCGTCGGCGTCTCGTGGCGTCACGCGACCAGGCCGACCAGGACGGCGCCATAGGTCTGGAGCCCATGCTGGTGCTGACGTCCGCCCAGCGCAGGCTTCTGCGCCTGCGGGTGTCCGGAAGGCGCGGGTCGTATGCGATCAGGGATGTCGCGGCCTTTGCCCAGAGCGTGCAGGCTGGCGCCTGGGTCGAGTATGGCAAGAAGCTGGCGTTTACTCACGAGCTCGGCGCGTTTGACCCGAGCGCGCGTGCGCTCGTCACCTTCCTGACGCGCGCAGTGCAGAATCGTCAGGCCTACGCGCCGGGGCCGGGGGCGCCGGGTGAGCTCGGTCGTCGCGCGTCATGGGGTGCCGTCGGACCGTCCTCTGCCCGTGGCCTTCCTCTCTCTGACCCCGAGACGGACGAGCTCATGGGTCTTATGGCGGGGCGCCGCCTGGCCGTGGAGGCGTCGCCGGCGATCGCCCCTGTCGGCGGCTGCGCGCAGGCGGTGGAGGTCGTTCAGGGAGACCCCGAGGCCGTCTTGGACGTCGTCGAGGCAGGGGAGGGCGGGTTCGTGCTGCGCCCCGCCTCGCGACTGACGTTCTTCGCCACGGCGACGCGGCTCTATGCCCTGGGAGCCACCAAGCTCTGGTGCTGCTCGTCGCTATTGTCGCGTGCGTCTGACTTTCTGACGAGCGTGTGGCGCCCGTCGCAGGACCAGCATCTCTCGCGAGAGGACGCCCCCGCCTTTGCCGCCGCGCTCCCGCCGTTGCGAGAGTGCGTCAAGATCCGCCTTCCTGACGCCCTCAGGGCGCTCGAGCCTTGCCCGGCGAGCTTTCAGCTCTATCTTGACCGCCGTCGCTCTGGGGTGACCTGCAGCGTCGTGGCATCCTATGGAGACAGGCGCTTTGACGTGCTCGACCATGCGGTGGGGGAGCGCATGGACGTGACGCGCGACGCCCTGGCCGAGGCCGCCATGCGCCAGCTCGTGGGACGCTACTTTCCCGTCACGAGGACGCTCAAGGGCAAGGTGCAGGCGATGCTTTCGACCTCGTCGCACGACGACGTGGCGCGCCTGGTGTTTGAGGGCGTCCCCGAGCTTGCGCAAAAAGGCGAGCTTCTCGTCACGGACGCCTTCTCGCGGCTTGCGAGCACGGCGCGCCCTCGGGTGCGCGTGGGCGCCGCCGTGCGATCTGGGCTCCTTGAGGTCACGATCTCGACGGACGACCTGTCCCTCGACGAGCTGCCGGCGTTGCTTGCGAGCTGTCGGCAGAGGCGGCGCTACCATCGCCTGAGGGACGGGTCGTTTCTCGACCTGAGCACGCTTGACCTTGGCGGCGCTGGCGAGCTCTTGGACGAGCTGGGCCTGGGCGCGCGCGAGCTTGCGTCGGGCCAGGTGCAGATTCCCGCCTACAAGGCGTTTTTGCTCGATGGCCTCCTGGACGACGACCAGAGGGACGCCTCGCTTGAGGAGTATCTCGCGCACGTTCGATCGCTGGACCTTGCCAGCTTCCTGCCGCCCGCCGAACTTGCGCCCCGGCTGCGCGGCTATCAGCTTGAGGGCTTCCAGTGGCTCTCGGCGCTCTGCGAGATGGGCATGGGCGGCATCTTGGCGGACGAGATGGGCTTGGGAAAGTCGGTCCAGCTCATCGGTCTCATCGAGGCGCGCCATGCCGAGGGCCCCAGCCTGGTGGTCTGCCCCGCCTCCCTGGTCTATAACTGGCAGGCGGAGTTTGAGAAGTTTGCGCCCGGGCTCGACGTCGTCGTGGTGGCGGGAGGCGCCTCCCAGCGGGCCAGCCTTCGCCAGGAGTCGCATGAGGTGTACGTGACGTCCTATGACCTGCTTCGTCGTGACGTCAAAGGCTGGTCGCAGAAGCCGCTCTGGCTGGTGGCGCTCGACGAGGCGCAGTACATCAAGAACCACGAGACGCTGGTGGCCCGTGCCACCAAGGCGCTCGCCGCCCGGCATCGCTTTGCCCTCACCGGCACGCCCGTCGAGAACCGCCTCGCGGAGCTATGGAGCATCTTTGACTTTCTGATGCCGGGGCTCCTGGGTGCCTATGAACGCTTTCGTGACCGCTACGAGCAGCCCATCGCCGACGGCGACGCGGACGTCGCGGAGCGCCTGCGGCGGGCGGTGGGCCCCTTCATCCTGCGCCGCCGCAAGGCGGACGTGCTCAAGGACCTGCCTGACAAGCTCGAGCAGGTGGTGCATGCCCATATGGACAGGGCTCAGTCGCGCCTCTATCACGCCCACGAGCAGGCCCTCAGGCTCTCGCTCGCCAACAGGGACGAGGGCGGACTTGCCGCAGACAAGATCCAGGTCCTGGCGGAGCTCACCAGGCTGCGGCAGATCTGCTGCGATCCGCGCCTGCTTTTGGACGACTATCGCGGCGGGTCCTGCAAGCTCGACACCATCATGGAGCTCGTGACGGCGGCCATCGACGCCCAGCAGAAGGTGCTGGTGTTTTCGCAGTTCACGAGCTATCTGACCCTGCTTGAGGGGCGTCTGGTCGAGCAGGGGGTCGCCTTCTTCAGGATTGACGGGTCAACGCCCAAGCGTCGGCGGGTTGAGCTGGTGGATGCGTTCAACGCGGACGAGACCCCCGTGTTTCTCGTGTCGCTCAAGGCGGGCGGAACGGGGCTCAACCTCGTTGGGGCGTCGGTGGTCATCCATGCCGACCCCTGGTGGAACGCCGCGGCGCAGAACCAGGCCACGGACCGTGCGCACCGCATTGGGCAGACGCGGGCGGTGAGCGTGTACAAGGTCATCGCCGCGGACACCATCGAGGAGAGGATCATGGCCCTGCAGGAGTCCAAGAGCAAGCTTGCCGACCAGGTCGTGGGCGAGGGCGCGGGACTCTCGCTCGCGGGCCTCAGGAGGGAGGACCTGCTCGAGCTTTTGGGGGAGCAGACGGCGGCGCCCTGCGGCTGAGAGGGCGCGCCGCACGTTTGGGAGGGCGTACCTTTCCGCCGCAGACGTGCTCAAGCGCGTGGCCCGCGCATGCTCCGTGGCTCGTCAGCATATGCTCTGGGCCGGCTTTTAGGACTATCATCGTGCCTGGAAGGATGCGCGCGGCTGACGTCGCGCGCCGGTCGCTTGGTCGCTCGGAACTTGGACGAGGTGTGGGGGTTGGCATGCAGGACAGGAACTTTACGTTCGAGGACGGTGTCATCCGCTGCCGGGACGCTCATGGCGTCGAGCTGGGCCGCATCGAGTTCGAGCCGTGCGGCGTCGGCGACCCCAACGACGACGGCGTCGTAAACGTGACGCACACCTTCGTGGAGCCTGCGGGCAGGGGGCGGGGCGTCGCGGCCGCGCTCTGCGCCGAGCTTGCTGGCCATCTGCGCCGTGCGGGGCTCAAGGCGCGCCTTACCTGCACGTATGCGCAGAGGTGGTTCGGGGAGCACCCCGATGCGGCGGATGTCGTTGCCGATGCGTAGCCGGGTTGCCGCCATGACGCGGGAGGCCTCTCACGACGCTTGGGGCGCGACCAACCCATCAGGAAAGAGACGAGCATGATTGTTCTGGGTGCCTTCATCAACGGCCTCGAGGCGTTTCTCGGCGGCGTCATCGGCCTGCTCTTCAAGCGGGGCGTCTCCGACGAGCTGGGCGACTTCCTGCTCAAGGGTCAGGGACTCTGCGTGGTGCTCGTGGGCGTGCAGGGCATGGTAACCGGCGGAAGCGTCGTCGTGGTCACGGTTGCCATGGCGCTGGGCTGTCTTGTTGGATGGCGGCTGGACATAGACGCGCAGGTAAGGCGGCTGGGAGCCTGGGCGCAACGACGCATCGACGCGTTGGTGGGGAGAGGGGACGCCCAACGCCACCCCGCCCTGGGTCGGCTGGGCGACTTCTCGCAGGGGTTCGTGACCGCCACGCTCTTCACCTGCACCGGCGCCATGGCCATTGTGGGCTCTCTGGCGAGCGGCATCCAGCTCGATCACTCCACGCTCGTCGCCAAGGGCGTCATTGACATGGTGGTGTGCGTTCCGCTCGCGGCGACGATGGGCGTAGGCGTCCCGTTCTGCGGGGTGAGCCTGGTGGTGTACGAGGGAGCGCTCTCGGTGCTCTCGGCGCTCATGGGGAGCGTCCTCACCGACGCCATCATCGGCGAGGTCGCCGTCACGGGGTCGTTGCTGCTGCTGGCGGTTGGTACCAATCTCCTCAAGGTGACTGACCTCAAGGTCGCCAACATGCTGCCCGCGGCCTTCATGCCCGTCCTCATCGTGCCGGCCTTCTCGGCCCTTGGGCTGCTGTAGGCCGCTCGCCCAGGGGGCGCCTCAAACGAAGGCGGGCATGTCGGATGACGCCCCTCAGTCAGTGGCGCTCGATCGTCTGCACGCGGGCTTTCCGGTCAGCGTTCCGCACGCACGACGGCGCTTCTCACCTGGAGCAATATGAGCACCAGGCTCACGCCGAGCAGGGTATGTCCCACCCCGGCAAGCCCGGAGATTGCCGCGCTCATGCCGGCGGGGAGGTCCGTCCTCAGAACCTGGGTGAGACCTCGGGCCACGAGCATCGCCGCCGTCAGGTTCAACCCGGCATGATATGCGCACAGCACGCGACCCGTCGCCGCGCAGGTGAAGGCAAAGCTCCTTTCCAGTGGCACCAGCAGCAGAAAGAGCACCATGCCCAGCATGAAGTAGTGAGTGTGCACGAATGCCAGCGTCGTTTGGGAAGTAAAGCCAAGGTACCTGGTGAGCTCTCGGTAGAACACGCCGCCGACCATGGCGGCGACGGCATAGGCCAAAGCGCTTCTCATGTATCTCTTCATACTGCCTCTCCTTGGTCGCGCCAGATCCGCCGTCCCTTCCGATGGACGCGGATTCGCTCAGTATGCGTACAGGGTCCTGCGGACGATTTCGAGCACGGGCGCCGGGTCATAGTCGCCGCGCAGCATCGCGGACAGCATCAACGAGAGCAGCACGTTGGCAAACTGCTCGACCGTGAACCGTTCCGTGAAGGCGCCCGGGCGAACGCTTGGGTCGTGTCGTATGACCGTCTTGAATCCGTCCGCTATGTGCAGCCACGTCTTTTGCATGCGGAGCTTGCCGTCTGGCTGCGCCTCGTGCATGAATCCCGCCGAATGGAGCGTGAGGAAGCCCGGGTAGGCCATGCTCCCGCGTCTCATGCGGTCGTACATCCATATCACGCAGGATTGGACGTCCTTGAACGCTTCGCCGTCGTCCGATTGATGGAAGATCTCGCGCCAGATGCTCTCGACCGTATCGCTTACCAGCGACGTCTTGGAGTCATAGTAGGTATAGACCGACCCTATCGAGATGCCGCAGGCGGCAGCCACCGAACGGATGCTCACGCCCGCCCAGCCACGCTCCTTGACGAGCCTCTTGCTGGCGGACAGGATCTTCTCCTTGGACGTGACGACGGTGCTCAATGCGACCTCCTTTGTATGAACATTGTTCATACTAGGCGAGCAGCCACCTCGCGTCAACGATCTTGCGGGGGATGTCTCTGAGGGGGGCGGCATGTGTCTCGTTGCGGAACGTCCCGGCCTTGGCGCCCCTCATTATTTCTCACACTGTGCACTACTGCTCATGTTGTGCAATAATGTCTCGATCTGTCACGGCGTCCGTCACGTGCCAGTCGCGTGACGGCGCCCCATCGCATCTCAGGAGGTCACCACATAATGCGCTCTGCCTTCTCCGACCGTGCCACTGCGCCCGCGCCCGTCGTCAGGCGAGATCGCCGCGCGCTGCGCACCCGCGCGGCCCTGCGCGACGCCCTTGCCGCCGAGATCGCAGCCACCGGCGACCTCTCGCAGGTCACGGTCACGGCCGTCACCGATCGCGCCGGCGTCACCCGACGCACGTTCTACTCGCACTTTCGCGACATCGCCGACCTCGTCAACCAGATCGAGGCCGAGACGATCGCCGACATGCGAGGCCTCGTGGCGAACGTCGCCGCCACCCACCTGAGCGATCTCCAGGACGCGCTCGATGACTTTGCGCCCTGTCCCGGGGCCGAGGAGCTGCTGCGCTACTTCAAGGACCGCGGGCGCTACCTTGCCGCGCTCCTGGGCGACGGGGGAGACCCCGCCTTCGCCAACCGTCTTCAGCGGGTGGCGCGCGAGGCGGTGGCTGCCCGCGCCGCCGACGGGCTTGACGTTGACCTGCTGGGGCCCGTCTTTGACTACTACCTCACCTTTGCCATCTCGGCCGAGGTGGGCGTCCTCGTCCGGTGGCTCACCGGCGGCATGAACGAATCCGTCGCCATGATGGCGCGCGTCATGACCACCCTGATGTTCGTGCGTCCCGGCGACCTCTACGGCCGGACCATGGACGTCAAGATACCCAGCATACCTCGGCACCTGCAGATGCATCCTAAGGAGACGAGCAATGACTAACCACGCAGACTCCATCCGGGCGCAGGTTGCCGCCGCCCGGCCCGTCACGCTCAGGCAGCTGGGGGCGGAGCTGTATCCCGCCCATCCCATCGACCTGTCGCATGCGCGTCTTCGCCTGGGCATCGACGTTGGATCGACCACGGTGAAGCTGGCGGTCATCGACGAGGGCGGCACGCTCGTCTATGCCAACTACGAGCGCCATCACACTGACGTGCGCGCCACCGCCAGGGAGCTCTTCCAGCGCGCCCAGTCCGTCATCGGCGATTCCCCCATGCGCGTGTCCATCACGGGGTCGGGCGGCATGCTGCTTGCCAAGTGGCTCGGCCTTGAGTTCGTCCAGGAGGTCATCGCCTCCAAGCGCGCCGTGGAGTCGCTCATCCCCAACACGGACTGCGCCATCGAGCTGGGCGGCGAGGACGCCAAGATCATCTATTTCGACAACGGCATCGAGCAGCGCATGAACGGCACCTGCGCCGGCGGCACGGGAGCCTTCATCGACCAGATGGCCTCGCTCATGAAGACGGACGCCTCGGGCCTCAACGAGCTTGCCAAGGAGGCCACGCACATCTACCCCATTGCGTCACGCTGCGGCGTCTTTGCCAAGTCCGACGTGCAGCCGTTGCTCAACGAGGGCGCCGCCCCCGCCGACGTGGCCGCCTCCATCTTCCAGGCCGTGGCCAACCAGACGGTGTCGGGGCTCGCCTGCGGGCACCCCATCCGCGGCTACGTGGCCTTCTTGGGCGGTCCCCTTCAGTACCTCTCCGAACTGCGCGAGCGCTTCTACGTGACGCTCAGGCTCGACGAGGAGCACCGCATTCTCCCCGAGAACGCCCATCTCTTCGTGGCGACGGGGGCGGCCCTTGCCGGCGAGTCGGACAGGCGCGTGACCTTTGGCGAGGTCATCGGCGCGCTTGCCAACCTCAAAGACACCCAGGGCTCGGAGGTCGCCCGCCTTGACCCGCTCTTTGCCACCGACGAGGAGTACCGCCGCTTCAAGGAGCGCCACGACGGTCAGGTGGTGCCCAAGGGTTCGCTCGAGGACTACCGAGGCCGCGTGTTCATCGGCATCGACGCCGGCTCCACCACCATGAAGGCCGCCGTCGTGGGCGAGGACGGCCAGCTCCTCTACACCTGGTACGACAACAACAACGGCGACGTCCTGGGCACCGCCCGCAGGATCATGGACGACATCTACGACCATCTGCCCGAAGGCTGCGCCATAGGGCACGTGACCACCACGGGCTACGGCGAGGGCATCCTCATCGAGGCGCTGCGCGCCGACTCCGGCGAGATCGAGACGGTCGCGCATCTGCGCGGCGCCAAGGCCTTCGTGCCCGACGTGGAGTTCATCCTGGACATCGGCGGCCAGGACATGAAGTGCCTCCAGGTCAAGGGCGGCGTCATCGAGCACATCATGCTCAACGAGGCCTGCTCGGCGGGCTGCGGCTCCTTCATCGCCAACTTCGCCGACTCCATGGGCATGACCGTCCAGGAGTTCGCGCAGGCGGCGGTCAGGGGCTCCAAGCCCATCGATTTGGGAAGCCGCTGCACCGTGTTCATGAACTCCCGCGTCAAGCAGGCTCAGAAGGAGGGCGCCACCATCGGGGACGTCGCCGCGGGCCTCTCGTACTCGGTCATCAAGAACGCGCTCTTTAAGGTCATCAAGCTGCGTGACTACGACGAGATCGGCAAGTACGTGGTCGTGCAGGGCGGCACGTTCATGAGCGACGCCACGCTGCGCGCCTTTGAGCTGCTCACGGGACGCGACGTGATTCGGCCGGACATCGCGGGCGTCATGGGCGCCTACGGGGCGGCGCTTCTCGCCCGTGACAGGGCCGGGGCCGCGGGCCTCTCGCAGCTGCTCACCAAGGACCAGATCGACGGCCTCAAGGTAAGGCGTACCAACGCCCATTGCGGGCGCTGCTCCAACAACTGTCAGCTCACCATCAATGACTTTGGGGGTGGCCGGCGCTTCATCACGGGCAATCGCTGCGAGAAGGGTTCGGGCAAGTCGCGCAAGGAGCAGTCTCAGGCGCCCAACCTCTTTGAGTTCAAGAACCGCCTGCTCTTTGACCGTGCGGGCCTCTCGGCACAGGAGGCGCCTCGTGGCACCGTGGGCATCCCGCGCGCGCTCAACCTGTACGAGAACTATCCCTTCTGGCACACCTTCTTCACCAAGCTGGGCTTCTCGGTGGTTCTTAGCGACAAGACCACCAAGGCCACCTATGAGGCGGGCATCGAGTCGATGCCGTCCGAGTCGGTGTGCTATCCGGCCAAGCTCTCGCACGGCCACGTCATGAACCTCCTGGCCAAGGACCCTGACTTCATCTGGATGCCCTGCATTCGCTGGGAGCGCAAGGAGGACGACTCGGCCACCAACCATTACAACTGTCCCATCGTCATGAGCTATCCCCAGTCGCTCAGGCTCAACATGGACGAGCTCGCCGCGCCGGGCGTGGAATACCTGGACCCCTTCCTGCCCTACGACGACAAGAGGGAGCTCAAGCGGCGCCTGTACGAGGTCGTCGCCGTCCAGCGTGCCACGGACGCGCGTGCGGGCAAGGGGCGCTTCAAAGGCGAGCCCATCACGCGCAGGGAGATCGACGAGGCCGTCAACGCCGCCTGGGAGGAAGACCTTGCCTTTAAGGAGGCCATGCACCGCAAGGGGGACGAGACGCTCAAGTGGATCGAGGACCACGACGCTCACGGCATCGTGCTCGCGGGTCGGCCCTACCACAACGACGGCGAGATCAACCATGCCATCCCCGAGCTGCTGCATGGCTTTGACCTGGCCGTGCTGACCGAGGACTCCGTCTCGCACAAGATGCTGCCCGAGCGCCCCATCCGCGTCGTGGACCAGTGGATGTACCATAGCCGCCTGTACCGCGCCGCCCGCTTTGTGGCGTCGCGCAACGACCTTGACCTCATCCAGCTGCAGAGCTTTGGCTGCGGGCTCGACGCCCTCACCACCGACCAGGTGGAGGAGATCCTCGAGGCGTCCGGCAAGATCTACACCGTGCTCAAGATCGACGAAGTGAGCAACTTGGGCGCCGCCCGCATTCGCGTGCGCTCGCTCATGGCGGCGCTCAAGGAGCAGCGCGCCGAGCTTGAGCGTCAGACGGCCGCGGGCGTCGCCACCGAGGCGTCACCCGTGGGCGTGCGCCTGGCCGACGGCTCTCTGGAACACGCGCGCCAGACCGACCTCAGCCGTCGGACCCCGGTGTATCGCGAGGCCAAGAGCGCCGCGTTTGCCAAGCACAACTACACCAAGCGCATGCAGGAGGAGGGCTACACCATCCTCGTGCCGCAGATGGCGCCCATCCACTTTGACATCGTGGAGGCGCTGCTCAGGAGCGAGGGGTACAACTGCGTGCTGTTGCCCTCCGTGGACCACCGCGCCGTGGACGCGGGCCTCAAGTACGTGAACAACGACATCTGCTACCCGTCGATTCTGGTCACGGGACAGATTATGGAGGCGGTGCTCTCGGGCGAGTATGACCTCACGCGCACGGCGGTGCTCATCTCGCAGACGGGCGGGGGATGTCGCGCCACCAACTACATCGCCCTCATCCGCAAGGCCCTCAAGGACGCCGGGCACGAGGAGGTCCCCGTGATCTCGCTCTCGGCCGCGAGCGGTCTGGGCGAGTCGTCCCCGGGATTCAACATCTTTAAGCCCGGACTCATCGTGAAGGCGGTCTACGCCCTGCTCTTTGGCGACCTCATCATGCAGCTGCTGTACCGCACGCGCCCGTACGAGACGGTGCCGGGCTCGGCCAACGCGCTCTTTGAGTCTCTGATGAGCCGCGCCAAGACCCTGATTCCGCGCACCGACCGCAAGAGCTTCTATCGGCTGTGCCAGGACGCCATCGACCGCTTTGACGCGCTGCCCCTGACGAACGACCGCTCCAAGCCGCGCGTGGGCGTGGTGGGCGAGATCCTGGTCAAGTTTCATCCCACGGCCAACAATCAGGTGGTGGAGGTCATCGAGGGCGAAGGCTGCGAAGCGGACGTCCCAGGCCTCGTGGACTTCTTCCTCTTTGGCATGTCCAACGCCATCAACACCAACGCCGAGCTGGGCACCAGGGCGCACAGCCGCCTTACGCACTTGGCGGGCATCAAGATGGTCAACGCCATGAGGAGGCCGCTTAACAAGATGCTCGCCGCCTCCTCGCGCTTTCAGCCATACGAGGACATCTTTGAGCTGGCGGACAAGGCCAGCAAGATCCTGTCGCTGTGCAACACCATGGGCGAGGGCTGGCTTCTGACCGCCGAGATGGCCGATCTCATCCAGCACGGCACGCCCAACATCGTGTGCTGCTCTCCCTTTGCGTGCCTGCCTAACCATGTGGTGGGCAAGTCCGTCATCAAGCGGCTGCGGCAGCTGCATCCCGAGAGCAACATCGTCGCCGTGGACTATGACCCCGGTGCGTCCGAGGTCAACCAGCTCAACCGCATCAAGCTCATGATCAGCGTCGCCAAGGAGAACCATCGGGCGGGCGGTGAGTTCAAGATCGTGAACCCCAACGACCCTACGACGAAAGTGGTGGCGCCGTACGTGGACGAGACGCGGCGGCACGGCACCTTTGGCGACGTGGAGCTCAACGAGCGCGAGGCGGGCGCCCGCGTTCACGGCATCAGGCTTTCACCCGAGCAGCTGGCCGCCATCGAGCGCGCCCGGCAGAAGGCCGGCGTCAAATAGGGCGACGTCGCGGGCACGAACGAGCGCGCGCCTGCGGTCCGGGAATCGGACCGCAGGCGTGTTGCCCCTGATACGCTGGGGGTCTTGCGTAACGTGCGCGTTTGGACGGGTCGCAAAAAAACGAATCCTGGGCAAACGTAAAAGGTACCCTTCGCAACGTACACTTTGAACGGGACCCCTCAGGTATCCGGCTTGATTTCGGCCGCCTTCGCCACCCGGACCCGCCCTCCCATCCGCTCGTCCTAAAGCGCTCGGCGGCGCGGCGCGCCGCCCTTCGGCCGACGAAACGACTTTCTCAATTGATACTCGCAGGGCAGCTGTTACCATGGAACCCGTTTGGGCACCACATATTGTGGACTCATACTTCACAGGATACTAAATGTATTAAGAGCGGAGCAATTTGCTCGAGGATGCGAATGGGGCGGACATGCTGGTTACCAAGCGTGACGGACGCAAGGAAGGCTACGACGGAGCAAAGATCGTCGCGGCCATGAGGAAGTCGTTCGTGGAGACTGGGACCAAGGCTGCGGACGAAGACCTACGTGCGCTGCTCGAGAAGGTCGAGGCGGCAATCTCCGGCGGCCACGTCTCCACGGTGGAGGGCATCCAGGACATCGTCGAGCGCTCCCTCATGGAGGGTGGCTACTACGACGCCGCCAAGGCGTACATCCTGTACCGTCATCGCCGCAGCGAGCAGCGTGCCTGTCGCATGGACATCTGCCTGCAGGCCGGCATGGCCGGCGATGACGCGCGCCAGCTGGGGGAGGTCCTCTCGGGCATCGAGCGCGACTTTTCCGAGGGCGAGTACGCGCTCTCTGCCCTCGCGGCGAAGCTGCGCGGCTTCGCCAAGCAGTCCATGGGCGCCACGGAGCGCCTTGAGGCGCTCGTGCGAGCCGCCGTCGAGCTCACGACGCAGGACGCGCCGCGGTGGGAGTACATCGCGGGGCGCCTCCTGGCCTTTCAGAATCGTCGCGCCCTGGCCCAGGTGGAGCGCGAGCAGGGCGTCACGAGCTTCTACGGCAAGATGCGCCATCTTACTGACCTGGGGCTGTACGGCGAGTACATCCTTCAGAGCTACAGCAAAGACGAGATTGACGAGGCCGCCAGCCTCATGGACCCGACCCGCGACGACCTCTTCACCTATTCGGGGCTTGACCTCCTCCTCAAGCGTTACGTCATCTGCTCGCATCATCATGTGCCCCTGGAGAGCCCGCAGGAGATGTTCCTGGGCATCGCGCTGCATCTGGCCATGCGGGAGAAGCATGACCGCCTGGTCTGGGTGCGCCGCTTTTACGACATGCTGAGCCTGCTTGAGGTCACCATGGCGACGCCCACCCTGGCCAACGCCCGCAAGCCTCACCATCAGCTTTCGAGCTGCTTCGTCGACACCGTGCCCGACAGCCTCGAGGGCATCTATCGCAGCGTGGACAACTTTGCCAAGGTCTCCAAGTATGGCGGAGGCATGGGCATGTACCTAGGAAAAGTCCGTGCCAAGGGCGGGTCAATCCGCGGCTTTGAGGGAGCGGCCGGCGGCGTCATCCGCTGGATTCGCGTCATCAACGACACCGCCGTCGCCGTGGACCAGCTGGGCGTGCGGTCGGGCGCCGTCGCGGTCTACCTCGACGTCTGGCATCGCGACCTTCCCGAGTTCCTCCAGCTGCGCACCAACAACGGCGACGATCGCATGAAGGCCCACGACGTCTTCCCGGCGGTGTGCTATCCGGACCTCTTCTGGCGGCTCGCCGAGCAGGACCTCAACCAGGAGTGGAACCTCATGTGCCCGCATGATGTCCTCACCGTCAAGGGCTACGCCCTGGAGGACTACTTTGGCGAGGAGTGGGAGCGTCGCTATCTGGAGTGCGTGGCCGACCCGCGCATTCCCAAGCGCACCGTCCTCGTCAAGGACGTCGTCCGCCTGGTCATCAAGAGCGCCGTCGAGACGGGCACGCCCTTCGCCTTCATGCGCGACACCGTCAACCGCGCAAACCCCAACCCGCAGGCGGGCGTCATCTACTGCTCGAACCTCTGCACCGAGATCGCGCAGAACATGAGTCCCATAGAGACCGTCTCGCAGGAGGTCAAGAGCGAGGACGGCGACACCGTGGTCGTCACCACCACGCGCCCGGGCGACTTCGTGGTCTGCAACCTCGCGTCCCTCTCGCTGGGACACATTCCCGTGGAGGACGACGAGCGCCTGGGCTCCATCGTGGAGGCGGCGGTCCGCGCCCTGGACAACGTCATCGACCTCAACTTCTATGCGCTGCCCTACGCCAAGATCACCAACCATCGCTATCGTTCCGTGGGCCTGGGCGTCTCGGGCTATCACCACATGCTGGCCAAGCGCCACATCAAGTGGGAGAGCGAGGAGCATCTGGCCTTTGCCGACGAGGTCTTTGAGCGCATCAACCGTCACGCCATCGAGGCCTCGTCCAAGCTGGCGGTCGAGAGGGGCAGCTACGAGCTGTTCGAGGGCTCCGACTGGCAGACGGGCGCCTATTTTGACAAGCGCGGCTACACCTCGCCCGCATGGCAGGCCGTGCGCGAGCGGGTGGCCAGCCAGGGCATGCGCAACGCCTACCTCATGGCCGTCGCCCCCACGAGCTCGACTTCGATCATCGCGGGCACCACGGCCGGCCTGGACCCCGTCATGCGCCGCTTCTTCCTCGAGGAGAAGAAGGGCTCCATGCTTCCGCGCGTGGCGCCCGAGCTGTCTCCGGCTACCTGGTGGTACTACAAGCCCGCCCACCTGATCGACCAGACCTGGAGCATGAGGGCCGCCGGCGTGCGCCAGCGACATGTTGACCAGGCCCAGTCGGTCAACCTCTACATCACCAACGACTTCACCATGCGCCAGGTGCTCGGCCTCTATCTGGAGGCCTGGCGCGACGGGGTCAAGAGCCTCTACTACGTGCGCAGCAAGTCTCTCGAGGTCGAGGAGTGCGAGAGCTGCGCCAGCTAGCGGGCCGTATGGGCAGGGCGCCGCAGCCGGCGGCGCGGCCAGGGCGCCGGGCGGGCGTCATCGGCATCATCGAAGGGAGCACGCACATGGGCATTGACATGACGAGGCCGCTCGAGAGGAACCCCCTCTTCAACCCCGACGGGGACACCGACGTCCTCGACCGGCGCATGATCGGCGGCAACACCACCAACCTCAACGACTTCAACAACATGAAGTACCCTTGGGTCAGCGACTGGTATCGCCAGGCCATGAACAACTTCTGGATTCCCGAGGAGATCAACCTCTCCCAGGACGTCAAGGACTATCCGCATCTGCTCGCCCAGGAGCGCGTCGCGTATGACAAGATTCTCTCGTTTTTGATCTTTCTCGACTCGCTGCAGAGCGCCAACCTCCCCAACGTCAGCGAGTACGTGACGGCCAACGAGGTCAACCTCTGCCTGCGCATTCAGACGTTCCAGGAGTCCATCCATTCCCAGAGCTACTCCTACATGCTCGACACCATCTGCTCGCCCGAGGAGCGCGACGCAATTCTCTTCCAGTGGAAGGACGACGAGCATCTTCTGCGCCGCAACAAGTTCATCGGCGACCTGTACAACGAGTTCCTCGAGGACCGGCGCCCCTTTACCCTGCTCAAGGTCATGATGGCAAACTACATCCTCGAGGGCGTGTACTTTTACTCCGGCTTCATGTTCTTTTACAACCTGGCGCGCAACGGCAAGATGCCGGGCAGCGCCCAGGAGATTCGCTACATCAACCGCGACGAGAACACCCATCTCTGGCTGTTCCGCAGCATCATCCTTGAGCTGCAGAAGGAGGAGCCCGAGCTCTTCTCGGACAGGAACGTGACCGCGCTCGGGGAGATGCTCGAGGAGGGCGTGCGCCAGGAGGTGGCCTGGGGTCGCTACGTCATCGGCGACGACGTGCCGGGCCTCACGAGCCGGCAGGTGAGCGACTACATCCACTATCTGGGTAACCTGCGTTGGTCGAGCCTGGGATACGGCCAGTTGTACGAGGGGTTCTCAAGCGAGCCCGCCGACATGGCGTGGGTGTCTCAGTACTCCAACGCCAACATGGTCAAGACGGATTTCTTTGAGGCGCGCTCCACGGCCTACGCCAAGTCAACGGCGCTGGTGGACGACCTGTAGGAGAACTGCGCGGCAACGGGCGCCTGGCGGCGGACGGCTGGCGGCGACTAGCAACGTGCGGCTGGCGACATGCGGCGAGATTCGATGCGCCTGCACCACCAAAAGACGTTGCCCTGAGGCCGCCGGGCAGACATGCCTATAAGTTTGA
>NZ_KV806944.1:110091-225247 GCF_001811895.1 Olsenella sp. HMSC062G07
ACATGCCTATAAGTTTGAGGCCGCCGGGCAGACATGCCTATATGTTTGAGGAATCGGTGCTGCGTTTGCCCAGGTACTTTTTTCCTCGAACCCTCAAACCTATAGGTATCAAAAGGACTGGCTCTCAAACGTATTGGTACGCAAGCTCCCCGCCCTCAAACTTATAGGTACTGCGGGTAAATCCTCAAACGTATTGGTACTCAGGGAAATTCACCTGGGAGAGACTCTCAAGTTTATAGGTACAAGGAGACATTCCCGTGCGGAGCTCTCAAACGTATTGGTACTTGGGGATAGCCCGCGTAATCGTCGCGAGCACTCAGCAATGGTGCAATCGGCGGGGAATGGCGACCTCAGCACGAGGAGCGCATTGCCGATCCACCATCTGTGCGCCTCAATATGAGGTACTCGTTGAGCGCGCCGCCTCGGCCGTCCGCGCGAAAGCGCCCCACGAGCTCAGCCGCACCGCTCACCGCCTCCGCCAGATCATCGACCTCCGCCGTCGAGAAGCTGTGGCAGTAGCGCCAGGTGTCCCGTCGCCCCTCCCAGCCCAACAGGCGATCGCCCGTCTCGAGCGCCGTAGGCGACAGCCTCAACGCCGATAGGCCCTGGCGCGTCGTCGTCTCCGCGGCGCTCGCGAGTCTCGGGTCGTCCAAGAATCTCCAGAGGGACACGCAGGTCACGCCGCCTGGGACCGTCTGCTCGACAAGGGCTCTCATCAGGCGCTGTCGAGCGGCGGCGGTGGGCACGTGGTGCAGGAGTCCAAAGCAGGCGACGGCATCGGCCGCGGGAAGGTCGCCCAGGGGAGAGGGGGACCTCTTACCCGCGCTCGCGAACAGCCAGCCGATGAGCTCACGGTCGATTCCCCTCGCCGAGGCGAGCCCCTCCCGGGCAACCGTGCCGTCCTCGACCATCCCCGCGCAGCCGTCGATGCCGAGGTAATCGATGTGCTGGGCGCAGTCAAAAGGCAGCTTGCGCCCCAGGTAGCGGGCAAGTCGCATGTTGCCGCAGGCGACGTCGAGCACGGTAACCCGTTTGTCCTTGCCAACGCTCCGTGGCCTGCCGCAGGTCTCGCCAAGCGCCCGGACAGCCACCCGCAGCGCTCGCTCCCACCCTTGCCAACCGCCCTGCCTGGTCCGGGAAAACGACGTGGCGTTGACCCGGTAGAAGTCACGGTTGAGCTCGACCAGCAGCCGTGCGGTCGATGAGCCCATCGTCACCTCGCCTCTTGGTTCCGTCCCTTCCATGGGGACATTCTAGGTCTTGCGCGGCCCTCACCTGCTCGGCTCCCACGAGCACCGCCCGCCCTCCGCGCAGCTTCGCCCCCGTGTGCCCCTTCCTCGCTGCGCCCTTATAATTGCTTTTCATGGAGGAGCTGCTTCTTGACATCATCGCCCGCCTGCGCGAGCACCCCGAAACCCCTCACGACGGGAGGCTGGTGGAGCGAGCCGTGCGGTGGCACAACCGCGACGTCCCCAAAAATGCCCGACACCTCTCCAAGCGTCATATCCTGCCGTTCTACCTGCGCGTCAAGGAGCAGGAACCCGAGCGCTGGCGCTCGTGGGGCGTGAGCGGCGAGCTGGAGCGACGTCTGGTTGCGGAGCTCAGGATGAAGCCTCGGCGCACCGCCTCGGGCGTGGCCACGATCACGGTCATCACCCGTCCCGCGCCCTGCTCGGGCAGCTGCGTCTATTGCCCCTCCGACCTACGGATGCCCAAGAGCTACCTTGCCTCCGAGCCAGCCTGTCAGCGTGCCGAGAAGAACTTCTTCGACCCCTACCTGCAGGCGTCGATGCGCCTGAGGGCCCTTGACCAGATGGGCCACGCCACCGACAAGGTCGAGCTCATCGTCCTCGGTGGCAGCTGGACCGACTATCCGCAGGCCTACCAGCGTTGGTTCGTACGCGAGCTCTTTCGGGCGCTCAACGAGTGGCCCAGCCCGGAGGAGACCCTGCGCGAGCGCTACGCCCTCTACCGAAAGGCGGGCGTCCCCAGCACGGCGGAGGCTGCCGCGCGCTTCGTCGCCATGGAGCAGGAGCAGGTAAACGCCGGCTCCCTGACCTACAACGAGGCGATCGCGCGTCTCTATGGCGGGCGCGGCGCCGCGCCCTCGCCCTACCGGAGCATCCTTCCGCAGATGAGCGCCACTCTTGAGGAGCTCGCGTGCGAGCAGCGTCGCAACGAGGCGGCCGACCATCGCGTGGTGGGTCTCGTCATCGAGACGCGCCCCGACGCCGTCACCCCCCAGAGCCTGCTGGGCATCCGCGAGCTTGGCTGCACCAAGGTCCAGCTGGGCGTTCAGTCCACACGCCAGGAGGTGCTTGACGCCTGCAAACGTCAGATGAGAGCGTCCCAGGTGAGGAGGGCCTTCTCGCTCGCCCGTCTCTTTGGCTTCAAGATCCACGCCCACCTCATGCTCAACCTGCCCACCGCCACGCCCGAGCTTGACAAGGAGGACTACGCCACCTTCGTCAGCGATTCCGGTTTCCTTCCCGACGAGGTCAAGCTCTACCCCTGCTCCCTGGTGGCTGGCACAAAGCTCGTGGACAGCTACCAAAACGGCCGCTGGCGCCCCTACACCGAGGACGAGCTCCTGGACGTTCTTGAGGCAGACGTGCTTGCCACCCCTCCGTACGTGCGAATCTCGCGCATGATTCGAGACATAGGGGCGGGCGACATCCTCGTGGGCAACAAGAAGGCCAACCTCCGCCAGCTGGTGGACCGTCGCCTTGCCGAGAGAGGCGCCCAGGGCAGGGTCCAGGACGTCCGCTTTCGCGAGATCGCGCTTTCTGAGGTCGAGCTGGCTACCTTGCGCATCGAGGACGTCCGCTACCAGACTGCCGTCACCGTGGAGCACTTTCTTCAGTGGGTCACGCCCGACGGCCGCATCGTGGGCTTCCTCAGGCTCTCGCTCCCGCGCTGGGACGAGCTGCGCGCGGGCAGCCTTGACGTGGCGGCCCACGAGCTTCCCACGCGTCCGGGCGAGGCCATGATTCGCGAGGTCCACGTGTACGGCCAGGCTGCGCACCTGGGCAGGGAGGACTCCCCCTCGCAGCACCAGGGGCTTGGTCGCGCCCTGGTGGAGCGTGCCGCAGACGTTGCGCGCGAGGCGGGCTTTGACGCCCTTGCCGTCATCAGCGCGGTGGGCACGCGGAGCTACTATCGCCGCCTGGGCTTTGACGATGCGGGCCTGTACCAGCGACGCGACCTGTAGCTCACGTTTGCGGCTGGTTGGCGGACGCGTCTGGGTTTGCCTGACGGCCCTGGCGGGTACAGCAGACACGTGGGCGCACCGCAACCGCTTCCAAGAGCCATCCTAACGTGCCATCCGCCCTTGCGTGCGACCGTCACCGCTCCTCTTGAAAGGTGGTCCGATATGTCAACCTCTCCCATCCGCCTGGCAACCATCGGGTCAAGCGCCATCACCGAGCGCTTTCTTGACGCGGTGCGCCACACCGAGGGCGTGACCTATGGTGCGGCCTACTCGCGCGACCTTGACCGCGCGCATGCCTTTGGGGAGCCCCGGGGTGCGACGGCCTTCTACGACGACCTTGGCGCGCTTGCGCAGAGCGACGAGGTTGACGCCGTGTACGTCGCCTCCCCCAACGGCCTCCATGCCGAGCAGGCCCTGACGATGATCGCGGGCGGCAAGCACGTGCTGATAGAGAAGGCCTTGGCCTCCAACGAACGGGCGGGGCGCGAGGTCCTCTCGGCAGCCGCCGAGAGGGGCGTCGTATGCCTGGAGGCCATGCGCAACCTGCACACCCAGGGCTTTGCCAACATCCAAAGGACCCTTCCCGAGCTTGGCGCCATCTCGCAGGCGTCGCTGCGCTTTGGCAAGGTGACCTCCCGCATTGCCAGGCTCAACGCCCGCGAGTACGTGAGTCAGTTTGACCCCGAGCTCTCCGAGGGCGCTCTCATGGACATCGGCGTCTATGTGGTCGAGCTGGCGGTGGCCCTCTTTGGCCGGCCCCAGTCCGTCCTGGCGTCGCTGCTCACGCGGGAGCTGGCCTGGGAGGCCCAGGAGGGTCGCGACATCATTGACGTCGCCGGCAGCCTGTCGCTGCGCTACGCGGACAAGATCGTTGACCTCTCCTACAGCAAGGTGGGGGACGACCTCGTAGACTCTCAGGTCCTGGGCGACGGAGGCACGCTCCTCATTCCCAACGCAAACGTCCCGCGCGACATCGCGCTCGTGCGCCACGAGGACAAGGGCATGGTGTACGCCACCGTCAGCGGCGAGTGCGAGACCATCAAGGCGGACGTTCCCGACAATGACATGATCTGCGAGCTGTCGCTCTTCAGGGATGCGGTCCGGGGCGACGTGGCGGCGCGCGAGGCCGTGGCGCACTTTGCGCAGGTCACGCTCTGCTCGCTTAACATCATGGACGAGGCGCGCCGTCAGGCGGGGGTGCGCTTCCCCGCGGACAAGGCGTAGGCGCGGCGCGGACGCGCCAGGGCGGGCGAGAAGAGGCGGCGAGGCACGGGGCGTGCGCCCCAGCAACAGAATCGAGGAGATGTGTCACAGCTCACGTACCAGTTCTGGGGTCCCACGAAGGTCCTCTTTGGGGCAGGTCAGCTCAACCACCTGCATGAGCAGCAGCTTCCGGGCACCAAGGCGCTCGTGGTCATCTCCAGCGGCACGTCAGCTCGCGCCAACGGCTACCTTGACCGCACCCTTGCCGAGCTCGCCCAGACGGGCGTCAAGACGGTCGTCTTTGACAAGGTGCAGGCCAACCCCACCAAGGAGCAGGTCGAGGAGGGCGCGTTTGTCATCCGCGAGCAGGGCTGTGACCTGGTGGTGGGGCTCGGCGGCGGCTCGGTGCTGGACTCCGCCAAGGTCATGGCGATGTTCGCGCCGCAGCCCTCCGACGACCTCTGGGACTATGCGGGCGGATTCACGGGCAGGCGCCTTCCGCTCGCCAATCCCGGGCTGCCCTGGGTCGCCATCACCACCACGGCCGGCACCGGCTCCGAGGTGGACTCGTCGGGCGTCATCACCAAGCTTGACACCAGGGAGAAGATCGACGTGGGGTCGCCCAACGGCTTTGCCGCCATCGCCGTCGTGGACCCCGAGCTCATGCTTTCGGTTCCGCCCGCGTTTACGGCCTACCAGGGCTTTGACGCGCTCTTCCATAGTTTGGAGGGCCACATCTCCAGGCTGTCGAATCCTTTTTCGGACATGGTGCAGCTTGCGGCCATCACCAACGTGGGCACATATCTCGCCCGAGCCGTCACCGACGGCTCCGACCTCGAGGCGCGCACGTTCCTCGCTTTTGCCAACACGATGAGCGGCTATTCCATGTGCACGAGCGACTGCACGTCCGAGCATGCCATGGAGCACGCCATGAGCGCCCATCATCCCGCCCTGCCGCATGGCGCCGGCCTCATCATGCTGAGCCGTGCCTACTTTCAGTTCTGGATTGACAGGCATGTGTGCGACGCCCGCTTTGTCACCATGGCGCGCGCCCTGGGCAAGGCTGACGCGAGCGAGCCCCAGGACTTCATTGAGGCGCTGGTCAGCCTTCAGGAGGCCTGCGGCGTCGCCGACCTGAGGATGAGCGACTACGGCATCAGGCGCGAGGACGCCCTAACCCTGGCACAAAACGCCCGCGCGACCATGGGCGGGTCCTTTCCCTGTGACCCCGCCGAGACCACGGACGAGGAGATTGCCGGCATCTACGAGGCCGCTTGGCGCTAGGGGAGAGGGCCGCACGCATCGTCGGCCGTCCAGTGTGAGCACGGCAGCCTCATCGTCCCACACGCCAGGCGCCCAAATGGCGTATCGTAGCCATACCTCATTTCAAGCGGACGGCGGGAGGTCGCGGGTGAAGCTGCTAGAGGAGCGCATCAGCAGGGACGGCGTGGTCAAGAGCGGCCAGGTGCTCAAGGTTGACTCGTTCTTGAATCATCAGATGGACATCGGTCTCTTCAGGGAGATGGCCCGCCAGTGGCGCAGGGACTTCTCGGACGTCCCCATCAACAAGGTGCTCACGATCGAGGCGAGCGGCATTGCCATCGCGGCGATCGTCGCGGAGGAGTTTGGCGTGCCCTGCGTCTTTGCCAAGAAGAGCCAGAGCGTCAACCTCGACGGCACCGTGTATGCCACGCGCATCACGTCCTTCACGCACAAGCGCGTGTATGACGTGATCGTCTCCTCCAAGTACCTGGGCGAAGGCGACCACGTGCTCATCATTGACGACTTCATGGCCAACGGCTGCGCCATGGACGGCCTGGTAGAGATCTGCCGGGCGGCCGGCGCCGTCATCGAGGGCATCGGTATCGCCGTGGAGAAGGGCTTTCAGCCTGGCGGTGAAAAGCTGAGGTCACAGGGCTATCGGGTGGACTCGCTTGCCATCGTGGACGAGATGGACCCCGACACGGGCGCCATCGTGTTTCGTCCCCAGGCGTAGCCTGCGCCAACGTCCCCAGAACGTCCGTAGCACGTTCGCGCTAACGCAAGGACCCGCCGCGCCACGGCCAGCAGAAGCCGGCCATGACGCGGCGGGGTTGCGCTTTTGAGCGAGGTCGCGCCCTCGCCCGGCTGAGGTCGTGCTAGCCGGCGAGCGACGCCAGGATGGTGACGGCCGCGATCACGACGCCGACGATGGACTCGCCTCCCAGCACGCCGGAGGCAAGCACGATGCCGCTTTCCTGGTCCTGTGCCTCGGCGACGGCTGCGTCACCCTCAGACAGCCCCGCGCGCCGCGCCGCCTTGACCTTGTCGTACGCCAGCTTGGCGACGGCACCCAAAAAGGCCGAGAAGGTCATGAAGAAGGGCAGGTAGACGCCAAGGCCCACCATGATGGCCGGCAGCCCCAGCAGGTAGAGCGCGATGCCCCCGAAAAGCCCGATGACGAAGGCAGGCATGCTGGGTATGCCCGATACCATGGTCGCGACGACGCTCGCCTGGGTGGCGACGAAGGTCTTGCCCAGGCCAAAGGCATCGGGACCGTAGGCACGCTCAAGGGCAACCATCGTCACCACGGCGACCACCACGCCGATGAGGGCGCCCAGCGCCTGCGCCTTCCAGAGCGTACGGGGGTTGTTGCCCAGGATGGCGCCGGTCTTGAAGTCGCTCATGACGTCGCCGGCAAGTCCGCAAGCGCAGGTGATGATGCCGGCGACAAAGAAGAGGCTCAGCTGCGAGAGGTCGGACACGAGCGCCACCAGCAGCAGCACGATGAGGCCAAAGACCTCCATGGGGTCGATGCCCGTCTGCCCCACGGACTGGGCGCTCATGATGGTGGTCACAAACGCGAGGAGCACGATGATGAGGGTGGGCAGGGGCCCCAGCCCCAGCCCCACGCCCGCCACGAGGGCGGCGGCGGCAACGAGCAGGGCGAGGAGCCCGCCGTCACGCCTAGAGGTCACGTCGCTGTCCCAGCCCCGCTGCCCCGCGTCGGCCTGGCGTCCCTGGCGCAGGAGCCGCGGGATGACGTCCTTGATGACGACGGCGACGCCGGCGCCCATCATGAGGCCCATGCCCAGGCTCCTGACGACGCTCTGCGCCGTCTCGACCGTCCAGATTCCCGCCGCCGTGCCTCCCACGACGAGGCCAAAGTTGGCGACGAGGGCGCCGCCGAACCAGAAGGCGACGGGCACGAAGCCCACGAGGAAGCCTACGGACAGCAGCATGGGCGAGTTGTAGATGCCAAAGGCCACGCCGGGAACGGGCAGGGCGAGCAGCAGCTGCGGCAGCAGGCCCAGGGCGTCCCTCAGCACGCAGTAGACGCCCGCCAGCGCCATGGACCCAAAGAGGCGCTTGCCGGTGGCGCCTCCCACGCGCGCCGCCTCGAGCGTCTCGGCGGCGGCGGTGCCGATGGGATACTCCAGATCGGAGTGGTCAACAAAGCGCCGACGGATGAGCGCCGTGCACACAAGGCCCAGCAGGGTGCCGGCGAGGGCGACAAAGAGCAGCTGCCACCAGCTCACCTCGTCGGCCAGTCCCAGCATCCAGATGCCCGGGATCGTGAAGGCGAGGCCGCCCGCGACCATGGACCCCGCCGACATGACGATCTGCGTGACGTTTGCCTCGCTGATGTCCGTGCGTCCGCAGGCCCGCAGGAGCAGCAGCGACGCGATGGAGGTAAATATCGTGGGCCAGGGGAGCGACCCCAGCTTGAGGGCCGTGTAGGCCGACGCCGCCGTCAGGATGACACAGCCGATGACGCCAATCACAAATCCCGGCACGCTCAGCTCGTCGCGGAGCCTGCCGGCTCCCGTCCGTTCGTCCATACGTATGCTCCTTCTCATATCCGCTTTTCCTGGTGCCAGGCGCGTCGGGTGCCGGGCGAAAAGTCGGGTTGATGGACGTCTGCCCCTGGATCGCGAAGCAGACTTGCTACAGTGTAGCGTAGAGGCCGGCAGGACGGGCGACAAGGGGAGGCGAACATGGCGTCAGGGTCGCGTCACGAGGGGGACGTTGCGCGTGCGTGCGGCGTCGTGGCCGTTGACGTGGGCAACACGGTGACGTCGGTGGGGGTCTTTGCCACCGGCGCGCAGGCCCATGACGACCCCGTGCTCCGCTGGGACCTCAGCACCCCGCGCAGCCTCACCGCCGACTAGGCGTTTCTGACGCTGGCGTCGCTTCCCGGCGTGGGCGAGGGGGAAGGGCGCGCCGTCGGGGCGTCCATCCTCTCCTGCGTGGTGCCGACGCACGCCCAGGCCTGGCAGGGGGCGTTGGCGCGGCTGAGCGCCACGCGGCCCCTGGTGGTGGGCCCGGGGCTCAGGACGGGCCTTAAGATGCGCTACCGCGATCCGGCCGAGATCGGCCCCGACCGCATCGCCGACGCCGTGGCGACGCGCGAGCGCTATGAGCTGCCTGCCGTGGCCATAGACTTTGGCACGACCGTGAACATGGAGGTCATCGGACGGGACGGGACCTTCCTGGGAGGGCTCATAGCCCCGGGCATCGCCCTGGGCGCTCGCTCGCTGAGCGAGTGGGCGGCGCGCCTGCCCCTCATCAGGCTTGAGGTGCCCCGCGAGGTCATCGGACGCTCGACGCGCGAGGCCATGCTGTCGGGCGTCGTCCTGGGCGAGGCCGCGCGCCTTGACGGGCTCATCGACCTCATCTGCAAGGAGCTGGGAGAGAGGGCCACCGTGGTCATGACCGGGGAGCGCGCGGCGCAGATGGCCGCGCTCGTCTCGCACGAGGCCACGGTGGACGCGACGCTGACGCTGCGCGGCCTTCACCAGCTGTGCCTGCAGAATCGTCGAGGGTAGGAGCCGTCGCGGGCAATACGGGTCTGTCCGTAACATGGGTCTGTTCGTAACGTGGGCCTGGCCGCGATGTGGGCCTGGCCGTTGGGTCGATTCCCTCTCGGAGGCCGTCGCATGCCCCGGCTGGGTCGGCCCTGCCGTCCGCGCCGCGCCCTCCTACGACAGCGGCCCCTTGTCCGCCTTGTCGATGGAGCGCAGCAGGTACGTCTCGGACCAGATCACGCCGACGAGAATGACCCCCAACCCCAGTCGTTCGCCGTCCCCAAGGTCGGGAAGGGCCAGAAACGCCGCGACGACGACAAATCCCACCACGGCAAGCAGGATGGCGGCGACGCCCCGGGGCGTCCTGGGGTCAAACGAGCCCAGGCGGTTGATGTAGGTGGGCTCCTTGAGGTCGGAGAGTCTCATATGCGGCCTTTCGCGGGGTGCTTGCCTTTCATGGGGCGGTCTGTGCGCGCCGTCGTGCTCATGCGCGGGTGACGGTCAGAGCGCGTGGGTCTCAAACAGGGGGTCGTCCCTCCACAGGATAACCTCGCCTGCGGCACGGCTCTTCCGGACATCGATGAGCCGCTGGTTGGACGACCCCCTAAAGCGCAGCGATATGTCGTGCAGCGCCTGCACGAAGGGGCCGTCCACGAGAACGTCTACCAGCTCCAGCAGTCGGTCGGTGTCCTCGGTGCGCGGCGAGGCGGCGTAGGGTGCGGCCACGGGCGCCGCGCCCGTGAGTTCCTCCCAGGTGAAGCCCGAGTAGAGCCAGACGTCCTTGTCCGGCTGCCGCCGGCGCACGAGCTCGAGGAAGTCGGCAAGCGGACCCTGGTTCTCCACCTCCATGGGTTCCCCGCCCAGGATGGTGATGCCGTCCACGTAGGCGGGGAAGAGGCTCTCCATGAGCTCCTCCTGGGCGGCGGCGTCAAAGGGCCTGCCGGCCCCAAAATCCGCCGCCTGCTGGTTAAAGCAGAAGGGGCAATGCCGCCGGCAGCCGGACACGAAGAGCGAGCTGCGCACCCCGGGGCCGTTGGCTATGTCGCAGGTCTTGATGGCCGAAACGTTCATGCTTCCTTCCCTGGTCAGCAAACGGGACGACGCCTGCACGAGCCTGCGCCGTCCCGTCGTGTGGTCATGCGTGCCGCTGCGGCGTCGCGCTACAGGTGCAGCACGCGGTCCTTGATCTCCTCGGTGCGCCCCTGGTTCCAGAACTGCGTCCCAATGTAGCCGCAGGTGCGACGCGCCACGTTCATCTTGGATTGGTCGCGGTTGTGGCAGTGGGGGCACTCCCACACGAGCTTGCCGTCGTCCTCCACGACCTGTATCTCGCCGTCAAAGCCGCAGACCTGGCAGTAGTCGCTCTTGGTGTTGAGCTCGGCATACATGATGTTGTCGTAGATGTACTGCATGAGCTTGATGACCGCGGGGATGTTGTCCTGCATGTTGGGCACCTCGACGTAGCTGATGGCGCCGCCGGGCGAGAGGCGCTGGAACTCGCTCTCAAACTTGAGCTTCGTGAAGGCGTCTATGTCCTCGCGGACGTTGACGTGGTAGGAGTTCGTGATGTACCCGTGGTCCGTGATGCCCTTGACCGTGCCAAACCGGCGCTGGAGGCACTTGGCGAACTTGTAGGTGGTCGATTCGAGCGGGGTCCCGTAGAGGGAGTAGTCGATGTTCTCGGCCGCCTTCCACTCGCTGCACTTGTCGTTCATGCGCTGCATCACAGCGAGGGCAAACGGCGTGGCCTCCTCGTCGGTGTGGCTGTGCCCCGTCATGTACTTGACGCACTCGTACAGGCCGGCGTAGCCCAGGCTGATGGTGGAGTAGCCGCCGTAGAGCAGCTTGTCGATGGTCTCGCCCTTCTTGAGGCGGGCCAGCGCCCCGTACTGCCAGAGGATGGGGGCGGCGTCCGAGAGCGTGCCGCGGAGACGATCGTGGCGGTAGCGCAGGGCCTTGTGGCAGAGCTCGAGGCGCTCCTCAAAGACCTCCCAGAAGCGCTCCATGTCTCCGTCGGACGAGAGCGCGACGTCGGGCAGGTTGATGGTCACGACGCCCTGGTTAAAGCGACCGTAGTACTTGGGCCTGCCCGGCTCCCAGTTGCCGGCGTTGGCCACGTTGCCAAAGCCGTTGCCCGAGCGGTCGGGGGTGAGGAAGGAGCGGCAGCCCATGCAGGTGTAGACGTCGCCCTGCCCCTCGACCTCGCCCTTTGACAGCTTGTACTCGCGCATCTTCTTCTCGGAGATGTAGTCGGGCACCATGCGGCGGGCCGTGCACTTTGCCGCCAGCTTGGTGAGATAGAAGTACGCGCCGTCCTCGCGCACGTTGTCAGGCTCGAGCACGTAGATGAGCTTGGGGAAGGCGGGGGTGATCCAGACGCCGTCCTCGTTCTTGACGCCCTGGTAGCGCTGGCGCAGCATCTCCTCGATGCACAGCGCCAGGTCGCGCCGCTCCTGCTCGTCCTTGGCCTCGCCCAGGTACATGAAGACCGTGATGAAGGGGGCCTGGCCGTTGGTGGTCATGAGCGTGACCACCTGGTACTGGATGGTCTGGACGCCGCGGGAGACCTCGTCGCGCAGGCGCTTCTCGACGATCTTGGAGATCGTGTCCTCGTCGGGATGGGCGCCGATGGTCTCCAGCTCGGCGTAGACCTGGCGGCGAATCTTCTTGCGGCTCACGTCCACGAAGGGCGCCAGGTGCGCGAGGCTGATGGACTGGCCGCCATACTGGCAGCTGGCCACCTGGGCGATGATCTGCGTGGCGATGTTGCAGGCAGTCGAGAAGCTGTGGGGCTTCTCGATCATGGTGCCGCTGATGACCGTGCCGTTCTGAAGCATGTCCTCGAGGTTGACGAGGTCGCAGTTATGCATGTGCTGCGCGTAATAGTCGGCGTCATGAAAGTGCAGGATGCCCTCGTTGTGCGCTGTGACGACGTCGGCGGGCAAGAGCTCGCGCATGGCCAGGTCCTTGGAGACCTCGCCGGCCATGTAGTCGCGCTGGACGGAGACCACGCTGGGGTTCTTGTTGGAGTTCTCCTGCTTGACCTCCTCGTTGTTGGACTCGATCAGCGAGAGGATCTTGTCGTCCGTGGTGTTCTTGTGGCGCTTCTGGTTCTGCACGTAGCGGTAGATGATGTACTTGCGGGCTACGGCAAAGCGGTCCAGGGCCATGAGCTGGTCCTCGACGAGGTCCTGAATCTCCTCGACCGTGACGGTGTGGCCCGCCTGGGCGCATGCGTCCTGCACGTTGAGGGCCGCAAAGCTCACCTCGCGCTCGCTGAGCCGGTCCGCCTCCGGAACCTCCTGGTTGGCCGCCTTGATGGCGTTGACGATCTTCTGAAGGTCAAAGGAGACCTCCGAGCCATTGCGCTTGATAATCTTCATTGGAAGCCCCCGGATGCCGCTCGACGTGTATCTGCGCGATGCGCGCAAAGATAACTATGCCACAACTTGCGCCGTCCAAGCGCGTGAACACCACAATTTGTGGTACAGAAAGACTCCAATTACCACAAGATATAGGTTAAAACTGGTCGAAAACCTTGTTGAAACCGTGTTGAAAGCATGGTAGGCGCAGCTAGGAAATTGCATGTAGATAGGACACAAAGAAAAAAAATGGCTACATTGGTCAGCAGGGGAGATTCGACGAAACGACACGTCTTGCACGCGAACGGTTCGCCCGGGGCGCGCGAGGCCGGACACACGAGGAGCACCATGGCCATCTGGAACCCACCAGCCGACATAAAAGCCGCCTTCTTTGACGTGGACGGCACGCTGCTCTCATTTGCGACGCACATGGTCCCCGAGACGACCCTCATGGCCCTGGCCGAGCTCAAGAAGCTGGGCGTGAAGTGCTTCATCGCCACAGGGCGCCCCCCGTACCAGCTCGACGAGATCTCCATCGACACCTTCGAGGGGTTCATCCTGTTCAACGGCCAGCTCTGCCTCACGCGCGACGAGGTCTACTACGACGGGTACATCGATCGCGAGGACGTCAGGGCCATCGTCCAGCAGGTCAAGGAAGGTCGCTACAACGCTCTCTTCATGGAGAAGGGGCGCTGCTACCTGAGCGGCCATGACGATCATGTGCGCGCCATAGAGGAGTCCGTGGCCATGACCTTCCCCGAGGGCGACATCGAGCAGGCGCTCGAGAACGACATCTACCAGCTCAACATCTATCTGGGGCCCGGTGAGACGGGCATCGTCAGCGAGGTCACCAGCAACATCAAGATGACCCGCTGGAGCGAGCACTTCGTCGACGCGTTTCCCAGGTACGGCGGCAAGCACGCGGCGGTTCGCAGGACGCTCGAGCGCTACGGCATCGCTCCCGAGCAGGCCGTCGCCTTTGGTGACGGCGGCAACGACCTCTCCATGTTCGGCGTGGTGGGCACGTCCGTGGCCATGGGCAACGGCAACGACGACGTCAAGCTCCAGGCGGACTTCGTGACGGACGACGTTGACCACGACGGTATCTACAACGCCTTCGTGAGGCTGGGCGTCCTGTAGAGGGAGCCGCAGGTCGGTGCCACGGAGTGCCGCAGGGGCATCTGGGGCATCCGGTGGGGGACCTATAGGCTTGAGACCGCCGTCGCTGGATTCCTATAGGTTTGAGGGTGCCGCTGCTTGATTCCTATAGGTTCGAGGGTGCCGCACCTTGATTCCTATAGGTTCGAGAGTGTCGTAGGCGAACACCTATAGGTTTGGGGACGTGGCAACTGGATTCCTATAAGCTTGAGGAAGCGGCAACTGGATTCCTATAAGCTTGAGGAGGCGAGCCGAATTTTACCTGGGCAAACGCGGCGACACATCCTCAAACGTATTAATTTGTGTTTCTGAAACTCTCAAACGTATAGGAATTGGTACCAGGCGGGCGGCTTCAGACAAGCTGGGCAAGCCAGACGGGTCATGGGAGAGACGCGCCTTCCGTTCGCCGTCGCAAAGCCGCAAAACCGCGCGAGAGATGCGCTTGAAACTCCCTGAGATCATCCGTCCGACTGCACATGGGACAGGCGCCGCGCACGGAACAGGCGCCGCACATGGGACAAGCGCAGCTCCCGGGACAGGTGCGGAGAAAGCCGTGGCTGCTACCGCTGGGCGTCCTCCGCGTCGAGCGCGCCTGACAGGTCAAGGTCAAGGTCAACCTTGCCGTCGATGCCCGGTATCGTTCCCGTCTTCGTGTACTGCCAGAGCCTGAAGCGCAGGCGGCTCGTGGGCGTCGTCCCGTACTCCGCGTACCAGAAGCCGTGACGTGCAAGCTCGGCCTGGTCGTACTGGGAGAGGTCATATTGGTTGCCGTATACGACGGCATGGTAGCCGTTCTTCTCGCACTGGTCGCAGAAGGACCTGGCCGCCGTGGTCAGCTCCTGGCCGGAAAGCGTGCTCACGCGGTCGGACCCTGCGGCGTCCGGCTCCATGTCAAAGGCGACGGGATAGTCAACGTCGGCGCCGCCGAGCTTGCTTGTGGCGAAGTCCGCCTCCTCGCGGGCCTCGCCCTCGGTCTTGGCCTGTGAGAAGAAGTACACGCCCACCTTGACGCCGGCAGATCGCGCCTCGGCCATGTTGCGGGCAAAGCGGGCGTCCTCGACGATGTTGCCGGCGATGGACCCACGATAGCCCACGCGGATGTAGGCAAACTCCACGCCTGCCTCGCGGACCTTCTTCCAGTCGATGTCGCCGTTGTGCTCGGAGACGTCGATGCCAAAGGAGGAGAGGGTCTCGCCGTCGCGCACGTAGGCGAGGCGCCCGTTGACCTTCTTGACGTTGTCCCAGGAATAGGGTGACAGGTTCAGGGACTCGACGTCAGATATGCCTAGCGACTTACCCTTGAGGCGTCCCGTTTCGGCGGCGTTCCAGGAGGTCGCTGCGCCCCCGCAGACGGTGAGCCTGAGGCCCAGGACGAGCACGATGACAAGGGCCGCCACGATGAGGGCGCGTCGCGCGAGCCCGCCGCGGCGCCGCGGCGTCCGTGCGCGACGGCGCACGTCGCGGCGGGGGCGTCCTTGGACGTTTGCGTGTCGTCGAGGACTGCGGGAGGAAGCCCCCGGGCGAGAGGCCCCCCGCCGTGTCCCTTGGGGGCTGCGCGTCGTAGGGGCAGAAGACGCCGCCCCTCGGCGCCCCATGGGTCGCGAGGGCCGCCATCCCGCCTGTGAGATGCCCCGTGCCGTCAAAGGAATCACACCGTCAAGCTGGGGGTATGGGCCGAGGAGCAAGACATGCCCACATGTGTCACGACATCCCCCGAACGTATGTTGCCTCAACTAAGATATCCAAAACAAGCTGCTCAGTATACATCAGACTGCCTGACGGACTCGAAAACGACCTCCTGGAGGTCATAGGGACTCGCCGCCATGAGGGGCGCCCGCGCGATCGTGCCGCCCGCGCGGCGGTGGCGACTACGCTCGTTGCGCCACGGCCTCAGCGACCACGTCGGCCACGCCCTTGTCGAGGGCGGACGGGATGATGTAATCCGGGGCGAGCCGCTCGTCGGGCACGCAGGCGGCGATGGCATGGGCGGCAGCGACCTCCATCTCGTCGGTGATGCGCGGGGCACGTACCCTGAGGGCGCCCTTGAAAATGCCGGGAAAGACGAGGACGTTGTTGATCTGGTTGGGAAAGTCCGAGCGACCCGTGCCCACGACCGCGGCACCGCCCTCGCGGGCCAGGTCGGGCATGATCTCGGGTGTGGGGTTGGCCATGGCGAAGACGATGCCCTCGCGCATGCTCGACACCATCTGCGGCGTCACGAGGTTGGGGCGCGAGACGCCCACGAAGGCGTCGGCCCCGCACAGGGCGTCGGCGAGGGAGCCGCGCTCGTGTTCGGCGTTGGTGACGTGCGAGAGCTCCTCCTGTCGAGAGGTCAGGCCGGCGTCGCCCTCGCAGATGATCCCGCGCACGTCGCAGAGGATCACGTTGCCAAAGCCCATGCGGCAGAGCAGCTCGGCGATGGCGCAGCCGGCCGCCCCGGCCCCGTTGAGGACGACCTTGAGGGTCCCCATGGCCTTTCCGGTCAGCTTCACGGCGTTGAGGAGCGCCGCCGCGACGACGATGGCCGTGCCGTGCTGGTCGTCATGGAACACGGGCACGTCGCAAAGCTCCCTGAGCCTCCGCTCGATCTCAAAGCAGCGCGGGGCGGCTATGTCCTCGAGGTTGATGCCGCCAAAGCTCTTTGAGATGAGCTGGACCGTCCGCACGAACTCGTCCGTGTCATGCGTGTCCACGCAGATGGGAAACGCGTCCACGTCGCCGAACTCCTTGAAGAGGGCGCACTTGCCCTCCATGACCGGCATGCCCGCCGCGGCGCCGATGTCGCCCAGGCCGAGCACCGCGGTGCCGTCCGTGACGACCGCCACCAGATGGGAGCGTCGGGTGAGGGACCAGGACGTTTGGTAGTCCGCCTGAATCTGTCGGCAGGGCTCGGCCACGCCGGGCGTGTACAGCAGCGCCAGGTCCTCGCGTGTCTCCACCCTCTTGCGGGAGACCACCTCGATCTTGCCCTCGAGCTCCTCGTGGAGCCTCAGGCTTCGTGCGCTCGTCTCGTCCACGCTAGACCATCTCCTCTGGCTTGTAGAGCTCGTCAAACTGCTCGCCCGTCAGGTATCCCAGCCGCACGCAGGCCTCGCGCAGGTCAAGCCCGTCGGCATGGGCGCGCTGAGCCACCTTTGCGGCGCGCTCGTAGCCTAGGTGGGGGCTGAGCGCCGTCACGTTCATGAGCGAGCGATGCAGGTTGTCATGCATGCGCCGGCGATTGGCCGTGACGCCGCGCATGCAGCGCAAATCAAAGCTCACCGTCGCGTCGGCGAGCAGGCGCACGCTCTGCAAGAAGTCGTACGCGATGACGGGCATGAACACGTTGAGCTCGAAGTTGCCCTGGCTTGCGGCGAGGCCGATGGTGACGTCGTTGCCCATGACCTGCGCCGCGACCATGGTCAGGGCCTCGCACTGCGTGGGATTGACCTTGCCCGGCATGATGGAGCTGCCCGGCTCGTTGGCGGGGATGCTGATCTCGCCCAGGCCCAGGCGTGGCCCCGAGGACAGCCACCTGACGTCGTTGGCCAGCTTCATGAGGTTGGCGGCAAGGGCCTTGACGGCGCCGTGGGCAAAGACGACGGCGTCCTTGCTGGTGAGGGCATGAAACTTGTTGGGCGCGCTGACGAAGTCGCCGCCCGTGAGCGCGCACAGGCGTCTGGCGACGAGCTCGTCAAAGCCCTCGGGCGCGTTGAGCCCCGTTCCCACGGCCGTGCCGCCCAGGGCGAGCCTGCCCAGGAAGGGAAGGACCGCCTCCATCTGTGCCAGCGGTTCTTCCACGAGCCCCCGCCAGCCGCGAATCTCCTGACTGAAGGCTATGGGCACGGCGTCCTGCAGGTGCGTGCGCCCGCTCTTGACAACGCCCTCGTTGTCCCGCTCCAGCCGTCGGAGCGTGTCCGCAAGCTGACGGGCCGCAGGCATCAGGCGTTGCGTGAGGGCCAGGTACGCCGCCACGTGCAGGGCGGTGGGAAAGGTGTCGTTGGAGCTCTGGCTGCAGTTGACGTGGTCGTTGGGGTGGATGGGGCGCTCTGGTGCGGCGCTATGTCTCGCGCGGGCGCGCTCGTTGGCCACGTGGGCGAGAACCTCGTTCATGTTCATGTTTGACTGGGTTCCCGAGCCCGTCTGCCAGACCTTGAGGGGGAAGGCGTCCGCATGGCGGCCCGCCAGCACCTCGTCGGCGGCGCCGGCGATGAGCGAGGCCACCTCATGGTCAAGGACCCCCAGCTCGTCGTTGGCCTGGGCGGCCGCCTTCTTGATGAGGGCAAACGCGTGAATGATGCCCTCGGGCATGGTCTCGGTGCCGATGGGGAAGTTCTCCAGGGAGCGCTGGGTCTGGGCACCCCAGGCGGCGTTGCGGGCAACGAGCACGTCTCCCAGGGAGTCATGCTCAAGGCGATAACCCTCGGAAGGCTCGGTGTCTGACATCGTCTCTCCTCCCTGTCTCACGCGCGGCGTGCCTGGTGTCGTCATCCCCATGATACGCGCCTCGAGGACGGATGCCTGGCAGGAGGGCTGTATGATAGGATGCGCACAATGTGAAGGTGACGTCAGGTCCGGTGACGCAAGGAGCGTGCCCATGAAGAAGTTCGTCGTTGAGGACTCGTTCTGGGACATCTTTCCCGAGGTTCAGATTGGCATCGTATGCGCGAACGGCCTCAAACCCACGGACGCGATCAGCCCTGCGAACGTGGCCAAGGCCGCCCGCCTGCTCGACCACGCCAACGAGGCGGCACGTCAGTGGATCAGCTCCAGCGTCATCAGCCAGAACGAGGTCGTCGCCGTCTGGCGTGAGGCATACAAGAAGTTCAAGACCAAGAAGGGCGCCCGTGTCTCGGTGGAAAACCTCATCAAGCGCGTCATGAGAGGCAATCCCGTGGGGCATATCAATCCGGTGGTTGACGTGTCAAACGTGATCTCGCTCACGTACGCCATGCCTATCGGCGCCGAGAACATCGACGCGGTGGAGGGGACCTTCCGCCTTGCCGTGACCGAGGGCGGCGACGAGTTCTTGCCTATCGGCGAGGATCAGAACGACCCCACGCTTCCCGGCGAAATCGCCTATCTGGACGACGCGGGTGCCGTTTGTCGCTGCTGGAACTGGAGGGACTGCCAGCGCACGGCGGTGGGGGACGACACGCCCCACTGCATGTTCATCATGGAGTGCGTGGACCCCTCCCGCACCGGTGACCTGCGTGCGGCCATCGACGAGATGGGCCAGCTCGCCGAGGACATCCTGGGCGGCCACGTCACCAACAAGGACTTCCTCACCCGCGCACATCCCAGCTGCGAGCTGGTGTGAGCGACCTTCCGCCCGCCGAGAACGCGCGGCACTGAGCGGTCGGGTTCCTCTTCCGCAGGAAAGTGCGCTATGAAAGTGCGCTATCCTAAGAACGTCCCGCCCTGCGGCGGGGCACCAACCTCAGAGACGCGAGCCACATGAGACGACGAGCATGGCTTGGATGCACGGCGGTGAGCCGCATCCGGTCATGCTCTTTTTCTCTATCGAGCCTCCGGGGACGACCAGCGCGGCAGGCCTGGTGGCAGGAGCGCGCGAGCGCCGCGCGTGACACGACAGAGCGGGGAGAGCAGACATGAGAACGGCTGACTTTGTCGCCGAGGTGCGCAAGAATCCCGTCATCGCCGCCGTGAAGGATGACGAGAGCCTCGGGAAGGCGCTTGCGTCGTCGAGCGGCATCATCTTCGTCCTCTACGGGGACGCCTGCACGATCGCCGACGTCGTTCGACGCGTCAAGGCGGCGGGAAAGATCGCCATGGTCCACGTTGACCGCATCGTGGGACTCACGGCCCAGCCCATCGTCTGCGACTTCATCAAGGAGGTCACCCAGGCGGACGGCATCATCTCCACCCATCCGTCCCTCATCCTCCGTGCCCGGGAGCTGGGCCTCAACACGATGCTGCGCTTCTTCATGATTGACTCCATCGCCTTTGAGAACGTCATCCGCCAGGCACGTCGAGACGTGCAGCCCGACCTCATCGAGGTGCTGCCCGCCGTCCTCATGCCCGAG
This sequence comes from Olsenella sp. HMSC062G07, assembly GCF_001811895.1. Taxonomy (NCBI): domain Bacteria; kingdom Bacillati; phylum Actinomycetota; class Coriobacteriia; order Coriobacteriales; family Atopobiaceae; genus Olsenella; species Olsenella sp. HMSC062G07. Next base: position 129,839 of record NZ_KV806944.1, read on the forward strand.
GTCTATCGCGAGATTGTGCGGGTTTCCAAGGTGCCCGTCATGGCGGGCGGCCTGCTTTCGGACAGGCGCCAGGTGACGAGCGCCCTCAAGAGCGGGTGCGTGTCGGTATCCACCACCAACCAGGACGTGTGGTCCGCCTAGGCGGCCGCCCAGAGAGGGAGATGACATGACTCGCTACATCATGGCCCTGGACGCAGGTACGACGAGCAGTCGCTGCATACTGTTTGACCATGAGGGCAGGGTGTGCTCCATGGCGCAGCGCGAGTTCACCCAGTACTTCCCCGAGCCGGGCTGGGTGGAGCATGACGCCAACGAAATCTGGCAAACCCAGCTCTCCGTGGCCCGTCAGGCGCTGTCAAACATTGGCGCGGCGCCTGAGGACGTGGCCGCCATAGGCATCACGAACCAACGCGAGACCACCGTCGTCTGGGACCGTGCCACCGGCCAGCCCGTGTGTCATGCCATCGTGTGGCAGTGCCGACGCACGTCGGAGTTCACGGAGAGGCTCAAGGAGGAGCGCCCCGAGCTCGTCGAGGAGTTTCGCACCAAGACGGGACTCGTCATGGACCCGTACTTCTCGGGCACCAAGATCCGTTGGATCTTGGACAACGTGGAGGGCGCGCGCGAGCGAGCCGACGCGGGCGAGCTCTGCTTTGGCACCGTGGACTCCTGGCTCATCTTCAAGCTCACCAAGGGTCGCGTGCACGTGACGGACTATTCCAACGCCTCGCGCACCCTGCTGTTCAACATCAACACGCTCGCCTGGGACGAGGGGCTCTGCGAGGCCCTGGGCGTGCCCCTGTCGCTGCTTCCCGAAGTCAGGCCATCAAGCTGCGTCTATGGCATGACCGACCCCGAGTTCCTTGGCAGGGCGCTTCCCCTTGCCGGCGCGGCGGGCGACCAGCAGGCAGCGCTCTTTGGGCAGGCCTGCTTTGAGCCCGGCCAGGCAAAGAACACCTACGGCACGGGCTGCTTCATGCTCATGAACACGGGAGAAACACCCATCTACTCCAAGAACGGACTGCTCACGACCATCGCCTGGGGCCTGGATGGCACGGTCAGCTATGCCCTGGAGGGCTCGGTGTACGTGGCGGGCGCCGCCGTCCAGTGGCTGCGCGACGAGCTGAGGGTCATCGACTCCGCGGCCGACTCCGAGTACTTTGCCACGCGGGTGGCAGACACCAACGGCTGCTACGTGGTGCCCGCCTTCACGGGGCTGGGGGCCCCGTACTGGGACCCCTTCGCCCGTGGCGCCATCGTGGGCCTCTCACGTGGCACCAACAAGTACCACGTCATCCGGGCGACCCTCGAGTCCCTCGCGTTTCAGACCTGCGACGTCCTGCGCGCCATGGAGCTCGACTCGCACATCCACCTCTCGGCCCTGAAGGTTGACGGCGGGGCCTGCAAGAACGACTTCCTCATGCAGTTTCAGGCCGACGTCATCGACGCCCCGGTGAGAAGACCCTCCTGCGTCGAGACGACGGCGCTGGGCGCCGCGTACCTTGCCGGGCTCGCCGTGGGGTTCTGGGAGTCGGTGACGGACGTCACCGCGAGCACCTCCCACGAGAGGGAGTTCGCCCCGGGGCGGACGGACGCCTGGCGCAGGACGGTCCTGGGGGGCTGGCATAAGGCGGTTGCGTCAACGAGGGGCTGGGCAGAGGAGGACCGGCTCTGACAAAAGGGAGGGTAGGGCAATGGACGGGGAAGGGACGAGCGAATGACGTACGACGTGATTGTCATCGGGGCCGGCGTGTCGGGGTCTGCCGTCGCGCGCGAGCTCTCGCGCTACGAGGCGGAGATCCTGGTCATGGACCGCGCCGATGACGTGTGCTGCGGGACCTCAAAGGCCAACAGCGCCATCGTCCACGCGGGGTACGACTGCATGCCCGGCTCGATGATGGCCCGGATGAACGTCCGCGGCAACGAGATGATGGAGCCGCTCGCCCGTGACCTCGACGTTCCCTTTGAGCGCACGGGGTCACTTCTCGTCTGCACGAGCAAGGAGCGGCTGGGCGGCCTTAGGGACCTCTTTGAGCGAGGGGCCGCCAACGGGGTCCCCGGGCTCAAGATCATCTCGGGCGACGAGGCCCGCGCGATGGAGCCGCAGCTGACCGATGCGGTCGTCGGCGCCCTCTGGGCCCCCTCGGCGGGAATCATCAACGTGTTCCTCCTCAACATCGCCCTGGCCGAGAACGCCTTCACCAACGGCGTGGACTTTCACTTCAACACCCGCGCCGAGAGGCTCTGGCAGGACGAGGGCGGCGTCTGGCACATTCGCACGAACAACGGCGAATACCGCACCCGCGCCGTCATCAACGCCGCCGGCGTGTATGCGGACCGCCTTCACAACATGGTGTCGGCGACCAGGATTCACATCACGCCCCGGCGCGGCGAGTACTTCCTGCTCGACCGCACGACCGCCGGCTACGTGCGCCACGTGGTCTTTCCCCAGCCCACCGAACTGGGCAAGGGCGTGCTCGTGACGCCTACGGTGGACGGCAACACCCTCGTGGGCCCGACGGCGTTCGACTTGGCGGATGACCAGCGCGACGACGTCGAGACGACGCAGGCTGGCCTGGACACGATTCGCGAGAAGGCCTCAGAGAACCTTCGTGACCTGCCGCTGCGCCAGGTCATCACGAGCTTTGCGGGCCTGCGCGCCCACGAGGACCGCCACGAGTTCGTCCTGGGGCACGTGGAGGGCGCCCCGGGCTTCTATGACTGCGCGGGCATAGAGTCGCCGGGTCTCACGAGCGCTCCCGCCATTGGGGAGTACCTGGGCGGCATGATCAAGGACGACCTGGGGCTTTCATCCAAGGACGTCTGGGTGCACACGCGTACGGGGACCGTCGACCCCTCCCTGCTCACCCTTGCGGAGAGAAACGAGCTCATCAGGCGCGAGCCGGCCTATGGGCAGATCGTCTGCCGTTGCGAGTCGGTGAGCGAGGGCGAGATCCTGGACGCCATCCGCAGGCCCCTGGGGGCGCGCGACCTCGACGGCGTCAAGCGGAGGGTCCGCGCCGGCGCCGGTCGCTGCCAGGCGGGCTTCTGCAGCCCTCGCGTCATGGACATCCTCTCGCGCGAGCTGGGGCTGCCTTTGGAGGAGATACGCAAGAGTGGCGGCGCCTCGAGGATCGTGGTGGGGCGCACGAAGGAGGTCCAGGGGCAATGAGTGGCAGCAACGACCTGAGGAGCGTGGACGTCGTCATCATCGGTGGCGGGCCGGCGGGCCTCTCCGCCGCCGTCGCCGCCCATGAGGAAGGATGCGACTCCATCCTCGTCCTCGAGCGCGACAACTGCTTGGGCGGCATCCTCAACCAGTGCATCCATAACGGCTTCGGCCTGCATCGCTTCAAGGAGGAGCTCACGGGCCCCGAGTACGCCCACCGCTTCGTCAAGCGGGTGGAAGAGGAGAGGATTCCCTACAAGCTCAACACCATGGTCATGGACGTCTCGCCCGAGCGCGTCGTCACGGCCATGAACCGCGAGGACGGCATGTTCCAGGTCCAGGCGGGTGCCGTCGTCCTCGCCATGGGCTGCCGCGAGCGCCCGCGCGGCGCCCTCAACATCCCGGGCTGCCGGCCGGCGGGCATCTACACGGCCGGCACCGCCCAGCGCCTCGTGAACGTCGAGGGCTATCTGCCGGGGCGCGAGGTCGTCATCCTGGGCTCCGGTGACATCGGGCTCATCATGGCTCGCCGCATGACGCTCGAGGGCGCCAAGGTCAAGGTCGTCGCTGAGCTGCTGCCCTACTCCGGCGGGCTCAAGCGCAACATCGTCCAGTGCCTGGACGACTTTGGCATTCCCCTCAAGCTCTCACACACCGTCGTTGACATCGAGGGCGCGGAGCGCGTCAAGGCCGTGACCATCGCCCGGGTGGGGCCCGACCGCCGTCCCATCCCGGGCACCGAGGAGCGCTACGTCTGCGACACCCTGCTGCTGTCGTGCGGGCTCATCCCCGAGAACGAGCTCTCGAGCGCGTGCGGCGTCAGGCTGAGTCCCGTGACGAGCGGGCCTGTGGTCAACGAGAGCTTTGAGACCTCCGTTTTGGGCGTCTTCGCCTGCGGCAACGTCCTGCACGTTCATGACCTCGTCGATTACGTGAGCGAGGAGGCCGACGAGGCGGGCAGGCGCGCCGTCGCCTTCGTGCAAGGCGAGCTGGGCCCGGGCGGCGCCGGCCAGCGCGATGCGGCGCACGCAAGGATCGCCGTGCGCGCCACGGGGGGCGTCCGCTACACGGTGCCCTCCACGATCGACCCCGTGCGCATGGCGGACAAGCTGACCGTGCGCTTTCGCGTGGGGGACGTCTACCAGGACGCCTACGTGAGCGTGTACCTGGACGGCGAGCGCGTGCAGCGTCGCCGGAAGCAGATCATGGCGCCGGGCGAGATGGAGCAGGTCATCTTGCGCAAGGCAGACCTCGTCGGGCGTCCGGGCCTCTCCAGCGTCACCGTGGCCGTCGAGCGGGAGTAGGGAGCGAGCAATGGAGACAAGAAGGCTCACGTGCATCAACTGCCCCATGGGCTGCCAGCTTGAGGTGACGGTCGGCGACGGCGGAAAGGTCGTGTCCGTCACGGGCAACAGCTGCAGGCGGGGGGACGTCTATGGCCGCAAGGAGGTGACCAACCCCACGCGCACCGTCACGAGTACGGTGGTGGTGAGGGACGGCACAAGCGAGCGCGTCTCGGTGAAGACGAAAGAAGACGTGCCCAAGCGACTCGTCTTTGATGTGATGGACGTCATCAACAGGACGACGGTCACGGCTCCCGTGCATGTGGGAGACGTTCTCGTGGACGACGTGTGCGGCACGGGCGTGCCCCTCGTCGCCACGGCTGAGGTGGGGGTGCGGTAGCACCTGTTGTCAGGTGCGTCTTACGCGCGACGTGGCATATATCCTGCTCATGACGGCAGATACCAGGTAGTACAGCGGCGTTCTCCTTGCTGGGTTCGCGTGGCCTGGATCCCTTTAGCCGGCGTAGTGTAGGCCGCACCCCTTGCATCGGCCCTGCGCGAGCTCACTGCCAGGGGCCGGCCGGCCGCTACAGTGGCTCCGAGCATAGCTCGCCGCTGCGCCGCAGTCTTCCTGGCCGTATTGGGGACAGGCGTTTATGTCTACTTTGCTCTAACAGAGATATGCAAGCGAATCCCACTTGGTTATTGGGGTCAGGGGCCGCAGAGATTTCTGCGGCCCCTGACCCCAATCGCTGGTGTGCGGACGCTACATGAAAGAAGGAGAGATATGGTCGACCGTTGAACCAGAAAAACCATCCATTAATTGAAAAAAAAGACTTATACGGTTCAAATCCGGCTGAATTGTGCGAATATAACATCGAAGGCCTTCAGAGTCACTGTAGCCGGAATTGGAGAGGAGCACAGGTTTGATTGCTCATTACCGCGTCGACAGCCGTGTGGTGCATGGCCAGACCACAACGAGGGTGACCAAAGAGAACCCCGTTGACGGTGTGATCATCATTGATGACCAGATTGCCCAGGATAAGTTCATGCTCAGGGTGTTCGCGAATACTCTCGGTTCGATTCGCGTGTTCGGATTTTCCATCAGCAAAGCCCTCGTCAAGCTGCCCGAGGCCGTCGCGTCGAAGAAGCGCTACCTCGTCATCTTCAAGACGCCCGAGACCGCCCGCGCCCTTGTGGAACAGGGCTTCACATTCGACGGCGTTTTGAATTGCGGCCCACAGCCGAATTGCGAGGGCGCGAGGCTCGTCGAAAAGATGCTCTACCTTACCCGCTCCCAGATCGACGCCCTTGACTTTCTGGATTCTCATGGGGTCAAGCTCGTCATAAACCCCGCGTTCACCACTCCGGACCTTACTTGGCCTGAGGCAAAGAGGAAGGCTGGCATCTAAGATGGCATATTTCATCCAAGTGCTTCTCGTGGCGCTTCTCTATCACCTTACGAACACCTTTGCCTCCTTCGGGGGCATGGTCTTTGGCCGCTACACATGTCAAAGGCCGCTCGTCGGCGGACTCCTTGTCGGCCTGATCTTCGGCGACTTGCAGAAGGGTCTTGAGCTCGGCATTGCATTCCAGCTTGCGTACATGGGCGCCTTCGCGGTCGGCGGGGCAGTCTCCGTCGACGTGGGCGTCGTCTCCTATCCAATCATGGCCATGTCGATCATCAATGGGCTTGATACCGGAACCGCCCTTGCCATCGCGGCGCCGATCTCCATCCTCACCGCGAACCTGACCCACGTGATGCGCGCCTTCAATACCGTCTGCACGGGGATCGTCCGCAAGGGCATCAATGAGGTCGACTACAAGAAGATTGAAGTTGGCAACGTCATCCTTCCCCAGGTCTTCTTGGCGGCAATGAACTTCGCTGTCGTTTTTGTCCTGATGTACCTTGGCACCGGTGCAGTCGACAGCCTCCTTGCCGTTGTCCCGCAGAACGTCCTGCACGCGCTCGGCCTCCTCGGCGGCATTCTGCCTGCCGTGGGCATGGCAATGCTACTCAAGTACAACATCGTGGGGAACTGGATGTTCATCTTCTTCGTTCTCGGCTTCATGATGGTCTCCTCCATGCAGATGGGCTTCATCCCCATCGCCATCTTTGCCGCGGCGCTGGCATTCCTGTACTGGAAGATTGACTCGCGTCCCGAGACGGCTGCCGAAAGCGCAAGTGCAGGCGTAAATGTGTTCACCGATGACGACGATGTGGAGATGTAAAAATGAGCGAAGCCACTGAGAACGAGGCCATCGAGAGCTCGAAGGCTATCTGCGACGATCCGCTGACTAAGAAGGAGCTCGACCGTCTGTTCTGGCGCTACCAGGTCAGGTACCTCACCTGCTGCAACCTCGAGAACTGGCACGGCAACTGCTACGCCTACGATATGATCCCCCTCTACAAGAAGTACTACGACAAGGACGGCCAGCGCGCGGGCATGCGCCGCATGTTCGACTTCATCAACACGGAGCAGACGACGGCAAGCGTGCTGTGGGGAATCCTCGTCAGCATGGAGGAGCAGAAGGCCTTGGGCAAGCCGGTGAGCGACGACATGATTCGAACGGTTAAGTCCTCGCTGATGGGGCCCCTTGCCGGCGTGGGTGACTCCCTGGTCCAGGCGACAATCCTCCCGCTGCTCACCACGATTGCCATTTCGCTTACCGGCACGGGCGACGCTCTGAGCCCGCTCGGCGCGACCCTCTTCATCATCGCTACGCCCATCCTGCTGTGGACGTACGCCCGAGCCCTGTTCAACAGCGGATACGGCCTCGGCAAGGACGCCGTCTCGACGCTCATGGGCTCCGCGATGGACCGCATCAAGATCGCCATTCAGCTCTTCGGAATCGTCGTCATCGGCGCGCTCTCGGCGAGCTATGTGAAGGTGGCTACCCCGCTGTCCTTCGCTGCCTCGGCGGATGCCACCCCCGTGGTGCTGCAGGACGTCATCAATGGCATCTTTCCCAATCTGCTGAGCCTGCTGCTCGTTGTCGGCTGCTGGTTCCTGCTGTCCAAGAAGGGCGTCTCGATTACAAAGATGATCTTCGGCCTCATGGGCGTCGTGCTCGTGCTCGGCCTCGTGGGAATCCTTTAAGGGCGTAGCATGGAGATAAACAAAAAAACCGTTTTCCGCATCGAGCCAGTGTACAAGTCCTTTGTGTGGGCAGGGCGTAAGCTGATTGACCGCTTCGGGCTGAAGACCGATCTGGACACCGTCGGCACGATCTATTCTGTGCTCGCTCTGCCCGGCGAGATCGACAACCCCGTGACCGGGGCGGGCATGACTCTCTCGGAGCTTTACCGTGCGCATCGCGAGCTTTTCGGGACTTCTGACGAGGTGTTCCCCGTGAGGATGACGATTACCTGCAACGAGGGGTTCCAGTCTTACCAGTCGCACCCCGACGACGCCTACGCGATGGAGCACGAGGGTTGTCGTGGCAAGGTCTCGGGCGCGGTGGCCCTGGACGAGTCCGACGAGAAGGACACATGGCTCTTCGGCCACAAACCCATGGACGCTGCAGAGTTCAGGCGCTGCATCGAAGAGAAAGAGTGGGACGCGCTGTTCTCGACGCTCGAGGTCAAGGGCGGTGATTTCGTCCACACGCCCGCCGGCGTGATCCACGGCGGCTGGGGGTCCGGCAAGGTCAGCGCGACCTTTGGCACGAACAGCGACATCACGTACCGCTTTTATGATAACGACCGCAACGACCCCAACCGCCCGCTCAGCATCGACGACGTCTGCGCCTGCGCAAGCTTCCCGGAGCTTCCCTTCGCGGCCGAGCGCGCGGAGGGCGTCAAGATCGGCGGCGTGACTCGCTACGTCTACCACGACGTTCCCGGCGAATACACCGCTCTGCGGTTCAAGGCCGCCGGCGAGGCATCCTTCGACTTCGACAGCTTCCTCTTCGTGACCTGCGTGGAGGGTGGTGGCACGGTGTGTGGCGAGCCGATTTCGCCGGGGGAGACCCTGTTCATTCCGTTGGGGTATGGACCGGTGGCTTTCTCGGGGCAGATGGACTGCATCGCCATCAGCTATCACGAGAAGAAGAGGGCGGAAAATGAGTAAAGTCACGATCATCGGCGCAGGCCGCACGGGTCGTGGGATGTTCGGTGAGATGTTCTTCTCTGAGGGCGGGTTTGACCTCGCCTTCGGCGACATCAATCCCGAGCTGATCAGATCCCTTCGCGAGCAGGGTCACTACGTCGTCGAGCAGACTAACCTCGATTCCGGCATGTCGAAGGCGACTTGCGTCAGCGGCTTCAAAGTTTATGACGCCAAGGCCGACCGAGAGGCGTATCTCAAGCGGCTGGCCGAGTCGGACTACATTGCGGTGGCCGTCTTCCCCTCCTCCTTCGATGACGTCGCCCGGGATTTGGCGGACATGGCCCGTCTTCGGAGGAAGAGCGGATCCGGTCAAAAGGCCGCCGTTATCCTCGGGGGCAACTTCGTCGGTCTCCGGAGCTACTTTAGCGGCGCGCTCCGCAAGCTCCTTGATGACGATGACTACGAGATCTTCGATGGACAGGTTGCCCTGGTCACCTCGAAGGCGAACCGAAAGATGACTTTCTCGTCCAAGCCTGGCGCGAAGCCGCTCTCCCTTGAGGGGGACGACAAGCCCTTCCTGCCGGTCGAGGATAGGTTCCTCTTCGGCGATGGCTATGAGTACCCGTCGTTCTTCAAGCGTTCAGACGACGTCGAGCTGCGTATGGCTGAGAAGATTTGGAGTGAGAACCTCCTCCATTGCTCGCTCGGTTTTATGGGTGCCTACTATGGGTTCGCGACGATCAACGATGTGGCATCCGACGAGTTCTGCGCAGATCTTGCCAGAAGGGCGTGGAAAGAAGGTCGAGCGGCGCTCGAGGCCGAGTACGGTATTCCTGTGCCCGACGAGTCGTTTTTCAGGACGATGCTCGACAAGTTCAAGAGCCCCCATTTCCGCGATCGGATTGACCGCGTCGTCAGGCAGCCTATGCGTAAGCTCGGACGGCATGATCGCTTTCTGGGGCCCGCGCTGCTTTGTTTGAAGCATGGCATCGTTCCCTTCTTTACCCTTCGGGCGGCGGCCTACGGGTTTCTCTTCTCTGACGAGAAGGACGAGCAGGTGGCGAAGATCGCAAAGATTCGTTCGGCTATGACCCTTGAGGACGCCGTTGTCAAAATCACCGGGCTGGATGCGTCCGTGTCGGAGGAGGCGACGGCCTGCGGGCTTCTGATTGGCTTTATCCAGGAGCTGCAGTGCCTCGAGAAACAGGCTCCCTGCGTGCCTGCCTGCGAGGAGGGGGTCCGATGAGACTGATAGCGGTAGGCCACGGTCGTTACGCCTCTGGCCTGAAGTCCGCCGTCGACATGCTTTCGGGCGACGGTGAGAAGCTTTCTTCAATTGACTTCGCTGCCGATGTCTCCCCAGATGAATTCGAGCGGCTGCTCAGGGAGGCGGTCGATGGTGACGAGGCTGTCATCATCTGCGACTTGGTCGGCGGCACCCCCTATAACCGAGCCTGTCTCCTTGCCCATGAGTCCGAGTTGGTCAGGGTCGTCGCCGGAATGAACCTTGCTGCGGCCCTTGAGGCGGTGCTTAGTCTGGAAGACGGGGCCCGGCCTGCAGAGATCGCCGAGCGCCTGTGCTCATCCGTCCCCGACGGCGTGGGCCGTTTTGAGGAAGGCGCGTGCTCCGCGGACTCGGTTGATGAGGACGAGGACCTTTAGTGTTGCGTTGAGCACTATACTTTTGCCGGGGAGGGGTCGACCTCCCCGGCTTTCTATTTCTATAGGCGGTGATTGCGCTGTTTACCACGAGGGTCAAGAGCCTGTACCCCAAGTTCACTATGGCAGAGAGGAAAGTAGCTGATTACCTCATCATGAACGGCGACGATGTCGGCGAAGTGACCTCGCATGAACTTGCGAAACGGCTCGACGTGGGGCAGTCGACCGTCATGCGCTTCTCGAAAAAGATGGGCTACTCGATGTTCGGCGAGATGATCGCGGACATAAGTAGTTCGGCGGATGGGCCCTGTACCGAGATCAAAGATGAGGACAGCCCACTGATGGTGATGGGCAAGCTCGAGGGCAGGTATTGCGATCTTCTGAGGGCGGCCATCGCGAGCAATCGGGAGGAGTCCCTTGAGGAGGCCGCCCGAATGGTCGACGAGGCGGGCAATATTCTCTGCTATGGGTATATGGAGAGCTTCCTTCTGGCCTCTCGCCTGTGCTGGTCGCTGGTCGGCCTGGGTAAAAACGCGGTTTGCGACGAAGACTTGATCCAGACGAAGCGCCGCCTGAGGTTGCTCGGCCCGGAAAAGGGCCTCGTCATCGTTCTCTCTAAGTCCGGCGAGAAGGCGGAGTCGGTAGGAGTCGCCAAAGCTGCGATCGATAGGAGGGTGCCAGTTCTGGCGATTTGCGACGCGTCGGATAACCCGCTCTCCAAATTGGCGACGTCGTGCCTGCGCGTCGTCGAGGTGGCCGACCGCTCCACGCCGATGACCTCCATGGGGGTGGACGCCAGCGTGATGTTGGTCATTGACACCCTGATCGCGAGCGTTTACCAGCGTGATCGCAGGGGTTATGCGGGCACGTACCGAGAGGGCCTCGTTGCCGCGTTTTCTGAGCGCCGATGACGCCTTTTTTGTGGCTTTTCGGGCTCCCAAGCTCTCCGAGGCCCCACGGGCCCAAGAGGCCCTGTTTGGCGTCGCACATAGGCGTCGAAACGGACGCGTCCCAAAATTTGGTGTAAGCAGCCACGCGGTCCGCGCCCGGGAGGGCGCGGCCGTCCTCCTAGAATCGTGAGTTGCCATACAGACGATTCCAACGGAAGGGACGGCCGCTATGGAGGCTTTACACGAGGAGGCGCTCGCGAGGGCGCGCTACCGGCGTGCGTGCGACCTGCTGGCCGCCGTCGACCCCCAGGCGCGGAGCTGCTCGAGGATGCGACGCCCTCGGAGCTGGCCTATCTCGACTTCCCCCGCGAGCACGTGACGTGGGCGCGCACGAACAACGTGCAGGAGCGGATGAACTGCGAGACCAAACGCCGCACGAGGGTGGTCCAGGCGTTCCCCTCGTTTGGCTCTCTCGTCAGGCTGGTGGGCGCCGTGTGCTGCGACCAGAACGACGCGTGGTTGGCCTCGAGGAACTTCATCGGCGTCAGGTCGCTCGACCCCGGCTACGGGTGCAAGCCGCTGCCGGAGGAGCCGGGCGGCGTCGACAGGGTGCTGAGGCTCGTCGGAGAGGCGTTCGACAGGAAGAGGAGGGTGGCGTAGCACCGGGGGTGGACTCATGCCCCCTAGGAGGGGCCCTGCACCACTTTACTTTTGGTCGGAAATGGAGGGCCCGATTCTGTCGATGACTGGGCCCTCCTGCGCTTGCGCACAAAACAGGGCATCGCCTCCCTGTCGTAAGGATGGCTCTCTTTAATCAACACTACATGCTCAGCGGTATCTCCTTTACCGATGTGAAGACATGGTTCGGAAGGTATGGGGAGCTTTGCGCATCATCCAGTGTTGACTCTCCCGAAAGAACCAATACTGAGACGAACCCCGCATTGTTTCCCGCAGCAATATCGGTATAGAGCCGATCGCCTACCATGGCGATTTCGCCACGCTGGATTGATTCAAATCCCAGTTCCACGAGCCGCTCCATGAGATAATCCGTGATTGGCGTGTTGGGCTTTCCAATCACCGTGTCCGGCGTCCTGTTCGAAGACGCTTGGACGAAGGCCATTATCGCTCCGGCGTCGGGGATGAAGCCGCTGGATGTGGGACAATTCAGGTCCGGGTGGGTAGCGATATACGGGAGTCCTGACCTAACGAAATCGCATGCCTTGGTCATACTTGAATAGGTAAGCTCGGTATCAAATCCAATGACCACAACTTCGGGGTTCATGTCGTCGAGTACTATCCCGCTTGCAAGGAACTCATTCTTCAAGAGCTGGTTGCCGAGAAGAAACACCCGCTTGTTTTGATAGTGCTTGTTCAAATACCAAGTCGCAGCCTGTCCTGAGGTAATGATTTCTTCATCGCCTATCGCATAGCCCATTGTATGCAGCTTGGAGATATAGCTCGAGGGGTCTTTCGATGAGTTGTTGGTCAGGAGGATGAATCTCCTCCCACTTCGTTTGATACGATCGAGAAAATTTTTGGCCCCATCTATCCAGGTAGTGTCGAGATAGATTGTCCCATCCATATCCAAGACGAATACTTTCGTCCCGTCAAAGGTAGAGATGGGGCAGTTGTCGACAGGGGGGAGCGTGCTTCTCACGTAGACTCCTTCTGCGAAGATGGAACGAATTGATGTGCCAGGAGGTGACGAATCGCCTCGTAGCTGCACGCAAAACTACAGCTCTATCATTCTGCTTATCCTGTTGAAGGTTGCCCTTCTTCGTGCGCTTGGCGAGAACGAGATCAGATTCTTGGCATGAGAAGACGGAATGTCAATCGATTCGAGCGTCTGCTTCATTCCAATGCTGGAATAAAGTGACCGAAGCGAATCTGCTGTGGGAATGTCCTGCACAACGCCTCTGATGGCTGGCCATGCGGACACGAGCATCTCGGGAGATACCATCTCAATTTCGTCTACGCTGTTCTCCTGGGCAATCCCTTCGTAGAGTTCATTGCCCCAAAAACCTCGAAGCTCTTCTTCGGAGAAACGACGATATGGAATGACGTGGCTTGAAATATCCTCAATTTTGGCGAGTCTGTGGTAGTACTCCGAGATTAGGATCGTGCCGACTCCCACCTTTTCCCCATGCAAGCCTGAAGAATGGATTCTGATGCTCGGTGGCTCCATCTCGATGGTGTGAGAAATATGATGCTCGGAACCGGAGGCTGGCCTTGAGTTTCCCATGAGCTGCATTGCCAGGCCGGATAGCAAGAGGGCATAGATCAGGTTGGCCGTTGCGGCCTCGTCGCCCTTTGGCACTCGGTTGCAGCACTCAAAGACGGTGTTGATGGCATTCATGGTTAGGTCATTAATTCTCTTACAGAAATGCTCGCCATTCACGAGGTGAGTAATCTTCCAGTCCGCAAGGGCAGTGAACTTTCCGATGATATCGCCTATGCCAGACAAGGAAAGTCTGAGTGGTGCAGCGTTTATTACAGACGTATCCGCAATGACGAGTCTGGGTGCAATTCCTGGCATCGTGGTTTTTACGCCCTGCCAGGTCATGGCTGATACTGTCGAGCAGAAGCCATCGACACTTGCGGCGGTCGGGCAAGCCACAAAGGGAATGTTGAGCTTGTGCGCACAGTAGCGCGTCGTGTCATGAATGGTCCCGCTTCCAATGGCAACGAGATAGTCCACCTGGTGACCTGAGAGCTTCTCCAAGACCTCTTCGGTGGCATGCTCGTCCGCATGCAAGCCGGTGGGGTTCAGAATCACATCAACCTGGGATTTTGGTCTTGTCAGATTACTGGCATCGTATGTGTTCTCGTCATAGATGGTGCCTCTGGTTCCAGAGATAGTGAACTCGTCCATAATGGAATCAAAGTTTGACATCAAGCCTGAATCAATGAGAGCTGCTTGGGTTGTCATCACATGGTTGGTGCCACATTCGCATTGTCCGCTGAGCTTGGTGCTGTCGATTTTCACTGCCGGCTCCTTTCGCGAGCTATGGCCATCGCAACCCTTTGCCTGTTTTTCAATGGCGCCAGAAGAAGACTCTCAAGCAGGGGAGGCTACCTATGTTCCATCCGGATGCCTCTCTCGTTCCGCGCGAGAGGAGCGACTCCTTGCAAAGGGCCATAGTAGAGACAGCAAAAGTATAGCTCCCATGAACTAGAAAAGAACCAATTTGAGTAAAAAAGAACCAAGTGGTTTTTACACCCGCATAACTGAGTTTATACGCCAGATTCAGGATGGCGATGAGGAATACACTAGAATCGACACCACCGGACGAGGCGCGAGAAGGGGTTCCGTACTATAGGACCAGTTGAATTAATTAATACAAAATTACTTAATAATGATATAAATATAGCTTCATATAATGAAGAATCCTCTTTATATGGCTCATAGGACATATATAAACCACTCACTGACAAAAAACTACCATTCATAGCAATACCACTGGTACTAAATAATAACAATGTACTTATTTATACTAATTGGAAGATTCTATGTGATAGAGTCAATTCATAAATTGAAGGAATGTACATCTTAAAACCACTGGAATTCTAAGAGCGATATCAGTGTGGTGGCTCACTGCGAAACCTAGGGGGTTTTGTCAGGAAAAATTAGTGCTATTTCAGAGGGAGGGGCAATAGTGATGAAATTTGTTTTGGTGTCGCACGGAGATTTCGCGAAGGGATTGCTCAGCGCGGCAACCATGCTTCTCGGCCCACAGGCGGAAATAGAGGCTGTTGGTCTCTATCCGCAGGATGGACCAGAATCGTTTCGCACAAGGTTGGAGGCAGTCCTCCTTCCGGAAGATGAGGGGAATGTCATCTTCTTCTCTGACTTATTCCACGGTACTCCCTTCAACGTAGTGACTGACCTCTCGCGTGATCACGATATCTACCACGTCACCGGTGCGAACCTCGCCGTCCTTCTCGAGGCCCTACTTTGCAGGAGTGATCCTGGAATCTCGTGCCAGATCGTTTGTGACAACGCGATAACTGCTGCGAAGGAAAGCGTGCTCGATGTTCGAGAGCTTCTTTCAAGCAATATTGAAATTGAGGACGAAAACGAAATCGAAAATGAGGAGTTCTAGTTCGTCACAGCGTTGGAAGGGAGTGGAAGTAATGAGAAATGTGGTCTGGTCTCGTGTCGACGATCGTCTGATTCATGGGGAGGTGGTCACGGCATGGACTCCCTCAATGAACGCCAATTGCATCTTGATTGTTGACGACGGAGTTGCCGCCGACACCTTTAATAAGCGTGTGATCAAATCTCTGGCACCTGCGGGTGTCAAGGTCTTCGTTATCACTGTCGAGAAGGCCGCCGAACGCCTTGTCGCAGAGGGAAAGCCCGGGGAGCGCATCATCGTTCTCACTAAGTCTCCCATCGCCTTCGCCCAGCTTATTGACGCTGGCGTTCCCATTCGGCAGGTGAATCTCGGGGGAATGGGAATCAGGGGGAATCGCCGGCCCTTTGTTAAGAACGTATCTGCTTCCCCGGAAGAGGTGGATGCAATCGAGCGGATGAGGGAGAAAGGAGTGCGCGTTTTCTATCAGCTTGTTCCCGAGCAAGGGGTTACTGAAGTAGACGATGCAATTATCAAAAAGTATAGGTCGGAGGCATAAGAATGGCACCAATTCAAGCTTTGCTGTGTGGCATTGTCTATTGGCTCGCAGTGGGAAACCTTCCCTTTGTTGGCCTGTGGTCCCTACAGCGCCCATTAGTCTGTGGCTTTGTTACAGGAATCATCCTTGGCGATCCTCTCCAAGGCGCGCTAATCGGCGGGACGATTAACCTTGTCTATCTCGGCTTCATCTCGGCAGGTGGATCAATGCCTGCGGACATGGCGCTCGCGGGTATTCTTGGCACGGCTTATGCGATCGTAGGCAATATGGGTGCCAATACGGCTCTCGCTCTTGCCGTTCCAATCGGCATTCTTGGAACTATCGTCTGGTATCTCCGTATGACCTTTGACTCGATCTTTGTTCACATTGGCGATAGGTACATCGAGAACGAACAATACAACAAGATCTGGCGAGCCAACGTGCTGTTCCCCCAGATGTTCTGTGCAGTTATCGCTGTGATTCCCTGTGCGTTGGCGGCATACTTTGGAGCTGCCTACATCCAGGGACTCCTTGACGTGGTTTCCGGTCGAATTCTGACGGTCTTTGAGGTTATCGGCGGTCTTATGCCTGCACTGGGAATCGGCATAACACTTCAGTATATCTATAAGGGGCCTGCTCGCGTGTTCCTGTTCATGGGCTTCATACTTGCGGTCTACTCAGGAATGGGATTGCTCCCGCTCGGTATCATCGCTGCGCTTGTTGCCATCATCTACGTGCAGGTAACTGCAACTGTTGGATCAGCTACCCCAGCCATTGAGGGCGCAACTGAGGATGACGAGGAGGAATTCTAATGGCGCAGGACAACAATACCGTGATGGCCCGTGAAGGCGGACTCGTCACCAAGAAGGCCCTTTTGCATGCGTGGTTCAACTGGGAGACGTTCGTACAATGCTGCTATAACTACGAGAGGATGATGGGGCTGGCGTGTGCTCACGTTTTCGTCCCCATTATCTACTGCCTGTATAAGGATGACCCATCGAAGCGCAAAGCCGTGATGCGGCGTGAAGCAGAGTTCTTCAACGTGCACATTGAGTTCGGTGCCTGCATCCTCGGTTTGGCGATTGCTCTCGAAGAGCAGATGGCAATGGGGGAGGATGTTCCTGGGGAGCTTATCACCAATCTCAAGACCGCTCTCATGGGTCCTCTGGCCGGCGTTGGCGACACCATTTGGCAGGGCGTCGTCATCCCCATTCTGTTAGGAATTTGCATAGACCTCACTTTGAAGGGCGCAGGAATATGGGGGCCGATTCTCTACACCATTCTCATTTGCGGCGGCGCATATGCTTTTAGCTACATCAACTTCATGTTTGGCTATCGCGCAGGTAGCGAGGCGGTGCTGAACTTCATAGAGAGTGGGAAGCTGGACCAGGTTTTAACAGGCGCCTCCATCATGGGTTGCATGGTTATGGGTGGCCTCATCGTGAACTACGTCAAGGTCACATGCGGCATTGATATCGTCACTTCGGGGTCCACGTTTAACATCCAGGCCGACTTCTTCGATCAGGTGCTGCCAAAGGCATTGCCACTGGCAGCTACTATGGGCATTTACGCTCTTCTCAACAAGCGTTGGTCGTCCCTTAAGATCATCGGACTGATTGTCGCTGTCGGCATCGTCTTCGGTGCAACGGGCATTCTCACCTACGCGTAACAATCTCTTCGTGGCGTGACGGGTCACCTCCGGTGGCTCGCTACGCCACGCTCTTGAGAAAGGATCATTCCAACATGAAGGCATGTTTAATGATTGCTCCGGGTAATGTGAAGGTCGAGGAAATCGAAATGCCTTCCATTGGAAGTGATCAGGTACTCATTGAGGTGAAGGCCGCTGGAATATGCACCAATGACATACGTGACTACCTTGGGGACTGCGATTACTCATACCCGCGCATTGGCGGTCACGAGTATGTCGGAGTGATTCACTCCATGGGCAGCCGCGTGAACACAAGTCGCTTTCATGTTGGGCAGAAGGTCGTCAACTACATCATTGACGATTGTAAGGAGTGCTACTTCTGTAAAACGGGCAATGAAAACATCTGCGAGGACTTCCCTCACTCCAAGGTTTTTCACAATGAGGATGGAATTTCCGGCTATTGCGGGTTTGCCCAGTACGTCGCCGCAGATGCGAAGGATCTTGTGGGGTATGAGAAACAAGACTCCTGGGAGAGGATGGCTCTAACGGAGCCACTCGCGTGCGTTGTCAACAGTGTCAATCGAGCCAACATCGAGTTTGGTCAAGACGTCCTCGTCGTGGGCGGCGGGACAATGGGACTGCTGCACGTGATGCTTGCAGTCAGTCGTGGTGCTCGGGTGTTTTTGAGCGAACCAATGGCTGATCGTAGGAACAAGGCGCTTGAACTCGGCGCAAGTGATGCCTTTGACCCCACAAGTGTCAATCCGATTCAGACCATTAAGGACCTTACGGGCGGACGTGGGGCGGACGTGGTCTTTGATACCGTTGCGCTGCCGGAAATTGCCGGTCAGGCCATCGAGATGACGGCCCCCTGCGGGACCTGCATCCTGTTCAGCTCCATTCATCCCAATGAGTCCATCCCGGTTGCCATCAATGCCGTGCACGCTCAGCAAAAGACGATTACGGGTGCAGAGAGCCCAACCGTGCACTCCTTCTATCAAGCAGTGCAACTAATTGATAAGGAGATAATTGACCCTTTGCCGCTGGTTGAGAAGGTGTTTGACTACACGGACTTCCAGGCCGCCATCGACGAGGCGATGCGTCCCGACACTTATAAGGTCATCGTAAAGTTTGGTATGTGGGAATGAAATACGTCGTCGGCATAGACCTAGGAACCTCATCAGTAAAGCTTGCGCTTGTCAGCAATGCTGGCGTGCTGGCGAAGGAGTGCCAACGAGAGTATGAGCCCACTCGTCCCCATCCTGGATGGAAGGAGATTGACCCAGCGCTCTGGTGGGATGCGACATTCGATGGTCTGCGCGAGCTTCTGTCGGGAGGTCCCGTTGATGTTGCCTGCATCGGAGTCACCGGTCAAATGCATACCACCGTTTTTTTAGATGCGCGTGGAAACAGTATCCGTCCAGCAATCATGTGGAACGACTCAAGGACCTCGGATATGGTCGGACGTGCCAGAAGGACTCTCGAAGACATCGGAGAGAAGTATCTATCTCAAATCATTTCCTGCGGGAGTCCCGCTCTGAACCTTCTTTGGCTCAAAGAGAATGAGGCAGAGAATTACCACAGGTTGTACAAGTTCCTCATTGGTCCGGATTGGCTTGTCCACCAGATGACCGGCTCGTATCTTGGGACGGACTACTGTGAGGCATCAACTTCGTCGCTATTCAATCTCTCAAAGAAAAAATGGTCATATGCGGCGATTGACGCTCTCGGCCTTTCGCGTGCGCTCCTGCCGAACGTGAGGAGTAGTGCTGAGATTGCCGGGACACTACACGACGAGTATGCCAAGGCACTGGGGTTGTCTCGAGGAATCCCCGTCATTGTCGGTACGGGAGACAATCCGGCGTCCGCCTTGGCAACAGGTTGTCTGCAGAATAACTTGCCCGTATTGTCACTTGGCACCTCGGGTGTCCTGATGTTCACACGCCCCCATTTTGACCCTGCATTCAAGGGGAAGAACATTCAGGTCTCACTTCAGGGCAATGACGTAATCAATCTCGTTCAGGGGACCGTTCAGGCCTGTGGCTTGAGCTTCAGTTGGTGGAACAAATCCATCCTGATGAGGGATAGTTTTGACGAGGTGGAGTCGGAGATTACAGCTGAATTCGAACAATCTCCAACGAGAAAACCTCTCATCTACTATCCCCATATTTCCGGGGAAAAGACAATCTATGGAGACGCCTCCCTCACCGGGGCATTTATCGGCCTGACCAGCGACGTAACGAGAGCTCAAATGACGTTGGCTGTCATGGAGGGAGTTGCGTTCGGGGTATGTCAGCTCGCTGAGGAGATGCAGGTTTCCTTGACTGACTTTGACGCCCTCAAGGTAATCGGAGGCGGCTCAAAGAGCGACACATGGATGCGCGTCCTGTCGAGCGTCCTCAACGTGACAACGGTACGATCTGAATCATACGCAAGTGCCTCGTTTGGGGCTGCACTCCTTGCTCTGAGCGCCTTGAGGGGCAATTCATCGCTCGTGCAGCGTAACCTTCCCGTCGATACAATGCAGCAGTTTCATCCCAACGAGGGGCTTTTGAGGCACTACGAATCGGTCTATTCAAAGTTTTTGCGTGTTCATGATGCAATCAAGCTTGTCCTTGGGGATCGAAGCGAGGTGAGTTCTTGAGAGAGAAAGCTACCTGCGATATATGTGGAAAGAAGCTCGGTTTTAGGAAGTTTAAATATAGCACTGGGGTAATTTGCAAGGACTGCTATAAGCTCGCTTCCGAGAGCTACACAACGACTATTGCGGAGAAAACATTCGATGAGGTGATGGCTGCTTACGACAGGCGCAAGAGCCAACTCGAGAGCGATGTGAATTTCTTGCCGACGAAGCGCGTCGCCAACTACCTTCAGATTGACGAGCGACGCGAATTGATTTGCCTGCCCAACAATCGCTTGATCGGATTGATAGCAGGCGATAAAGAGGGACTTTCTGCTCCAGAGTACATTAAGTGGGCGGATGTGTACGCCTGCTCAATCGTTACAACTCCCCGCCTGACTCAAAGTCAGATGCGTGGAGAGGGAATCGCCAAAGGAACCACCATCTCCTCGCTCTCGGTGGAAATCAAGACCCGTCGTCCCAAGGCCTCCCATGTCATTTGCTTCTTGAAAAACAAGACTAGAGTAAAGAGCTTTGCCTTCAGACACACGTTTGATTTGGCAAAAAGGTGTGTGGATATGGTCAATCAGTACTGCATTGGCAAGGAGTCTTAGGCCGCGCATTCGGCTCCATCGGACGAGCAGCGCCGTAGCGCAAAAAAGAGCATGAGATTACAAGCGCGTTGTTGAAAATGGAGGACGCTATGGCTTTGGTAGATATGAACGAACTCGTGACAATCGCAAAAAAGAACGATGTTCTTCTGCCGGCATTTAATACGACCAACCTTGAAATGACACTGGCAATCATGGACGCATTTGAGCGCGCCGGAATGCCGGGAATTATTCAAATCGCGCCAACAAACGTGAGGCTGTCGGGATATGAGTACATCTCTACTATTGTGCATATGGCGGACAAAAGCTATAGCGTCCCCTTTGCGCTCCATCTTGATCATGGCAAGACGATTGATGATGTCAGAAATGCTGTGAATGCGGGCTTCACATCGGTAATGATTGATGGAGCGGCGCTGCCCTTTGAAGAGAATATCCTGTTCTCGCGACGCGCGGTCGACTACTGTCACTGCAAGGGCGTGCCGGTAGAGGCAGAGCTTGGGGCAATTAAGGGCAAAGAAGACGACCACGTATCCGAGGCGGATTTGAAGACTGATCCCAGCCAGGTGAAAGAGTTCGTTGAGGGGAGCGGCTGCGATCTTCTTGCAGTTTCCGTCGGAAATGTCCACGGTCTTGAGGACACCCCAAAAATCGATCTGCCCCTCTTGGAGAAGATATCCGCAGTTAGCCCCTGCCCGCTTGTTCTCCATGGTGGATCTGGGATCGAGTACTCGACAATCTTTGCTATGAAAAAGTACAACATGGTTAAGATTAACATCGCCAGCGATCTTCGCCGCGCCTTTATCAGCTCTGTCGGCAAAGCGTATGAGGCAAATGCTATGGAGCACAATCTTGCCAAGGTGCTTCTTGAGGCACGCTCGGCCGTAACCGAGGTTGCTTACAAGACCTTGCTTGCTATCAATGGCATGGAGTAAGGGCAATTTTTTCGACAGAAGGCCACTACCATTCCGAGCTTAGGGACGAAGGATCGGTGCTGCTAGATTCGAATTTTGCGTGATATGTGTGTCTGCACATTACATAACGCAAAGTGATAGCAAGCTGACGCGAAGGGGTAGTAGGCACGAGGGAGCTGGAGCGTCTCAATGGGCATCTTATCGAGTCAGGCTACGCCTGGAGACTATATGGCTGAGGTATTTAAGCCGATAGACTCTCGTGACATGTATATCTGGGATGTTAATGATGTCATGGCGAATGGAAAGCCCATCAAATCGGTCCGCAACAGGCCTTGGAGCTTCTTTATTCTTGGCGCGCTGGCAATTGGTTTCTTTATCTGGACTGGGCCAGGTTTTATTGTGGTCAATCTTATCCTGCTTGCACTCCTGATAGTCCTGACATTTGTAACGAGCAACGATCCTGTTATGACGCTATATCCGGACGTAATAATCTGCCATAAATGGAAAAACCCAAGCTCAATATGTGTAATACCCCGTGACAAGGTCGCATATTGGAACTCTCCGATTGGCAGGGCGGCTGGCATCCAAATTGTGTTCAGCGATCCGATGGATGAGAAAAAGAACGTCAGCATCACAATAAAAACGATGAACTCGTTTGGGGTCGTCCAGCTGCTTGACAAGTATTTCTATGACAAGTCCTTGTCAAGGATGCAGCTTGAGCATACTGCGGCTTCAACCAAGGGCAAGCTCGGAAGAAAGCTCAGAGAGAACAATCGATTCGGACGTTCTGCAGAGTGAAAGCTCGTTACAACGAGCAAACTCTTTGCAGAAAAAGGAAGCCACGCAGTTTCCTAACCGGTTTTGTATGGATAGAGGGTGATGTGCTTTTTTAATAATAAAAGAGAGATGGCATCATAGAATAATACCAGAAAAAAAGACCACTTGTATTATAATCAGACCAATTTATACTCGTGTTGTCTTGAGCGTGACAAAGTTCTCAGCTTTTTAGTCAGTAGCAGAGCAAGTGTCCAGCAGGTGTTTATGACGTGCGAAGGAGAGAGCATGCCAGAGAAAATGAAGACAGTCGTATTTCATGGTGTCGAGGACCTTCGGGTTGAGGAGTACGAAGTTCCACCCGTAGGCTATGGGCAAATTCTGGTTCGCGTCAACGCATGTGCCATTTGCACCTGGGAGCAGCGGGTTTACAAGGGCATCAACAAGGTTGAGTACCCGTTTATCGGCGGCCACGAGATCGCTGGAGTGGTCCAAGAGATTGGTCCCGGGGTTGACGAGAAAATGTGGCATGTCGGAGACTCGGTTGTATGTGGTGTGCAGCTTGCGTGCAACAGCTGTGCCCAGTGCAAATCCGGTAACCAAAATGCGTGCAAGAACTTTGACCACAGCAAGCATCTTCCAGGGCTTCCTTACCATGGAATGGGTGGGTTGAGCTCACATTATCCGGTAAACGTATCAAGCTGTTTCAAGTATGATGGCATCCCACCCACTCAGGCGGCAATCGCTGAGCCAGTGTCCTGTGTGGTGCGCTCAATCGAAACTGCGGATATCCATTTTGGCGATGTTGTGCTCGTAATCGGATGCGGAATCATGGGACAACTTAATGCCCTTCTTGCGGCAAAGAGGGGTGCAATGGTTATCGTGTCTGACATGAATGAGCAGCGGACAGACCTTGCCCTTTCTCTTGGGGCCAAGTTTGCCATTAATCCCTCAAAGAGTAACCTGCACGATCGAATCTTCGAAATCACGAGGGGTGAAATGTGTGATGTGGTGATTGACACCACCCCCCTTACCAGCGTCGTGGCCGATGCGGCCTCATGCCTGGCAAATATGGGCAAGCTTGTGTTTTATAGCTCCTTCCACCCGGATACCCCAGTTCCCTTTAGCCCAAATACCCTGCATGGACATAACCTGCAATTTATTGGGGTAGCCAACTCAAGCCAGGGTGATTTTGTGAGGGCGACTCGTCTGCTCTCCGAGGGAGTAATTTCTGTCGAGCCGTTCGTGAGTGAAAGCTATCCTGTGGAGGAGGCCAAGGCGGCCTTCGAGTCTGCCTGCAAGGGAGACAAATTCAGGGTGGTTATCACCTTTTAGGTGCGATAGATTCAACAGGATGTAATGGCTGCAACCATGAGACCTGAAGCAGAGAGAGTATGCAACCTTGTCAACGTCCACGAAACTCCGGCTGAAAAAAGACAAAGGCATTCCTTTGTATGTATCACTCAAGAACGAACTTGAGTCGCTTTTTTCTAGCACTCCTGCGAATACCCCTCTTCCCGGCGAAAGAGAGCTGAGCGAACGATACGGAGTCAGCCGGACGACGGTAAGAAAAGCCAAGGATCTACTCAGCCGCGATGGAGTAGTGCATAACGTTCATGGAGTGGGGTCCTTTAGCAAGGGTGCCGAAGTTCACTCCTCTGACAGGTCTTTTGCCTTGAGTAACAGACAGATTTCCTTCTTTGATCAAGTGGTTTCTCAGGGCGGAATACCCACCTCAAAAGTTCTCGTGCAAGATATCAGGGAAGCTGATGCGAATATTGCTGAGCGCCTTGGAATCAAGCCAGGGGAAAAGATTTTTTCGCTAGAGCGTTTGAGATACATCAACGGGGAGCTGTATCAGATTGCAAGCTGCGTCATCCCGCTGCATCTGTGCCCTGACTTGATTAAAAGAGATTTTGCTGAAGATGTGTCCCTTTACCGTGTGCTTGAGGAGTATGGGATAGTACCTGCCTATGCATTAAAGAAAATAAAGATCGTAAAAGCAGATGATTATGACTCGGCCCACCTGGGCATCGAGCCTGGCAGTCCTGTTGCCGTAACCTACGCTACCACCTACGACTCCTCTTCTTCGATAATCGAATACTCTGTAACGAGGTCGCTGGCATACATTTTTGAGGTACAAATGGCAATTTGTGATAATGGGTTTGCAAAGAACCTGGATAAGATATTCGACATCAACACTGAAGGATAGGAAGTGGCGTCCGCGAACGCGGGTTGAGACCATAGGCTCGTGGCTGAAAACGTACTAGATTAAGAGGTCCAAAGTGTCCGCAAACGTGATGATTTTCCCGTCGCTTGCCTGCTGCGATCCTGGAAAACGTGTCAACTACCTGCGTGCCTTCGAGCAAGCGCATGTTGAGGCGATTCACTTTGACGTGACAGACGGGCACTATTCTCCGACTATCTGTTTGGGGGTTGATGACTTCAAAGACGTGAGGAGGCACACCAGCCTTCCCATTGACCTGCATCTTGCCGTACAAAACCCTGAGCAGTGCATTGATTTTTTTCCTTTGTGCCAAGGTGATAGATGTAGCTTCCATCCCGAGGTTTGCAATCAGCCCTACCAGACGCTACAGCGGCTGGCCAAGAGAGGCGTTCACGCAGGCCTTGCCATTAGTCCTGGAGTGCCTATCGACTATCTTCGTGAGTGCTTCGGAGTGTTGGATTTCGTGCTGGTAATGGCTGTTAATCCGGGTTTTGCCGGGCAGAAGATTGTGCCGAATCATTTTGAGAAGCTTGCTAGGGTGGTTCGTCTTGCGTGGGAGTCGGAGTTGCCGATGGAAGTGATTGTGGATGGGAACACAACTGCCGAACATGCCGCCCGCATGGTTGGTATTGGGGCTTCTGGGCTAGTTGTGGGTAGCTCGTCGCTCATCCACGGCAGTCCGAGCAGATTCCTAAAAAAATATCCAGAGTATTTTGCGCGTGTTTCCGGAACGGTTAGTGCGAAATAACGAGGTCTATCGAGAAGAGATTGGAGCAGGGTATGTTAGTAAATTTGAGGGATATATGTAGTATTGCTGAACAGAATAATATGGCAATTGCTGCCATAAACGTTGCAAGTTTTGAATCAGTGCGAGCTGCGCTCGATGTTGCCGAGCAAACAGGCCACCCCATCATTATCCAACATGCTCAAGGGCATCAGCACCTTGCTCCCCTCAAGGACATTGGCCCTACCATGATAGCTCTGGCAGAGCGTTCAAGCGCACTTGTCTGTGTCCATCTCGACCACTGCGAGGACCTCTCCTATGCGGTGCGTGCGCTGGACATGGGGTTCACGGGCGTAATGTTCGACGGCTCCGCCCTGCCATATGAAACCAATGTCGAGCGATCCTGCCGTATGGCATCGCTCTGCAGGGACTATCAAGCGGGTCTCGAGTGTGAGATTGGCTCGATGGGTAGCCGCGAAGCGGGCGAGAAGGATGAGGGTGGCACGGTCGAGGAGTCTGGTGCCGTATACACCAATCCAGATCAAGCTGCTGAGTTTGTCAAGGTTACCGGTCTTGACATTCTCGCGTGCTCATTTGGCACCGTGCATGGCATCTACAAGGGAGAGCCTCACCTCAACTTCGATGTTCTTTCGGACATTCGTGCCCTTGCCAAGGTTCCCCTGGTGATGCATGGGGGATCGGGAGTCTCAGACGAAGATTATGCGCGTGCCATCGACGCTGGCATTCGCAAGATAAACTACTACACCTATGGCGCAAAGTATGCGGGGGAGGCAGTCTGCGCGCTTGCTGACAGGCGCCGCAGCGCAAAGCCAGGCGCAGTGGTGTACTGGCACGATATGACTCGCACCGCCTACGATACCCTGAGGGATACGTTTGAGCATGTCGTGACGGTCTTTGCCAACGGAGCCTCGCCGATGGCGTAACCAACACCACGGCCGTCTAGCTCCTTGCCCCTACAGCAAGAGTACATTGAACGTCTCTGTCGATTGCCGCTGTCCCGGTACATTCGGGGCAGCGCGCTGCGATTTGGCTGCCGTTAGGCTATCGTGTGCATGTTTTGAGGGAGAAGCCCCACGTGACCTGGCGGCAAACTGACTGGAGGGCAGCAGATGGATCGTACGAGAATCGCGAGGCTCTATGCGGACAAGGAGACGCTGGGCGGATCGACGCTCACCGTCGCCGGCTGGGTCCGCTCAACGCGCGACATGAAGAACTTCGCCTTCGTCACGCTCAACGACGGCAGCTGCTTCAAGGACCTGCAGGTGGTCCTTAACCGGGACCGCCTTGGCGGTGAGACCTACAACCACATCGTCTCTCAGGGCGTTGGTTCGGCGCTCGTCGTCACGGGCGAGCTTGCCCTCACGCCCGACCGCCCGCAGCCCTTTGAGCTCCAGGCGACGGAGCTCGCGGTAGAGGGGGCGTCCGCACCGGACTATCCCATGCAGAAGAAGCGGGCCACGCGCGAGTTCCTGCGTACCCAGCAGCACCTGCGGAGCCGCACCAACCTCTTCCGGGCCGTGTTTCGCGTGCGCAGCGAGGCGGCCTTCGCCATTCACCGCTTCTTCCAGGAGCGTGGCTTCGTCTACGTCAACACGCCCATCATCACCTCGTCGGACGCCGAGGGCGCCGGCGAGATGTTCCGCGTCACCACGCTCGACGTCGAGAACCCTCCACGCACCGAGGACGGCAACATCGACTGGTCGCAGGACTTCTTTGGCAGGCCCACCAACCTTACCGTTTCGGGCCAGCTGCAGGCCGAGAACTTTGCCCTTGCGTTTGGGGACGTCTATACCTTTGGCCCCACCTTCCGCGCCGAGGACTCCAACACGCGGCGTCATGCGGCGGAATTCTGGATGGTCGAACCCGAGATGGCATTCTGCGACCTGGCGGGTGACATGGACGTCGCAGAGGTCATGCTGAAGTACGTTCTCAACCACGTCATGAGCAGCTGTGCCGACGAGCTCGCGTTCTTTTCCAGGTTTGTCGACAAGGGCCTGCTCGACCGTCTGAGGCACGTTGCCACGAGCGACTTTGCCCGCGTCAGCTACACCGAGGCCGTCTCCATTCTCAAGGCGGCGCAGGCGTCCGGCACCACGTTTGAGTTCCCGGTAAGCTGGGGCGTCGACTTGCAGACCGAGCACGAGCGCTACCTCACCGAGCGGCATTTTGGATGCCCCGTTTTTGTGACGGACTACCCCTCCGCCATCAAGGCCTTCTACATGCGCCTCAACGACGACGGCAAGACGGTTGCCGCCGCTGACTGCCTCGTGCCCGGCATCGGCGAGATCATCGGCGGCTCTCAGCGCGAGGAGCGTCTGGACGTGCTGGAGAGTCGCATGCGCGATCTGGGGCTCGACCTTGACCAGTACCGCTACTATCGCGACCTTCGGCGCTTCGGCGGCTGCCGTCATGCAGGCTTTGGCCTGGGCTTTGAGCGCCTCGTCATGTACCTTACCGGCGTCGACAACATCCGTGACGTTCTGCCGCATCCACGCACCGTCGGCAACGCCGAGTTCTAGGGAATCGTCGGAACTTTCTAGGGGGCTGTCGGATGGTATAGCTTGCAGCCTGCGATTTGCCCGGACCCCTGGAGAAAACTCGGAAACTATTAGAGGGAACTCTGAGATTATTAATGACCGGAGAAGGCCCACGCTGAGCATTAATTATTTGCATCCTGGGAAAACGTCTTATCAATGACCAAATCGGCCTGACTTGGTCATTGATAATTTCAAGCATGCTCGCAGGCGTGGGGTGACGCTCGCGAGCATGGGATGACACGCCCGAGCATGGGACGATGCGCCCGGACGTGGGGAGCATGCGCGGAGGCGTGGCACGATGATTAGCAGCATAACTACTATAAATATTCAATATAATGCTTTGAAGTAATATTTAAATCATCCTGTTAAACAAAGGATACAACCTCATACATTGAGATAGATACATTGGATATCTAGACCGAGCTAATCCACTCATCGTCAATTTCTGCACGCTCGCGAAACCGCATCATAAGGCCGGCGCTGTCCGTATGGCGCTTGGCTACGCTTGCTGCGAGGGTTCATTACAGGCTGGCGGTCGGGCCACGCGCCAGGTGGCGCAGCGCGCAGCGCCGGTCGGCGCGGGACCGTCCCATCACAAGAAGCGGAGGGTCGCATGCTGAAGCATTCGCACGTGAGGTTTTCCAAGATTCCCCAGGTCCTGATAACGGCGGGGCTGTCGCTCGCCCTGGCGACAAGCCCGTCGGTGGCGCTCGCCTGCACGCAGATCTACGTGGGCAGCGCACAGTCGGCGGACGGCGACACCTACTGGGGCAGGTCGGAGGACTTTGCCAATCGCTATGGCAAGGCCTTTGGCATTGAGCCGGCGACCACGCAGGGCAAGACCCTCCAGTCATACGAGAACGGCGTGGACCCGTCGGAGAGCTTCCAGTACAAGATAGAGGGACCCACCTTCCGCTACACCTATGTCCGTGACACGCCGGACAACTGGACGCTTGAGGGCGACGTCGCCGCCAAGGCGTACTCTGAGGCGGGCACCAACGAGAAGGGCGTGAGCGTCTCCTCGACGCTGACCACCAACATGAACGACAAGATCGACGCGGTGGACCCCAGGGTGGACACGGGAATCGGCGAGTACTCCATCGCCGACCTCGTTCTGTCGCAGGCTTCCACAGCCCGCGAGGGCGTGGAGCTTCTCGGCAAGGTCATTGACGAGAAGGGCACGCAGGACGCCAACCAGATCGTGATCGGCGACGCCAAGGAGACCTGGATCTTCATGCAGCTGTCGGGTCACGAGTGGTGCGCCGTCAAGATGACGCCCGACGTCGTCTCGCTCAATCCCAACATGGACAACCTCAAGTTCGACGCAAACCTGGACGACGCCGAGACCTGCCTGCATTCGGCTGGCATCGTCGAGACGGCCAAGAAGGCCGGGTCCTACGTGGAGAGGGACGGCGCGATGGACGTCGCCGGCTCCTACGGCTCAACCTCCGAGGCGCAGGAGGCGGGACAGAACACCCGCTACGTCCAGGGCCATGACTACTTTGGCGACGCCAAGGTGGCGGGCACGGACTACACCACCGACGACAAGGGCCAGGTCACGAGCCTCACCAGCTCCGACCTCACCTTTACTCCCGCCTCCAAGTCGGACACCTTCACGGTGCTGAGGGCCTATGCCGCCCGCGGCGAGGGCACCGACGTGGACGCCAACAAGAACGCCGACCTCTATGCCATCGGCAACAACCGCACCACCGAGACGCACGTCTTCCAGGTGCGCCGGGGGCTTGACGCCGACATAGCCACCGTGCAGTGGGAGGCCCTGTCCCGCAGCGAGTTCAGCGTCTTCGTGCCGAGCTACTCCGCGCTGCTGACCAAGGTGGACGAGAGCCTGTATCCGTCCGAGGCGAACTTTGACGTGAGCCACATCGGCGAGATCACCGAGTACAAGAAGGACGAGAGCGGCAAGAAGGTCTACGACCCGACCCTGATCGACGCCAACGAGGCGACGGCCATGCAGGACAGCGGCACCACGTACCTGGACTACGCCGTCATGGACCTCAACACTCTGGCCTACAACAACCGCGAGTCCGTGGCCGACGGGGTTCATGCCTACCTGGACGCGCTGCAGAAGGAGGTCATCGCCCAGCAGCAGGAGGTGGATGCGCAGATGCAGGCCACCGCTGACGGCCCCGCCCGCAACGCCCTCGCCGACGAGGCGCACAGGGTCGTCTCGAACGAGACCTATGCCAAGGTGAACGCGCTGTTGGGCGAGGTGCGCAGCTACCTTGGGAAGGGTGACGCGTCCACGCCGTTCAAGGCGTCCGACCTCAAGGATGACGGCACGCTCGCGACGCCGTTCGCCTACGCCTCCGCCGTCAAGGACTTCGACGCCCAGAAGGCCGCTGCCGACGTGAAGCTTCCCGTCACCGACGAGGACGTCGTCGCCAAGGCCGTCGCCTCCTACCAGCCCGAGGCTGAGGTCCCCGCAAGCACCGGCCTCTCTGCGGGCAACGTTTCGCTCCTGGGCTTCCTGGGCGCCTTTGCGCTCTTTGTGGTCGGGATGGGCAGGCGCAACAAGAGGAGCTAGCCTCCCGGCGCAAGGGGGCCTGGCCCTTGATGCGCGCGGGCGCCAACAGGAGTCATCCCCTCGGGCACGTCAGCGTCCCCGGGCCTCGCAAGGGGTCCAGGGACGTCCGCATGACGTCGGGGCGCCGACGGCGGTAAGCTCCACCAGCGCCTTTGCGCTCGCGGGCTGCGGCAGCCAGCGCGCCGGCTCCTCCTCGGGGTCCGGCGCGTCGGGTGACTACACCGTCACCTTCGCCCAGGCCTCCGATCCCCGCGGCCTCGATCCCGCGCTCGTCGATGACGGCGAGTCCGCCAACGTCATGGTCAAGATCTACGAGAACCTCCTTCAGTACGGGGCGGCTCCCGCGGGGCGTGCGTCGGCAGAGCCACCTTCCATCCCTGCGACATGCTTTGGAACGGAGGAAGAGACGTGCTGAAATACGTGGCCAGGCGCCTGCTTCAGGCCATTCCCGTCCCTTTGGGCCTCTCCATCACCGTCTTCTGGTCGGGCATCCTCATGATCATCCTCTTTGCGGGCATCCTGCACCTGCTGCCGTCAGGCGGCCGCATCGACCCCATGCTCGCCTTGGTGGGAGGCACGGGCTCTTTCTGCTTGACACGCTTCTCTCGGGCGACCTCGAGGCCTTCGGCAACGCGGTCCAGCACATCATCATGCCCGTGCCCGGATAGCTCGCCCCCGCGCCGCTATGAGAGCGTCGGGTCTGAGCCCTCGTCGCCCACGACCGTGACGGCGAGGGCCGCGTTGTCGCGAGCGGCCCTCAAAAGGACGCGACAGACGTCGTCGAGCCAGCGGGGCTCGGACGCAGGAGGCCTCCTGCGCAGGACGATGATGTGAGTGGGCGTCACGACGTCGCCGAGGCAGTCAGCGAGCGCCGAGAGGTTCGCCCCGTAGTAGATCGGGAAGCCCAGGCGTCGGGCGAGGTAGGCGTGCAGAGAGGCGGCGTCGGAAACGTCCCTCTCGTCTATGACAAGGCGCTGACTTCGGGTCATGGCAGCTCCCCTGCGCTAGTACAGGCGCTCGAAGGTCCGGTAGTGGTCGGCGGTGTAGTAGATGAGCCCGTCGTCGGAGAACACGAGGCGCCGGGCGCCCCGACGGCCGCCGTGGTAGTCGATGTCGCACTCGGTCCACCTGCGCCCCGTGGCGTCGGGAAGCGCGCCGTCGTCGTTGTGGTAGCACCCGCCGCCGATGGACATCCCGGGGCAGACTTCGTCGAGGTTGCCTTTGGCGTTGTCCCAGCCGCGCTCCCTCGCCTTGGTCTTGGTGACGAAGTTGCGCGGCAGGCGCCCAAACTCATGGACGTAGGCCGCCACCTCGTCCTTGGAGGTGTAGCTGCCGTCTTCGCGAACGACGATGCCCGCGTCGGGCGGGGTCGGGGTCGTCGTGGCGCGGGGAGAATCTCCTGCGGCGGCCCGCACGTCCGTCCCGCCGCCCAGGGTGGCCCTCCACGCCATCGCACGAGGGCCCGCGATGGCGGCCGCGACGACGATGATCGTCGCGAGGACCGAGAGCGCCTGCGAGAGCTTGTCCGACCTGGTGTTCATAGGGCCAGTATAGGCATCTTGGCCCGCCTGCTCGCTAGTACAGCGGCAGGTCCTTGGTGAGGGGGTCTATGTCCTCTGCGCGCAGGGGCTCAAACGCCAGACAGGTGTAGGTGGGCTCGCCATGGAACTCGGTCAGCCCCGCGTCGCGTACGAGCGCGACGACAAGTCCGCGCCTGCGACCCTCGTCCGCCAAAGCCAGGAGCTCCTCCTCGGAGTCGACGTACACGCAGACCTTGGCGACGCCCGCGTCAAACCAGTCATAGAGCGCGGTGTGCCGGCACGTGTCGTCGGCCAGGTAGGCCCGCCCACCGTCGTCGCTCGCGCGCAGCTGACCCTGGCGCCCCTCCTTCACCAGGGCGAGGAGCACCGCCTCGACGCAGGCATGACCGGCCTGGGCGGCAATCTTTCCCTTGCGCATCCTGAGGTCCCGCCGCATGACGATCATCTGCTTGGCCTTGTAGGACGAGACGCCCATGCTTCCTCCCCCAAACGCTCGTGCGACGTATTGCCGGGCGCGGCCCCGCGCCTGCGGCGGCCGGGCCCGTCTCCGTCCGCGTCGCGACGGATGACCCTACTTGGCCTCGAGCAGCTCGATCGTGAAGTTGAGCGCCTTGCCGGCCATCTCGTGGTTGAGGTCAAGGTGCAGCGTCGTCGGCGTCACCCTGCTGACGCGGGCGGGCAAAGGGGCGCCCTGGGGCGAGCGCAGCATCAGCTGCGTGCCCACCGTGACCCCGCGCAGGTTCTCGGGGACCTCGGACATCGGGACCTCCTGCACGAGCTCCTCGCGCCGCTCGCCATAGGCGTCCTGGGGCTCCAGGCGAATCGTGACGGTGTCACCGACGGCCATGTCCCTGACCGCGCGGTCAAAGCCGGGAATCATCTGCCCGGCCATGCAGGTGAACGCCAGGGGTTCGCCTCGGTCGAGCGACGAGTCGAACTTGGTGCCGTCGTCGAGCGTGCCGGTGTAGTGGACCTTGACCTTCTTGCCTTCGTTGCTCATGCTAAAGCTCTCCTGTCCCGTTGCTGCGGCCGGCGTGATGGGCGCGTGGCTCGGGAGGGTGCGCGAGACCCACGAACGCGGCCGTTTGTTACGCTTTGTGGCACAACGATTATGCCTTGCCTCGTCACGGGGGGCAAGCGAGGGGTGACGCGGTGAGGCGATGATACGAAAGAGACTCTTTGACCTGGCGCCCGACGCGCTGCGACACGTCCTGCTCGCGGCGGGCGCGAGCTGGCTGGGCCTGGTGTCGGACGTCGTGCTGGCCGGGGCCCTCGCCCGTGCGTTGGCCGACCTTTCCTGCGGCGCCGGGGCTGCCTTCGTGCCGCTGGCGCTTGCTGCGGGCCTGGCGGCCCTGCCCCTCAGGGTGCTTGCCGTCAAGCGCGCCTCGGCGGAGGGATGGGCCGCCTCGCGCGAGGCCAAGCGCACCCTCAGGCATCGTCTGTACGAGAAGCTTCTGGTTGTGGGGCCGGGCTACGACGCCCAGGTGTCCACGGCCAAGGTCGTGCAGCTTGCCGTCGAGGGCTGCGAGCAGCTTGAGGCCTACTTCGGCAAGTATCTTCCCCAGCTCGCCTTCTCGCTCGTGGCGCCCCCCACGCTCGTCGTGGCGCTGGTGGCCCTGGAGGGCGCGACCTGGCCGGCGGCGCTCACGCTGCTTGCGTGCGTGCCGCTCATTCCCCTGGCCATCATGGCCACGCAGAAGGTCGCCCGTCGCCTGCTCGGCGCATACTGGGACGAGTACGTCACGCTGGGCGACTCCTTCCTCGAGAATCTCCAGGGCCTCACGACGCTCAAGATCTACCAGGCCGACGCGGCGCGCCATGAGGCGATGGACGCCGAGTCCGAGCGCTTCAGGGTCGTGACGATGAGGGTGCTGCGCATGCAGCTCAACTCCATCATCGTCATGGACGTCATGGCCCTGGGCGGCGCCGCCCTGGGCATCGCCGTGGCGCTCGGCCTCCTCTCCGCGGGCTCCGTCAGCCTCTTTGGCGCGCTTCTGGTGGCGCTGCTGTCGGCCGACTTCTTTTTGCCCCTGCGCGCGCTGGGCTCCCACTTCCACGTGGCCATGAACGGACTGGCCGCCGCCGACGCCATGTTTGCGCTGCTCGACCTCCCCGAGCCGTCAGGTGGCGGCACCGCCGACCCCGCGCCGGGGGACCATCTGCGCATGAGCCACGTGGACTTCTCGTGGGACGGCGAGCGGGAGGTCCTTCACGACGTGTCCATCGACGTGCCGTCCGTGGGGCTCACCGCCCTCGTCGGCGCCTCGGGGTCGGGCAAGTCCACCATCGCGTCCCTGCTTAGAGGCGCGGTCGCGCCCACGGGAGGCACGGTGCTGCTGGGCGGCCGGCCCCTGTCGGACTACCGTGCGCAGAGCCTTGCGCGCTATGTGACCCTGGTGCCCAGCTCAAGCTACCTCTTTGCCGGCACGGTGCGCGACAACCTGCTCATGGGCGACCCTGACGCGCCCGACGACGACCTGTGGCAGGTCCTGGCGGGCGTGCGGCTTGACGGGTACCTGCGCGGTCGCGAGGGCCTCGACACCGTCGTCGAGGCTCAGGGCGAGAGCCTCTCGGGAGGTCAGCGCCAGCGCCTGGCCCTGGCGCGGGCGCTTCTGCGCAACTCTCCCGTCTACATCCTCGACGAGGCGACGAGCAACATCGACGTCGAAAGCGAGGAAGCCATCATGGCGGCGGTGCGCTCCGTCGCGCGCTACAAGGCGATCGTCCTCATCAGCCACCGCCTGTCCAACGTGACGAGGGCTCGCGAGGTCCACGTGCTTGACGGCGGCCGGGTGGTGGGCGCGGGCAGCCATGAGCGGCTGCTGGCGGACAGTGACGACTATCGTGCCCTGTGGGAGGCCCAGCGGGCGCTCGAGAACTTCACGCCGCGCGCTCGCGCGGGGCGCGTCGCCTTCGGGCCCGCAGGCCCGATTGACCCTGAGGAGGCCGGTGATGCGGACGCGGAGTAACGCCTGGATCATGTGGCGCCTGTTGGGGCTGACGCGCCCGCTGGCGGGCGTGATGGCCCTGTCCGTCATCTGCGGCGTGGCGGGCCATTGCTGTGCCATCCTCATCCCCGTCCTCGCGGTGGCCGAGGCCCTCTCGCTTGCGGGGGTGACGGCAGGCGCGTGGCCCGCGCTCTCGCCAGGCGCCTGCGCGGCCGTCCTGGCGGGCCTGGGCGTCCTGCGCGGGGTGCTGCACTACCTTGAGCAGACCTGCAACCACTACATCGCGTTCAAGCTCCTGGCCCAGGTGCGCAGCCAGGTCTTTGCCAGTCTGCGACGCCTGAGCCCCGCCAAGCTCGCGGGGGCGGACAAGGGCAGCATCATCTCGACGGTCACCGCGGACATAGAGCTTCTGGAGGTGTTCTTTGCCCACACCGTCTCGCCGGTCGGCATCGCGACGCTCACCTGCGCCGTCATGGTGCGCCTCATAGGAGGCCTCGCCTGGCAGCTGGGCGTGGTGGCTGCCGTGGGCTACCTGCTGGTGGGCGTCGCGGTGCCCCTGGCCGTCTCGCGCGCCTGCGCCCCTGCCGGCGTTGCCTCGCGAACCCAGGCGGCCGCCCTGTCAACCTACGTGCTCGACGGTCTGCGCGGCCTTGCCGAGGTGCTGCAGTTTGGCGCCGCGGCGACGCGCCTGGACGGCCTGGACGAGAGGTCCGAGGGCCTTGCGCAGACCCAGCGACGGCTTGCTGCGGGCGCCTCGACGGGCGCGGCCGTCACCCAGGCCCTCGTCACGGTTTTGTCTTTGACCACGCTCGTCGTGGGGGCGGCGCTGTGGGGCGCCTCGTCCATCGACGCTCCCTCGGCCGTCCTCGCCACCGTGCTCCAGCTCAGCTCGTTTGGCCCGGTCATCGCCCTGGCCAACCTGGGCGGCGGCCTTCAGGGCACCCTCGCCTCCGCCCGCCGCGTCATCGACCTGTTGGACGAGGAGCCTCAGGTCGAGGAGGTCCTGGAGGGTGACGACATAGCGTTTGAGGGCGCCGCCATGAAGAACGTGAGCTTTGCCTACGACGAGGAGCGGGTCCTTGACAACGTGTCGCTGAGCGTGCCCGTGGGCGGCATCGTGGGAATCACGGGTGCGAGCGGCTCGGGCAAGTCAACGCTCTGCCGACTCCTGATGCGCTTCTGGGACGTCACCCGCGGCCAGGTGTCCATCAGCGCCCAGCGCATCGACACCATTCGCACCGACCGCCTGAGGGAGCTTGAGTCCCTCGTCGAGCAGGACACCTACCTCTTTCACGGCAGCATCAAAGACAACCTGCTCATCGCGCGACCGGACGCCAGCCAAGGACAGCTCGAGGAGGCCTGTCGCGCCGCCTCGGTGCACGACTTCATCATGAGCCTGCCGCGGGGCTACGACACGCCCGTCGGCGAGCTGGGCGACACGCTCTCGGGCGGGGAGCGCCAGCGCCTGGGGCTGGCGCGCGCGTTTCTCCACGACGCCCCCTTCCTCATCCTGGACGAGCCCACGAGCAACCTCGACGCGCTCAACGAGGGCGTGATCCTGCGCAGCCTCGACGAGCAGCGCGGCAGGCGCACGGTGCTGGTGGTGAGCCACCGCGCGAGCACCATGGCCGTGGCGGACGCGAGCCTCTCCATGGACCGGGGCAGGATGAGCTGAGAGGGACGGCGACCCGGCGCGGCGCGGTGTGGGGCCTTCGCAGGTCCCCGCCTGCAAACGGGTATGCTGTGCACGTGACATGACGATCATGGGCCTGTGTGGGGACATGCCGGGAGGGGGTTGGTGCCATGGCGGACAAGCGCGGCTTCGTAGGGGTCTTTGACTCCGGGATCGGCGGCATCAGCGTGCTGCGCCGCCTCGTGGACCAGCTTCCCCACGAGGACTTCGTCTACGTGGGCGACGGGGCGCACAACCCCTATGGGAGCAAG
Organism: Olsenella sp. HMSC062G07; assembly: GCF_001811895.1. NCBI lineage: Bacteria > Bacillati > Actinomycetota > Coriobacteriia > Coriobacteriales > Atopobiaceae > Olsenella > Olsenella sp. HMSC062G07. The sequence continues at coordinate 166,557 of NZ_KV806944.1, forward strand.
TCGAGCGAGCAGATACTCGGGTACTCCCGCGACATCGTGCGGCGCCTGGCCTCCTGCGGCGCCAAGGCCGTCGTCATCGCCTGCAACACCGCCACGAGCGTGGCGCTGGCCCGGCTGCGCGACGAGTTTGACGACCTGACCTTCGTCGGCGTCGAGCCCGCCCTGAAGCCCGCGACGGAGCGGGTGCCCCACGACAGCATCCTGGTCATGGCCACGCAGGTGACGCTGGCCCTCGACAAGTTCCAGCGCCTCGCGCGTGCGTACGGCTCAGACTCGAACGTGGTGGCCGTCCCGTGCGTGGGCCTGGCCCATCGCATCGAGCAGGGAGACCTTGACGCCCCGGACCTTCAGGACCTGCTGACGGAGCTGGTGGGCGCCTACCGCGGGAAGGTCGACTCCGTGGTCCTGGGCTGCACCCACTATCCCTTCGTGGCGCGTCAGATTCGCGCCGTCGTGGGCGACGTTCCCTTCTTTGACGGTGCCGCAGGAACGGCCCGGCGGCTCGCCTCGCTGCTGGACGAGCGCGACCTGTTTGCCGACGATCGACAGCAGGGGAGCGTGACCTTCCTCTCGACCCTTCATGAGCCGGGAGTCCTCGAGCGCTATCAGGAGTTCTTTGCGATGCCGCTGGACCCGGACGCGTCCTGCGCCTAGGCGTCGGGGCCTACAGCCGCCTGGTGCCCCAGTAGAAGAGCGCCACGGTTCCGGGGCCGGTGTGGCAGCCGATGGTGGCCCCGATGTCAAAGTACTCCACCTCGCCGCGCAGCGCGGGGAAGGACCTCGTGACCATCGCGCCGAGGTCCTGGGCGTCACTCAGGCACTCGGAGTGGCAGATGAAGACCTTCTCGGCGTAGTCGGCCCCGCCCTGGGCGAGCTGCTCCATCAGCTCAAGGACGCGCCGCTCGGCCCTGCCCTTGGTGCGGATCTTCTCCTTGACGGCCAGGGTGCCGTCATCGGGCACGTTCATCACGGGACAGATCTTGAGCAGGCCCCCCACGGCGCCCGCCGCCTTGGAGATGCGCCCGCCCCGCACGAAGAACGTGAGGTCCGACGAGAAGAACCAGTGCTGCACGTCAAGGCGATGCGCCAGCGCCCATCCGTGCAGCTCGTCGACGTCCATGCCTCCGTCTCTGAGCTCGGCCAGCTTGTCCACGAGCAGGCCGTAGCCGGAGGAGGCGCACAGGGAGTCGACCACGTGGACCGTGCGGTCGGGAAACTCGGCTCTGAGCTGATCCTGGGCCGTGCAGGCGGACGAGTAGGTTCCCGATATGCCCGAGGACAGCGAGACGTGCAGGACGTCGCGGCCCGCCTTGAGGAGGGGTCGCCAGTGCTCAAGGTAGCCGCCCACGCTGACCTGGGAGGTCTTGACGACGGCCCCGGCGCGCATGCGCTCGTAGAGCTCCCTGGGGGAGTGGGTCCTGCCAAAGTCGTCCTTGCAGGGGACCCCGTCAAGATAGTAGTTAAAGGGCAGGCAGCCGACGCCGATCCTCTCGAGCCACTCATGCGACAGGTCAACGGTGGAGCAGCAGGTGATGGCAACGTCCGACATGCGTCCTCCTCAAGGGTCCTCGTCCTCTCGGATACTATACTAAGGCAACGGCGCCGCGCCATCTTGGCCGCCGCAGGCGCCGGTATGTTGCCATCGGCCACATGGGAGGCGCTTCATGACGTGTAGCATCGATACGCGCTGCGTGCAGGCAGGGTATGTCCCGACGAACGGCGAGCCCCGACAGGTGCCCATCGTCCAGTCCACCACCTTCAAGTACGACAGCTCGGACGCCATGGGACGCCTCTTTGACCTTGAGGACAGCGGCTACTTCTACACCCGTCTGCAGAATCCCACCAACGACCACGTGGCCGCCAAGATCGCCTCGCTCGAGGGCGGCTGCGCCGCCATGCTCACCAGCTCCGGGCAGGCCGCAAACTTCTTCGCCGTATTCAACCTCGCCGCATGCGGCGACCACGTGGTGGCAAGCTCCACCATCTACGGCGGAACCTTCAACCTGCTGGCCCACACGCTGCGCAAGATGGGCATCGAGTGCAGCTTCGTCTCGCCCTTCTGCACGCCCGAGGAGCTCGACGCGGCGTTTAGGCCCACCACGAAGTGCGTGTTCGGCGAGACCCTCGCCAACCCTGCGCTCACGGTCCTCGACGTCGAGAAGTTCGCCCGCGCCGCCCACGACCATGGCGTCCCCCTGATCGTGGACAACACCTTCCCCACGCCGGTCAACTGCCGTCCCATCGAGTGGGGGGCGGACATCGTGACCCATTCCACCACCAAGTACATGGACGGCCACGGTGCCGCGGTCGGCGGAGCGATCGTCGACGCAGGTAGGTTCGACTGGATGGCGCACGCCGACGCCTTTCCCGGCCTCACCCGTCCCGACGACTCCTACCATGGCGTCGTCTACGCAGAGCGCTTTGGCAGGCAGGGGGCCTTCATCACCAAGGCGACGACGCAGCTCATGCGTGACTTCGGGTCCATCCAGAGCCCCCAGAACGCGTTCTTGCTGAACCTCGGCCTGGAGTCCCTGCACGTGCGCATGGCCCGGCACTGCGCGAACGGCCGCGCGCTGGCGGAGCTCCTTGAGGGCAGCGGGGAGGTGGCGCGGGTCAACTACCCGAGCCTGCCGGGCGACCCGTCCTTCGAGCTCGCCCAGAAGTACCTTCCCGGGGGGTCCTGCGGCGTCGTGAGCTGCGAGCTTGCGGGGGGCCGCCCCGCCGCCGAGCGCTTCATGGCGGCGCTTAAGATCTTTGCCATCGAGACCCATGTGGCGGACGCGCGGTCCTGCTGCCTGCACCCGGCCAGCTCCACGCATCGCCAGATGACTGACGAGGAGCTGGCCCACGCCGGCATCGGCGCGGGCATGGTGCGCCTGTCCTGCGGCATCGAGGGCACCGAGGACCTCCTTGCCGACGTGCGTCAGGCGCTGGACGCCATCTAGCCACCAAAACGGCGCCGCGCGCCACGCGCGGCCCGTCATGGGTCGAGGACATCTGCGACAGGGGGAAGGGCGGGCGTATGGGCATCACCGACGAGGAGCTGGCGTGCTACCTGGCGGACGACGACGTGGTGTACGACGCCACGCAGATCTTTGACGCGCTGTCGGACTTCACCCGCTTCCAGATCCTGGGCGGCCTCGTCGGGGGGGAGAAGAGCGTCACCGACCTCCAGGAGGTCTGCCACGTGTCACAGTCGGCCGTCTCTCACCAGCTACGGCTCTTGAGGGACCGCGGCCTCGTCTCGTCGCGCCGTGACGGGCAGAGGGTCTACTACTCGCTCTTGGACGAGCATGTGGTGGACCTCGTCGCCATCGGGCTCTCGCATGCCGCCGAGGACCTGAGGCCTCCTGCCGAGTGACGCGCTCGTCGCGTCGCGGCACCCAGGAGCGCCATGGCACCCAGGAGCGCCATGGCACCCGGGAGCGCCGCGGTACCAGGTCTCGCGCCGACGCCTCACGTCCGGCTCGGGCAGGGCGGCGCAGCTCTGACTGTGTGCTTCTCATGAAGATGCGTCCGATTAAGGATACGCCCGGGGCCGTGGTATTTTGACATGACCCCCGTGACGGCGTATTCTGCGGTACTGCTCGCCGTATGTCCGTCCTCGCGAACCCCCGGGCTGGGTTTTGGGCGGCGGTCGCGGGCATGCCGTCACGACGATCCCGGAGAGCGGTGCTGCGCTCTCCTCGATGCATAGGTGCTCGCGCACCACACCCCGTTCGATCTCACCTAAGGAGAGAAGCTTTGCCTACCATCAACCAGCTCGTCCGCCAGGGCCGCGTGTCTCACCAGGCCAAGTCCAAGAACGCAGCGCTGCAGCACAACCCGCAGAAGCGCGGCGTGTGCACGCGCGTCTTCACGACCACGCCCAAGAAGCCCAACTCGGCGCTGCGCAAGGTCGCCCGCGTGCGCCTCGTCAACGGCATCGAGGTCACGGCCTACATTCCGGGCGAGGGACACAACCTCCAGGAGCACTCCATCGTGCTCATCCGCGGCGGCCGCGTCCGCGACCTGCCTGGCGTGCGTTACAAGATCGTCCGCGGCGCCTACGACTGCGCTGCTGTCCAGGACCGCAAGAAGGCCCGCTCCCGCTACGGCGCCAAGCGCCCCAAGGAGTAGCCCCGCGTCCCATCTGACACTGCAACCAGTTTTCTGAGGAGATACACATGCCGCGTCGTGCAGCAGCAAGTCGTCGTGAGGTCACTCCCGACGCCGTCTACAACAACCGTCTCGTGACCCAGCTCATCAACAAGGTCCTTCTCGACGGCAAGAAGGCCACCGCCGAGCGCATCGTCTACGGTGCCTTTGACATGGTTCAGCAGAAGACCGAGCAGGACCCCCTGGCCGTCTTCAAGAAGGCCATGGACAACGTCCGCCCGACCCTCGAGGTCAAGCCCAAGCGCGTCGGCGGCGCCACCTACCAGGTGCCCATGGAGGTCAACTCCCGTCGTGCCACCACCCTCGCCATCCGCTGGATGGTCAACTTCTCGCGCGCACGCAAGGAGAAGACCATGGCCGAGCGCCTCGCGAACGAGATCGTGGACGCCTCCAACGGCGTCGGCGCGTCCGTGAAGCGTCGCGAGGACCTCTTCAAGATGGCTGAGGCCAACCGCGCGTTCTCTCACTACCGCTTCTAACCCCTGAGGGAGAGACGAACACATGGCAAAGGTTAAGTACAAGCTCGAGGACCTCCGCAACATCGGCATCATGGCCCACATCGACGCCGGCAAGACCACCACGACGGAGCGCATCCTCTACTACACCGGCAAGACCCACAAGATCGGTGAGGTCCATGACGGTGCGGCCACCATGGACTGGATGGCCCAGGAGCAGGAGCGCGGCGTGACCATCACGTCCGCCGCGACGACCTGCTTCTGGAAGGACCACATCATCCAGATCATCGACACCCCGGGCCACGTTGACTTCACGGCCGAGGTCGAGCGCTGCCTGCGCGTCCTCGACGGCGCCGTCGCCGTCTTTGACGCCGTCGCCGGCGTGCAGCCCCAGTCCGAGACCGTCTGGCGCCAGGCCGGCAACTACGGCGTGCCCCGCATCGCCTTCATCAACAAGTTCGACCGCGTGGGCGCCGACTTCTTCCATGCCATCGAGACCATGAAGGACCGCCTGGGCGCCGCCGCCGTGGCGGCGCAGATCCCCATGGGCGCCGAGTCCAACTTCTGGGGCCTCATCGACCTCGTCACCATGGAGGCGTGGGACTTCAAGGAGGACGCCAAGGGCATGATCTACCCCGAGGTCATGGACGCCATCCCCGAGGAGTTCGTCGAGCTTGCCCAGCAGAAGCGCGAGGAGCTGCTCGACGCCGTCTCCAACTTTGACGACGACCTCATGGAGAAGATTCTCATGGACGAGGAGGTCACTGTTGACGAGGTCAAGGCGGCCATCCGCAAGGGCGTCCTCGCCAACGAGCTCAACCCCGTCTTCGTGGGCTCCGCCTACAAGAACAAGGGCATCCAGGAGCTCCTTGACGCCGTCGTTGACTACCTGCCCAGCCCCCTGGACATCCAGGAGATCCACGGCACGACCCCCAAGGGCGCCGAGGACGTTCGTCACGCCGACACCAAGGAGCCCTTCAGCGCCCTGGCGTTCAAGATCATGACCGACCCCTTCGTCGGCAAGCTCACCTACATCCGCGTGTACTCCGGCCAGGCGGAGGCGGGCTCCTACGTCTACAACTCCGTCAAGGACGGGCGCGAGCGCCTTGGCCGCATCCTCGAGATGAACGCCAACGACCGCGTTGACCGCGACGAGTGCTCCGCCGGCGACATCGTCGCCTGCGTCGGCATGAAGAACACCTCCACCGGCGACACCCTCTGCGACGAGAAGCACCCCATCATCCTGGAGTCCATCGACTTTGCCGACCCCGTCATCGACGTGGCCGTGGAGCCCAAGAGCAAGGCCGAGCAGGAGAAGATGTCCGTGGGCCTGGCCAAGCTGGCCGAGGAGGATCCCACCTTCCGCGTCCACACCGACCACGAGACCGGTCAGACGATCATCGCCGGCATGGGCGAGCTTCACCTCGAGATCATCGTTGACCGCCTGCGCCGCGAGTTCCATGTCGAGTGCAACGTCGGCAAGCCGCAGGTCGCCTACCGCGAGACGGCGGGCAAGGCCGTGAGCCACGTCCAGGGCAAGTTCGTCCGCCAGTCCGGCGGCCGCGGCCAGTACGGCGACGCCATCATCGACGTGGAGCCTATGGAGCCCGGCTTTGGCTACGAGTTCGTGGACGCCACCGTGGGCGGCGCCATCCCCAAGGAGTACATCCCCTCGGTGGACAAGGGCATCCAGGAGGCGCTCCAGTCTGGCGTCATCGCGGGCTATCCCACGCAGGACATCAAGGTCACGCTCGTTGACGGCTCCTACCACGAGGTTGACTCCTCCGAGGCCGCCTTCAAGATCGCCGGGTCCATGGCCATCAAGAAGGCCCTGCAGCAGTCCGACCCCGTGCTGCTCGAACCCATCGAGAGCGTCGAGGTCGAGACGCCCGAGCAGTACATGGGCGACGTCATGGGCAACCTCTCGGGCCGCCGCGGCAAGATTGAGGGCATGGAGGACCGCTCCAACACCAAGCTCATCCGCGCCAAGGTGCCCCTGGGCGAGATGTTTGGCTACGCCACCGACCTTCGCTCCCAGACGCAGGGTCGCGCGAGCTACACCATGCAGTTTGACTCCTACGAGGCCGTCCCCAAGAACATTCGCGAGGAGATCGTCTCCAAGAACGGCGGAAGCGCCAACTAGCAAGCAGAACCGGGTTTTGTCCGCCTAGCCGGCGGACAAGACCCCCACAAAGGAGCTTCACGCTCATGATGGAGGTAAGTACCGTGCCTAACCAGAAGATCAGGATTCGCCTCAAGGGCTACGACCACGAGGTCGTGGACCAGTCGGCCAAGCTCATCGTTGACACCGCCCAGAAGACCGGTGCCAGGGTTGCCGGCCCCATTCCCCTGCCCACCAGGCGCAACGTCTACACCGTGATCCGCTCGCCCCACAAGGACAAGGACTCCCGCGAGCAGTTTGAGATGCGCACCCACAAGCGTCTCATCGACATCGTGGACCCCAGCTCGTCCACCGTGGACTCGCTGATGCGCCTTGACTTGCCTGCGGGCGTGGATATCGAGATCAAGCTCTAAGTCTCGTTGTTTGCCCACGATCCTGAGAGGCCCCCGGCCGCGCGGTCGGGGGCCTCTTGCATGTCGAGCGGGTGCCTTAGCCAAAACACGACGTTTGTTACAGAAATGCCCGTAGTTTTGACGTTTTTTGATATATCGGTCGTGTTCTGGCTAAGATGCGGCACGAGCCGGGATGGGCGCGGAAACAATAGTGCAGCCTCAAGTAAAGGGGCAAAGATAACGGCGTCCGTCCCGATTGCCGGAAGTGGTAGAAAATTACTGCGCAAACATTGTGAACGCGGCATCCGAAGTGTAAACTAGTCAGGCTGTGTTTCTTGAGGGGACAGCTGTGTCGAGTGCCCGAGCTCGCCCGGCTGCCTTGAGCGGCGCGGCAACCATAGGATGTGGTCCGCTGGGGAGGGACGGAAGAGCTGTCCCTACGCGCACGCGAAGGTCCCATGACCACCGAGGGTAAGGAACAAGCATGGTCAGCACGATTCTTGGCCGCAAGATCGGGATGACGCAGGTGTGGGACGAAAACGACAACGTCGTCCCCGTGACCGTCATCCTGGCGGGCCCCTGCGTGGTCTCGCAGGTGAAGACGAGGGCAACCGACGGCTATGACGCCGTCCAGATTGGCTTCGGAGACATCACGTCCAAGCACGTCAACAAGCCGATGCAGGGCCACTTTGACGCCCACGGCGTCGAGCCCATGCGCTACCTGCGCGAGGTTCGCGTCGAGGACGGCGAGAAGCACGCCACGGGCGACAAGGTCACCGTCGCGGACTTCGCCGAGGTCAGGGTCGTCGACGTCATCGGCACCTCCAAGGGCAAGGGCTTCCAGGGCACCATCAAGCGCTGGAACTTCGCCCGCGGCCCCATGACCCACGGCTCGCGCAACCAGCGCAAGCCCGGCTCCATCGGCCAGTGCGCCTATCCCGCCCGCGTTCGCAAGGGCCTGCACATGGCGGGGCACATGGGCGACGAGCGCGTCACCGTCAAGAACCTCAAGCTCGTCCGCATTGACGCCGAGCAGAACCTCATGCTCGTCAAGGGCGCCGTCCCCGGCGGCAAGAACGCCCTCGTCCAGGTCCGCATGGCCTAAGGCCTCGCACGTACCGATCCTTAGGCTAGCAAGGGAGACACAATGTCCAAGATTGAAGTCAAGAACGCGCAGGGGCAGGCGGTCGAGACCGCCGAGCTCGCTGACAGCGTCTTCGGCATCGAGCCGAACATCCCCGTGGTGCACCAGGTCGTCGTCGCCTACGAGGCGTCCCTGCGTCAGGGCACCCACTCCACCAAGAACCGCTCCGCCGTGTCCGGCGGCGGCGCCAAGCCGTGGCGCCAGAAGGGCACCGGCCGCGCGCGTCAGGGCACCATCCGCGCCCCCCAGTGGACCGGCGGCGGCACCGTCTTCGGCCCCACCCCGCGCAGCCACGCCAAGCGCACCAACAGGAAGGAGAGGAAGCTTGCCATGAGGTCCGTCCTCTCCGGCAAGGTGGCTGACGACGAGCTCATCCTGCTCGACGGCCTCTCGTTCGAGGAGCCCTCCTCCAAGCAGGCGGCCGCTGTCCTCAAGGCCCTGGGCCTCGAGAGCACGCGCGTGACCCTCATCCTTGACGATGACGACGTTATCACCTACCTCTCGTTCCGCAACCTTCCCCAGGTCCTCATCTTTGGCGTCTCCGAGGCCAACACCCGCAACCTCCTCGACAACGGTGCGCTCGTCATGACCACCGCCGTCGCCAAGCAGCTCGAGGAGGTGCTCGCTTAAATGAACTCCGCTTACGAGGTCATCATTCGCCCGGTCGTCACCGAGCGCTCCTTTGACCAGATGTCGCAGAACAAGTACAGCTTCGAGGTCGCCCGCTCCGCCCCCAAGGAGGAGATCGCGGACGCCGTCGAGAAGCTGTTCGGCGTCCACGTCAAGAAGGTCAACACGATGTGGGTCAAGCCCAAGACCAAGCGCGTGCGCTACGTCGCCGGCAAGACCCGCTCATGGAAGAAGGCCATCGTCACCATCGCCGATGGTGAGCAGATCGAGATCTTCGCCAACACGCAGGCAGCCGAGGACTAAGGCAACCCGCCCGTCTTGCGACAGACGCTCGCGAGGCGGGCTTGCATGCCGCGCATGATGGATACGCGCGGTACCGTGGTAGTCCGGTGTCACCACACTTGGTCCCGAGTGTGGTGGCCAACGGAAGAAAGGGAAAGAAGCAATGGCAGTTAGGCACCTCAAGCCCACGAGCGCCGGTCGTCGCTGGCAGACGATCTCCGACTTCAAGGAGATCACCTCCACGACGCCCGAGAAGTCGCTCCTGGAGCCCCTCAACAAGAAGGCCGGTCGCAACAACAACGGCCGCATCACCACCCGTCATCAGGGCGGCGGCACCAAGCGCAAGTACCGCAGGATCGACTTCAAGCGCAACAAGGACAACATCCCGGCCAAGGTCGCCACCATCGAGTACGACCCCAACCGCTCCGCGCGCATCGCGCTCCTTCACTACGTCGATGGCGCCAAGGCCTACATCCTCGCCCCCGAGGGCCTTCACGTGGGCGACAAGGTCCTGTCGGGCACCAAGGACGTCGATATCAAGCCGGGCAACGCCATGCCCCTCTCGGAGATCCCCGTGGGCACGCTCGTCCACGCCGTAGAGTTCCAGCCCGGCAAGGGCGCGGCCATGGCCCGCGCCGCCGGCACCTCCGTGCAGCTCATGGGCAAGGACAACGGCTACGCGGTCCTGCGCATGCCCTCCTCCGAGCTGCGCCGCGTGCTGCTCACCTGCCGCGCCACCATCGGCGAGGTCGGTAACGCCGAGCATTCCAACATCGTGATCGGCAAGGCGGGCCGCAAGCGCTGGATGGGCGTTCGCCCGACGGTCCGCGGCACGGTCATGAACCCGGTTGACCACCCGCACGGCGGCGGCGAGGGCAAGAACCACACCTCCGGCCGTCCGTCCGTCACCCCCTGGGGCATTCCGACCAAGGGCAAGAAGACGCGCGACCCCAAGAAGGCCAGCAACCGTCTGATCATTCGTCGTCGTTCCAAGTAGCACACGAGCCTTAGGAGATCGAAAGTATGAGCAGAAGTCTCAAGAAGGGTCCGTTTGTGGAGACTCGCCTCCTCGCGCGTGTCGCCGCCATGAACGAGTCCGGCAAGAAGGAGGTCATCAAGACCTGGTCGCGCGCCTCGACCATCTTCCCCGAGATGGTCGGCCACACGATCGCCGTCCACGACGGCCGCAAGCACGTTCCCGTGTACATCACCGAGTCCATGGTGGGGCACAAGCTGGGGGAGTTCTCCCAGACCCGCACCTTCCGTGGCCACAAGCAGGGTTAGGAGGTGCGTAGATAATGGCAAAGAACACCGCGGCGCAAGAGGTCAGCGCCACCGCCAAGTATGTGCGCATGGCTCCTCGCAAGGTCCGCATGGTCGTCGGTCTGATTCGCAACCTTCCTGTCGAGAAGGCGCTCGAGGTCCTGCAGTTCTCGACCCGCGCCGCCGCCGAGCCGGTCGCTAAGGTCGTGCAGTCCGCCGTCGCCAACGCCGAGAACAACAACGGCCTGCGTGCCCGCAACCTCGTGGTCAAGAGCGCCTACGTTGACGAGGGCCCCACGCTCAAGCGCATCCGCCCGCGCGCCAAGGGCTCCGCGTCGCGCATCAACAAGCGCACCAGCCACATCACCGTCGTCGTCGCACCTGGAAAGGAGGCGTAGGGAGAGCATGGGCCAGAAAGTTCAGCCTACCGGCTTTCGTCTCGGCATCACCGAGGAGTGGCGTTCCCGTTGGTACGCCGATAAGAAGGACTACGCCAAGAACCTTGGTAACGACCTTGAGATTCGCTCGTTTTTGAGCAAGCAGCTCGCCAACGCGGCGCTGTCGCGCGTCGAGATCGACCGCGCCGGCGACAAGGTGAAGATCACCATCTACACCGCCCGTCCCGGCATCGTCATCGGCAAGAAGGGCGCAGACATCGACGCGCTGCGCGGCAAGCTCGAGAAGATCTGCGGCGTGCAGAAGGGCGGCGTCAACGTTGACGTCGTCGAGGTCAGGCGCCCCGAGCTCGACGCCCAGCTCACCGCCCAGTCCATCGCCGAGCAGCTTGAGGGCCGTATCGCCTTCCGCCGCGCCATGCGCAAGGCCGTCCAGTCCGCGCGCAAGTCCGGCGCCCAGGGCATCCGCATCCAGTGCTCCGGCCGTCTGAACGGCGCCGAGATGGGCCGCCGCGAGTGGTACCGCGAGGGTCGTGTGCCCCTGCACACCCTGCGCGCCAAGATCAGCTTTGGCCAGGCCACCGCTCGCACCACCATGGGCGCCGTGGGCGTCAAGGTTTGGATCTACCAGGGAGAGCAGCTTCCCGGCCAGCCCGCCCTGCACCCCGAGCTCGAGGGCACCAGCGTCAACCGTCCTCGTCGCGGGCGTAACGAGAGGAGGGGTCGTTAATGCTGGCTCCCAAGCGCGTCCTTCACCGCAAGGTTCAGCGTGGCTCCATGAAGGGCAAGGCCAAGGGCAACACCGAGCTGCACTTTGGCACGTGGGGCATTCAGGCCCTGGAGGCCCACTGGATCACCAACCGCCAGATCGAGGCCGCCCGTATCGCCATGACGCGTCAGATGAAGCGTGGCGGCAGGGTCTGGATCACGATCTTCCCCGACAAGCCCATCACCAAGAAGCCCGCCGAGACCCGCATGGGCTCCGGCAAGGGCAACCCCGAGGAGTGGGTGGCCGTCGTCAAGCCCGGTCGCGTCATGTTCGAACTTGACGGCGTCGAAGAGGCCGTCGCCAAGGAGGCCCTGCGCCTGGCGCAGCACAAGCTTCCCATCAAGACCAAGATCATCACCCGCGCCGAGCAGCAGGACGGGGAGGCAAAGTAAATGAAGTACAAGGACATCCAAGAGCTCTCCGACGACGAGCTCGCCCAGAAGCTCGAGGACGGCCGTGCGGAGCTCTTCAACCTCCGCTTCCAGATGGCCACCAGCCAGCTGGACAACACCGCCCGCGTGAGCATCGTCAAGCGTGACATCGCCCGCGTCCAGACCGAGATGCGCGCACGCCAGATTGCTGCGGACGCGTCCGCAAGCCAGAAGTAGATCGCAGGAGAGATAAGACATGGCAGATACCGAAAGCAGGAACGCAAGGCATGTCCGCACCGGTGAGGTCATCTCGCTTTCCGGCGACAAGACCATCGCGGTGCAGATTACCTACCGTAAGCATCACCCCAAGTACGGCAAGATGATGACGATCAGCAAGAAGCTCCACTGCCACGACGAGAAGAACGAGTGTGGCCTTGGCGACACCGTCCGCGTCATGGAGACGCGGCCCCTGTCCAAGACCAAGCGTTGGCGTGTCGTCGAGATCGTCGAGAAGGCCAAGTAAACGATCGTATCAACCGCTTCCCACCATGTGCGGCGCCCGTGCGGCCGCACCTCTGCTCAGGGTAGCGTACGGAGGAATTTGCAATGATTCAGATGGAGAGCATGCTCAACGTCGCTGACAACAGCGGCGCCAAGCGCGTGAAGTGCATCAAGGTCCTTGGTGGCTCCAAGCGTCGCTATGCTGGCCTCGGCGACGTCATCATGTGCGCCGTGCAGGAGGCGACGCCCTCGGGTCAGGTCAAGAAGGGCGACGTCGTCCGTTGCGTCATCGTGCGCACCGTCAAGGAGCACCGCCGCAAGGACGGGAGCTACATCAAGTTCGACCAGAACGCCTGCGTGCTGGTCAACAAGGACGGCGAGCCCAAGGGCACGCGCATCTTTGGGCCCGTCGCTCGCGAGCTGCGCGAGCGCAAGTACATGAAGATCGTCTCGCTCGCGCCCGAGACGCTGTAGGGGAGTGAGCTCATGGCTAAGATGAAGATCAAGAAGGGCGACCAGGTTCAGGTCCTCTCCGGCAAGGACAAGGGCAAGCGCGGCGAGGTCATTCGCGCCATCCCGTCCGAGGGCAAGGTCGTCGTTCGCGGCGTCGCCCTGGTCAAGAAGGCCCAGAAGGCCGATCAGATGGGCAACAACGGCGGGATCGTCGAGAGGGAGGCCGCCATCGACGCTTCGAACGTGGCCCTCATCGACCCCAAGACCGACGCCCCCACCCGCGTGGGGTACCGCTTTGACGAGTCGGGCAAGAAGGTTCGCTACGCCAAGAAGTCGGGCGAGGAGATCTAGGGAGCCCGTGACGGCAGCCTCGTGCCGGGAAGCCCCGGCGCCACATGACGCCTCATGACACCGCACACCCCGCCTCAGACGAGGCGGGGTTTTTCGTCGGGCCGCCATGGCATGCGTCGCTGCCGCGGCGGCATGGCAGATGCCCAGTTGCGTTTGCGGAGCGCCGCCCCTACAATTCAATTTTGGTTAAGAATGTGCCGAGTCACCTCAACACGAACCAGGAGACGCACCCCATGAGATGCACTCGTAACCTCAGACGGCACCTTGCCGTCCTTGCGCTTTGCGTTGCGCTCGTCACGTCCATGATCCCGGCGGACGGCCTGGCCTATGCCACCGGCCTGACGAAGGGCCCATCTGACGCCACGCCCGCATCCGGCGGCGCCGGTGCCGTGACGACAACGCAGACCGCGCCGTCAGCCCCCGCGACCGCGCCGTCAGCCCCCGCCGCGCCCGAGACGGACGCGAACACCGCCCCGACGGCGCCCTCGCCGCAGAACGCGCACCCAGGTGCCGCGAGCGGCAGTGACCCCGACGAGGCCGCCTCGGCGTCTGCCACGCTCACCTTCGCGCTCAATGGGGGAACGCTGCCCGAGGGGCTGTCCCTCACCACGTCCGTCGCCACGGGCAAGACGCTTGACCTTGCAAGCTATGTCCCCACCAAGGCCGGCTCGACGTTCGCGGGATGGTACGCCGACAGCTCCCTCACCCGGCCGGTGAAGGACCCCGTCGTCATGGGGTCTGAGGACATGACGCTTTATGCCAAGTACGATCCCGTCGCGGGCAGCGTCATCTACGTGGACCCCGTCAACGGGTCCGACTCGCATGACGGCCAGAGCGCCACGACGCCAAAGAAGACCTATGCCGCCGCGTTTGCCGCCGTGACGGCCAACGGCAGGATCATCGCCACGAACCTGGACAAGGCGGCGGGGGAGTGGCCCCTGTCCGTCGGGGTCGCGACGAAGCCGGTCACGCTCGAGATCGCGCAGGACACCACCTGGCAGCCGACCTCTACGCCGGCGGCGGGCACGAGCTGCATCACCGTGAACAGCGGCTCTCACCTTACGGTGGCGCCGGGCAAGACCCTCACGATGCACGGCTGCCAGACGGCCGTCACCATCCTCAAGGGCGGCGAGCTCAACGACGGCAACTATGTGCTTGACGGCAACGCCTACGCCTTCAACAACAAGGGCCTCGTCAAGGGAAGCGACCGGTCGGCGCTTGTCATCAAGGCCGATTCGACCGTCACGGGCGCAGGTTACCTACAGGGGCGCGGGATGAACTATGCCGGCGGATCCAAGTTCGTCAACGCGGACGTCACGGTCAAGGGCAGGTCCGACGACGCGGACAAGGGCGCCTGGGGAGGGCACGGCGCGCCGCTGTGGCTCGAGAACACCAGGCTCGTGACCGAGGGCGTGCGCTTCAACATCCAGACGTGGAACGCGCCGCACAACCTCTACATGGACAGGTCATACCTGAGCACCAAGGGCAAGTGGCCCACGAGCAACTGGGCGGCATTCCTGGGAGACCTGTATTACCAGGGGTTTGGCCTCGTCGGCACGTCTCCGAGCCTCATCAGGAACGGCTCGACCCTCGTCGTGGACGGCGGGCGCATGACCGTGGGGTCGACCTACGACGCCGCGACCCAAAGCTATTCGAACAACACGACGATTCAAAACTCCACCCTCAAGATCCTCAACAGCAGGGGCGGCGGGCTCAACCTTAACTACGGCGGCAACGTCACGTTTGAGAACTCCACCTTCGAGACGAGCGGGCTCGTGACGTATCCCGCGTACGGCGTGCAGACCTCGGATGGCACGCCTGGCCTTCTCACCTTCAAGGGCAGCTCGGCGGTCAACACGCCCGCGCAGGACGCGACGGTGGACAACGGCGGCGCAAACGACGGCAGTCACTATGTCGTGACGGGAGGCTCCTTCCTCATCAAGAACGCCGGCGTCGCGCAGACGGTCCCAACGAACGGGCCGGAAAACGGGGATGAGCCGTTGACGCTGCTGACGCTGGCGGACCCAAGCGTGAGTCTGGTAACCCCCATCAACGCGAACGGGTCCACCTACCGCTATGAGGTGGGCACCCCAACGGCAGACGGCCAAAAGCACGTGTGGGTGCCGGGTGCCACCGTGACCTTCAAGCTCAACAAGGACGGCGCGACGTTTGCGGACGGCAGCTCCGCCGACAAGGTCCAGACCACCGTGCGCGGGTACGCGCTGGGGTTCACGAGGGGCACGAGCGACCCGGGCGTCGCCACCGCCGCGGACGGCACGGTGTTCAAGGGCTGGTTCTACAAGGACGCAGGCGGCGCGGAGCACCCGTTTGACCACGCGACCACCAAGGTGACGTCCGACCTCGAGGTCTATGCCGCATGGGGGTCTCGCTCGGTCGTCTATCACCAGGGCGCCGCCAGCTGGACCCAGTCCCTCGGGGCGGGCGAGACCACAGCCACCGCCCTGGGCTTTGAGGACGTCGTGGCAAAGAACCCCGACTTCAAGGTCGCCGGGAAGACCTTCAGGGGCTGGAACACCGCGCCCGACGGCTCGGGGGCCGCGACGGCGCCCGGCGCGACCCTGAGCTTCTCGGGCACAACCACCCAGATAGACCTGTACGCCCAGCTCGACGAGAACCACTACGTCGTATCGTTTAGCGCGAACGGCGGCACGTTCGCCGACTCGAGCGTGTTCAAGACGCATCCTGAGGTCTTTGACGTCGTCAAGGACGCATCGGGTGGCGACGTCGCCAAGCTTAGGGCCCAGGCGCGCTATGACCAGGGCCTGTGGGGCCTTTTGGGCGGACTGAGCCATAACGA
Organism: Olsenella sp. HMSC062G07; assembly: GCF_001811895.1. Taxonomy (NCBI): domain Bacteria; kingdom Bacillati; phylum Actinomycetota; class Coriobacteriia; order Coriobacteriales; family Atopobiaceae; genus Olsenella; species Olsenella sp. HMSC062G07. The sequence continues at coordinate 182,661 of NZ_KV806944.1, forward strand.
CCTCAAGCTGACGGCGGACGTCGCCACGAAGCGCGGGAGTGTCATCGAGGACGTCAACGACCCCAGCCTCGGCACGTTCTACAACTGGTACACCTCGCCAGACGGCACGGGAGCCCTCCGCTTTGAGGATCTTGACCTGGGCGGGGGAATCGTCGTCTCGCCACAGGAGCCCAAGATAACGGCCGACACCACGTATTACCTCAAGTGGAAGGAGGACCCCACCGTCATCGACGTCATCGCGTCCGGGACGCTGGGCGTGGACCTGTGGGGGGCCTCCGCCGCCGCCACGAACGACTACCTGATCGCCGTGGCGGACGGCACGTCCACGTTCAGCCTCACGCAGGCAATCGACCTAGCGGACGTCAAGGCAAAGGTTCGGTCCATGAGGGAGCAGTTCTCCGCGGACGTCGCCGACCCGTCCAAGGTCGCGCTGACGGGCACGGAAGGCGCGATCACGGCAAGGCTGACCCTGCCCGCCGAGGTCACCCTACCCGCCAACCCCACGGCGACGCTCGTGGGCGGAGGGGGCCTGTTTGAGGTCACGGACACGCAGGTCTCGGGTCAGACCGTCACCGTCACGCTGGGTCTCAAGCACCAGCACACCAACCTCGCGACGCTGCTTGCTGACGCCAGCACGGCGGGCATGGGCGGCGACATGAGAGTCTCGATTGGCGGGCTCACGCTCAAGGCGGGCACCCCCAACGGCAGCGAGTTCACGGCCACGAGCGACGTGAGCGGCAGACTCACGGCCCGGGGCAGAGGCTCCGACGCCGTGAAGGCGGCCTTCAACTTCACCTGGAGCGGCGCGCAGACCGCATCCGGGATGGACGTCAAGGGCACGGCGGGCTCTCCCGTCGTCCGGCAGACCATCCTGGCCAAGGTCGTGACCGCCTTGGACCTTCCGGCCGACCTGCTCATCGACGCCGATACGGAAAACGACGCGGCGTACGAGGCCGTGCAGGGCTCGACGGTCGACCTCACCGGCGCGGTGAAGGTCACGGCGATTCAGGCGCAGATGACCCAGATCGAGGCCCTGTATCCCGGCGTCGAACCCAGCAAGATCGCGCTCGACCTCGGCTCGTTTGGCTTCACGGCCACGATTGACGTGCCCGAGGGGCTCACGCTGCCGGCGGGGCTTGACGGCGACACCTCCAAGGTGACCACGACCGGCTTTGGCGACGGCTTCAAGGTCTCCTCCGTCAAGGTGGACGGCAACAGGGTCACGGTGGGCTTTGAGCTCTCTGACCCTGGCTCCATCAGGACGTACGCCGACCTCCAGGGCGTCGTCAACGCCGCGGGGGCTGCCACGAACACGGGTGACACGGGATGGATGAAGCTCACGATCCCCGGCGTCGGGGTACCTCTGACGGCTGCGGCAGGAACGCTGCTCACGGCGACGGGCACGGTGACGGGGCACTTTGATGCCGTCGCGACGTCGACGGCAGGCACGAGCAAGGCGTTCGCGTTCACGTGGGGCGCGGCCCAGTGGGCGTTCGGCAGGGATGCCGTCGCCCCGGCGGGCGACACCAGCATTCGCGCGACGCTCAAGGTAAAGGCGGCGACGCGCGACATCACCGTCAGGAAGGTCTGGCTCGACGAGGGCGGCTCTCCCATGGCGGCACCTTCGGGCAGCGCGGTGAAGGCTCAGCTCATGGACGGCGCGGAGGCGGTCGAGGGCGCCACCGTGACGCTCAGTGCCGACAACGGCTGGACCGCGACCTTCTCGGGCGTGCCGACGTATCGTGACGGCAGGGAGATCTCCTACTCCGTTGCCGAGCTGGGCGAGGTCGCGGGCTTTAGCGCCGCTGCGGCCACGGGCACTATGGCGTCGGGCTTCACGCTCGCGAACACCAAGGCCAAGGCGACGCCGCCGACGCCTGCCTATGGTGACCCCACGGTCCTGAAGCGCGTCTCGGGCGACCGACCCGCCGCCCCCGCCACCTTCAGCTTCGTGCTTTCGGCGGACGACCCCGGCAACCCCATGCCCGCCGGCAGCGAGGGCGGCTCCAAGACCGTCACCGTCAGCGTCACGGGCGATGCGTATGAGTATGGCGTTGAGTTTGGTGCCATCACCTTTGCCAGGGAGGGCACCTACGCCTACACGATTCGCGAGCTTGCCGGCTCCGCGGCCGGTTACAGCTATGACGCCGCTGCTTACCAGGTGAGCTATGAGGTCACCAAGGGCGCGGACGGTAACCTCGCGGTCCGGCGCCTCTGGCACAGGATCAACGCCGACGGCACGAAGACCAGACTCTATGAGGGCATCAACAACGATTCCGTCGGCGCGGTGTTTGACAATGCCTATCACGCCCAGCCGGGATTGACGCCTCAGGCGCCTCAGGGCGGCGGCACGACGGGCGCAACTCCCCAGACGAACGACGACTCACTGCCCGTGGGCCTCAGCGTCGGCCTGGGCCTTGCGGCGGTCGCCGTCATCGTCGTCGCAATCGTCCTGCGCCGCAGGAAGGGCTAGACGCCGCCCGCGCGGGACAGCGGCATGGAGCGCCCGCATGAGGTGCCAGTGCGAGTCGCCAGCGTGAGGCACGTATCAGGAACGACGGCGAGCTCCCCCGCACGAAGTTGCGGGGGAGCCTTCGTATGCAATGTCATGCATACGGATCGCTTAGCCAAAACACGACATACATATCAAAATATCCTGCCTGAGACCCGATATTCTGTAATCTTTGTCGTGTTTTGGCTAAGGCTGGGAACGCGAGGCGCCCCCATGGCGCTTGATTTTCTTACAAGGGCGCCGGCCCGCCGCGACGAACCAGCAGTTGTGAATAAGTTCTGATGTTTTTTCCTGAGCCGGGACCACTTCCGCAAAGGCCTAACATATAGGCTTGCGTGCGAACTCTAGGACCATGCTGTCTAAAGCTCGCAGGCTGACACTGGCTCCCGCTTCGCTTGCCACGAATCGGGGGGCACGAGGCTAACGGACGGCCGCCGCGCCGCCGCGCCAACCCCGTGCTAAACACCACCATGAGTGAGGAGATCGCATGGCAGACCAGACCGCGTATGTCCCGCGTCTTAAGGAGATCTACGTCTCCCAGGTGCGCGACCAGCTTCAGAAGAAGTTTGGCTACAAGAACGTCCACCAGATTCCCAAGTTCGAGAAGATCGTCGTCAACATGGGCGTCGGCGAGGCTGCCACCGACTCCAAGGCGATCGAGGGCGCCGTCGCCGACCTGCGCACCATCACCGGCCAGCAGCCCATCGTGACTCGCGCCCGCAAGTCCATCGCCACCTTCCACCTGCGCGCCGGTCAGCCCATCGGTGCCAAGGTGACCCTGCGCGGCGACCGCATGTTCGAGTTCCTCGACCGCCTCATCGCCACCGCCATCCCGCGGATTCGCGACTTCCGCGGCATCAGCCCCAAGTCGTTCGACGGTCACGGCAACTTCTCCATGGGCGTCACCGAGCAGCTGATCTTCCCCGAGATCGACTTTGACAAGGTCGACCACACCCGCGGCATGGACATCACCATCGTCACCACCGCCCCCACGGACGAGGAGGGCAGGGCGCTGCTCGAGGCCTTCCACTTCCCGTTCAAGCGGAACTAACTACTGTCGTTTGTCGCCTCGGCAACCTGGCATGAGCCAGGACCGGGGTCTACCCTCGAAGAGGAGGATTTGTGGCTAAGACATCGATGATCGTCAAGGCGTCGCGTGAGCCGAAGTACTCAACTCGCAAGCAGAACCGCTGCCAGCGCTGTGGGCGTCCCCACTCCGTCTATCGCAAGTTCGGCCTGTGCCGCGTGTGCTTCCGCGAACTCGCGAGCAAGGGCGAGCTTCCTGGCGTCCGCAAGGCAAGCTGGTAAGCCGGGGCTCTGTCGTACAGGCGCTCTCGCCACGGGCGAGTACGAACCGTACGCACAGTTTCATCACGAACTAAGGAGAAGGAATCAATGAAGGTTACTGATCCCATCGCAGACATGCTGACGCGCATCCGCAACGCAAACAACGCCGGCAAGCCCGAGGTCTCCATGCCCTCGAGCAAGGTCCTGGCCGAGCTCGCCCGCGTCATCTGCGAGGAGGGCTACATCCAGTCCTATGAGGTCGAGGACACCACGCCTCAGAAGACCCTGCACATCACGCTCAAGTACGGCAAGAAGAACGCCCGCGTCATCCGCGGCATCAAGCGCATCTCCAAGTGCGGCCTGCGCATCTACTCCTCTGCCGACAAGCTGCCTCGCGTCCTCGGCGGCCTGGGCACTGCCGTCATCTCCACCTCCAGGGGCATGATGTGCGACCGCGACGCCCGCAAGCAGGGCATCGGCGGCGAGGTCATGTGCTACATCTGGTAAGGCGCGACAGGAAGTAAGGAGGAGACAATGTCTCGAATTGGCAAGAAGCCTGTCACGGTCCCTGCCGGGGTCACTGTGACCATCGATGGCGCCACCGTCACCGTCAAGGGCTCCAAGGGCGAGCTCACCCGCACGTTCTCCGATCTCGTCACCGTCGAGCAGAAGGGCGAGGAGATCCTCGTCACCCGCAACGACGAGACCAAGCAGTCCAATGCCCAGCAGGGCCTCGTTCGCACCCTCGTCCAGAACATGGTCACGGGCGTGTCCGACGGCTTCGAGAAGAAGCTCGAGCTCGCGGGCGTCGGCTACCGTGCCGTCCTCAAGGGCAAGGACCTGGACCTCTCCCTGGGCTACTCGCACCCCGTCATCTACGCCTGCCCCGAGGGCATCAGCTTCGAGGTGCCCGACAATACCCACATCACGGTGAAGGGCATCTCCAAGGAGCAGGTGGGCCAGGTTGCCGCCGAGGTGCGCGCCAAGCGTCCGCCCGAGCCGTACAAGGGCAAGGGCATCCACTACGCCGGCGAGCACATCCGCAGGAAGCTCGGCAAGGCCGCCAAGTAGCAGTGCGCGCCGTCCCGGCGGTCGGCCGACCGTCCGGGCCGCCTGCGCGGCGGCGTCTTTCGCAGGCGGCGGCCCCACATAGGAAAGACCATCACCCCGTCAGGTGATGGCATCGTGAAGGAGAAGGAATGAACAGGTTCCAGGCAAAGAGAGCGGGTCTCAAGCGCCGCCAGCGCCGTGTCCGCGCCAAGATCTTCGGTACCGCAGAGCGTCCCCGCCTCACCGTGCATCGCACCAACGCGCACATCTACGCGCAGGTCGTCGATGACACTGACGGCAGGATCATCTGCTCCGCCTCCACGCTGAGCGCCGAGTTCCGCGCCCTGGGCAAGATCGGCTCCAACAAGGAGGCTGCGGAGTTCGTCGGCAAGCTCATCGGTGAGCGCGCCCTCGAGAAGGGCATCTCCGAGGTCGTCTTTGACCGCGCCGGTCGCATCTATCACGGCCGTGTGAAGGCTCTAGCTGATGGCGCCCGTGCCGCGGGCCTGAAGTTCTAGGAGGATTTGAATGCCACGTGATCGTAAGCGCCAGAATGACTCCGATCTTCAGGAGCGCGTAGTCTATATCCATCGAGTGTCCAAGACCGTCAAGGGCGGTCGTCGCATGTCCCTGCTCGCCCTGGTCGTCGTCGGCGACGGCAAGGGCAACGTGGGCATCGGCATGGGCAAGTCCGCCGAGGTGCCTCTGGCCATCCAGAAGGGCGTCGATGACGCCAAGAAGAACATGTTCAAGGTGCCCGTCACCGCGAGCGGTTCCGTCCCGCACGCCGTCGAGGGCTGCTATGGCGCGGGCCGCGTCCTGATCAAGCCCGCCGTCGAGGGCACCGGCGTCATTGCCGGCGGCCCCGTCCGCCCGCTCTTTGAGCTTGCCGGCATCACCAACGTGCTGTCCAAGTCGCTGGGCACCGACAACGCCCTCAACATCATCAAGGCTGCCGCCGAGGGCCTCAAGTCCCTGACCTCCCCCGAGGAGGCCGCCGCGCGTCGCGGCCTGACCGTCTCCGAGATGTTCACCGGGAAGGAGGCCTAAGCCATGGCAGACGAGAAGAAGCTCACCGTCAGGCTCGTGCGCAGTGCCGTCGCGTCCGTCAAGAGGGACCAGACGCGCACCTGCCGCGCCATGGGCCTTCGCAAGATCGGCGATGTCTCGGTCCTTCCTGACAACCCGAGCGTCCGTGGAATGATCTTCAAGGTCAAGCACCTTGTTGAGGTTGAAGAGAACTAGGAGTCACCCACATGCAGCTCAATGATCTTCGTCCTGCCGAGGGCTCGCGCAAGAGCCGCAAGCGCATCGGTCGCGGGAATTCCTCCGGCTTCGGCACCACGGCCGGCCGTGGCTCCAAGGGCCAGCTCTCCCGCTCCGGCGGCGGCAAGGGCGCCGGCTTCGAGGGCGGCCAGACCGCCCTCGCGATGCGCCTGCCCAAGCTCCCCGGCTTCAAGAACCGCAACCGCGTCGAGTACGCCCCCGTCAACGTCGCCCGCCTTGAGAAGCTCTATGAGGCCGGGGATACCGTTGACGCCGAGAGCCTCAAGGCCAAGGGCGTCATCAAGCACGACTACATCCCCGTCAAGGTTCTGGGTGACGGCGAGCTCACCAAGGCCCTGACCGTCAAGGTGGACAAGGTCTCCGCGTCCGCCAAGGCTAAGATCGAGGCCGCTGGAGGAAAGGTCGAAGAGGCGTGCTAAAGGGAATCGCCAACGCGTTTCGCATCCCCGAGCTCAGGAAGAAGATCCTGTTCACCATCGGGATCCTCCTCCTGTATCGTCTGGGCGCCTACCTGCCTGCCCCGGGCATCCCGTTCAAGCAGATGATCTCTGTCGGGACGGCCCTGAGCTCGGGCGGGGGTGCCCTGGCGGTGCTCAACCTGTTCTCGGGCGGCGGGCTCTCGCGTGTCTCGGTGTTCAGCCTGGGCATCATGCCGTACATCACCGCGCAGATCATTTTGCAGATGATGCAGGCCGTGGTGCCCTCGCTGGGCGAGCTCGCCAAGGAGGGGGAGTCGGGCCAGCGCAAGATCACGCAGTACACGCGCTACGTCACGATCCTCCTCGCGCTGATCAACGCCATCGGGTATCTCTTCCTGTTCAAGTCACAGGGCATCAACTTCGCCGGCATGCCGGGCGTGCCCGAGGCGCTTGAGAACGTCATCGTCGTCGCCACGCTGCTCACGGGCGCCATCATCATCATGTGGATGGGCGAGGTGCTCACGCAGCGCGGCATCGGCAACGGCATGTCCCTGATCATCTTCGTGAACATCATGGCCGGCCTGGGACCCACCCTCACGCAGGCGTGGACGACCTCAGGCCTGGGGGCCATCATCACGGTTGTCACGCTGCTGGTCATCGTCGCCATCATCCCGCTGATCGTGTACATCGAGCGTGGCCAGCGTCGCATTCCGGTGCAGTACGCCAAGCGCGTCATCGGTCGTCGCATGATGGGCGGTCAGTCAACCTACCTGCCGATCAAGGTCAACACGGCGGGCGTCGTCCCCATCATCTTCGCCTCGGCGCTTCTGTACCTGCCGGCGCAGGTGGCCGTGTTCTTCCCCAGCGTCGCCTGGATTCAGGGTTTTGCGTCCCTGCTCTCCAGCGGGTGGGTCAACTGGGTCCTCTCCGTGCTTCTCATCGTGTTCTTCGCGTACTTCTACACGAGCATGGTGTTCAACCCGGAGGAGACGGCCGACCAGCTGAGGAAGGCTGGCGGCTTCATTCCGGGCGTGCGCCCGGGCGGCGCGACCATCGCGTACATCAAGAACGTGCTCGACCACATCACGCTTCCCGGCGCGCTCTTCATGGCCGCGCTCGCGATCGTCCCGTCCATCCTGTTCTCGCTCACGGGCAACACCCTGCTCCAGAGCTTTGGCGGGACCTCGGTGCTCATTATGGTCGGTGTGGCCATGGACACGATCTCGCAGCTTGAGTCCCAGCTCAAGATGCACAATTACGAGGGATTCTTCGTCTAGGTCGCGCTTGGGGCCGTCTGGCGGGGAATGATTCGCAAGAGCTGGGGAGGCAGGGGTTGGCGCCGCGTGCGTCGGCCCCTGCCTCGTCAGACGCGCCAGGGAGCGCCGCATGTCCCGCTCGCCTGCGGGGCGCTGGCCTTGGCCGTGCCCGCTCGCAGGCCCCTGGGCCTCCTCGCCGGCATGACGCCCGTCAAGCAAGTACACTTACGTATACGTACGTGCCTCTCCCTGACCGTGCCGCGTGCCTTGGCCTCGCCGCGGCCCGCGCTCGCGCCAGGGACATCGGTGCGCGACGCGTTAAGCCTCTTGAGGTCTCGGGAAGGAAGAGAAGCATGAGAATCGTACTTCTAGGAGCACCGGGCGCGGGCAAGGGAACCCAGGCGCAGAAGCTGGTCGAGGACTACGGCGTCGCCCATATTTCGACGGGGGACCTCCTGCGTGCGGCCGTCAAGGCGCAGAGCGCGCTGGGCGTCCAGGCAAAAGGCTACATGGACGCCGGCAAGCTCGTTCCTGACGAGCTCGTCATCGGCCTGGTCACGGAGCGCCTTCAGCAGGATGACGCCCAGAGGGGCTTCGTCCTTGACGGCTTCCCCCGCAACACCGAGCAGGCGGACGCCCTGGACGTCGAGCTGGCGAAGCTCGACATGGGCCTGGACGCGGCGCTTCTGGTGGACGTCAGGCCCGAGGTCATCGTCAATCGCCTGAGCTCGCGACGCACCTGCCATGACTGCGGGTACACCGCGACGGAGGGCGTCACGGCCTGCCCCCGCTGCGGCGGGAAGATGTATCAGCGCGATGACGATAGGCCCGAGACCATTGCGCGGCGCCTCGAGACCTACAAGAATCAGACGGCACCCCTCATCGAATACTATCGAGGGCACGGAATACTGAAGGAGGTTGACGGAGACCGTCCCGTCGGCGAGGTCTATGCCGACGTCACGTCTTCGCTCGGTCTATGATTCACATCAAATCAGCGGCGGAAATCGAAGAGATGAAGCAGGCGGGGTCGCTGTCCAAGCAGGCCCTGCGCCTCGCCGGCTCCATGGTTCGTCCCGGTGTCTCCACCAAGGAGATCGACGTCGCCGTGGAAAGCTTCATTCGCCTGCACGGCGCCATTCCCACCTTCAAGGGCTACGGCGGCTTCCCGGGCAGCATCTGCGCCTCGCTCAACGAGCAGATCGTCCACGGCATCCCGTCCTCGGAGGTCTTCCTCAACGACGGTGACGTCATCTCCATCGACACGGGCGCCACCTTTGGGGGCTGGGTGGGCGACAACGCCTGGACCTTCTTCGTGGGCACCCCCTCCGACGCGGTCAGGGGCCTCTGCGAGGTCACCCGCGACTGCCTGAAGGCGGGCATCGAGCAGGCCGTCCCCGGCAACCACCTGGGTGACATCGGGCATGCCGTCCAGCAGCTCGCCGAGGCGCACGGTTACGGCGTCGTCAGGGAGTACGTGGGCCACGGCGTGGGCCACGTGATGCACGAGGACCCCAACGTGCCGAACTTTGGCAAGAAGGGTCGCGGCGTCAGGCTTCAGGCGGGCATGGTCATTGCCATCGAGCCCATGATCACGCTGGGGACCCACGAAAACCATACGCTTGGCAACGGCTGGACCGTCGTCACGGATGACGGCAAGGCCGCGGCCCATTACGAGAACACCATCGCCATCACCGAGGACGGCCCCGTCATCCTCACCCAGGACGAGGACGGACCCTGGCTGCCCATGCAGAGCGGTCAGAAGTAGGCGCCTTTCAGGGGAGGGACCTCTCCTTGAGGCAGGTGACGGGCGCGGACGGACGTCCCCCTCTGCAGGGAATATGAAATTCTCTGCGGCAGGGGGACGTCCCGCGCGTCTTTATGTATGATATATGGTCGCTGTGACTAGCGAGAGAAAGTAGGTACGGTGGCTAAACAGGACGGAATCGAGCTGGAGGGCAAGGTCATCGAGCCTCTCCCCAACGCCATGTTCAACGTGGAACTTGAAAATGGCAAGACCATCCTTTGCACGATCTCGGGCAAGATTCGCATGAACTACATTCGCATCCTTCCCGGTGACCGCGTGGTGGTCGAGATTTCTCCCTATGACCTCACGAGGGGTCGCATCACCTATCGCTACAAATAGCGGGCGGCCCCGAGGGGTGCGCGGCATCACGACAGATATCCACGCCTGCGGCTGGGCGTTTCGATAAGGCAGGTCAGCTCCACCTGATGCTGCCGGTGAGGTTTCAGTACGAGCAAGGAACTACCGGAAGGAAAGCACAATGAAGGTACGTCCTTCGGTTAAGAAGATGTGCGACAAGTGCAAGATCATCCGTCGCCATGGCAAGGTCTACGTAATTTGTGATAACCCTCGCCACAAGCAGCGTCAGGGCTAAGAGAGGAGCTCGAAGTTGGCACGTATCAACGGTGTCGACCTTCCGCGCGACAAGCGCACTGAGGTCGGACTTACCTATCTGTACGGCATCGGCGCGACCAGCGCCAAGAGGATCTGCGCCGAGTGCGGCATCGACCCCGACACGCGCGTCAAGGATCTGACCGAGGACGAGATCACCAAGATTCGCGACTTCATTGGCGCCACCTTCACCACGGAGGGTGACCTGCGTCGCGAGGTTCGCCAGAACGTCGCGCGCCTGATGGAGATCGGCTGCTACCGCGGCCTTCGTCATCGCAAGGGTCTTCCTGTCCACGGTCAGCGCACCCACACCAACGCTCGCACCCGCAAGGGCAAGAGGCGTCAGATCGGTGCAAAGAAGAAGGCGTAGGAGAGTAGACAATGCCGCAGAAGAAGAACCAGCACACGACGCGCGTTCGTCGCGCCGAGCGCAAGAACATCGCCGTGGGCCAGGCCCACATCAAGAGCACGTTCAACAACACGATCATCTCCATCACCGACCCCCAGGGCAACGTCATCGCCTGGCAGTCCGGCGGCACCGTGGGCTTCAAGGGCTCCCGCAAGTCCACGCCCTTCGCCGCGCAGATCGCTGCCGAGGCGTGCGCCAAGGCCGCCATGGAGCATGGCCTTCGCAGGGTGGCCGTGTTCGTGAAGGGGCCCGGCTCCGGTCGTGAGACCGCCATTCGCTCCCTCCAGGCCGCCGGTCTCGAGGTGTCGGGCATCCAGGACAAGACCCCCATTCCGCACAACGGTTGCCGCCCGTGCAAGCGTCGTCGGGTGTAGCAAGGAAGGACAGTAGAAATGGCAGTTGATAGGACCCCTGTCCTCAAGAGGTGCCGCCAGCTTGGCATCGATCCCGTCGTCATGGGCATCAACAAGGAATCCAAGCGCCAGCCCCGCCGCCGTCGCCGCCAGGAGAGCGAGTACGGCGTCCAGCTGCGTGAGAAGCAGAAGGCCAAGTTCATCTACGGCGTGCTCGAGAAGCAGTTCCGCAGCTATTACCAGAAGGCCATGAAGACCGAGGGCATCACGGGCGACAACCTGATGAGCCTGCTCGAGAGCCGTCTCGACAACGTCGTCTTTCGTCTTGGCTTTGCCCGCACCCGCAAGGAGGCCCGCCAGACCGTCCGTCATGGTCACATCACCGTGAACGGCAGGCGCGTGGATATCCCCTCCTACCAGGTGAAGGCCGGCGACCTGGTCGCCATCTCCAACAAGGCCAAGGACCTTCTCCCCATCAAGGAGGCCATCGTCGCCTCCAACGGCAAGGCCGTTCCCGCTTGGCTTGAGGTTGACATCGAGAAGCTCCAGGGCACCGTGCTTCAGGTTCCCGTTCGCAACCAGATCGACCTTGACATTGACGCGCAGCTGATCGTCGAGCTCTACTCCAAGTAAGCGTCGATTGCAGGAGGATTTGCTATGTCAGAATTCATCCGTCCGGATGTCAAGGTCGAGGAGATTCACAGCGACCTCGCCCGCATCACCGCCGAGCCCCTCGAGCGCGGCTACGGCGAGACGCTGGGCAACTCGCTGCGCCGCGTCCTGCTCTCCTCCCTCGAGGGGGCCGCTGTCGAGGCCATCAAGATCGACGGCGTCCAGAAGGAGTTCGATACGGTCGAGGGCATCTACGAGGACGTCACCGACATCGTCCTGAACGTCAAGGGCCTGGTCTTCAAGGGCAACGGCACGGCCGCGAGCGGCACCGCGACGATCAACGTCGAGGGTCCCTGCACCGTCACGGGCGGCGACTTCAAGATTCCGTCGCAGTTTGAGCTCGTGAACAAGGACCATGTCATCTGCACGCTGGGCGAGGGCGCGCACCTCTCCATGCAGATGCACGTCGGCACGGGCCGCGGCTACGTGGCCGGCACCGACAACGAGGGCAAGAACGACCCCATCGGCTACGTGTGCGTCGACTCGCTCTACTCGCCCGTCCGTCGCTGCGCCAAGCTCGTCGAGGCCTGCCGCGTCGGCCAGCGCAACGACTACGACCGTTTGGTCCTTGAGGTCGAGACCAACGGCTCAATCTCGCCGCGCGATGCCGTCGTCGAGGCGGCCAACATCATCAACCAGCACATGAGCGCCTTCATGAGCCTCACGGCCGAGGAGGAGCCCCAGGAGGACGCATCCATCTTCGCGGACGACGTCGAGGAGGACAACACCGAGCTTGACAAGCAGATTGAGGATCTGGCCCTTTCGGTCCGCTCCTACAACTGCCTCAAGCGCGCCAACATCCACTCGGTGCGCCAGCTTGTCGAGTTCTCTGAGAACGACCTGCTCAACATTCGCAACTTTGGCGTCAAGTCCATCGAGGAAGTCAAGGACAAGCTCGAGGAGATGGGCCTTGGCCTCAAGGCCTAAGGCGCGTCGCTCGCTAACTGAGGAGTAGCTAGACCATGAGACACAACAAGAAGAGGGGTATGAAGCTCGGCACCGACGCGAGCCATACCAAGGCAATGAAGAAGAGCCTCGTCGCGTCGCTTCTGGCCCATGACCGCATCAAGACGCTCGAGTCGCGCGCCAAGGCCATCCGTCCCGACGTGGACCGCGTCATCACCTGGGCCAAGAGGGGCGACCTCCACTCCCGTCGCCTTGCCATCGCCAAGGTTGGCGACAAGGAGATCGTGCGCGAGGTCTTTGAGAAGGCCGCACAGGGCCTGTGGGCCGACCGTGACGGCGGCTACACGCGCATCATGAAGCTCGGTCCCCGCAAGGGCGACGCCGCCAAGGTCGTCATCATCGAGCTCGTGACCGAGGCGGTCCAGCCCAAGGCCGCCGCCACGACCTCCGTCAAGAAGGTCGAAAAGGTCGCCGAGGCGCCACAGGAGGCGCCCGCCGAGGCCGCGCAGGAGCCTGTCGAGGCGCCACAGGAGGCGCCTGCCGAGGCCGAGGACGCCGAGCCCAAGGCCGAGGACGCCGAGTAGGTTCGGTTCGTTCGCGTGCATGACGTGTCGGGGAGGCTCGCGCTGCGGGCCTCCCCTCGTATGTCGGTCGCGTTTGTTTGCGGGGCGCTACGGCGCGGCATAGTGTCGCTTTGGCGCGCCGGGCCAGGCCATCCGGACGAGGGGAGCGGGCCATGCTGCACATGGAGCACGTCTTTGTCCGCCTCGGTGCTGGCGCCTGGACGGTCAGGGACCTGTCGCTGCGGCTTTCGGCCGGCCGGCGCGTCGTGGTGGTGGGTCGCAGCGGATCGGGCAAGTCAACGCTGGCGCGGCTGGCGAGTGGCTCCTTGACGCCCCAGGCGGGAACCGTCGCCTTCGCAAAGGGAGTGCGCGCCTGCCTGGTGCGGCAGGACCCCACGGCGTCGTTCGTGAGCTCGCGCGTGTGGGACGACGTCGCCTTTGGTCCCATGAACCTGGGCCTTGCCGAAGACGAGGTACGACGGCGCGTGACGGCGTCACTTGAGGCCGTGGGTGCAGGGGACTTGGCAAAGCGGTCCGTCGGCGAGCTCTCCGGCGGGCAGCAGCAGCTCGTCGCCCTGGCGGGGGCGCTTGCGATGGGCCCGTCGCTTCTCGTCGCGGACGAGGTCACGGCGCAGCTCGACCTTCGTGCGCGTCGGCAGCTCCGCGGCGTCTTGGACGCGCTTTGTGCGCGGGGCATGGGCATCCTTGAGGTCACGCACCGGCCCGAGGAGGTCCTCGGGGCGCATCGGGTGCTTGTGCTGGAGGAAGGCGCGCTCGCGTGGGAGGGCACGCCCGACGAGCTCTTCTCCGAGCGCGGCGCGCGGGCGCGTGAGCTCGCCGGCCTCGTGGGCCTGCGGGCGCGTCTGCTCGCCGATGAGGCGCCGCTCTCGGCGTACTTTCTGAGGCGGCCCGTGGACGACCCGCCGCGCACATCGTCAGGGCCTGTTGGCGAGCGGGCGTCTGGTCAGGGCCTGGAGCTGCGGCACGTGAGCCTTTGGTACGACGAGTCGCGCCGTCCGCCCTCGGCGCCCGTTCTTCGCGACGTTGAGCTCACGGCCCGGCGCGGGCGCGTCACGCTGCTCGTGGGCCCGTCGGGCGCCGGCAAGACCACCTGTGCCCTCGTGGCGGCGGGACTGGCAAAGCCTGACGAGGGGTCGGTGCGCCTGGCGGGAAGGCACGTTCGTCCGAGTGACGTGGGCCTTGCCTTCCAGAGGCCCGCAGACCAGCTCTTTGCCGACAGCGTCAGGCAGGACGTCATGTACGGCCCCCTCAATCGCGGCGTGGGACAGGACGAGGCGCATCGGCGAGCCGTCTTGGCCCTGAGGGACCTTGGCGTCGCGGAGGAGCTCTGGGACAGGTCCCCCCTCCTGCTCTCGGGCGGTGAGGCGCGGCGGGCGGCGCTTGCGGGCATCGTGGCCCTAAGGCCTGACGCCTACGTGCTCGACGAGCCCACGGCGGGACTTGACGGTCATGCCGCGCGGGCCGTCATGGACCTGGCGAGCCTGCTGGCTCGTCGCGGCGCCGCCGTCGTCGTGATAACGCACGAGGTGGCGGAGTGGTTGACCCGCGCCGCGACGGTCTGTGTGTTGAGCGCGGGCACGGTGGTGTGGTCGGGCCCGCCCGAGGAGCTTGTCAGGGACCCCGCCCTCGCCGCCGCTGCGGGACTTGACCTTCCTTGCGACCTAGAGAAGGCGGAGGTTGATGATGGGACTGACTAGGTCGTTCTTCCTGGGGTCCCATCTGAGGAACCCCTGCTGGCTTCATGAGGTGGACGCCCGCGCCAAGCTGCTCGCGCTCGTCTCGCTGAGCCTGGCGACGCTGCTGGCCTCAAGGGACGCCGCGCTGGGCCTGTTGGGGGCGCTCGCCCTTGCCGGCGTCGCCAGCTGCCGCGTGCCCCCCCGCGCGGCCCTGCGCGCCCTGGGGCCGGCCCTGCTGGTGCTCGTGCTGGTCATGCTGGGCCACGCGTTGGTCGTGGACGGCAGCTACGACCTCAGGATCCTGGGCACCTGCGGCGTGCGCGTGGCGGGCGCGCGGGCGGGCGCGCAGGCCATGCTGCGCATCTGCCTGCTGGTGACGTGGGTCTCGCTCGTGAGCGCCACCACGACCTCTCCCCAGCTTGGCCGCGCCCTGGGATGGGCACTGAGGCCGCTGCTCTCATGGGGCGTGCCCGTGGGCGCCGTGACCACCACCGTGTCGATAGCCCTGCGCTTCATCCCGGAGGTCATCGAGGAGTTCGACCGCATACGCCTTGCCCAGATCGCGCGCGGGGCGCGCTTCGACGACCGACGTGTGTCACGACGGCTCAGGTCGTACGCGGCGGTGCTGGTGCCGTTGGTGGCATCCCTGTTCGGACGGTCCGACCAGCTGGCGGAGGCCATGCGCGACCGCGGCTTCACGGGAGGGGGAACGCTCATGGCCCCGCCTTGCCTTGCGGTTCGCGACCTCGTGGTCATGCTGGCGAGCGTGGCCGCGCCCGTGCTGGTCGTCCTCATGTAGGGGGCGCCCGGGCGGTTTTGACGGCGGGCGCGGGCGCGTCTTGCGTCCGTCTGGCCCCAGGCGTCTCAGTCGGGCACAATGACGCTACACTAGCAGGCACGAGGATTGCCCGCCTCGCGGCGGACGGACGGGGAGGATGGATGGCGGACGAGGTGACCATACGCAGGGCGACGCCGCATGACGCGGCAGCCTGTCGCGCGGTCTACGCCCCCTATGTCGAGCGCACGGCCGTCAGCTTTGAGTGGGAGACTCCCTCGACGGAGGCGTTTCGCGCGCGGATGGAGCGGACCTGCGCCTTGGGTCACCCCTATCTGGTGGCAACGCGCGCGGGACGCGTCCTGGGCTATGCCTGCACGGGCCCCTTCGTGGGGCGCTCCGCCTATGGGTGGTCGGCCGAGACCACCATCTACCTTGCTTGCGAGGAGCGAGGCCAAGGTCTGGGGGGCCGTCTCTACCGGGCCCTGGAGGAGACGTCGCGCCTGCGAGGCATCCTCGACCTCAACGCCTGCATAGGTTATGCGCCTGTGGAGGACGAGTATCTGACCAATGCCAGCCTCCGCTTTCACGAGCGGCAGGGCTATGGGCTCGTGGGAACCTTCCATGACAGCGGTCACAAGTTTGGCCGCTGGTATGACATGGTCTGGATGGGAAAGCCCCTCGGGGACCATGGGGCGAGGCCCGCGCCCCCGCGTCGCTGCGACGAGCTGACGGCAGGGGAGTGGCAGGCGGCGGGGGTGAGCCTGTGACGGATGCGGCGGCGCGGCGCTCCACGCTCGTGATCATGGTGGGGTACCGAGGGGAGGGCTTCTCGGGCATGGCGGAGCAGCCGGGACGGCGCACCGTGCTGGGGGAGCTGCGTCGGGCCCTTGAGGTCGTCCTGCGACGCGAGGTGGAGCTTGACGCCGCCGGTCGCACCGACGCGGGCGTCCACGCCCTGGGCCAGTACGTCAGCCTGCCCCTCAAGGGCTCCGAGTGCCAGCTCAGCGGCAGGCGCATGCATGCCTCGCTCGTGGCGCTCACGCCTGACGACCTGTCGGTCCGCGCCCTCTATCGTGCCGAGGTGGGCTTCTCCGCCCGCTTTGACGCCACGAGCCGTCACTATCGCTACCGCATCGCCTGCGGCGCCGCGCGTCCCGTCATGGCCTGGGATCACGCCTGGTGGCTTCGCTCCCAGCCCCGGCTGGACGTGGCGGCGATGGACCGGGCGGCGCGCTGCCTGGTGGGAGAGCACGACTTCGCGAGCTTCTGCAAGGCCTCCTCGGCCCAGCTCATCCGGCATGACGGACGCTCGACGTGCAGGAACGTCCAGATGGTTCGGGTGTCGCAGGACAACGAGGCGGGCGAGCCGCTCGTGACGGTCGAGGTGGGCGGCAACGCCTTCCTGCATAACATGGTGCGCATCGTGGTCGGCAGCCTCGTGGAGGTCGGCAGCGGCAGACGTGACGTCTCGTGGGTCCGCGCCGCGCTCGACGCCTGCGACCGTCGTGCGGCGGGTCCCACGGCGCCGGCGCGCGGGCTGTGCCTTGAGGGCGTCGACTATCCCGCGGGGGTCCTGCTGCCGTGGGACTGAGGATGGCGGCCGGGTCGGGACGCGGCGGCCGGGTCGGGACGCGACCGGCGATGAGGAGGGGACAGACGCATGGGGCTGACGAGACGACAACGGCAGAGCTTTGAGCGCAGTGACGTTCTCGACCTGGGCCCGCAGCGCAACCGCGTCGCGGTGGCCATACTTGTCGTGGTCGCCGTGGCGCTGGCGGCGACCCTCGTGCTGCTGTGGCGGTGCGCCCGCGCGCACGGCAGGTCGGGAGACGACGGGCTCATAAGCTCCATCGGGACCCAGGAGGTGGAGCCCGTCTCGGCCGAGGGCGTCATGGCCTCCTCGGACTCCTTCACGAACCTGCTGCTGGTCACCGTCGACGACGTCTCGTCATCCGCGCCCGCGCTCCAGAAGGTGCAGATCCTGTCCCTTGACGCCACGCGTCGCACCGGGGTCCTGTCCGCCCTGCCCCTTGACGCCGCGCTGACGACCTCGCCCGACGCCACGATCCGATCGTGCTTTGACGAGGGGGGCGCCGCCGCGCTCGTGCCGGCTGTCGCCGCCGCCACGCAGGTGCGTCTCGACCATGTGATCGTTGCCGCCGACTCCCTGTGGGACAGACTCAGGGGGCTGCGCGGCTCGGGCGTGACGGCGCTGCTGGGCTCAGGCGCGGAGCTGCTCAGCTCGCTGGAGACGGACATGGGGTCGAGCGAGCTTCTGGGCGTGGTGGAGCAGCTCCAGTCCGTAGGCGTCTCCAGGCTCTCGCAGGCCGAGGCGCCCACGACCCAGGAGGAGGGGGAGTCGGGAGCCACCCTGACGAGGATTGACGCCGCGGGTCTGGGGCTGCAGCTGGGGACGCTCGTCGCGTGCGACTGACGCAGGCCGCGCGTCTTTTCGCCGTGGGAGCGCAGGCGCCGCCACGAACGGCCGCGGGCCGGCGTCTTGTGCACTTTGTTGGATTCGCTCGCTCATCATAGGGCGTCCACAACGTCCGAGCCGGTCTAGGTGATAATGTCCTCGGCGGCACCGCCGCCCGTCGTGCCCCCCGACGCCCGTCGTCGGTGCGAATGCGGGCGCCCGTATTGGCCCTTTGGTCTGGAGACGTTACGGCATGTCCCCCACGCAGCCCAAGATATCCGTCATCATGCCGGCGTACAACGTCGCCGCCTATGTCGGCAGGGCCGTCGAGAGCCTCCAGCATCAGACGTTCGAGGACTTTGAGCTTTTGGCGGTGGACGACGGGTCCCAGGACCGTACGGGGGCCATCCTCGACTCCTTCGCCGCGCGCGACATCCGCATCACGGTCATCCACCAGGAAAACGCCGGCGCGCCGGCCGCGCGCAACGCGGCGCTCGACCGTGCCGCCGGCACGTACGTCATGTTCTTTGACGCCGACGACTGGGCCGAGCCCACGATGCTGGCAACGATGTATGAGTTTGGCGTGCGCAACCGCCTCGAGCTGGTGGTGTCCGGGTTCTACATCGACACCTACTTCGGGTCCGACGACCGGCACGACAGCGAGGTCAAAAGCTGCGAGGACGCCGTCTTTGCCACCCAGGCGGACTTCAGGCGCGCGGCCTGGCGGCTCTTTGACAACAACCAGCTCTATCCGCCCTGGAACAAGCTCTTCCTTCGCAGGCGCATCGAGGACCTGGGCCTGCGCTTCAGGGCCACCTTCTGGGACGACTTTCCCTTCGTGCTCGACTTCATCCGTGACGTCGAGTGGGTGGGCGTCATGTCGCAGCCGTTCTACCACTTCATCCGGCAGCGCTCGGAGTCCGAGACGGCACGCTGGCGCCCGGACATGTACGAGAAGCGCGAGGAGGAGCACGGGTGGATGCTCGACCTCTATCGGCATTGGGGCCTGGACGGCGACGCCGCCAGCATGGAGATGGTCCAGCGCCGCTACATCGAGCGTCTGGTGGGCTGCATAGAGAACGTCTGCAACCCTCTCTGCGAGCTCTCGCGCGCCCAGAAGCTCGCAGAGATCAGAAACATGATCTCCACCGAGCGGGCGCGGGTGGCCGTGGAGGTGGCGCGTCCGCGCAGCAGGATGATGCAGGCGATGCTGGCGCCCATCAAGGCCCGGCACGCCGGCCTCTGCTACCAGGAGGGCACCTTCATCTCGTTCGTGAAGCGGCATAACGGCAGGCTCTTCGCCACGCTCAAGGCGCGGCGCTAGCAAGGTCACGACGGTATTCGGGACGGGGCCGGCGCCGACGCGTCCCGACGAAGGAGGCATCATGGCATCAAGCCAAGACATCGCCCGCGCGCTTCTGTCCGTGAGGGCGGTGTTCCTGCGTCCCGACGAGCCGTTTACCTGGGCGTCGGGCATCAAGAGCCCCATCTACTGCGACAACCGCCTCACGCTGAGCCACCCCGAGGTGCGCACGCTCATCGACGAGGCGCTCGCGCAGGTGGCAAAGGAGTGCCACCCCACGCTCCAGATGCTCATGGGAACCTCCACGGCCGGCATCGCCCACGCCGCCATCGCCGCCGACCGCCTGGGCGTGCCCATGGGCTACGTGCGCGGGTCGGCCAAGGACCATGGCCGTAAGAACCAGATAGAGGGACGGCTCGAGCGGGGCGAGAGGGTCGTGGTCGTTGAGGACCTCATCTCCACGGGCGGCAGCGTGCTTGACTGCGTGGAGCCGCTGCGCACGGCGGGCGCCGAGGTGCTGGGCGTCGTGAGCATCTTCACCTACGGCATGCGTCGCGCCGCCGAGCGTCTCGCGGCGGCCCAGGTGACCAACCACAGCCTCTGCGACCTTGACACGCTCGTGGACGTGGCAGTGGCGGAGGGCTACCTCGCCGCGGACGACAGGCCGCGCCTGCTGGCCTTCAGGGACGATCCGGCAGACGAGAGCTGGATACGTCGCTAAGGGATGCGCCGCCACGTCTAAGCCCCCCGGCAACGTGAGATGCCGGGGGGCTCTGTCTTGCGTCGCTGCCGCGCGTGAGGGCGCTACTCCTGGCCCAGCAGCACCTTGGTCATGCTCGCGGCGGCCTTCTTGCCGGCGCCCATGGCCAGGATGACCGTGGCCGCGCCGGTGACGATGTCGCCGCCGGCCCAGATCCGGGGGTTGGAGGTGCGACCGTCCTCGTCGGCGTCGATGTAACCCCACTTGTTGAGCTGCATGCCGCCGATGAGCCGGGCAAACGGGTTGGCGTTGGTGCCGATAGCCGAGATGGCGACGTCGCAGGCGATCTCCTCGACGGCCCCCTCGACGGGCACGGGACGGCGGCGCCCCGACTCGTCGGGCTCTCCCAGCTCCATCTTCTGGACGCGGGCCGCGCAGACGTTGCCGTCCTCGCCGGCTAAGAACTCAAGGGGCGAGACGAGAGGCATGACCTCGACGCCCTCCGCCTTGGCGTGATGAAGCTCGGCGCGACGCGCGGGCATCTCGTCCTCGGTGCGGCGATAGGCGATGATGGCGCGCTCGGCCCCCAGGCGCTTGGCGGTGCGCACGGCGTCCATGGCCACGTTGCCGCCGCCAAAGACGATGACGTTCTTGCCGTGCTTGGTGGGCGTGTCATAGGCGGGGAACTCGTTGGCCCTCATGAGGTTGACGCGCGTGAGGTACTCGTTGGCGAAGAAGACGTTGGGGAGGTTCTCGCCGGGGATGTTGAGGAACTTGGGAAGCCCGGCGCCCGTCGCCACGTAGATGGCGTCGAAGCCCTTCTCGCCCAGCAGCTCGTCGGCGTTGGCCAAACGTCCCATGACGCTGTTGTACTCAAACGTGACGCCCAGGTCCTTGAGGCCGTCGATCTCGCGTCTCACGACGGCCTTGGGCAGGCGGAACTCGGGGATGCCGTACACGAGCACACCGCCACCCGTGAAGAACGCCTCGTACACGGTCACGTCAAAGCCGTTGCGTGCCAGCTCGCCGGCGCAGGCGATGCCGGAGGGGCCGGAGCCGATGACGGCGACCTTCAGGCCGTTCTTGGGGGATACCTTCGTGGGGCTGGCAAGCTCGGGCCGGTCGCCCAGGAAGCGCTCGAGCTGGCCGACGGCCACCGGGTCGCCCTTCTTGCCGCGGACGCAGACGCCCTCGCACTGGTTCTCCTGGGGGCAGACGCGCCCGCAGACGGCGGGAAGCATCGAGGACTCATGGATGACGTCCAGACCCTCGCCGAACTTGCGGTCGTAGATCTTCTCGATGAAGGCGGGGATGTCGATGTTGACGGGGCAGCCCTCGACGCAGAGGGGCTTCTTGCACCTGAGGCAGCGCGCGGCCTCGGCCACGGCCATGTCCTCGGTGAAGCCCTTGTCGACGGGACGGAAGTCGCGGGCGCGCTCGTCGGCGGGCTCCTCGTTGTCGGCGGTGCGCGGCGACTTCATGTCCGCGACCCAACGACCCTTTATCTCTGGCATGCGCAGTTCGCCTCCTCGTAAGCCTTGAGGGCCTGGCCCTCCTCGGTGCGGTATGCGGCCTGACGGGCCCGCAGGTCGTTCCAGTCAACCTTCGTCGCGTCAAAGTCGGGACCGTCGACGCAGGCGAACTTCGTCTGGCCACCCCCCTCTACGCGGCAGCAGCCGCACATGCCGGTACCGTCGACCATGATGGGGTTGAGCGACGCGACGATGGGGATGTCGTACTTCTGGGCGGTGAGCGCGGAGAACTTCATCATGGGCACGGGGCCGACGCAGAAGACGTGGTCGACCTTGCCCTCCTTCAGCAGGCGCTCGAGCGGGGCGGTGACGACGCCCTTCTCGCCGTAGGAGCCGTCGTCCGTGGTGACGTGGACGTGCTCGTCGTCAAGGACCTCGCGGAACTGGTCCTCGAGCAGCAGGAGGTCCTTGGTGCGGGCGCCCATGATGGCGTGGACCTCACGGCCTGCGGCGACGAACTGGCGGGCGACGGGAAAGGCGATGGCCAGCCCCACGCCGCCCCCGATGACGGCCCACCTGCCCTGACCCATCTCGGTGGGGTGCCCCAGCGGGCCCGTGACGTCCTGGATACAGTCGCCGACCTCCATGGCCGCGAGCATCGTGGTGGTCTTGCCGATGACCATGAAGATGAACTCGACCCAGCCTTCGTCGACGCTCCAGTCGGCGAAGGTGAAGGGGACGCGCTCACCCGACTCGTTGGCGCGAATCATGAGGAACTGGCCTGCGTGCGCGTGCTTGGCCATCTCCGGCGCCTCGACGCGAAACTTGAACACCTTCTCGGAGAATTGCGTCTTTTCGAGGATTTTGTACATTACCCTAGCTCCTCTCCCAACGGTCTTTCCTCTCTCTTCTGCCCCTTAGGGGCGTCCCGCCCCTGCGGGACGCGCGCCTGCGATGGCACATACCAGCCCCATTTTACTATGACGGCCAGAGAGGCGCGGGACGATCGACGCTTTTACACGGCATATGACGACGGGAACGTCCCGTGACGGCCGGTGCCGCCCATGGCATGTGGCGACCCTGCCGCTTGCCGGAGCTTTCACAGCCCTCATGGGCAACTGATAGTTCCCTGACGTGCGTCACCTACAGTGGGCCAGGAACATGGCTCCTGGGCGGGTTCATTGGCGACGGCGGAGGTTCACACGATGCACGAGACGTACGAGGCACAGGTTGACTTTGAGGGATTTCGCGAGCTGTACCTGGCTCAGCACGGGGGCTACCTTAAGAGGCTGTTCGCGCTGGCGGGCGGCCTGTGCCTGCTCGTCTCCCTCCTGTGCTGGGTCATCGTCATCGGCGAGTCG
This sequence comes from Olsenella sp. HMSC062G07, assembly GCF_001811895.1. Lineage (NCBI taxonomy): Bacteria > Bacillati > Actinomycetota > Coriobacteriia > Coriobacteriales > Atopobiaceae > Olsenella > Olsenella sp. HMSC062G07. The sequence goes on from NZ_KV806944.1 coordinate 205,515, forward strand.
GACCCCGTCGCGATTCTCATCGCCCTTGGCTTCACGGCCCTGACGATCGCCTGCATCGCGGGGGCCGTCCACCCCATGGTGGCGTTCTTTACGCGCAAGGGGGTCGTGTACGACTGGTTCGCGTCGCACGGCCGCCCCAGCCCCTCCGACACCCGCCTGCAGGACCTGCGCACCTCCTATCAGGTGAGCCTTGAGGATGAGGGCTTCCAGGAGCGTGCCACCGGGTCAAGCAGCCGCATTCCCTGGTTTGCCCTCAAACCCAGGCCCATCAAGGGCAGGCGGGGCACCTACTTTGCGCGCGCCAACGGCAAGGAGGGCTCGGTGGCCTACAACCTCATCGGCATCAACTGGGCCTTCAGGGACGAGAGCGTGGAGGGCGTCCTCTTCGTGCCCGCTGCGGTGAGCGCTGCGCATCCTGGCCTGGTGGGGGCCATCGAGGGCAAGATCAACGACGGCCGCGCGCGCTTGCGCGGCAGGGGCGCCCGCACGGCCCGCCCGTCGGACCAGGCGACCGTGGACTGGATGCGCGGGACGCCGCAGGACCGTCCCTAAACGACCGCCCCTAAGCATGCCGGCCGTCTGCCGGCCGACACCGTCTATCGACGTTCTAAGGAGAAAGCGCTGTGGCGATGCCCGCAGGACAGGAATCGCAACGGGCCGAAGAGGAGTCGGCGGCCGACGGCCACCGGCTGGTGGGCGGGCGCTACCAGCTGCTCACGAAGATCGGCGAGGGCGGCATGTCCGTCGTCTACCTGGCGCTCGACAAGGTGCTCAACAAGGAGTGGGCGGCCAAGGAGATTCGTCACGTGGACGACCCCGTCCAGAGGGAGCTGGTCGTCAAGGGCATCGTGACCGAGGCCAACATGATCAAGCGCTTCGACCACCCCGCCATCCCCCGCATCGTGGACATCATCGACGACGCGGGCACGCTCTACGTCATCCTGGACTACGTGGAGGGGCGGACGCTCGCCGAGATTCTCGAGAAGGGCGGCCCCCAGGCCGAGGACGCCGTCGCCAACTGGGCCATCCAGCTCTGTGACGTCCTGCAGTACCTGCACCGGCTCGACCCGCCCGTCATCTACCGTGACATGAAGCCCTCCAACGTGATGCTCAAATCCAATGGCCTCGTGGAGCTCATAGACTTTGGCATCTCGGGCGAGCTCGCCGGCGCCGACGAGCATCCTGGCGAGCAGGACGACGCGGTGCGGCTGGGGACGCGCGGCTTTGCCCCGCCCGAGCAGTACGAGGGCGGGCGGGGGACCGACTCCCGCTCGGATGTGTATGCGCTGGGCGCCACGATGTACTGCCTTCTCACGGGCAAGAGTCCGGGCGACTATGCCGACGCGACGCCGCCGCTGCGCCAGGTGCGCCCGGAGCTCTCCGAGGGCATGGAGAAGGTCGTCGCCAAGGCCATGCAGGCCGATCCCGACGACCGCTACCCCGACTGCGCCGAGATGGCCTACGCCATCGAGCACCGCGGCGAACGCGAGCGTCAGGAGCGTGCCAAGATGCTGCGCATCTGGCGCGGCTTCATAGGGCTCGCCGCCGCGTCGCTGGTGTCGCTCGTGCTGGGCGTGAGCGCCACCATCGGCAGGATCGTGGTGACGGATGGCGACTACAACCACTGGATGCAGGTGGGGGAGCAGAGCGCCAGCGTCAGCGAGGCGACGGCAGCCTACCGGCGGGCGGCGCAGGTCAAGCCCGGCGAGGTGGGACCCTACCTGGGGATGGTCAGCCGCTATCAGGAGGACCAGACCTTCTCGCGCGTTGAGGAGGAGGAGTTCAGGTCCACGATCCTGCCCAACCTCGAGCAGGTCAGCTCCTCGGGTCGCTACGCCGAGCTTGCCTTTGCCGTGGGCAAGCTCTATTGGTACGAGTACGGCGTCGATGCCGCCGAGGTCGCCGAGCCCGGTCGAAAGACCCAGATCGCGGGGCGCTCCGCCCGCATACGCGCCGCGGCGCAGTGGATGGACGCGGCGGCGCGCGACCAGTCGTTCGCCGAGCATGACGCCGCCCAGGTGTACAGCTCCATCGCGTCGTTCAACACGGGCATCGTGCCAAGCATCAACGAGGGCTCTGACCTGGGAAGCTATGCGCCGTACTTCCAGACGCTCAGGGACCTCGTGAGCTTTGTCTCAGACGAGTCAAACGACGTCATGCGCCTGGACGTCGCGAACCTGACGCTTGACGCGCTCTCCACCTATCCGCGCAAGTTCAGGGCTGACGGCGTCTCCAAGCAGGACATCCTTGACCTCGCGCACGACGCCGCCACCCTGGCGCGCGAGAGCGGGTCCACGACGAGCCTCCTTGACCACGAGCGAGCGAGGGCCCTGGGCACGGCGGACGAGATGGGGCCCATCGTGGAGGACGCCTTCATTGACGCGAGGACGGTGAGGCAATGAGCGCCGAGACGCTGGGGCTGATCGAGGCCGCTGGGTATGCCCTGGCAGCCGTGTTGGCGGTGAGCTGCGCCGTCTACCATCGCCTCCGTCACGTGAGCGAGGTCCGTCGCTATCTGACGGGCGAGACGGCGCGCTCCGCGATAGAGGACCTGCGCTCCGGCGCCGTCATGCGCATGACCTCCGGCGCCCAGGCGCGCCTTGGCACGCAGGCCGAGGGGCTGGGGCAGGACAGCGGCAGCCTTCACGTGCGGTCCCTTGCAAGCGGCTCGCACGAGGACGGGCGCGGCGCCCCCGGCTCGGCGACGCGCGTGGTCGTGGCGGGCGAGGCGCTCACGACCCTCTTTTCCGAAGGTCCCTCAGACGGCGGGCGAGAGCCTGACGACGCCACCATGACGACGCTGCTGGGCGACGACGCCCCCTGTTTGCCCACGCGCGACGCGTCTGACGACGACGTGACGCCCCGCACGCCGGAGCCGATGACGACGCTGCTTGCGACACCCATGACGCCTGTCGAGGCCCCGGGGCACGACCGGCACGACGAGGCCATGACCACGCCGCTTGGTGACAGAAAGAGTGAGCGATGAGCGTGAACGAGCGTTCCCAGGGGTCCCCTGTTGGCATCCCGCATCTGCCTCGGGCCCTGCGCGCCGTGACCGTCTCGGTCACGCTGGGCGCCCTCGTGTGGTCCCCCCTCGTCGCTGCGGCCTCCCCGGCGCTCGCCGCGTCGCCTGCGGCCGAGGGTGTGGACGCCACGACTCCCGCGGACGAGGCGGCGATCTTACCGGTGATTCCCGTGGCCGCGCCCGCGACCCCCGCCCCCGCCACGCCCGCGGAGAATCCCGGGCAGGTTCGGCCGTCGTTTGGCGTCGACGGCGCGCGCGTGCGTGCCGTGCCCTACGGCGTCAACCTCGCCGCCTGGCTCAATGCCCAGGACGACCTGTACCTTGACGGGAGCCTGCCAGGCTCCTCCCCGCACATGAGTGCCGTCGACGTCGCGTGGCGCTACTTCTTCGCCAGGGGGCCCCTCGCCCTGGCCCCCACGCTCGCCGCCTATCCCGTCGCGACGCCGGGCGTGACGCCCTCGTCATGCCTCGCCTGGGAGTCTCCCACCACCGCGTCGCTTCCCGACCTGTCCGGCCTCGACGCCGTCGTGGCCCTGCCCGCGCCGCCCGCGTCGGCGGCCGACGTGGCGGCGGCGCCTCCCCAGGTCCTGGGGATGCTGCGGGTGATTCGGCCCGACGGCTCGCTCCACGAGCCCGTCGTCACCGGGAGCCTCGAGGACGGCAACCTCAAGCTCTGGCTCTGCGGCAGGGACCAGGAGGGGGGTTCCGCCCGGCTGACCCCCCAATGGGCGCCGGGCGTGGCGGATCAGCTCTCGTCCTCCTACGCGCTCGAGTCGGACGGCTCGCTCGTCGCGGCGGCGCCTGCTGACGGGCTTCCCGTGGCAGGCGCCACGTCATGCTTCGTGAAGATCGGCCATGTGCCCGACCCGGTGGGCGACGTCACGTACTGGGAGGGACAGCTGCTGCGCGTGGACCTTGCCAGCGACCGGCTCGCGCCAGAGCTCGACCGGGCGACGGCGACGCTGACCAAGGCTGACGGCGGCGCGCTTACGGCCCCCTCGGCCCCGGGCCCCTTGGTGGTGGGCGCCCAGGGCGTCATCCTCACCGTGCCCGTGCGCGAGGCCGCCCCGACGCTTCCCGGCGACGTCGCGTCGGGACTGGACGTCTCGAAGGTGCGCCTGGACCTTGCGGGCAGGAGCCTCGAGCCTCGGTCCGTGACGAATGACGGCAAGGCGGTCTTCGTCCTGTCCGCAGACACGATCGGCACGGGCGAGACGCGCCTTGACACCGCTCGCATCCGTGTGTCCGACGTCGCCGGCAACGAGTCGAGCGCGCCTGTCAGCGAGCTTGCGGCCGTGAGCGCGCTCAAGGCGACTACGCTGCGCGTCATGGACGACAGCCGGCCCACCTGCACGCTGGCGGCCAAGGACCGCAGGGGCAGAACGGTGGCCGACGGCGGCGCCACCGAGCTTGAGCCCGTCTTGACGCGGCTGGTCATCCATGACCCCAACCTGTCCGAGCTGCGCAAGGACGGCACCTGGCGGGCCAGCGGCTCCCTCAGGGTGACCGTGGACGGCGTCGAGAGCGTCGTTGACCCCGCCAGGCTGCGGCGCGTCGCGGGCGATGGCGACTCGTTCTACCTTGACCTCGACCGCCTGCGGACTGAGGGCAAACACACGGTGAGCGTGAGCTACGTGGGCGCGAGCGTCCTTCACGCCAACCTGAGGCCCCAGTCCGCCCAGGCGAACCTCTCGTTCACGATCGACCTGCACCCGCCCGTCGCCTCCGGCCTCCGCGTGGAGGGCGGCGTGGACGCGACCTCCGTCGCCGCCGTGCCGGACGTGGGGAAGGTGCTGGTGGGGGGAGAACGCAGGCTCTACGTCACCGTGACCGACGAGACGGTGGGAGGTCCCAGCCCTTCGGGCGTGAAGTCCGTCAGGGCCACCCTTGTGCGGCATGACCGTCCCGGCGACGCCGGCATGCCGGTTGACCTCGGCAGGCTGCCCAGGAGGAAGGGCGAGTTCGAGCTTGTCCTATCAAGCCCGGGTCGCTATGACCTCAAGGACGTCGTCCTGACGCTCGAGGATTGGGCGGGAAACCGCTCGACGGTCCCCCTGTCGGCGGTGAGCGCGCAGCATGGAGGGCCGCTCGACTTGGCGGCCGTGCTGGTGGACGCGCGGCGTCGCGCGTCGCTCGTCGTCCTGCCCGGCGAGGCCGGCCCCGTGCTCAATGATCAGTTCTATCCCGCGGACTCCCTCGTCGCCCTGGACGTGGCCGACCCCTGGCTCGGCTACGTGGCGCTCATGCCCTCCTTCCCGGCGACCTTCACGGGAACGCACGTCACGGCGTCCGGCACGAGCGACCTCGCGCCGAGCGTCCTGTCCCTGTCTCCCCGCCAGGTCGCTCCCGACGTGCTTCGGCTTGACCTGGGGCTTCCTCGCACGGACGGCAGGCTGGCCGACGGCTGGTACCGCATCGACTGCTCGTGCCTGCCCGACGTCTGGGGCGGCGTCCCCACGCTGAGCTTTGGCGTTGACACCATGGCGCCCCAGCTCACCGCCGCCACCGTGGCACGCGACGGCTCCGTTGTGGCCACCCTGCCCGACGGGCGCTCGGTCCTGGTGGGCGGCACGCGCCGGATTCGCGTGCGGGTGCAGGACCTCCTGCCCCGCCCCGCCGGCGCCGACGTCGCGGGCGTCGACGTGGCGAGCGAGGATTACAGCTCGGGCTTGGACGCGGGCTCCGTCACCGTGAGCCTCACGCGTCAGGCGGGCATGGGCGCCCAGGCCGCCCGGTCAGAAAAGACGCGCAGCCTCGCGGTAGACGGCGAGGGCTGGGCCACGATCGACCTGGAAGGCGAGGGGCTCTACCGCCTGGACGACATCAAGGTCTCGGCGCGGGACCGCTACGGCAACCGCCTGGCGAGCCGCACGCTGGCAGACTACCGCGACGCCCTGCCCGAGCAGGAACGCTCCACCTGGGGATTCGACAGCATCCTGGTTGACCTGGGAAGCGCGGCGAGCGTCCGGACGCGGCTCGAGGACGATGAGGCGACGCCGCCCTCCGCGAAGCCCTACTACCATCGCGGCGAGGTCAGGGAGCGAGTGCTCGTGACGGACCCGTGGTTTCCCGTGTACGCGTCGCTCGCGTCGGGCGCCCCGCTCGTGACGGGCACGCTCAGCGTCCCGGGAGCCTCCGTCCCCGAGACGCTCTCGCTGTCCGTGCTGCCCCGCGACTTCACGCCTGTGGAGGGCGCCGAGAACGTGTGGGAGAGCGTCGTGAGCCTCCCGCGCGCCGACGGCGGCAAGCTCCCGCGCGAGGGTGACTACACGCTCAGATGCGAGTACGGCGGCGTCCGCAGCAAGGTGCTGGGCGACGACCCCCATACGGACGAGCAGTCCTTTGGGGTGGACTACACTGCCCCCGACCTGGGAAGCCTCACGTTCTCGCAGACGTCGCCCTTCCCCGTGCGCGAGTCGGGCGACAAGCGGGGCACGCCCTGGGGCTGGGTGTTCTCTCCGGACGGCGAGCAGGTGACGCTTGCGGTGACGGACCGGCTGTCAGGCGTCGTGGGGGAGGGCCTCTCGCTTGCCTCCCATCCCACGGGCAACGTCGCGCTGACGTTCGAGCCAGACGCCGCGGGCGGGCTCTCGCACGAGTCCGACCCGCTGGCGGGCGTCGCCTCCTTCTCGCTTTCGCAGGACGGGCAGCGCGTCGTCCTGGCGGGGTCCGCCATCACGGCCGTGGACACGGCCGGCAACGCCGCGACCGTTGACCTCGCCGCCCTGGGGTCAAATCTTCCCGCCGACGCCATGGGCGTGGCCGTGGACATTGAGGCGCCGGTGGTGTCCGTCTCGTATGACAACGACGACGTCCGCAACGGCCGGTACTTCAACGCCAGGCGCACCGCCACGGTGACGGTCCAGGACGCCAGCTTTGACCTCACGAGGGAGTTTGCGCCCGAGACCGTCGTCGCGTCGGGCTTCAAAGACGGCTCACAACATGCGGGCAGGACGCTTGTGGCCAAGGACTTCGAGCCGATCACGCAAGAGGACGGCACCGTCGTCTACGTGGCGACGCTCCCCTTTGACGAGGACGGCGACTGGCGCCTGTCGGCCGGCTACACCGACCCTGCAGGCCATGCCTCCAACACGACGAACGACGAGTTCACCATCGACACGGAGGCGCCCAAGCTCCAGGTGAACTTTGACAACAACGACGTGTCCAACGCCATGTACTACAAGGCGCCCCGCACGGCCACCATCACGGTGGATGACAGGAACTTCGCGCCCCAGCTGGGCAGCATCGATGCCAGCGCCCTCCAGGCGGGCCCGGGACCCTCCGTCGGCGCCTGGTCTGAGACGCGCCCGCGCGCCACCTGGGTCGCCACGGCCTCCTTCGCGGGCGAGACGCACTATCGCCTCAAGGTGGTCGTGAGCGACCTCGCGGGCAACGTGAGCGAGGCCTATGACTCCCAGGAGTTCGTCATCGACCTGACGGCTCCCGAGGTGGCCATAACGGGCGTCCAGGACCATCACGCCTACGGCGGCGAGGCCGCCGCCGGGGCCACGTTCAAGGACACCAACCTTGACGCGCAGCTTTCCGACTACACGCTCGCGAGCGTCCGCGACGAGTACGCCTTCTGGCCGGGCAAGCAGGAGTCCGCCACCGCGACCGAGAAGGTCGTGAGCCTGGGTGACGTCCCCTACGAGAGCCCGCGAGACGACGTCTACACCCTCAAGGCGACGGCCGTCGATCTGGCCGGCAACCACGCCGAGACCCAGGCGACCTACTCCGTCAACCGCTTTGGGTCCACCTACTTCTTCGCTGACGGGTCCAAGGGGGTTCCTGGCGCGTTCATGGCCGCGCCGCAGGAGGTCGACGTGGTGGAGGTCAACGTGAGCGGCCTTGACACCTCGGGATCGAGGGTGCGCCTCTCGCAGGACGACCGCGCTCGCACGCTGTCGCCCGACGTCGACTACAACCTGGAGGCCAACGCCCCGGATGCGGGCTGGAGCTCCACGACCTACCGGCTGCCGGCGCGGCTCTTTTCCACCGACGGGTTCTACCGCGTGACCCTGACCTCCACCGACGCGGCGGGCAACCTCTCGCAGAACACGATGGATGGCAAAGGGGAGGGCCGCGAGGGCACCTTCCCCATAGAGTTCGCCGTCGACCAGACCGTCCCCACCTCGGAGCTGGGAGGCGTGCAGGCCGGCGCCGTCTACCTTGACCCCGCCAAGGAGGCGCTGGTCGGCAGCGGCGACAACCTGGGTGTCGCCAGCGTCGAGGTCCTGCGGGACGGCGAGCGCCTGGACGGCTGGGAGGGCGCCGACGTCCAGGGCGCGACGCCCACGGTCAGGCTCCTGGCGGACGGCGCGGCCCATGACTACCGCGTCGAGGTGCGCGACAAGGCGGGCAACGTCTCGGCCAGCGACTACCGAGGGGTGGTCGTCACGGGAGACCTGCTCACGTACATCACGAGGACGCCGCGGCTCCTCGCGCTCGTCGTGGCCGCGGTCGTGGTGCTCGTGGGCGCTCTCTCGGGCGGCTCCATGCTGGCCGTCAGGTTCCGGAGGATGGGCGAGCGCTGGCGCAACCCCTTTGGGCACTAGGGCTATCGGCTCGTGACGCCCGACGTCACGAGTTGATATAGCAGGACGACACGTCCGCATGAGGCGGCGCGTCGAGACACAGAAAGGAAGTTGCAATGGCCGGACAGATTAGGATCACCCCCGAGCAGATGCGTTCCCGTGCCAACGAGTACACCGCCGAGGCCAACAACGTCCAGGAGACCATCACCAAGATGGACTCCCTGCTGAGCGCCCTGCAGCAGGAGTGGGAGGGCGCCTCGAGCCAGGCCTACGCCCAGCGCTTCGCCGAGGTGCGCCCCGGCTTCGTGAAGGCCAAGGAGCTCATCGACGAGATCTCCGCCGCCCTCAAGCAGACCGCCCAGACCCTCGAGGAGACCGACTCCAACATCGCCAGCTCCTTCCGCGGATAGCGCAACCTCCCTCTGCTGTGGTGCGGGGTCGCACCACCCTCGGCGACCCCGCACCCTCCCCTCTGAAAGGACACGGTAAGACCGCGATGGCAGATTTGCTGCTCACTCTCGTATCGCAGGGCGTCTCGCACACCTTCTCCCTGGACCCCAGCGCGCAGTCAACGGCCGACATAGGCCTTGGGTCCCCGCTGCTGCGCGTTGAGGTGCAGGGTGACGGCGCCGTGCTGAGTCCCGCCTTCGGCTATCAGGTGGTCACGGCGCAGGGGGAGGCCCTGCCCCGCGCCACGGTGCCCCTGGGGGCCGAGACGGCCCTCGGCGTCCGCTCTCTGGCCGACGACGCGCTCGCCAGCCTGTACTGCCGTCCCGCCACCGCGGGCGTCCGGCGCTTTGGCAAGCTCGGCTTCTCGTTTGACGCGAGCGTGCTCATCGGTCGCTGCCGTGAGGCCCAGCTGCACTACGAGAGCGGCTTCGTGTCGGAGCGCCATGCCCGCCTCGACCTCAAGGGCGAGAGCTTCACGCTCACGGACCTGGGGAGCGGCAACGGAAGCTTCGTCAACGACCGGCGCGTTGCGCCCCACCAGGCCGTCGCCCTCGTGCCGGGCGATGTGGTGCGGATCCTCGACCTGACGGTCATGGTGGGCCGCCGCCTCATCGTCCTCAACGACCCAGAGGGCCTCGTCGTGGGCGAGATTCCCGGGGCCACGGCCATCGACCACAGGCTCTTTCGCGAGGCGTGCCCTCCGGCGAGCAAGACGCTAGGGACGCTCCCGCTCTTCTTTCCCGCGCCCCGGCTCCTGCACTCCGTCCACGGCCAGCTCTTCCAGGTGGACGAGCCCCCCCATCGCAAGGTGCCCGACGACACGCCCGCCATCCTTCAGATGGGTCCCTCCTTCGTGATGGGCATGGCGTCGCTCTTCTCGGCCTCCTACGCCATCCAGAACATCGCCCAGGGCGGCAGCCTCATGAGCGGGCTGCCCTCCATCGCCATGTGCACGGCCATGCTTCTGGGCATGGTCATCTGGCCCATCGCGTCACGCGCCTACACGAAGCGGCGCGACGAGGCCGACGAGCGCCGCCGCGAGGCGCGCTACACCGACTACCTCAACGCCATGGGCGCCCGCTTCGAGCGCGCCTGCGACGACCAGGCCGAGATCCTCAGGCTCAGACGCACCGACGTCGGGGAGCTGATCGCGCGCACGGAGGAGCTGTCGCCGCGCCTCATGAACCGCGGCGTAGACCACGAGGACTTCATGGCGCTGAGGGTGGGCGTGGGCAACGAGCTCCTTGACGCAGACGTTCGCTGGCCCCAGCGGCGCTTCTCCATGGAGGAGGACAAGCTCCTCGACAAGGTCGCCGAGCTGGAGGACAACCCGCCGGTCGTTCATGACGTCCCCCTCTGCTTCAATCCGCGCGATCACTTCTGCGCGGGCGTCGTCGGAGCGCGCTGGGACGTGTGGGCGTTCGCTCGCGGGCTCATCGTCCAGGTGGCGTCCCTCTACAGCTACCAGGACGTCAAGGTCGTCCTCGTGGCCGACCCCGACGAGGAGGGCGAGTGGGGGTTTGTCCGCGCCATCCCGCACCTCTTTGACGACACGGGCGCCCGCCGGCTCATCGCCTGTGACCCCGACCGTCTCATCGACGTGTTCGCGCCGCTCGAGCGCATGCTCGAGATTCGTCTGGGTCAGTCTGCGAGCGAGGCCAGGGAGGGCCCGCACTTCCTCGTGCTCTGCGCGAGCAAGGCCCTGTCCGAGCGCTCCGACACCGTGGGCAAGCTGGAGCGCCTCAGGTCTAACCTCGGCTTCTCCCTGGTGTTCTTCGGCGAGGCCCTGCGTGACCTTCCCCGCGAGTGCTCCTACGTCATCGACCTCACCGACGGCGGCGTCCTGTCCGAGATGGGAGCCACCGCGCACCTGCCGGGTACCGGACGCGTGGCAGCCGGCTACGAGGGCTCGGCGCGCATGTTCGACCGTGACGACGTGGCGGGCACCATGGTGCGCTTTGACGCGGACATCCTCGTCTCGCCGGAGGAGGCCCGCCACTTTGCCCTGGGCATCGCGCGGGTGCGGCTCGACCTGCCGTCCCAGCGCGTCGCCATGCCCAAGTCGCTCGGCTTCCTCGAGATGTTCGAGGTGGGCAGCGTCGGCCAGCTCAACCTGGGTCAGCGCTGGGCCGAGAACGACGCCTCGCGCACGCTTCAGACGCCCGTGGGCAAGGACGCCGCCGGCGAGCTGGCCATGCTCAACCTCCACGAGCGGTCGCACGGCCCGCATGGCCTCGTGGCCGGCACCACGGGCTCGGGCAAGTCGGAGTTCATCATCACCTACATCCTCTCCCTCTGTGCCAACTACGCCCCCGACCAGGTTGCCTTCGTGCTCATAGACTACAAGGGCGGCGGCCTGGCCGGCGCGTTCGACAACGAGCGCTACCGCCTGCCGCATCTGGCGGGCACCATCACCAACCTCGACGGTGCGGCCATCTCGCGCTCGCTCGTGTCCATCAAGAGCGAGCTCAAGCGCCGTCAGGACGCCTTCAACGCCGCTCGCGACGTCACGGGCGAGGCGACGATGGACATCTACAAGTACCTGCGCTACTACCGCCAGGGGCTGCTCACGGACCCGCTCCCGCACCTCTTCATCGTCGCGGACGAGTTTGCCGAGCTCAAGCAGCAGGAGCCCGAGTTCATGGACGAGCTCATCTCGGCCGCGCGCATCGGGCGCTCCCTGGGCGTGCACCTCATCCTCGCCACGCAGAAGCCATCGGGCGTGGTCAACGACCAGATCTGGTCAAACTCGCGTTTCAAGGTCTGCCTCAAGGTGGCCGACGCCGCCGACTCCAAGGAGATGATCCGCCGTCCCGACGCCGCCGAGATAGACCGCCCGGGCCGGTACTGCATGCTCGTGGGCTACAACGAGTACTTCTGCGAGGGGCAGGCCGCGTATGCCGGGGCGCCCTATGCCCCCACGGAGGTCTTCGAGCCGCACCGCGACGACGCCGTCGAGCTGATTGACGACATCGGTGACGTGGTGGCGTCCCTGCGCCCGCCCTCGAAGGGGAGGAAGGCGTCGGAGACCTCGGAGCTCAACGCCGTGCTCGAGGGGCTGGGGCAGGCGGCGCGGCTCATGGGCAGGCAGGCCAAGCCGCTCTGGCTTCCCCCGCTCGCCACCCACATCGCGCTGGACGAGCTCATGGGACGCTACCCGGACCTACCGCGCTCGACGTGCTGCGCCCTCGTGGGCGAGGTGGACGACCCCGGCCGTCAGCGGCAGTTCCCCTATGTCGTCGATTTGGCCGCCTGCGGCAACCTGCTCGTCTTTGGCGCCCAGGATTCCGGGGCGGACGGCCTGGTGGCCACGCTCCTGCTCTCTCTCGCGCTGGGATATGCCCCCCATGAGGTCAGCTTCTATGCGCTCGACCTCGGGCCGGGCGTCCTCACGCCGCTCGCGACGGCGCCCCAGTGCGGCGGGGTCGTCGTGTCGGGCGACTACGCCCGCACGGAGAGCCTCCTGCGGCTGGTGCGGCGGGAGTGCGTACGCCGTCGCGCCCTGCTCGCGCGCGCGGGCTGCACGTTCGAAGACTACAACGCCCGGTCCGAGGAGCGCCTGGGTCACGTGGTGGTGGCCCTCACCAACATCGCCGCGTTCTACGACCTCTTCGCCGAGTTCGAGGACCTTCTCATCACGCTCACGCGCGACGCACCGCGCCTGGGTGTCCACTTCGTCGTGAGCGCGAGCTCCGCAAACGCCGCGCGAATGCGCCTGAGGGCCAACTTCTCCACGAGCATCGTCTGCGCCCTGAACGACGAGGGCGACGTCACGACCATCCTCGGCAAGAAGCCCCAGGCCGTCGTGGCGCGCCAGGACAAGCGGGGCTACGTGGTCGTGGGCAAGGAGATCTTTGAGTTCAAGGGCGCCTCCGCTGCCGCTTTCGGCGAGGTCGAGGCGGACGCGATCGCGTCGACGCTCCGTCGACGCTCCCAGGACTTCTCCGAGCGTGCCGAGATGATTCCCGTCCTGCCCGCCGCCGTCCACCCTCAGGACATGGACCTCTCCCGCCTGGGCGAGGGCATCCTGCCCGTGGGCTTCGACAAGCGGGAGATGAGGGGCGTGGGCTTCTCGTTTGCGCGCTGCCCCAGCCTGGTGCTGCTTGGCAACGACCAGGAGGGCATCTGCCGCTACCTTCTGGGCCTGCGGGCGTGCCTCGCCGCCTCCGGCGAGGTGAGCTACCTCTTCGTGGACAGCGAGTCGTATCTGGGGCAGCTTGACGACCCCTGCGTCGCCCAGGGCGCCGATGACGCGCGGGCCCGCCTGCTGGGCGTGCTGTCTGGCTACGAGCCGGTGGGCGTGCTCGTGTTCACGAGCGTCATCGAGACGATGGCCTCGCTGCCCGCCGAGGTGGCGGACCCGTTCAAGGCCTATCTCATAAAGAGCCACGGCAAGAGCGGCATGGGCATCGTCGCCGCCACGGAGGCCTGGCGCAGCAAGTCGGTGTACGACGAGTGGTACAAGGCGCTCACGGCCTACGGAAACGGCATCTGGGTGGGCAGCGGGTTTTCCGACCAGTCAACCTTCCACTACCCGCGCCTGCTGCCGGAGTACCGCGAGCCCACCGCCCAGGACGACGGCTTCCTTGCCGTGCGCGGCGAAGTCACGGCCGTGCGCCTCGTGTCGGCGGCCGCCGAGAGGGGGCGTGACGCCCAATGAGGTTCTCGGAGCACAGGGACCGCCGAAGCGCCTCGCGCACGCTTCAGGTGGTGGCGGACAAGCGAGAGAGCCTCGAGTATGCCCAGGCCGAGTGGCTCAAGCGACGCGAGGCCGACGTCTTCCTGCCCTTTGCGTACGACCCGGCCGCCAAGGTGCCGCGCTTCTACTATGACGTGACGGGCCTGGCCCGGCTCAAAGCCTACCTGGGGGCAAGGCTCACGAAAGAGCAGTTCCTGTGCATGCTGCGCTGCGTGTACGACGCGCTCGACCTCTGCACCGCCAAGCGCTTCTCGGCAAACGCGGTGTGCCTCGATCCCGATCGCGTGTACGTCGCCGAGGGAGGGGCCCTCAGGTTTGCCTTCGTTCCCTTGGCGGGGGCGCCCGCACGCGCCGAGAGCTCCCCGCGCGCCCTCCTGAGCCATCTGGCGCGTCCGGCGAGCGTCTCGTTTGCGGACGAGGCCGACTGCCGTCACCAGCGCGCCCTGGACGACTTCGTGAGACGGACCTCGGTGCTCTCCCTCGACGCGCTTCGCGAGTTTTTGAAGGGCGAGTTCGGCGTGACGCTGGGGTCCGACGCCGTGCAGGAGGGGGTCGCCCGCGCAGGGGCGGCCATGCCTCGGATCCGGGGAGGCGTGAGGACGGGTGGGTCTGCCGCAGCCTTTGACATGGTGGGCCTTCTCTCCCGTCGTGCGTCCGCCTCGGAGGTCATGGCGTCCCAGGACCTCTCCACCCAGGCGGCAGACGCGATCGCGGGCGTCTCGCCCACCTGCGTCGAGCGCGTGCGCACCCGGGAGTCCGCCGCGGCCAGGGAGGAAGAGGAAATAGCGGATTGTGGGGGCGCCGTGGCGTCACAGGCCGCCGCGGCCACGGAGGAAGACGTCCCCGTCGCCGCCAAGACGCAAGAGCAGGTCGATCCGCCCCCTGCCGCGCCTCAGGCGCCGTCCCCTGCGCCCGTCTCGTCCCAGCGCCCTGCCGCACGCCATCAGACGGTCATCCTGGGACGGGGAGACGGCTCGCTTGCCTCCCGCTACGCCTCCGTCCGGCCTGACGGGCGGATACGGGTCATGCGCGAGCGCGGGGACGTGAACCTCGAGCTTGACCTAACGACACCCAAGGTCATCGGCCGCTCGGCCTCTGCGGACGTCGTCCTGGCGGACAACACCAACGTCAGCCGCAGCCACGCCCTCGTCGAGCGCGATGGCGGCGGCTTCTCCATTCGCGACCTCGGGTCGCTCAACGGGGTCTTCGTCCGCGGCGAGCGGCTGGCACGTGGCAGCTGCGCGCACGTGGACGTGGGCGAGCGCTTTCTCGTCGCCGACGAGGCGCTCTCTATTGTCGAGGAAGGCATCGGACGAGACATGGCGCCTGGCCGCCAGGGAAGGACGGGGATACGGTGACGGAGGAGCAACGGGAATTCACTGGTGACGACTTGGGCATCGGCACGACATACCTGCCGATTGGCTCCGTCGTGGAGCTCAAGGGCGGCGAGCGACCGCTCATGGTGGCGGCCGTCATGGCCCGCGACGGCAACTCGGGCCGGCTCTGGGACTACATGGGCTACCCCTATCCCGAGGGACGGCGCGACGTCGCCAGCGACTACTTCTTTGACGGCGACATGATCGAGAGCCTCCTGCATCTTGGCTACTTCAACGACGAGACGATGGCGTTTCAGTCCTTCCTCGCCGAGCAGGAGGGCGAGTACCGGCGGCAGCGCAAGGAGAGTCGGGGCGAGGATCGCTCGTAGCGACCAATGACGATGAGGGAGGCCTCATGGGAACCACGATCGTGTACAACAGGGACCAGGCAATCAGGACGGCGTCGCAGTACGACGGCGTCGCCAAGGACTACTGCACCATCAAGGACGCGGCACAGAAGCTGAAGTCAACTCTCTCGTCCTGGGAGGGAAAGGCGGCCACCGCCTTCAAGGACACGCTGACGGTCGCGACGCAGCAGGTTGAGACCCTCGGCGACGAGGTCTTCGATCATTCGGGCGCCATCAAGCAGGGGACGGAGTACATGGTGGCAACGGACGCCAACAGTGCCCGACAGCTCTCCATTGCGGCGCATTCTTCCAGGTAGGCGCCTCATAAGGGTGCTCAGGCAACGATGACAGAGAGAGGGTGAGCGAAGGTGCTCAAGTACAGGTACTCCGACCTGCAGACCGCAAACACCAAGATCAAGAGCATGTGCACGGGACTTTCGGGGGCCATCAGCAAGACGAAGGCGGCCAACGCGTCCTTCGTCAGCGTCCAGAAGGGCGCGTGGGCGCAGGGCGAGTCCAAGGCGAGCATCGTCATCGAGTCTCAGGCGCGCATCTTCTACGAGGCGATGAGCCAGGTCAGGACCACGTTTTCCTCGCTCGTGCCCGATGCGGCGTCGGTGCGGCAGCAACGTGACACCTTTCTGACGACGCTGGGCGGGTCCTGCCCCAATGGCGACTTCGTCTGCGTCAACCCCGACGCGCATGTGGAAACCCTCTGCACGCGGGCGACGAGCAGCCTGGACGAGCTCAACTCGAAGGTGCGAAGCGCCCAGGACGCGCTCAGCGGGCTCAAGGACCAGGGGGGCGTCCCCGGCGCCCTCTCCCAGATTCACTCGAGCGTCATAAAGGAGAAGGAGCAGCTGTCCCATGTGCGGCAGACGTGGGTGACGCTGGCCACAGGCGCGAACAAGTTTGAGTCAACGTACTCGTCCTCGCTGAAGGGCGACGCCTTCATCACGAACGACATGGTGAAAAAGGTACACAAGACCCTGGTGGCGGAATGGGATGCCTCGGGGGAGGGCAGGCTCAAGTCATTTCTCGACAGCATCAAGGAGCTCACCACCGAGCCAAAGGTCGGCGGGCACAAGCTTCCCCTCAAGTACGCGCTCAAGGCCATCAAGGAGTATGGCAAGTACGGCCTGGGCATCGTTGCCAAGCCCAGCACCGCGCTCTGGAGGCTCATAAGTCGCTACGGAATGAGCGCCCTGCGCGCCGATGACAGCCTGGCGAGGGGCGCCGGCTTGGAGGCTGCCCTGGTGTGGGCGATAGGCAAGCACAAAAAAGGGTACTGGAAGCAGATCGGCGAGAAGTTCGTCGGCGACGTCAACCTCTTTGGCCAGGCCAAGGAGGCCTGGGGCACCATGCGCTCGGCGTTCTCAAAGGGTGACGAGGCCGCCGAGGCGATCGCGGGCTCCGGGTCCAAGCTCTCGAAGCTCGCACGCGCAGGCAAGTTTGCCTCCGGAGCCGCCCGGGCCGTGGGTGTCGTCGGCGACGCGATCTCGGTGTATGACATCTTTGCCAACTCCAAGAAGGCGTTCGAGACGACGGCGGGCGATCGCACGCAGAAGACTGCCGCCGCCATGGTCGAGGGCACGAAGGGCGCCCTGAAGTTTGGCACAGGCAAGGCCGTCGGTGCCATCGTGGGCACCTGCTTTGGCGGTCCGGTGGGAACGGCCGTGGGCATCGCTGTCGGCGCGGGCGCGGACTGGGCTCTGGGCAAGGCTGCGGACTGGTTCCAGTCGAGCGGCCTGCAGCAGAAGGTGACCAACAAGGTGGCCCAGGGCATGCGTGCCATCGGGAAGTTCTTCAAAGGCCGCTAGGCCAGGTCGGGCGGGGCCAAGAAAGGTCGCATGGGCTCCCCCCAAGGATTTCGGTCAAGAGAGGACAGTACATGTCATTGTTCAAGAAGCGTTCGGTTGACCTGGGGGCCCTCACCCTCGAGGAGCTGCCCTTCTCGGGAAGGGACCTGTTCGTGCTTCTCGGGGGCCTCGACACCACCCTGGTCATAAAAGCGGGACTTGGGATGGTGCTTGAGGAGGTGCTGGAGCTCAAACCCTACGAGGACCTGTGGAAGCGCGATCTCGTGAACCGCCTCCAGCCCTCCGGCTGGGTGGACGCCGAAGGTAACCCCAACCCCGAGCTGGCGGCTGCCCTGGCCCCGCTAGGAAGCCTGGGCGTTGCCATCTCCAATGCCCGCAAGGGCGACAGCCGCACGAGGGGCGTCGTGCTTGCGGGGGACTCCGCCAGCGGCATCGTGAGGTCGGCAGGAAAGATCTTTCATCTGACGCCCTTCCCCCGCGAGAAAAAGGGCTGGGACGGCACCTTCCGCCGCATCTTTGACAAGGAGCGCTATCCGTTCTACCCGGCCGCCCGCGACTGGCATGCCACCTTCGTCGAGCCGAAGGGGGAGGACATCGCCAGCGCCTTCCTCCGCAACGACAAGGAATACATACGCGCCTACGCCGAGCGCCGTGGCGTCGAGGCGGAGCCTCTGCTGGAGTTTGGCGGAAAGTTCGGTCTGTTCTCGAAGTTTGGCGAGCTCTACGTTGATCAGACTGTGGGCTGCGAATATGGTCCTGAATATCCCTGGAAATATGTCCCCTGCGCATCTGGCCCACGACGCCTCAGGTGGGCGTTCGTCGTGCCCTCCATCGGCGGCATATTCTCGGACTGCAGCGCCGGCCATGCGGGCGTTCCCGACCGCTGGGGAGCCGATTATGTCAAGTGGGCCAAGGAGGTAGCGTTCCTCTCCATTGACTTCTATACGTCCGACAGCCTGCTTGACGCCCTGTCGTCGGTGCCCCCGTACCCAGAAACCGAAAGCGAGCCCGCCTGAGGGGGTCACCCCACGGCGAGGGAGGATGTGATCGATGAGCAAGGAATACTGGCGCAGCCAGGCAACCTACTATCGCGGCAAGGTTGACTGGTGCCAGACGAACGCCAGCCAGTGGTCCCAGAAGGCCGCGGCTCTCTCGTCCCAGCTCAAGGAGCTCAAGGAGCAGCTGGCCATCGCACGGCGCGTGAAGGCCGCCTGCGGAAAGCTGGGCCCGTCCAACGACGACGTCATACGCGCCCTGGGAAGCCTTGGCTCCATGGCGGCCTCGGCGCTCGAGTGCAGCTCCTGCACCGAGGCGGCGAAGGACATCGCCAAGTCAAACGCGGGGCAGATCCAAGACGCAAACGGGGCCATCGACGACGTGATATCCCGTCTCGAGCAGCGAATCGCCGAGGTGACGGCCCAGCTTAACACGGCCAATGGCAACGTCAGCTACTTCAACGGCTGGGCCAGCAGCTACCAGGCATCCTACAGTGAGGCGTATTCAAACTACCTGAGCGCCAGCGACGAATAGGGGAGAGCGACCTATGCTTACGACCAACCAGTGGCTGCCCATCGGCTCCGTCGTGCATGTGGACGGCAAGGAGGAGCTGGTGGTGATTGCCGGCTACATGCAGCAGGACGTCGAGACGGGACGCCTGTGGGAGTACGTGGGTCTCAACCACCCCACCGGCTTCCTCAATCCCGGTGACGACGTGCTGTTTGACCGCGACTCCATTGACGGGGTGGTCTTCGTGGGCCTTCAGGGCGTCCTCGAGGAGCACTGGGTCGCCGCCCTCGAGGCGACGCAGGAGTCGTTCTCAAAGGCCAAGGACGATGCCGAGGAGGCCGGCCGTCAGAAGGTTGAGGCAAGCCAGAAGACCGAGGCAAGAGACGATGACTGACAAGGTCCTGCTTTCGGTGACGCTCCCCGCCACCGGCAGGAGCTATGAGTTTCG
This sequence comes from Olsenella sp. HMSC062G07, assembly GCF_001811895.1. Taxonomy (NCBI): domain Bacteria; kingdom Bacillati; phylum Actinomycetota; class Coriobacteriia; order Coriobacteriales; family Atopobiaceae; genus Olsenella; species Olsenella sp. HMSC062G07. The sequence continues at coordinate 224,720 of NZ_KV806944.1, forward strand.
CGTGCCGCTGTGCCTGACGGTGGAGGCGGCGGCCCGGCTTATGTCGGGCATACTCGCCACGACGGAGTCGGCGCTCTACGAGGCCTCCGACGACGTCGACCTCATGTACCTGGATGAGCTGCCCGTGCGGGGCGGGCAGCTCAATCCCAACGAGACAATCCGCGCCCTCGTCGAGCAGGGTGCGCTCGTGGATGGGAGCCATCTTGCGCTGGTATGATGTCAGGCACATGAGGTCGCGAGACGTCGAGAGGGGCATCTATGGACTGGACTAAGCTCCCGCTCATGATTGTGATCATCCTGGTAGGCACCGTGCTGGTGGCCGTGGTCGGCGGCTCCCTCATCGGCCTTATCGCCGCGGCGAGCGCCCGCAAGGACGAGCAGCGGGCGGCGGCAAGAAGGGGAGCCTCCGCGCCCTCGCCCGAGACGCCCTCGCCGGACGGCGAGGATGCGGGCGGCATGGGGGGCACGTACGACTAGCCGCCACCTGCCGGGGCGTCGCCTGCGCCCGGCGGCGACGGATGGGGAGGC
>NZ_KV806944.1:225347-241069 GCF_001811895.1 Olsenella sp. HMSC062G07
CCCGGGCCTGCGGCGGGGGTCTCCGGCCTGGCGCCGGAGGGGCATTCCCATAGGTTTGAGGGCCCCGCGAACGGGTTTCTACCGGTTCCTATAGGCTCGCGGATGACACGCGCGGGTTCCTATAGGTTTGCGGGTCCCGCGCGCCGGTTCCTACCGGTTCCTATAGGTTTGCGGACGACACGCGCGGATTCCAATAGGTTTGAGGGTTTCGCGCCCGGATTCCTATAGGTTTGAGGGCCTCTCCCGTGCAGAGCTATAGGCTTGAGGAAAAAGGAGAATTCCTACCTGGGCAAACGCCGCGACGATTCCTCAAACCTATAGGTCTGTCTCCTCCGGCCTCTCAAACCTATAGGTGCGTGGCGACGCTGCCCTCAAACGTATAGGTGCGGCACGCCGCGGCGCCCAAGCCCAGGGGAGACGGCCCGCACGGCGCGCGCTGCGGCCCCCACCCATGTTGCGCGTCGCCGACGTCAACGACCTGTCGGCATGCAACGGCTGGAGTCCCTCATGACCGCGTCGCCTCGACGCCCTGCGTCAGGCAGCGCTCGCACAGGCTCGCGGCGTCCTCGCAGCTGAGGCAAAGCTCGTCGCGAAGGCCTCCCTTGAGCTGGCGCAGCACGTAGTCGGCCACCTGCATGCGCCCGGGCGGGCGCCCTATGCCCACTTGCAGGCGCGCAAAGTCGCGCGTTCCCAGCTTGTCGGCAATGGAGCGCAGGCCGTTGTGGGCGTTGAGACCGCCGCCGAGCTTGACGCGCAGCTCCCCTGCGGCAAGGTCGACCTCGTCATGGACGACGAGCAGCTCCTGGGGCGCGACTCTCAGCTGGCGCATGAGCTTTGAGAGGGGGCCGCCGCTCGTGTTCATGTAGTCCTGGGGCTTGGCGAGCACCACCTCGCGCGCGGCGCCATCTGCGGCCGTCACGGTGACGCGGCAGGTGAGGCAGCCCGACTCGCTCTTCCAGAACGTGACGCCCGAGCGCCCGGCCAGCACGTCAATCGTGGCGAACCCAACGTTGTGACGGGTATGCTCGTACTGCGGCCCGGGGTTTCCCAGGCCGCAGACGAGGCGAATCTGTCTTTGTCGTGTTGTGGCGCTCGTGGGCACGTCGCTCCTTTGCCGGTGTTCTCTGACGGGCGTCCTCCGATGGCAGTATGGCACAGGCGGATGTCGCGCGGCGCCCTGGGGTGACGTCTGGCGCGCCGTCCTCCCTGCGCCCTAGCTCCTGCGCCCTAGTGATGGAAGAGCCGCATGCCCGTGAAGCACAGAACGATGCCGTGCTTGTCGGCCGTCTCGATCACGTTGTCGTCGCGGATGGAGCCGCCGGGCTCCACGATGTAGCTCACGCCGCTCTTGTGGGCGCGCTCGACGTTGTCGCCAAAGGGAAAGAACGCGTCGGATCCCAGGGTCACGCCCGTCTGCGTGGCGACCCAGGCGGCCTTCTCCTCACGGGTGAGGGGTTCGGGCCTTTGGGCAAACCACTTCTGCCACTCGCCGTCGGCCAGCACGTCATCGTGCTCGTCCGAGATGTACACGTCAATGGCGTTGTCGCGGTTGGCGCGGCGGATGTCCTCCACAAAGCGCAGGCCCAGCACCTTGGGGTGTCGGCGCAGCCACCAGGTGTCCGCCTTGTCGCCGGCCAGGCGTGTGCAGTGGATGCGACTCTGCTGGCCCGCCCCCACGCCGATGGCCTGGCCGTCCTTGACATAGCAGACTGAGTTTGACTGCGTGTACTTGAGCGTGACGAGCGAGACGATCATGTCAACCTTGGCGGCCTCCGGCAGGTCCTTCGAGGCGGACACGACGTTGCCAAGCAGCTCGCGGTCGATGCGAAAGTCGTTGTGACCCTGCTCGAAGGTGATGCCAAAGACGTCCTTCTGCTCGACGGGCGCGCAGCGGTAGGAGGGGTCGATCTGGACGACGTTGTAGCGCCCGCTCTTCTTGGCGCGCAGGATCTGGAGCGCCTCGTCCGTGTAGGCGGGCGCGATGACGCCGTCCGAGACCTCGTGCCTGAGGTAGCGGGCCGTGCGGGCGTCGCAGGTGTCGGAAAGGGCGGCCCAGTCGCCGTAGGAGCTCATGCGGTCGGCGCCGCGCGCGCGGATGTAGGCGCAGGCGATGGGCGAGAGCTCGCCCTCGTCGTCCACGAAGTAGACCTGGCGCTCCACGTCCGAGAGGGGCGTGCCCACGGCGGCGCCGGCGGGCGAGACGTGCTTGAACGACGCCGCGGCCGGAAGGCCGGTGACCTCGCTGAGCTCCCGCACGAGCTGCCAGGAGTTGAGGGCGTCCAGGAAGTTGATGTAGCCGGGCCGGCCGGAAAGCACCGTCACGGGCAGGTCGGACCCGTCCCTCATGAAGATGCGGGAGGGCTTCTGGTTGGGGTTGCAGCCGTACTTGAGCTCGAGCTCGTTCATGGTGCGTCTCTCCTTGATGCGTGGTGGCTGACTTGGCACGAGGCGGCCGGGGCCGCTGCGCGGACGTGTCCCGCGCAGCCGGGCCGCTAGTCGCCGAGGTTCTTGTTGTAGAGCGTCACCGTGCCCCTAACGTTGGCGTAGAGCGAGACCTTGTTGTCCTTGTCGAGGGCGTCCCAGAGCTCGTCGGGGGAGGGAAGCGTCACGGCCACGGGCTCGCCGGCAAAGCTCGGCAGCGGGTCACCGTCCGTCTGATACGTGCTGACGAAGTAGCCCACGCCCTCGTCGGCCGCCTCATAGAAAAAGAGCTCACGTAGGCAACGCCCTGAGGCCGAGGCGGGGTCGCGCTTGAGGATGGCGAGTTCGAAGCCGCCGTCCTCGTGGATGACGGCGCTGATGCGCGGGGTGAAGTTGGGGGCGTCCGGCTCGTACGTGCGCGTCCGGCATCCGGCCCAGAGGTCGCCCGCCTGGACGATGGTGTCCGTCTGGTCGCCGTTGGTGACGACGAGGTCGCCGCCCATGCGCCGGACGGGGTGATAGATGATGAGGCTGGGGTCCTCCATCTTGCCGGGGTCATGCGCCTCGGTGCGGATGCCGTCCTCGGTGAGGGTGAAGACGCGGTTGCGGCTGTTGGCGCTGCGCCCCATGATCCAGTAGTAGGCGCATCCCCTACCCACCACGATGCCGCGTCCGGGATAGGGGTTGCCCCTCAAGAGCTTGCACAGGTCCTGCACGGTGCCGTCCTTTCCTTGGTCGTATGCCCTCTGGCCCTGACGCAGAAGGCACGCCCCCCTCTGGCGAGGGATGCGTGCCCAGACGGTCGGCAGGTCATGTCTGCGCTGCTCCACCGTGGTGTCCCACGAAGCTCCGTCAGTCACAGCGCGTTCTTGTCCCCACTGTAGCACGTAGGCGGCATCGTGGGGCGTCACTCGGCTAGAATGGGTCTGTCCGGTTGGTCGAGCATGGGGCGGAGGCACATGTCTGGTTCGGAGGGCGCACGGGCACGACCCGGCGCGTTGGGTCCCCTTGGACGAGCGCTCAGAGGCCTCTTTGATGACGTGCGCAAGGGCAGGGCGAGCTTTGACACCATCCGCGAGCGCTTCGTCAGCGGCTCTCGCCTGGACGGCCCGCACCTGTGCATCCTCATCGTCGCCATGCTCATCGCGTCGGTCGGCCTCAACACCGACTCCACCGAGGCCGTCATCGGGGCCATGCTCATCTGCCCGCTCATGGGCTCGGTGCTCGCTATCTCGTACTCCGTGGCGACGATGGACCGCCGGCTGCTGCGCGACGCGATCCTGGGCCTGATGGTCCAGGTTGTCATCTGTCTGGCGACCTCGGCCCTCTACTTTGTCGTCTCGCCGCTCTCCAACCAGACCAACGAACTCGTGGCAAACTCGAGCCCCACGGTCTGGGACATCCTCGTGGCCCTCGCCGGCGGCTTCGCGGGAGGCCTGGGCAACTCCAGGAGGCAGGAGCCCGCCACGCTCATCGCTGGCGTGGCCGTGGCGACGGCGCTCATGCCGCCGCTGTGCGCCGCGGGCTACGGCATCGCCGCGCGCGACCTCGTGACGTTTTTGCCGGCGCTCTACGAGTTCGTCATCAACGTGGTGTTCATCTCGCTCGCGGCGGAGGTCGTCCTGGTGCTGCTGCGCGTTCCCCTGCTCAGGGACCTCAACGGCGACGGCGTGGTGACCGCGGAGGAGAGCCATGAGGCGACGCGGCGATCTCGCCGCATGAAGGCCCGTCTTGCCGTCGCGACCCTGCTCCTTGCCGTGCCCGCCGTCTTCGTGAGCTCCAACGTCGTGCGGGACACGATGACACAGAACGACGGGTCGGTGTTCCAGAAGACGGACCAGTTTGGCGTGGGCGTGACGACGCGGGAGCTGTCCGTGATCTGTCCCGACCTCGTCAGCTATCGGGTGGGCGTCGAGAGGGAGTCCGCGCCCGGGTCAAAGGCGGTCACGGAGAGGACCGTGGCCACGGTCACGACGCACGAGGACGTGCCTGCGGGGCTCAAGACCCAGATGGAGGCTCTCATCAGGATACATGCCCCTCATCTGGACTCCGTGCGCTTCGTGGTGAGCTGACCGTTCCCCCTGTCGTCCCGCTCGCCCCCGACGCGGCCTTTCTGCGTGCCCTGTGGCGAGCCGGGCGAACGCGCGATTTGCGGCAGGGGGCCTTTTGGCCGGGGCTACAATGCATCAGACAGTCATCCGAGCCACCCTTCGCGCCATCCTGGAGGAACCACATGCCACAGACGCACGCCGTCAAGGTCATCCTGCTCACGGGCTACCTCGGTGCCGGCAAGACGACCCTTCTCAACCATCTGCTCCAGAACGACGAGGGCATCCGCGCCGCCGTCATCGTCAACGACATCGGCGAGGTCAACGTGGACGCCAGCCTCATCGCCGACGGGGGCCTCTCCGAGACGGACGACCTCATCCCGCTGACCAACGGCTGCATCTGCTGCACGCTCTCCGACGATCTGGCCCGCCAGCTGCGCGCCATCGCCGACGCCGGCATCTTTGACTACGTCTTCATCGAGGCGTCGGGCGTCTGCGAGCCCATACCCATTGCCTATACGATCAGCGCCTTCTGCAAGCAGGGTGCCAGCGAGGGCGCCCCTCTGGCCCTGGACAACATCGTCGCCGTCGTCGACGCCGCCCGCATGTTCGAGGAGTTTGACGGCGGCGTCGCCCTGCTTGCCGAGGACGTTTCCGAGGACGACGTCGAGAGCCTCCTCATCCAGCAGATCGAGTTCTGCTCCACCGTCGTCCTCAACAAGGCCGACCTCGTGAGTCCCGACCAGCTCGCCGAGCTCAGGACCCTTGTCCGCAGCCTGCAGAAGGACGCGGTCATCGTCGAGGCCGAGCGGGGGGACGTGCCCGTGGGCGAGCTTCTGAACACGGGGCGCTTTGACTTTGATGCCGCCTATCGCTCGCAGGCGTGGCAGGACGCCATGATGCATCCCGAGGAGCACGAGAGCCCCGAGGTCCTGGAGTACGGCATCTCGACCTTCATGTACGAGCGACGCCGCCCCTTTGACTCCGACCTGTTTGACGGTGTCGTAAGGAGCTGGTCGCCCGCCGTCATCCGGGTCAAGGGGATGCTCTGGGCCGCCCAGGACCCCGACATGTGCTACGTCTTTGAGAAGGCGGGCCGTCAGGCGAGCCTCACCGAGGGGGGCCTCTTCATGGCCTCCGCCCCCGCCGACGAGCTCGACGCGCTTCTCCAGGCCAATCCCGACGTGCTCAAGGACTGGGACCCCGTGTTGGGCGACCGCATGACGCGCCTGTGCTTCATCGGGCGGGGCATGGACCACGACGCGCTCATCAAGGACCTGGACGGCTGCCTCGTGGCCGCGGACGACGTGACCGGCGTCTGACGGCCGTCACGCGCGCGCTTTGCCACCTCGCGTGGCGGCCGCACCTGATGTCGACCGCTCGAATCGCTCGCGCGACGGCGCTTGTACTACACTAGCCACGACGTCCCGCGCACCGGCAGGGAGTCTCGCGTGCGCACGGCCCGAAAGGAAGACTCGTGATACAGGACCTTGTCAAGGACGAGACCACGCTCACCGCCCGCTGCGAGCGGGCGACGGCCCAGGACGCCGCAGTCGCCCAGGACCTCATCGACACTCTCTCCTCCATCGAGGACGGCGCCTGCCTGGCGGCCAACCAGATCGGCGTGACCAAGCAGGTCGCGGTCTACCTCGACGACGACAAGGTCGCCCACGTGCTCTATAACCCCCGGGTCATGATGGGCCTGGGCGCCCAGCGCGTCGAGGAGGGCTGCCTCACGCGCGACGAGGTGTCCAAGGTTACGCGCTATGCCAAGGTGAAGCTTTCCTTCGACGAGCTTGAGGACGGCGAGCTCAGGCATCGCACCCGCGACTTCTCGGGCTGGACGGCACAGATGGTCCAGCACATGGTCGATCACTGCCAGGGCAAGCTCGTCTGAGAGGGCGCGGGGTGCCCGGCATCTTGCCCGAAGCGCGTACAATGTGAGACGAGCGGCCGATGCCTGCCATGAGGATTCCGGATGGGACGGGATTCGCATCTGCCGCATGTCGGTCACGAGGAGGACCTATGGACGTCCGGGAACTCACCCTTCATGCCACCGCCGCGAACCGGGATCTTGACGTCGTCATCTACGGCCGCTCCGGTCGACAGGTGCTCGCGTTTCCCGAGGGCGACTCCTCCTGTCTGAGCTGGGAGAACAACGGGCTCGTGGACGCCCTCTCAGGGCCTGTGGACGAGGGCCTCGTCCAGTTGGTCTGCGTTGACTCCCTGGATGACGAGGCCTGGCATGCGCGGGGCGCCGTGGGGTCGTACCGGCTCGAGAACGTCCAGGCGTTTCTCTCCTTCGTCGAGAGGGACCTTCCTGCCGTCCTCGCCTCTCTCTCGGGCGAAAAGGCCCCGACGCCCCCCATCGCCGCCGGCGTCGGCATCGGCGCCCTCAACGCGACGCTCGCGGTGCTCAGGCGTCCCCAGGACTTCTCGGGCCTCGTCGCCCTCTCGGGCACCTACGACGTGAGCCGCCTGCTGGGGCAGGAGCTTGACGAGGACTGGCGCCTGCTCTCGCCCCTTGACATCGTGGCGGGACTCACGCCGCGCAAGAAGGTGACGCGCCTGTTGCGGGAGCTGCCCCTTGCCTTCGTGTGCGGGCAGGAGCCCAGCGAGACGGGCCTGGACACCCAACGGGAGCTCGAGGAGCTGCTGACGTCCAAGGGCGTCGCCGCGACCTTTGAGTACTGGGGCTATGACGTGTCCCATGACTGGTATTGGTGGCGCGAGGAGCTGTCTCAGCTGCTTCCCTGTCTTCTCGAGAAGGACGGTCTCACCAGGCGCGCGCTCGTGGCGCGGGCCTCTCGGGCGCGCAGCGAGGCGGCTCACGCGGCCATGGTCGTCGAGACGCGCGGGGAGGAGCTCGCGGAGGCGAGACGGGCGCTCACGAAGGCAAAGCGGGACGCCAAGGAGTGCGCCGACCGTCAGAAGCGCGAGGAGCAGGTGGTGCTCGACCGGCAGGACAGCGCCGCGAAGCTCGCCAAGTTCGCGACGGACGCCTGGGTCGAGAGGGACCGCGTCCAGGCCCTCCTGGACGACGCCATCGCCCGGGGTAACGCCGCCCAGGCCAAGGCCGACGCGGCGGCGAAGGGGCTCTCGGACGCCGAATGGATCTGCGGCGAGGCGCGCTCCCGCGCGCAGGAGGCGGTGCACCTCAAGGACGAGGCGGCCCAGCGCGTCCAAGACGGCATTCGGGCCCTCGAGGACGCCAAGGAGGCCCGCCGGCAAGCCGACGCGGCTCTCGCCCAGATTGAGGGCGACCCCAGATAGGGAAAGACGCCCGCCGCCCATCGCGCCCGTGCGGGCCGATGGCGCGTAAGCCAGGGTGCGGACCTAGAGCGCGGGGTCGTAGGCGCGCGCGTAGAGCGTGTAGAGCCGATCAAAGAAGTACGTGACCCCATAGGTGGCATAGATGCGGTGCATGGGGCTGCCCTCCTCGGCACCCTGGCCGATCGACAGGACCCGGTCGAAGCCGGCGTGCAGCTTGGGGTCGTCGTTGGCCGTGAGGATGACCTTGTAGGCCTCGCTGCGCTCGATGTTCGCCCGCTGGCGATGGGCGAAGCCGTTGGAGGTCGTCACGACGATGAGCAGGTCGCTCTTGCTCAGGGCCGCGATGCCGTTGGTGTCCGAGGCGCTCTCGCTGACGACGCGGACGAACGTGCCCTCCGAGAGCATGGCCAGCCGGAACTCCCGCAGCGCCAGCGTCGAGGAGTCCGTGCAGAACAGCACCACGTGGGCGCTGGTGTGCAGGGCGCTCACGAGCGTGCTGAGCGACCCCGAGGCGCAGAGCTCGTCCACGGCGGCGTAGATGCGGGCGAGGTCGGCGCTCAGGCACCGGCCCTGCTCGCTCTCCGCCTTGGCATAGGCGAGGTAGTGCCTGCGCAGCATCTCGCGCTGCTCGTCGGTGATGCCGTCGGGGCGGGACAGGTCAAGGGGCGTGCTGGTCATGACGGTCTCCTGGGATGGGCTTCCTGGCCAGCGGGGTCAAAAAGCGGGGCGAGAGGGACGCACCTATTGTACGATGCTTTTCCTCGCCGTAGCGACCACGCCGGTCGTGCGGCGGGAGCAGGGCCCTCGCCATGCCTCTCGCACGCGGGACGCCCCGGTTGGGTACCATCACCACAGCATATGACAGTCGCGCCGACGCCGCCGCGGGCATGCCCGCCGCGGCGGGCCGGCGGGCACGACGAGGAGGGCAACCATGACGAGGGAAGGCATCAGGCAGCGCGTCCAGCGGATGAAGCTCGAGGGACCGCAGATGGCGGCGACGTCCGCCTCCCAAAGGAACGACGCCCTCAGGCGCGTCAAGGCCGCATTGCTCGCCCGCAAGGACGAGATCTTCGCGGCCAACGCCGAGGACCTCGTTGCCGCCGAGCGTCAGGGGATGGACCCTGCGGTCGTTTTGCGCCTGCGCTTTGACGAGCACAAGCTCGCGGACGTCTGTGCCGGCATCGACGGCCTGCTCGGCCTGCCGGACCCCGTGGGCAGGGTGCTCCTTGACCGCGAGCTGGACGCCGGCCTCGAGCTCAGGCGCGTGAGCGTTCCCATCGGCGTCATCGGCGTCATGTTCGAGGCGCGCCCCGACGCGCTCGTGCAGATCTCCGCCCTCTGCATCAAGAGCGGCAACGTCGCCATCCTCAAGGGAGGATCCGAGACGGCCCGCTCCAACCGTGCCCTCTTTGCGCTCATCCATGAGGCCGCCGTGGCGGCGGGCCTTCCCGAGCACTGCCTCGCCCTGGCGGAGTCGCACGCGCAGGTTGACGAGCTGTTGGGCTGCGTCGGCCTCGTTGACCTGCTCATTCCTCGGGGGTCCAACGCGTTTGTCCGCCACATCATGGAAAACACCAGAATTCCCGTCATGGGCCACTCCGACGGCATCTGCCACGTCTACGTGGACGCCGCCGCAGACCTCGGCAAGGCGGTGCCCATCTGCGTGGACGCCAAGGTGCAGTACGCGGCCGCCTGCAACGCCGTCGAGACGCTCCTCATCCATCAGGACGTCGCCGAGCGCGCCCTGCCCGTCCTCAAGGAGGCCTTCGACCGCGAGGGCGTCGAGCTCTTGGGCGACGAGCGCACCCGCAAGATCATCGACTGCGGCGCGGCGACCGAGGCCGACTGGGACCGGGAATACCTGGCCCTCAGGCTGTCGATCAGGGTCGTGGACTCCCTGGGGGAGGCCATTGACCACATCAACCGGCATGGGTCCCATCACACCGACGCCATCATCACCGAGGACGAGGCCGCGGCGCAGACCTTCCTTCGCCTGGTGGATTCCGCGGGGGTGTACCACAACGCCTCGACTCGCTTCGCGGACGGCTTCCGCTACGGCTTCGGTGCCGAGGTGGGCATCTCCACAGGCAAGCTCCATGCCCGTGGGCCCGTGGGGCTTGAGGGCCTCATGACCTACAAGTATCAGCTCAGGGGCTCGGGCCAGGTCGTGGGCGACTACGCGCGAGGCGCGAGCGCCTTTCACTTCCGAGACCTGCCGACGCAGGCCTAGCGCGGCGGGCGAGGCGTCTGCGCGTCACGCAGGCGGCGCACGTGCTCTGCGAGCGAGTCCTTCCAATGGCTTGGCCTCATGCGGGGAAAGGCCCTCAGCAGACGCCGCTCCTGAGAGCTCAGGCGCGCGGTGAAGTGTTGGGCCGCCTCGTCCAGGGAGGGCGGCAGGGACAGCCCCTCGACGCCGCCCCGCTCGCCCAGCGCGCCCATGATCTCCCTTTTTGCCCCGCGCAGATGACGGGCCCCGTTGCGCAGCCGCGCCTCAAGCTGACGGCGGACCGGGCGAAAGACGAGGTCGTCCCAGGTGGTCACCAGCGTCAGCTCCGGACGGTCGGGAAGCGCCTCGCGCAGCAGGGCGAGCCGTTCGGTGACGTCGGACCTGAGGTCGTCCATCTTGCCGCGCAGCCTCGTGATGCCCAGGTGCGTCACCACGAGGTCGGCGAGCATGACGCCCGCCGTGAGGACGACGAGGGCCAGGAGCACGCCCTCTCCCAGCGATCCCAGGGCACAGAGGGCGACGGGCTGCAGGACTCGAACGACGATGAGCATGCAGAGGCCAAACTCCACAAATCCGCCTGCCCAGACGCGTCCGTCCAGGTTGAGGGGCTTGTCGGAGTAGTCCCACCAACGGGCGTGATAGATGCGCTCCATCACGGCCGAGGTCACATATTCGAGCGCGCAGCTCAGTGCGCCGCCGGCCACAAAGACGAGCAGGTCGTCCGGGAGCTCGTCCAGCAGCAGGATGGCGATCAGGGCGCCCGCCCCATAGATGGGGATGTAGGGGCCGTTGAGAAAGCCTCGGTTGACAAGACGCCGGGCCGAGACGGAGCAGTAGGCGCTCTCGACGACCCAGCCGAGGAAGCTGTAGGCGACAAAGAGCAGCCAGAGCAGGGCCAGCGCGTGAAGGGGCGAGGTCGCGCTAGGCACGGGCGGACCCGTCGCGAGCGGACCTGCGCGCCCCCGCGAGCCCGGCAAGGGTCTCGCGCATGGCGACGCACTTGTCAGCCACGCAGAGGAGCCACCCCTCCCGATGGGCGGGAGGCAGCGGCGTGAGGGGAAACATGTGGCGAAGGACCATGTCCTTGGCGAGGGGTTCCAGGCCAAAGTCGCGCATCGCGTTGGCGCAGGCGCGGCGGGGATGCCAAAAGCCGTGCAGGCGATGGGACGCGTCGCGCTCATGCCAGTCATAGAGGAAGTAGTCGTGCAGCAGCGCCCCGCGCACCAGCGCTCGCTCGTGGACGGGCAGGCGCAGCGCGCGTGCCATGCTGACGCAGAGGCAGGTGACGGCCAGGGAATGGGCGTAGACGCTCGTCGAGCCGTGCTGCAGGCAGCGGCGCTCGACCTCCATCCCCGCGGACGTGAGGATGTCGGCGCCGTGGCGCCACACGAGCTCCGTCGTGCGGGCGTCGCAGGGGATCGGTCGTCGTTGCGGTCGTGTGGTCATGCGTGTCTCTCAGGGTCCTTCTGACGGCTCGTGGTCGGGCGCTCTTCGGCAAGGGACGCATCCCCCCGTCTCCACCGGCGCCGCGAGGGCGCGCGGCAAGGGTGGATTGCTACGCGCGCAGACGCTTTGCGACGGCGAGGATGAACCCCTCGGTGTCCAGCGTCCGCACGTTTGGGAGCGACGTGATGCGCGCGAGGTCCCCCGTCATCTGGCCGCCCTCGATGGTGTCGATGGTGGCGCGCTCCAGGCGGTCGGCAAAGGCCGTGAGCTCGGGCGTCCCGTCCAGCTCGCCGCGCTTGCGCAGGGCTCCCGACCAGGCGAAGATCGTCGCCACCGAGTTGGTGGAGGTCGTCTCGCCCTTGAGATGACGGTAGTAGTGGCGCGTCACCGTGCCGTGGGCCGCCTCGAACTCAAACTGCCCCTGGGGGCTTGCCAATACCGAGGTCATCATGGCCAGGGAGCCAAAGGCCGAGGAGAGCATGTCGCTCATCACGTCGCCGTCGTAGTTCTTGCAGGCCCAGACGAAGCCGCCCTCGCTGCGCATGACGCGCGCGACGGCGTCGTCGATGAGCGTGTAGAAGTACTCGATGCCCGCCGCGGCGAACCGCTCGCGATAGCCGTCCTCGAAGATTTCGCCAAAGACGTCCTTGAAGCGATGGTCATAGGTCTTGCTGATGGTGTCCTTCGTGGCAAACCACAGGTCCTGGCGGGCAGAGAGGGCATACTCAAAGCAGCTTGTGGCAAAGCTCCTGATGGAGGCGTCGAGGTTGTGCATGCCCTGGATGACGCCCGGCCCCTCAAAGCGGTGGATGGTCCGGCGCGTCTGCGTGCCGTCGTCGCCCGTGAAGACGAGCTCGGCCGTGCCGGGGCCGTCCACGCGCAGCTCCGCGTTCTGGTAGACGTCGCCGTAGCTGTGGCGGGCGATGGTGATGGGGCGGCGCCAGGAGCGCACCTGGGGCTCGATGCCCCTGACCACGATGGGGGTGCGAAAGACGGTGCCGTCAAGCAGGCCGCGAATCGTGCCGTTGGGACTCTTCCACATGCGCTTGAGGCCGTACTCCTCGACGCGCTGCGCGTTGGGCGTGATGGTGGCGCACTTGACGGCCACGCCCAGGCGCCTGGTGGCCTCGGCGGCGTCGCGGGTCACCTGGTCGTCCGTCTCGTCGCGGTGAGAGAGGCCCAAATCGAAGTATTCGGTCTTGAGGTCTACGCAAGGGAGGATGAGGTCGTCCTTGACCATCTGCCAGATGATGCGCGTCATCTCGTCGCCGTCCATCTCGACGAGGGGCGTCCTCATCCGGATCCTGCCGTCTGTCGCCATCGGATACCTCCAGGCTCGAAAGCTGCGTCATACCACTCCCATTGTATCGTCGGGCGGCGCGGACGCGTCGGCGGAGGGCGCATCTGACTACAAACGAAACAAGCGCGCCGCCAGTGCAAGGTCATCGTCGCGCACCCCCGGGCATTGATGTCCGGGCGCACGGCTAGACTGGACGCAGGGACGGACGACCGTGGGAGGTGCCATGAGGTTCCTGCATCTTGCGGACTTGCACATAGGGCGGCAGCTGGCGGGCTTCTCGCTGCTGGATGACCAACGCCACGCGCTTGCCCAGGTGCTCGACCTGGCGTGCGCCACACAGGTCGACGCCGTCGTGATCGCGGGCGACCTCTATGACAAGGCCCAGCCGTCGGCCGAGGCTGTCGCGCTCGTCGACTGGTTTCTCACGGGACTGGTCGAGAGGGACCTCGCCTGCCTCTGCGTCGCCGGCAACCACGACTCAGCCGAGCGCGTGGCCTATGCGGGCGAGCTGCTGCGTCGCCAGGGCGTGCACGTCTCGCCCGTGTTCGGCGGGTCGCTCGATGCCGTCACGCTTGACGACGAGCACGGCGGCGTCACGTTCTGGCTCATGCCGTACCTGACTCCCACGCGGGTGCGCCCCTTCTTTGCGGACGAGCAGATCTCCCAGGATCCCAACCAGGCCCTGGCCGTGGTGCTCGCCACCTGTCGGATTGACGTTTCGGCGCGCAACGTCCTGGTGGCCCATCAGTTCGTGGTCAGCGGGGGGTCACAGACCCTGCGCAGCGACTCCGAGCTCTCCCTGGGCGACCTCGACGCCGTGGACGCGGCGCTCTTTGACGACTTTGACTACGTGGCCTTGGGACATGTCCACCGCCCGCAGAGGGTGGGCAGGGACGTCGTCCGCTATGCGGGGAGCCTCCTGCCGTACGCGCCGTCAGAGATTCGCTACCCCAAGTCAGTTCCCCTCGTGGACCTGGGCCCCAAGGGCGAGGTCTCGTTTGAGCTGGTCGAGCTTGAGCCCCTGCACCCCATGAGGGAGCTGCGGGGCCGCCTGGAGGAGCTCTGCGACCCCGCCGTCGTGGGAGGCCTGAGCGACCGAGACCGTCAGTGCTACGCGTTCGTGACGCTCATGGACGAACACGTGCCCCTGGGCGCGCCCGAACGGCTGCGGAGGGTGTATCCCAACCTCATGGGCGTCTCGTTTGGCGACCCCGCCGACCGGGCGTTTTCGGGCGACCTGCCGAGGCCCGAAGACCCTGGCGTCAAGGACCCGCTGGGGCTCTTTGAGGACTTCTTCGCGAGCCAGAACGGGACCGCGCCCAGCGACGAGCAGCGGGCGATGATGCGCGAGGCGCTCGCGCGGGCGCAGGGCCCCGAGGGGAGTGACGCGTGATGCGACCGCTCAAGCTGACGATGAGCGCCTACGGGCCCTACGCGGGCGAGACGACGCTCAACCTCGACGAGCTGGGACAGGAGGGTCTCTACCTGATCTGCGGCGACACCGGGGCGGGCAAGACCACCATCTTCGACGCCTTGTGCTTCGCCCTGTTCGGGGAGAGCTCCGAGGGTCCCACGGACGGGCGGGACATGCGCAGCGACTTTGCCGCGCCCCAGACGCCCACCTTCGTCGAGCTGACCTTCGCGTACCACGGACAGCGCTATCGCATCAGGCGCAACCCCGCCTACCTGCGGCCTAAGCTCAGGGGAGAGGGCATGGCGCCGCAGCGGCCGGGACAGGAGCTCGAGCGTCCCGGCCTGCCGCTTTTGACCAGGGGGGCGGAGGTAAACGCCGCCGTCATCGAGCTGCTGGGCGTCACGGGCCAGCAGTTCAGGCAGATCTGCCTCATCGCGCAGGGCGCCTTCAGGGAGCTCCTCCTCACCGACTCGAACCAGCGCGGGGAGGTCTTCAGGCGCCTGTTCGCCACGGAACCCTTCCGGCGCGTCGAGCGCGACCTTGCCGGGCAGCTGTCAGCGCTCGAAGGCGACTTCAGGGAGGCCCGACGCCGCCTCGAGAGCATCCAGGCGCTCGTCAAGGTGCCCGAGGACGCGTCAGGGGAGGCGGGCGCCCAGGCCGAGCAGGCGCGCCGCGCGCTGGGCGAGGCGCTGTCGGGCGAGGAGCTCGTCGAGCTGATCGGCACGCTTTTGGAGCTGGACGCCGCCGCCCGCCAGACGCTGCTGCAGGAGCGGTCCCTGGCGATGGCGCGCCGCGACGCGGCGAGCGCCAACGTCCAGAGAGTCGAGGGCATGCGCGGAGCCCTGGACGAGCTTGACGCCGCGCGGGAGCGGCTCGAGCGCGAGGGGCGTCGGGAGCCCGGGCTGCGGGCCGCCCTCGAGGCCCAGCGTGCCGATGACGAGCTGCGCTCGCGCCTTGCGCGGGACATGGCCCGGGCCCAGGCGCGCCTTGAGGGCCTGGCGCACCTCGCCGAGCTCGAGGGCAGCTCGGCTGAGCTGGAACGTCAGCTGCTCGTGGAGGAAAGACGGCTGGACGAGGCGAGCCGTCGCACCGCGTTGGCCCAAAAGGACCAGGAGTCCCTGCTGGCCAGGGCGCAGGAGCATCCCGAGGCGGAGCGGCAGGCCTTTGAGGCGGACGCGCTCAAAGACGCCGCCCAACGCGACCTCGCGGGCGCACAAGGCCAGATCGCGGCGTTTGAGGCGGCACGGGGTCAGCGTACGCACGTGGAGGCCCTGCAAGGCGAGATCTCCTTGCGGGACGGCGTCGTAAAGCGCCTTGAGGAGGCGCTCGAGAGGCTGCGATCGTCAGTTGACGCCGGGCGGGCCTCCATAGAGGCGGCGGGCGGGAACGAGGAGGCCCTCCGTCGCCTGCAGGTCGAGCGTGACGAGGCGCAGGGCAGGCTGGATGAGCTCGCGGTCCGGCATAACAGGCTCACGCGGCTTCGGGCGGCCCTGGACGAGGCCGTCAGGGAGCTGGGCGAGCGCGACGCAGCCTACCGGCGGACTCGGTGCGCCTGGGAGGCCTCGCGCGAGGCCTCCCAGCGCGCCCAGCGCG
>NZ_KV806944.1:241169-259064 GCF_001811895.1 Olsenella sp. HMSC062G07
TCTGCGGCGCGAAGCTCCTGCGAGGGCGCGCGCGGGACGCTTGCCGAGGCCCTCGCGGACGCGGACGAGGAGGCGCTTCTCGTCGCGCGCGACGTTGCCGCCAAGGACGTCGCGGCGGCCGAGGAGGGCATCGTGCGGGTAAAGGCGGAGCTCGCGCGCGTCAAGGCCCTGCGCGAGGACCTCAGCTCCCTTGAGGAGGACAAGAGAAAGACGGCCGGCGAGCTTGCCGAGGCGCAACGGGTCGCCCAGGAGCTGCGCCAGGAGCTGCATACCGCCCAGGGCAGGCTCGCCGCCCTCGAGAGCGAGCTGCCCGCCGAGGGTCAAACGGCCTGTCAGGAGCGGCTGGACTCCTGCGCCAGGCTGGCGCGAAAGGCCGAGGCGGACGCCCGTGCGGCACGGGAGCTGGCCGAGGGCAAAAGCGACGCGCTGCGCCGAGCCCATGACCTTGAGCCGCGCATGGCTGAGCTCGCCCGCCTGCAGCGAGACGCCGCGGAGCGGGCCCAGGCAGCACGTGACCGCCTGACTCAGGCCCGCGCCCGCCGCGACGAGGCCCGCGCCGCCGTGGGGCCGGACACGGAGCAGGAGGTTCGCCAGCGGCTTGCCGCGCTGAGCGAGGAGCTTGAGGCCTCACGGGGCCGACTGGAGGCGGCGCGCGAGGCGTGGGAGGCCTGTCGCGGCAGCCAGGCGTCGGCACGTGCGACCATCCAGAGCCTGGAGCGCACGACACGTCAGGCGCGTGAGCTCGACCTGGCACGGGAGCGCAAGCTGATGGACGAGGCCGAGGCAAAGCGCAGCGCGCTTGATGCCAGGCTCCAGGACCTGGGGGCGCGGCAGGGCGCCAACCTCGACCTTCTGGCCAAGGCCCGACAGGCCCTTGCCGACTCCTCCTCTCTCGAGCGGCGCTATGGGACGCTCAGGCAGCTTGCCGACACCCTCACCGGCGACCTGGTGGGCAAGGAGAAGCTCTCGTTCGAGCGCTATGTCCAGACCGTCTACTTTGACCAGGTCATCACCGCCGCCAACAGGCGCCTTGCCGTCGTCACCGGCGGTCGCTACCAGCTTCTGAGGCGCACGGACGTGGGCAGGGGCAAGAACGTGGGCCTTGACCTGGACGTGCTGGACAACTACACCGGTAAGAGCCGCAGCGCCCGCACGCTCTCGGGCGGCGAGTCCTTCGAGGCGAGCCTCTCGCTCGCCCTGGGCCTTTCAGACGTCGTGCAGGGCAGGGCCGGCGGCGTCCAGCTGGATACGATGTTCATCGACGAGGGCTTCGGCACGCTTGACGCCGACGCCCTCCAGGCGGCCGTCAAGATGCTCTCGGACCTGTCCTCGGCCGGCAAGCTCGTGGGCATCATCAGCCATGTGGCCGAGCTGCAGAGCGTCATCGAGCGCAAGGTCGTTGTCACCAGCGGGCGCGAGGGCTCCTCGGCCCGCGTCATCGCCTGACGGCGCGGACGGCGCGGGGGACGGCGCGTCGAATGAGGGAAGGGTCCCGGCCCCTGCCTGGCGCCTCTCGCCTCCTAAGGTCAGGCGAGCTCGCGCAGCCAGGAGGGCAGCTCCGCGCTGACGGTCCGGGCGCAGACGTAGGCGTCCCGGGGCGAGACGATCCCCTGTGCGCGGTAGCCGTCCGCGTCCCCCTCGCTCGTGACGACGAGCGCCCGCTCGGCCCCGCCTCCCGCGCCCGTGCCCAGAGGTAGCAGCAGCACGGTCCGGCGGGGGTGCGCGGGGTCAAAGGCGGCGGCGGCAAGCGTCGGGCTCTGGGCCAGGCGCCGCAGCGTCCGGGAGAGCTCCAGGCGGACGTGCGGCTGGTCCAGCTCAGGTGCGAGAGAGACGCCCTCGCCCCGTGCCGTCAGGGCCTCTCCCGTCGGACGTGCGTGGCGGGCGGGGGCGGGCAGCGCCCTCAGCTGCGCGACGAGCGTCCTGCCCAGCGTACCCTCGCCTGCGCGGCAGCAGCCCGCGAGCTGCCAGGGGACGGCGCCCTCGTGGGGACGCAGCACGCAATAGACGTCGCGGGCGTCGTCGGAAAGAAGCCCGGTGTTCCATGCGGCAAGGCTCCCGTCGTCCGCCACGGACAGGAGGCGCTGCTCGCGGACGTCATGGAGCGTGGCGCACAGATACTCACGCAGGATGGGCAGGGCATCAGTGGCGTCGCGCCCGCCCTCGGCGCCCAAGGACGCGTCGGGCCCAAACGCCCAGGGCTCACGTGCCGCCTGCCTGGCGGCGTCCTGCAGAAGCGCGTCCCAGGAGCCTATGACCATGAAGTCCGCCAGCTCGCGCTCAAGGTCGAGCCCAAATGACGCCCCCTCCGGCGACAGTCCCCGCCAGCTTCCCGCGCGTCGTTCGGCGAGTCCCTCAAGGCCCACCGTCTCGACCCTGAGGGGATGAAGGGACGTGCCGCCCGCGACGTCTGAAAGACCCCAGCGCCGCTGCGCACCCGGGCGTCTGACGCGCCTGATGACGGCTCGT
Source organism: Olsenella sp. HMSC062G07 (assembly GCF_001811895.1). Lineage (NCBI taxonomy): Bacteria > Bacillati > Actinomycetota > Coriobacteriia > Coriobacteriales > Atopobiaceae > Olsenella > Olsenella sp. HMSC062G07. The sequence continues at coordinate 243,636 of NZ_KV806944.1, forward strand.
ACGGGCAGGCCGTCCGCGCCCACGTAGCGCAAAGGAAAGCTCACGCATGACCTGGTCGCCTCAAACGTCCCCGTGCCGCGCGCCCGCCGCCAGTCCTCGTCGAGGACGGTCAGGGGCTCGACGTCAGGGGGTAGCAGCTGATAGAGGACGCTCAGGGGCTCGTCCGGGCAGGACAGCTCGTCACGGAGGCTCTCGGGCAGGTCGCGGGGCAGACGGCCGAGGTCGTTTGTCGGGCTCGCAGGCGTCGCGGGGCCTGCGGCGTCCGGGCTTCTTGTGGCGGGTCCCTTCGCCGCGCCGTCCGGCGCCTCGGCCCCCGACGTCGCGGGTGCGCCCGCAGGCCCGTCCGAGGCGTCGAGCGCCTCGTGGGGGTCATAGGTGATGGTGAGCGAGATGCGCCCCTCGGAGGTTGGCGGAACGCCCGTCGCAGCGCGACCTGACGTTGCCGTGACGGGCGCGGGGCCTGCTGCGACGTCGTGCGTCTTTGCGGGCGGGACCTCGGCGCGGGTCGTCCCTGCGTCCCCCTCGGGGTCGCCCTGGGGCACAGGCGACGCGACGACCTGGGCAGCCTCGCCGTCCGCGCGGGCGTCCTCGGCCCCACCCGTCAGGTCGGGGCCCGCATCGGGCGCGGTGACGGTCGGTTCGACCTCGACGGGGGCGGGTGCCGCGCGGCGGCGTCTGGGCCGGGGCTTCTCGGGGCGCATATCCTTGGCGACCTTCCGATGCCTCCAGGCGGCCGCCCCGCCCCGCCTTCCCTTGTCGTCCCTCTCGGCAAGACGAGACAGCGCCTCGTCCAGGCTCGGGTTGGGCGGCACCGTCACAAGCAGGCGTCCGCGCCTGAACACGGTGAGGCGCACGATGTCATCCAGCTCCTCCAGAAGCTGTCGCACGTCGTGAAAGCCCAGAGACGTCACGTCGATGCCGTCGGCTCGCAGGGCCTCCTCAGCCTCGGCCAGGGGGGCCTGCCTGCCCCTGCCCAGGGCGTTCCCAAGCAGGCGATAGAGATAGAGTCGGTTGCCCGGCGTCAGCGAGGGCATGCTCAGCGGTCCCATGACGCGCCGGAGCGCACGATGTCGGCAATGAGCCTGCGGGCGGCGCGCGCCTCGGGGATGGGGGCGAGGGGCCAGGCGTGGCCGAGGCCCTCCTGCAGGACGAGGCGATGAGTGACTCCCGCCTCCTGCAGGCGCTGGTCCCACAGGACGCAGTCGGGACGAAGGATCTCGCGACCGCCGACGAAGGTCGTCACGTTGCGCAGGATGCTCACGTCACCGTTGATGGGACTCAGGCGGGGCGCGGTCGCGTCGTCGCCGTCCGCCCAGATGTCACCCACCTGGGCGATGCCCCACGGGGCAAGCTGCGGGTCAAGGTCAAAGTAGGCGTGGATGTCGGGGTTCCTCATGGTGATGTCAAGCTCGGGGCTCACGAGGATGAGCTGCGCGGGCTGGGGGAGGTCGTAGTGGGCGAAGGTCTCGACGACCCCTGCGGCGAGGCCGCCGCCCGCCCCGTCGCCCATGAGGATGACGTTGTCCGCCCCACGGCGCTCGACCATGCCCTCGTAGAGGTCGATGATGAGAGAGTACGCCTCGTCGTAGTCGTGGGCGGGCGCAAGCGGGTAGATGGGCACGCAGATCTCGGCGCCGGTGGCCTGGCAGAGCTGGTCGGCAAAGAGCCAGTGCCGGGGGGCGATCTGCTCGATGTAGGCGCCCCCGTGCAGGTACAGGACCGCGCGGTCGTTCTTGCCCGTCGTGCCCAGGTGATAGGTCTTCATGCCGTCGCGCGTCTCCTCGAACACGAGGGACGAGAGGGGCAGCCAGGCGGGAATCCGGTACTCCCGCTCGTTCTCGATCCGGTGGCGTTCGACGTAGTCCTCAAAGCGGCCGAGGTCCCTGCCAAGGAGGTCCGCACGCCCCCCGCAGGCGCGCTGAAGCCCGGCCCAGGCGCTGGCGACGCCCGAGCGCCCCCACCTGAGGCGGGAGATGCCCTCGAACGCGGCTGCCGTGCCGGCGACGCCGACGAGGGCGGCGCAGGCGTTGATCAGGGTCCGGGACGTCTTGGTCATGGCTGCTCCTTACGTGACGGCCGCGCGTGCGAGGCGGCTCCAACCTGCCTTTGATCATGTCCTTCAGTCTACCCGCAATGAGCGGCCGACACCCGTCACCGCCCTTTGGCCCCCGGGCTCACGCGCCCCCCGTCGCGCCCCATCCGTGCCTTCAGACGCTGGTTTCGCAGGTTGGTGACGGTGCCCTGCATGCCGTGAGGCACGTATCCCATGCTTTCGACGTCGGCGGGGAGGTAGTCCACGAGGCTAAGGCTCGCCGTCTGTCTGGGACGTCTCGCAAGATGGCCGGGCGTGGCCTCCAGCGCGAAGACCGTGGCGCCCTGGGCGCAGAGGCGCCGCTCGTACCAGCTCATGGCGTCGTCGGGGCGCTCGGCGCGCGCATCCTCGCTCTTCCAGAGCGTCGTGTAGCCCGCCAGGTCAAACTGCGTCTGCGAGAAGCGCCACAGCGGGTAGCTGTCCGTCTTCAGAAGGACGCTGGCGCCAGGCGCCAACAGGCGTCGATACTCGACGAGCCGGTCAAGGTGGGTGAGCCGCAGTCCCGCGTCCTTCTTGCGCGGGAAGGGCGTCGGAAAGTTGAGGTAGATGCCGCCTAGCTCGCCGGGACCAAAGATGCCGCCCACACCCTTTCCCGTCGCGGGGACGAGGACCATGTTGGCAAGGCCGCCCGTGACGGCCCTCTCGGCGGCGTAGGCGATGCAGATGGGCTCAAAGTCAACGCCCACAAAGAGGACGTCGGGCTCGCGGCGGGCCATCTCGGCCGTGAAGGCTCCCTTGCCGCAGCCCAGGTCAAGGCGGACCTCGCGATACCGCCGTGCGTCGCCGCGCCGCGTCGCCGCGCCGTCCGTGGCGGGGTCGCATGCGGCAAAGGGGAGGGGGTGGCAGGCCTCGGCCCAGCGTCCCGCCCACCGCGCGGGCGCGGGCTCGATGGCGTCGGCATAGCGCTCGAGACGGTCCTCGAGGACGAAGTTCTTGGGGAGTCGCGCGTGAAGGGCGTGCATGTCATCCTTTCCACGTGTGGCTGCGGGCGCGCCCGTCGGGGGCGCGGGAGTCATGCTGCGGGGGCGGCTCGTCGTACGGGCCTCGTCGCGTCGTCGCGCGTGCGACCTGCGTGACGGCGCCTGCGCCGCACGTCCTCTGCGGGCTTGTCGTACCATAGCGCGATGAGATGGGACTTTGACACCCCGCGAAATCCGACACCCCGCGAAAGGAACGCTCATGGCAGGACCTCAGCCCGAGGGAACGTCGCCGTTTCTGGCCATACTCTCGCGTCTCAAGTATATCGAGCGCTGGTCGCTCATGCGCAACTCGCGCCCCGAGAACCTCTCGGAGCACTCGCTTGAGGTCGCCATGATCGCCCATGCGCTCTGCGTGATCGCCAACGTGCGTCACGGTCGCCACCTGGACGAGTCGCGCGCGGCGCTCCTGGGCATGTATCACGACGCGTCCGAGATCATCACCGGCGACATGCCGACGCCCGTCAAGTACGGTGACGGCCGGCTGCGCGACGCCTACAAGGACGTCGAGGGGCGGGCCCGGCGCCGCCTGCTCGACACCCTGCCCGCGGACCTGCGTCCCGCGCTCGAGCGGGCGTTCGTGGCGGGCGAGGGGGAGGACGAGCGCTACGTGGCCCGGCTCGTCAAGGCCGCCGACCGTCTGAGCGCCCTCATCAAGTGCCTAGAGGAGCGAGCCTGCGGCAACTCCGAGTTCGTCACGGCCGAGGAGGCCACCCGCAAGAAGCTGCGACGCATGCGCCAGGAGCTGCCCGAGGTGGACGAGTTCATGGACGAGTTCCTGCCGCCCTACGGACGGACGCTGGACCAGCTGCTCTAGGCACGGATGCCGTGACGCGCACCTGATGACGGCCCGCCGCGACTGCGACGGGCCGTTTGGGTCACATGACGTGCGTTGGGATCTGACGCCTACTCGTCCAGGCTGTCCTGCAGGGTGGTCATGAGGGCGGGAACGACCTGCTTCTTGCGGCTCACGACGCCGGGCAGCGTGGCAACGCCGTTCTCGGGGGTCACGCCAAACGCCCGCTTCACGACCTCCTCGGCGTTGGAGCCAAAGTAGAGCATCTCGGTCGTGGAGGTCTTGACGTCGGTGAACATGTAGAACACCATGGGCAGCTCGTCAGCCGCGGCGCCCTCCTTGAGGTAGGGCCCCACGAGCGCCTCGGCCGCCTTGCGGCTGTTCTTGGTCATGAAGCTCCCCTGGCCCACGCCAAAGCGGGCGGCGCCGCGGGAGAACACCTTGAAGTCCTGATGGAAGACCTCCTCGGCCGTGCGGCCCGAGAGCTCCGCGCCGGCGTCGAACATGGCGTCGGCGTAGGAGTCGATGTCCTCGCCGCAGATCTTGGCAAGCTCGCGCGCGGCATGCTCGTCGCGCTTGGTACAGGTGGGCGAGCGAAACGCCAGGGTGTCCGAGAGGATGGCGGACATCATGAGGCCGGCGATGTCGGGCGGAATCTGGACGCCCTCCTCCTGGTACATGCTATAGAGGATGGTGTTGGTGCAGCCGACGGGCTCGTTGCGGAAGCGCGCGGGCGCCGAGGTCTCGATGGAGCCGATGCGGTGATGATCGACGATCTCCATGATGACGGCCTGCTCAAGGCCATCGACCGCCTGTGAGCGCTCGTTGTGGTCAACGAGGATGACGTGCTTCTTATTGACGTTGAGGAGGTTGGGCGTGGACACCAGGCCCACGTAGGACCCCTCCTCGTCAATGACGGGGAAGAAGCGGTGACGTGACTGCGTGATGGTCTTGCGGGCGTCATCGACGGTCGTGTTGACCGAGAAGCGCAGCACCTTGTCGGCGGGGAGCATGATGGCGCGCACGGGGATGGACATGCTGATCAGACGAGCGGCGGCAAAGGTGTCGTAGGGGGTGGAGATGACGGTGCAGCCGTTTGCGGCGGCGGCGTCGAGCACGACGTTGGAGATGCGCGCGTCGTTGCAGACCACGAGGCAGCTGGCGCCGGACTCGACCGCAAAGCGCTGGGTCTCGTAGCGATTGGTGACGAGCACGGTGTCGCCCTGCTCAATCTTGCCCTCCATCATCTCGGGCGTCGTGCCGACGACCACCTTGCCCGTGGTCACGCGGGCGTCGGCGTCTCCCTGGAGCATCGTGCCCTTGAGCGTCGAGATAATGTTGGCAAAGAGCGTCCGGGACTCGGCGATGATCGTGGTGTCAAAGACGTTCATGTTGGCGTTGGCGATGTCCTTGACGGCGACGAGGCCCTCGAGCTCGCAGTCGTCGCTGGTGATGCAGAGCGTGTCGGTCTTTGTGTCGCCCATGAGGGTCCAGGCGGAAAAGAGGCTCATCTCGGGGTCGATGCCCTTCGTCTCCTGGATCTTGATGTCCTTAATCTGGGGGCGGACCGAGGTGATGAGCTGGGGCTCCTCAAAGCCGAAGTGCTTGAGGACGAAGGCCGTTTCGCGGTTGACGGTGCCGGCACGGCGCGGCTCGTACGTGATGTCGTCAATCTGATTCTTGAGGTAGGCCAGCGCGATCGCCGAGCAGATGCTGTCGGTGTCGGGGTGGAGGTGGCCTATGACGTTGACCTTGCGAATGGTCTCGGGCATGCGTTTCTCCTTGCCTTGTTGAACCTGGGGGACGCCCGTGCGCGCCCTACGCCTGCGCCCATTGTGCCACGGAATGGGCGGGCTTGCCGTCGCGCCGTCGCCTGCTATGGCCTGACGTGCATAAACATGCGACAAAAGGCGGGGTTCACACGGCGGCGCCCGGTGTGGCCGACGGTCGCGGCGTGGGCCAGGGCGTGAGGCGGCTAGTGTGTGGCATGCCCGGCGACGAGGCCGTTTGCGGGGACGGGCCGCCCGTGCGCCAGGGTCCCGCACGTCCGTCGCCGCAGACGCACGGAGCCCGCGAGCTCGCTGCTGACGGCGCCGCCTATGATGAGCAGGCCGCCCAGCAGGCACAAGGGCGTGAGGGTCTCGCCCAGAAGGAGGGCCGAGAGCAGGACGGCGGAGAGCGGCTCAAGGTAGCCGCAGACGGCCACGCGCTGGACGCTCAGCGCCCCCAGTGACGAGAAGTACAGGTAGCAGCCCACGCCGGTGTTGACGACGCTCAGGACGAGCAGGGCGGGGAGGCTGGGACCCACGAGCGAGGACGGCGTGGGCAGCGTTCCCGTGAGCGCCGCCCAGGTCGTCACGGCGACGCAGCTTGCGACAAGCTGGATCGCCGCCGACTCCATCCCGCCCACGTGGGGCGCCCTCTTGGCAAAAAGCACCATGGCCGCATACATGACGGCGCTGCCCGCGCCCAGGGCGAGGCCGGCGACGTCGGGCGCGGGGCCCGCGCCTCGCAACACCACGAGCGCCGCCCCGACCGCCACGCTCGAGAGGCAGGCGACCTTGACGCACGTGAGCCTCTCACCGCACAGGAGGGGGGAGAGCGCCATGACGATGACCGGGCCGCAGTAATAGGTGAGCGTCGCCACGCCCACGCCCACCAGGCGATAGGCGCCAAAGAGGAAGATCCAGCCGACGCCCAGGGCGGCGCCGGACGCGGCAAGCGACAGCGCCTCGCGCGGGTGGTCGGTCGCGGCGAGCCGAGGTGCCCCCACGCCCGACGCGTCCGCCCGTGCGCGGGAGCTCGTCCGTGCGCAAGAGCCCGCCAGCGCCGCCAGGATCAGGATGCTGCCGGCGAGCGTGCGCCAGAGCACGAGCTGGCAGACGGGGAGCGCGACGTGCGCGGCGACGATGCCGTTGGACCCAAACAGGACGAGGGAAGCCAGATACTTGGTGAACTCCTTGGACATGACGCCGTCCTTCTCGCGGTGGGTGGGGGGTACGCGACGTGTCGCCAGCCGCTAGTCTGGCACGGGTCATCGCAGAATAAAAGCGAATGTATATCATGGTTATCATGCAAATTAGTCATGGTATCGTCGCGCGTCGCCACGGCGGGAAGGACGGGGGTCCCATGGAGACAAACCTCATGAAGTACCAGGCCTTTCTTGAGAGCTGCAGGACGGGAAGCTTCACGCGGGCGGCGCGGAGGCTGTCGTATTCGCAGTCGGGGGTGAGCCGCATGGTGGCTGACCTCGAGCAGGACTGGGGCATGTCCCTGCTGGAGAGGGGGCGCGGGCCCCTGAGGCTCACGCCTGACGGCGAGCGGCTGCGGCCGCTCGTGCGGGAGGTGTGCGAAGCCGACCGTCGGCTTCGCATGCAGGTGGATGACATACGCGGCATTCGGGCGGGAACCGTGCGCATCGGGTGCTTCTCGAGCGTCGCCACCCATTGGCTGCCGGAGGTGATGAGGGGCTTCTCGCGGGAGTATCCCGACGTGGACTACGAGCTGCTGATGGGCGATTACGCCGAGATCGAGAGCTGGTGCGCGGAAGGCCGTGTTGACCTGGGATTTCTCCCCTTTGTGCCAAAGAGTCCCCTGCTGCGGACGCACCCGCTGACCACCGACGAGCTCATGGCGGTCCTGCCCGAGGGGCATCGTCTTGCCGACAAGGCGGGCGTGCCGGTGGAGGAGCTGTGCGAGGAGCCGTTCATCATGCTGCGCAAGTCGGGGGACACCGAGGTCGTTGACATCTTTTCCCGCGCCGGGCTGCGTCCCCGGGTGCGTTTCACGACCTTTGACGACTACGCCATCATGTCCATGGTCGAGAGCGGCCTGGGGCTGGCGGTCCTCCCCGCGCTGATACTGAGGCGCAACCCGTACCACCTGGCTGTGCGCCACGTCGAGCCGCGCGCGTTTCGCACGATAGGCGTGGTCTCGCGCAGGGCCGAGCGGCCCTCGGTCGCTGCAGCCCGCTTCATAGAGCATCTTGACGCCGCCGTCCTGACCCCGCCCCGCGCTCCGTCGTCCTGACGCATGCTCCCACCCCGGATCCCGGGACCGTCTGGCACGAGGGCGTTGACCGCGTCGCGGAGGATGCACGACGGGCTCAGTGCAAATGAGGGTTCCTGGCGGCTGTGTGGCTGTGGCCATTGTGCCGGACAACGCATGAGGGGGTCGCGACTCCCTCAGACTCCCCTAGAATGGGGTCACGCAAAGCATCCGAGCCCAACGGCCACGCCACCCGGCCCCTGGGCCCGGCAACCACACCGAGGGAGAGCACATGGCAGAGTTCATCTACCAGATGGAGCGGGTCCGCAAGGCCTTTGACGGCAAGGTCATCCTCGATGACGTCACGATGGGCTTCTTCCCCGGCGCCAAGATTGGCGTCGTGGGCCCCAACGGCATGGGCAAGTCAACGCTGCTCAAGATCATGGCTGGTCGCGAGGACATCTCAAACGGCGAGGCGCGGCTCACGCCGGGCTTTTCGGTGGGCCTGCTCGAGCAGGAGCCCCCGCTGGACGAGGACAAGACGGTGGGCGAGAACGTCCGCCAGGCCTTTGGGGACGTCATCGCCAAGGTCGAGCGCTTTAACCAGATCAGCGAGCAGATGGCGGATCCCGACGCGGACTTCGACGCCCTCATGGCCGAGATGGGCGAGCTCCAGACCCAGATTGACGCAGCCAACGGCTGGGACCTTGACAGCCAGCTCAGCCAGGCCATGGACGCTCTGCAATGCCCCGACCCGGATGAGCGGGTGAGTCACCTCTCCGGCGGCGAGCGGCGTCGCGTCGCGCTCTGCCGCCTGCTCCTTGAGGCTCCTGACCTGCTTCTTCTTGACGAGCCCACCAACCATCTTGACGCCGAGTCCGTACTCTGGCTCGAGCAGTTCCTCAAGGGCTACCCGGGGGCGGTGCTGGCCGTCACGCACGACCGCTACTTCCTCGACAACGTCGCCGAATGGATCTGTGAGGTCGACCGCGGCACCCTGTACCCGTACAAGGGCAACTACTCCACCTACCTCGAGACCAAGGCCGCTCGCCTCGTCATGGAGTCCAGGCAGAACGCCCGACGCGCCAAGAAGATGAAGGACGAGCTCGCCTGGGTCCGCTCGTCCCAGAAGGCCCGTCAGGCAAAGAGCAAGGCCCGCCTGACCGCCTTCGAGCAGATGGACGCCGAGGCGCGCCGCGTGACGAAGACGGACTTCACCGACATTCACATCCCGGTGGGTCCGCGCCTTGGTTCCAAGGTCCTCGAGGTCGAGCGCCTGTGCAAGGCGTTTGGCGAGCGCGTGCTCATTGACGACCTGAGCTTCGCCCTGCCGCGAGGCGGCATCGTGGGCGTCATCGGTCCCAACGGCGTCGGCAAGTCCACGCTGTTCAAGATGATCGTGGGCCAGGAGCAGCCCAGCTCCGGCAGTCTCAGCCTGGGCGACACCGTGCAGCTCTCCTATGTCGACCAGGGCCGCGAGGGTCTCGAGCCCGACAAGAGCGTCTGGGAGGTCGTCTCGGACGGCAACGACTTCATCCAGGTGGGCGGCACCGAGATACCCAGTCGCGCGTATGTGAGCGCCTTTGGCTTCAAGGGCCCCGACCAGCAGAAGCGTGCCGGCGTGCTCTCGGGCGGCGAGCGCAACCGCCTCAACCTGGCCCTCACCCTGCGCCAGGGCGGCAATCTCCTCTTGCTGGACGAGCCCACCAACGACCTCGACACCGAGACCCTCGCCTCGCTCGAGGAGGCCCTGCTGGCGTTTCCGGGCTGCGCCGTGATCACGAGCCACGACCGCTGGTTCATGGACCGCGTGGCGACGCACATACTTGCCTGGGAGGGCACGGACGAGGAGCCGGGTCGCTGGCATTGGTTTGAGGGCAACTTTGCTGACTACCAGCGCGACCGCGAGAGACGCCTGGGCCCGGAGCAGTCCCGGCCCCATCGCCTGCGCCGCAAGCTCACGCGAGATTGACGCTCGCGTCCCGGACGCCTGCGGTTTCGTCGGCCCGTGCCCCGGGCGTCCCTGCGCGCAACGCCCGGCGACGCCTTTGGGTGCGGCAAGCGTCCGGCCCCGGCGACGTCTTTGGGCGCTTTGCGCGCCGTTGCGGCAAAGGCTCGCCTTAGGGTCGTGCGATAGGCTTACAACCGGAGTGCCGCGCCGCGCTCGGGACCGAGCTGCCGCGCGTCATGTTGCCCCCGCGTCGCGAGAAGCATTGCAGAGAGGAGCGTCACATGGGTGACACAACGTCCGACAAGGAGCTCGAGGAGCGCCTGCTCGACCTCATGGCGGAGGTCTGCGAGGATGACGCCGTAGGCGAACATCGCGACGAGGACCTCTTTGAGCTGGGACTACTTGACTCCATGGCTGCCATCGAGCTGCTCGTGGGCATCGAGGAGGAGTTTGGCGTGTCCATCGCGCCCACCGAGCTGCCCCGCGACGCCATGAACACGGTCAACAAGATCCTTGCCCGCCTCGCCGAGCGGCTCTAGGCCTCAGGCCCGTCTGGACCAGGGGGCTGAGGTCGTCGGCCCGTCGCGCGCGGCCCAGAAGGCCGGCGGTGACGGCGCGGCACGAGGGGGCTGCCGGGCGGGGCGGTCCCGCAGGACGAGGGAGGCGGCATGACGGGACACGGGCACCGCAGGACGAGGGCGCCGGGACGGTCCCGGCTGTGCGGCACGGACGTCGCGGCTAAGACGTCCGCGAGCGTCGGGGCGCACCTCGACGTGCTCTATCGTGACGCCTGGCTGTGTGCGGTGGACAAGCCCCAGGGCATCCTCGTGCACGGCGACGGCGGCGGAGCTACCACCCTCTCGGAGCTTGTTGCGCGCCAGCTTGCCCGCGAGGGTGCCGTCATCACGCGTCCCCAGGCGCTCCAGCGCCTTGACGTGGACACCTCGGGCATCGTGCTCTTCTCGCTTGACCATGACACCCAGGGAGCGTTTGACGCCCTCTTTGCCAGGCGTCTCGTCCGCAAGCGCTATCTCGCCCTGGTGCGCGGCAGCTTCCCCGCAGGCGAGAGGGTCGTCGACCTGCCTCTGGGACGCGACCGGCATGACGGCAGGCGCATGCTCGTCTGGTCCGGCGGCAGGCCCTCGACGACGCGCGTCCGCCTCCTGGCCAGGCAGGGGCAAAGGTACCACGCCCGCTCGCTGCTGCTCGTCGAGCCGCTTACGGGTCGTCGCCACCAAATTCGCGTGCACCTGTCTCACCTGGGGTTTCCCATCGTCGGTGATCGTCTCTACGGCGCGGGTGCGCCCGGGGGCCTCATGCTGCACGCCCTGGGGCTCAGCCTGACCCATCCCCTGACAAAAGAGCCGCTCGACCTCTCGACGCCGCTGCCGCCGCGCTTTGTGAACGTGCGGCCTGACCTTCCCGAGCTGTTGGGAGGCCTTACGGGGACGGTGAGCCCCGGTTAGGCGCCCATCTCAGCCCGCCGGGCGGGGCCATGTCAATGTGGCGGAACAAGTTTGTCCCGCAAGGCCGCACTTAGCCTCATAATGGGGGAAGGAGGATGCGGCGCCGCCCGCCGGCAGAAGGGCGGCCGCGGCGTCGTGGGGATGACTTGAGGGAGGATGCACATGGCAGACACCATGCGCGGCGTCTACACCAACCTGACCGAGATTCGACGCAACGTCTTTCGGGAGGTGGCGAGCATCTGCTATCGGGCGGGCAAGGATCGGAACATGACGAGGGCGGACATCGACGACGCCTTTGACGAGCTGCCCTACAAGATCCTGCCGGGCGACGTGGCGACCTATCGCGAGAGCGTCTTCCTTGAGCGCGCCATCATCGGCGAGCGCATCCGGCTTGCCATGGGCCTCTCGCTCCAGGGCGTTGACCGGCCGCAGCGCATCTCGGACGGCTTCAACGAGGCGGAGGTCGACAACCTCTCGTACTACGAGCCACCGCTCATCAACGTCATCAAGTTCGCCTGTAACGCCTGCCAGGACAACGTCTATGAGGTCACCAACACCTGTCAGGGCTGCCTGGCGCATCCCTGTCGCGAGATCTGTCCCAAGAAGGCCATCACCTTCGTCAACCACAAGGCATACATCGACCAGGACCTCTGCATCCAGTGCGGGCAGTGCTTCAAGGTCTGCCCCTATGGCGCCATCCACCATCACGTGCGTCCCTGCGCTGCCGCCTGCGGTATGAACGCCATCAGCTCGGACGAGCACGGCCGCGCCGACATCAACTACGAGAAGTGCGTGAGCTGCGGCCAGTGCCTGGTGAACTGCCCGTTTGGGGCCATCGCCGACAAGAGCCAGATCGCCCAGGTCATCTGGTCCATCCAACACGGCGAGGAGGTCATCGCCGCCGTCGCGCCCTCCTTCGTCGGACAGTTTGGCGGCAAGGGCAACGTGGGGAAGCTGCGCGAGGCCTTCAAGCTCCTGGGCTTCTCGGGCGTCGAGGAGGTGGCCCTGGGCGCGGACCTCTGCACCGTGCAGGAGGCGGAGGACTTCCTCGAGGAGGTGCCGGCCAAGCTTCCCTTTATGGGCACGAGCTGTTGCCCGGCCTGGTCGGTCATGGCCAAGAAGGAGTTCCCTGACCACGCCGGCGCCGTCTCGATGGCGCTCACGCCCATGACGCTCACGGCGCGTATGATTCGCATGCAGCGCCCTCACGCCAAGATTGTCTTCGTGGGTCCCTGCTCGGCCAAGAAGCTCGAGGCCATGCGTCGGAGCGTTCGCTCCGAGGTGGACTTCGTCCTCACCTTTGAGGAGATGGCGGGCATGATGGAGGCGCGGGACATCGACTACCTCAGCCTCGAGGACGACGACAAGAGCGACTTTGACGTGGCGAGCACCGACGGTCGCAACTTTGCCGTCGCGGGTGGCGTGGCGACGGCCGTGGCAAACGCCATCAAGCGCACCTATCCCGACTGCGAGGTCAAGGTGGTCAACGCCGAGGGGCTCGACAACTGCCGCACGATGATGAAGGACGCCATCAAGGGCAAGTACCCGGGCCACCTGCTTGAGGGCATGGCCTGCCCGGGCGGGTGCGTGGCGGGGGCCGGCACCCTCGTGGCCATCAGGAAGTCGGCCGCCGCGGTCAAGCGTTACGCCAAGCGCTCGCCGCACATGAACTCCACCGAGAACATCTACTGCGACCTCATTCCCACGCTCGAGAAGGGCTTCACGAAGCAGGACCAGGACAACGAGGTCACCGAGACCTTCGAGGCCCAGATTCCCAAGTCCCCCCGTCAGTAGCGAGCCGTGCCGGGGCGTCCCGGACGCGCGGGGGCAAGAGGGGCACTTGGAGTCCTAAGCCCGCGCTCCCAGGGGCGTCCCGGACGCGCAGGGGCAAGAGGGGCACGACAAGAGAGAGGGGCGAGACGACCAGATCGTCTCGCCCCTTTGTCGCATCCGCTGCCGCGTGCATGCCCTGAAAGGACCGTGCGTCCCAAGGTCGGACCCTAGGTACTACGGCTGCTTCACGCCGCTCATGGACGCAAAGAACGTGGCGTGAGAGAACACGTCCTTGATGGTATGGCCGTTGACGAAGGGAAGGGCCAAAAACTCGTCCACCGTGGGGACGAGGGCGCTGCAGTCCACGAAGTGGTTCTTGGAGTTGCGCAGGCTCGTGTCCTGGGCGCGCCACGCCTCATAGTTGCAGTCCGTGAGGTAATAGACCGCGTTGTCCACCTTCATGTAGACGGAGTGGTGCGCGTGCAGGTAGTCTGCGAGGCCGTCGTAATCGATCTCGAGTGCCTCCGCCGCCTTCTTGCCCATGGCCTGTCCTTTCTCTCAAGGAGCGGTGTTTGGTTTGCGGGAACGCGTTCCCGATATCTGCATTCTACCTAAGCGCCAAATGGGCTATTCCTACGCTCGGTAACTGTTAGGCAAGCGTAAGGTCACTGCCAGGGGCGGACGCTGACGCCGGGAGCAGAATAGCCCCGGCCAGCTCCTCGGCGGTGTCAACGATGGTGGTGGCGCCTTGCCGCACCAGCAGGTCGCGGTCCCGAAACCCCCACGAGACGGCAATGCAGGCGCAGCCCACGTTTCTGGCGGTCTCAAGGTCAACCTCGGAGTCGCCCACGTAGACGGTCTGCGAGGCCGCGACTCTCAGCTCGTCCATGACCCTGAGCACCGTGTCGGGGGCGGGCTTGCGACGCACGCCCTTTCTCTCGCCCACGCAGGCGTCAAAGAGTCCCGGAAAGTAGGTGGCGACCAGGCTCTGGACGGCAAAGTCCCCCTTGTTTGACACCAGGCCGCATCGCACCCCCTTGTCGGCAAGCGTCGAGAGGAGGCTGACGACGCCGGGATAGGGGGCGGTGCGCTCCGCCGCGTGCTCGGCGTAGTGAGCCATGAAGTCCTTGAGCACCGCGGCCTCCAGCGCCGCGTCCGTGCCGTCGGGCACGCTCAGGTGAACGAGACGGACCATGCCGTTGCCCAAAAAGGAGCGAATCTCGCGGCGGGGGCGCGGCGGGAGCCCGTGGGCCCCGAGGGCGACGTTGACGGATGACGTGAGGTCGTCGAGGGTGTCAAGGAGGGTCCCGTCCAGGTCAAAGATTGCCGCTGCGTACGCCATGTCTCTCTCCCTGTCGATGGTGGGCCGGCGCGGCCGCCTGAGGCGCCGCGCCTGTGTGACGGGTGCGTCCTGAGGGGCCCTTAGGTCGCGCGCCGTGCGGCGCGCCCAGGGCCTCTGGGTCTCTAGGGGAGCCGCTGCGCGCTTGTGGCCATGCGCGCGGCCTCCCTGGGGTCGTCGGTGACGCTCACGAGCGCAAGGTCGCTCTCGTCGACGTTGCCGTGAGCAAGCATGGTCGTGCGCAGCCAGTCCAGCAGGCCGCCCCAGTAGGCGCTTCCAAAGAGGACGATGGGCATGGAGGGCGTCTTGCTGGTCTGCTCGAGGGTCAGCAGCTCGTACATCTCGTCCATGGTGCCAAAGCCGCCCGGAAAGAAGACGGCCCCTTGCGAGTACTTGACGAACATCATCTTGCGGACGAAGAAGTAGCGAAAGGTGACGCCCAGGTTGACCCACTGGTTGACGGCCTCCTCAAAGGGCAGCTCGATGGCAAGGCCCACCGAGGTGACGCCGCCTTCCGCCGCGCCCTGGTTGGCCGCTGCCATGATTCCGGGCCCGCCGCCCGTGATGACGGAGCTGCCCCGCGCGGCGATGAGGCGGGCCGTCTCGCGCGCCTGGTCGTACAGGTCGTCGGATGGTCTGGTGCGCGCCGAACCGTACATCGTCACGGCAGGCCCGAGCGTGGCCAGTGCGTTGAAACCGTCCACGAACTCGGACTGGATGCGCAGGACGCGCCAGGGGTCGGCATGGAGCCACTCATCCGATCTGTCATACGACGCTAGGTCGGAAGTGGCGGAGAGGGTCTTGGGTATTTGGTTGCCGCGCAGGATGACCGAGCCGGTGCGAAACGTGGGGCCCAGGGGCTCGGCAGTCTTTTGAGGGTCGTCGGCGCGGGGGTCGGAAGCATCGAGAGAAGCGCTCAAGGAAGGTCCTTTCGTCACGACGTCGGACCTTATGGTACCCCATGCGCTGGTGCGCCCGTGTGGCGCCGGACCTCTAGCCGCTACCTGCCAGGGTGTCGCCTGCGCCCGGCGGCGACGGATGGGGAGGC
>NZ_KV806944.1:259164-300234 GCF_001811895.1 Olsenella sp. HMSC062G07
CCTGGCGCTGGGGGCATCCCCATAGGTTAGCGGGTGCCGCGCGTGGGTTCCTATAGGTTCCCATAGGCTCGCGGACGCCACGCGCGGATTCCAATAGGTTTGAGAGTCCCGCGCGCGGATTCCAATAGGTTTGAGGGCGGCACGCGCGGATTCCTATAGGTTTGAGGGCCTCTCCCGTGCAGAGCTATAGGCTTGAGGAAAAAGGAGAATTCCTACCTGGGCAAACGCCGCGACGATTCCTCAAACCTATAGGTCTGTCTCCTCCGGCCTCTCAAACCTATAGGTGCGCGGTGTCGCCGCCCTCAAACGTATAGGTGCGACTCGTCGCGGCTCTCAAACGAATAGGTGTGGCACGATGCTGCCCTCAAACCTATAGACGCCCGCCGCCGCGGCCCTCAAACGTATAGGTGCGGCAGGTCGCCGCCCTCAGGCCCAGAAGACGGCCCGCGCGTCGCGCGCTGCGGCCTCCACCCATGTTGCGCGTCGCCGGCGTCAACGACCTGTTGGTGCGCAACGGCTAGGCGGGGCATGGCTGAGCGGCCGTCATCGGTTGCCGACGACCTCCGCGTCCGCCGGCCTGCGTCGGGGCGTACCTGGTACGATGTGCGCACGTCAAGTTCGCGGGCATGTCCATGATGGGAGGCACCATGGTCCAAACGCTGGTGTTGGTACGCCATGGGGACGCCGAGCGGCGGGGTCCCGAAGGCGACCGAAGCCGCCGGCTGACGCCGGGCGGTCTTGAGACGCTGCAAAAGACGTATCCTCGGGCGTTCGCGCCCCTGCGTGGGGTGGCGGGTCTTGAGCTCTGGTCAAGCCCCGCCGTGCGTGCGCTGCAGACCGCCGAGGTCGTCGCCGACGCCCTCGGCGTCGACCGTGCCGACATACGCCAGATACCTTGCCTCTACGATCAGGATGACCGCGCGTTTCTCGACGAGCTGGAGGCGTGTCCCGCTCAGACGCTCGTGGCGGTGGGGCACGTGCCCTTCATGAGGGACCTTGCCGCTCGCCTGGCCCAGGCGAGCGGGCCCTTCCCAAAGGGGCAGGTCATGGCCGTCTCCTGGGACGAGGGCCGGCCGTGGCCGTGCGGCGGGCGCGTCCTATGGACCGTGACGCCCTGACGCGAGCCTGCGCGCAAGGGGAGTCCTCATTCTCGCGTCACGAGGCATTCGCGCCACGAGACATCCGCGCCACGAGGTAGCGGCGCCCGTCCGTGCCTGGCGGCCGCCGCCCGCGTCCAGCCACCCCGCGCCTGCGCCTGACGGGCCACCCCTGGCCTGGCGAGTCCCCGTCGCGCTATCCCTTGCGTCGAGGCGCCCGCGAGCCGGCGCTCGTGCCGGCCCCCTCCTGCAGCCCGTTCGCCACGGTCGAGGGGTCGCCTCCCGCATCGACGGTGGCCATCAGCGCCATCGTCGCGTCCTCGTCGGCTATCACGTAGCTCACGCTACCGATGACGGCCGTGGATGACGGAATGCTCGCCGACCAGATCGTGGGCGACTGGAGCGACATGCGCAGCAGCAGGGGTATGAGGTCATAGCAGTGATAGGTCGTCGAGAGGGTGCCTCCCAGCGCGTTCGCCGCGGCGGGCATGAGCGTGGGGTTGGCGCGCAGCTTCTGCACGATTGCCTGCATGAGCAGGCGCTGGTCCGCCTGACGCTGATAGTCGCCCAGGGCAAAGCCATGGCGGACGCGTGAGAACAGCGTCGCGGTGGCACCGTCCATCTCGTGGGTGCCCGCAGGGAGCACCAGGCCGGTATAGTCGGGGTCGTTGACGTCCACGGGCACGTTGACCGTCACGCCGCCGATGGCGTCGATGAGCGAGGACAGGCCGTCGAAGTCAATGACCGCCACCTGGCTCACCCGGATGCCCAACAGGTCCTCCACGGCGGCGACTTCGCCCGAGACGCCCCCAAACGCGTAGGCGGCGTTGATCTTCTGGGTGCCGTGACCGGGGACTTCGACCTTGGTGTCACGGGGCACGGACACGAGCGTGACCTTGTTGGCGATGGGGTCGACGCGGGCGACCATGATGGTGTCGGTGCGGGAGGAGTCGCCGTCCTCGCGGCGGTCAGAGCCCAGAAGCAGCGCATAGTAGGGCGTCACGGGCGTGCTCGGCGAGAGCATCCCCGAAAGCGCCCGGCTGTCTTCGTCCCCTAAGGCGATCTTGCGGTCGATGGGGGAGAGCAGCACGACATAGGCGACGATCGCCGCCGCCATCAGCCCCAACAGGACGAGCAGGACGATGCGCCCTGGACGCCGTTTCCGGGACGGCTTGCCGGCCGCCGCGCCAACGCGCTGCGCGGCCTGTGCGCCCCTCGCAGGCCTATGCACCATCTTCCGCTCGCCCGCGTCGCCCAAGCGCGCCTCGACGCCCCGTCGGACGCTCTTGGCGGCGCTTCGCGCCTCGTGCCTGCTGCGGTTGGCCCCAACGTAGCGGGCGGGGTCGCTGTACGGCGAGCCGTCCGCCTCGCCGCGCGCGTGGGGGGCGGCCTGCGCCTCTGCCTGACGTTGGCGTCGAACCAAAGGAACGTTTGCGGGAGCGCCCGCGCCGTGCCTGCTGAACCTGCTTCCCTGCTGGAAGGACCCTTTGGGATGCTGGGGTCGCATTTCGTCGTCAGTCATGTCACTCCATGGTGCGCTTGGTCAGGTCTGGCGCTCCCTAGCCTACCATGAACGGTTCATGGAGCCGTCACCGACGCCGCGACCCTCAAGGAACCACACGCCGAAAGTCACGCGTCACGCTCGGCGGCGTTTTCGCCCTCGAACGCGAGAAACCCGTCCCATCGCACGTTCGCGCCCGAAAAGCGCACGCTCGCGGAAAGCGGACGCCTGTCTCGACGGGACCGTGACGGCTTGTTCGTATACTGCGGATAAGGAATTGGAAACGTTTCCGGGAACGTTGCCAGAATCGTTTTCAGCACATGTTCGCGCTGAGCTGAGAGGGGGAGGGCATGACGATCAAGGATGTCGCGGCGTACTGCGGCGTGTCAATCAGCACGGTCTCGCGCGTCATGAACGACCATCCCGACGTCTCGCAGGCCGTGCGCGAGAGGGTGCTCGACGCGGTCGAGCGTCTTGGGTACGTTCCCAACCGGACGGCGCAGGACCTGGTGCGTCCCCAGGAGGATTGTGTGGGCGTGGTGGTCCGCGGCATGGGCAACCCCTTCTACGCCCCCATCATCCTCGCCATCGAGCACGCCTGCCGCGAGCGGGACTATACGATGCTCACCCACTTCATCAGCGAGCAGGACGACGAGGTCGCCCTTGGCGCGGAGTTCGCCAACGCGAAGCGCGTCAAGGGACTCATCTTCCTTGGCGGCCACTTTGACTACGGCAGGCGCGAACAGGCGCTCATCCGCCTGCCCTTCGTCTGCTGCACCTACACCAACCAGTTTGGACATCTGGACGAGATAGCCTACTCCTCAGTCTCCATCGACGACGTGACTGAGGCGATGCGCGCCGTGCGCCTCCTCACCGAGCTCGGTCATCGCAAGGTCGCCATTCTTCTGGGCTCGCCCACGGACCAGTCCATCAGCGAGCTGCGCTATCAGGGCTACGCGAACGCCCTGGCCTCCGTCGGCGTCTCCGTTGACCCCGCGCTCGTGTGCGAGGTCTCCTCGTTCTCCATGGCCGACGCCTACCGGGCCGTGAGCGGTCTCCTCGAGGCCCGCCCGGACGTGACGGCGGTGTTCTCGGTCTCGGACGCCATGGCGATGGCCGCCATCAAGGCTCTCGCAGACCGGGGCCTCAGGGTCCCCGCCGACGTGTCGGTCATCGGCATCGACGGCATCGAGTCGTCAATCTACACCATTCCCACGCTGACGACGCTCGTCCAGCCCAAGGAGGAGCTGGGCGCGTGGGCGGTGAGCGTGCTCGTGGACCAGATCGAGGGCAGGGAGGCGGCGGGACATCGCATCCTCACGGCCGACCTGCGCGCGGGCGGCTCCATCGGCCCGGTCAGGGCGAGCTCGGCCCGGGACGGCTGATGACGCGCCTTCAGGGTGTGCAGGGGGCAGGCAGGCGATTCCGCATCAACGGGATGCGTGAGAAGCATATCGACAGGACAAGAAGGGCACGACGAGAGGAGCGACAATGAGCGTCAACGGATGGAAGCTTTCGAGGAGGTCGTTTGTGGGCGGCGCCGGCCTGGCCGTTGCCGCGGGGCTTGCCGCCTGCAGCTCGGGAACCTCGAGCTCGGGCGGATCAACCTCAGGGTCAGACCGTGCGGGCAACGTGTACTGGCTCAACTTCAAGCCCGAGCTTGATGCCACCCTGCAGAAGCTTGCCGGGACCTATATGGAGAAGTACCCCAACGTCAAGGTGAAGGTCACGACGGCGGCGGCGGGCACGTATGAGCAGACCCTGACCTCCGAGATGGACAAGTCCGACGCCCCCACGCTCTTCGTCATCGGCAACACCGCCGGGGTCAAGGAGTGGGGCGACTTCGCGATGGACCTCAAGGACAGCGACATCGCCAAGCTCCTGAGCACCGAGGACTACAACCTCTCCGATGACGCGGGCAAGCTCGTCTCCATCCCGTACTGCTATGAGTGCTTCGGCATCGCCGTCAACACCGACCTCATCGAGAAGGCCGGTCACAAGCTGGATGAGATCAAGGACTTCGCCTCGCTCAAGGCGGTCGTCGAGGACCTGCACGCCAAGGCGGCCGAGAACGGCTTCGACGCCTTCGTCGCCACCGACATGGACGACTCCTCGAGCTGGCGCGTGACCGGCCATCTCACGAACCTCATGTTCTTCTACGAGGCGCGCGACGACGGCGGCTGGGAGGAGGCCCCCGCCACCATCAAGGGTACCTACGTCCCCAACTACCGGAAGCTCTACGACCTCGCCATCAACAACGGCACCGTGGAGCCCAGCGCGCTCGCGACGGGCGGTCATGACCCCCTGACGCAGTTCACGAGCGGCAAGGCCGCGTTCTTCCTCACGGGCTCGTTCGGTTATGCCGACGTCAAGGACAAGGTCACGAACACGGCCTGCATCCCGTACTACTGCGGCGTCCAGGGCGAGGAGAAGGCCGGCCTCAACTGCGGCACCGAGAACTGCTGGGCCATCAACGACAACGCCTCCGACGAGGACAAGAAGGCGACCATGGACTTCATGGTCTGGCTCGTCTCCGACGCCGACGCCGCGCAGGCCATGGTGGACGGCCTGGGCATCCTTCCCTACAAGAACGCCCCCGCCAGCGCGAACGTGTATCTCGCGAACGCCCAGAGCTACGCGGACGCCGGCAACTACAACCTCGACTGGGACTTCAACTACACGCCCAATGTCGAGCAGTACCGTGCGAACCTCGTCTCCGCGCTCAACGCCTACAACGCCGCTCCCTCCGACGCCAGCTGGGAGGGCGTCAAGACCGCCATCGTCGATGGGTGGGCGACGCAGTACAAGGCCGCCAACGCCTAGGGTCCCGCGCGTCCGACGCGCATGACAGTCGCGGCGGGGGTTGGGAGGGTGCTCCTGGCCCCCGCGCGCCGAGGAAGTGATGACATGAGCACCAAGCCAAGGAGGGAGACCTCGCGCGTTCGTGCCACCCGACGCTGGAGCTGGCTCTTCATGGGCCCCGTCGTCGCGGCCTTCTCCATTGGGTTCGTGTGGCCGTTCCTGCAGGGAATCTACCTCTCGTTCTGCAGCTTCAAGACCACGAGCAACGCCAAGCTCATCGGCCTCTCCAACTATGCCTCCGCGCTGGCGGACCCGAGCTTCCAGTACTCGTTCTGGTACACGGCGGCGACGGCCCTCATCAGCCTGGTGCTCATCAACGTCGTCGCGTTCGCCGTCGCCTACGTGCTGACGCAGTCGGTGAGGGGGTCCAACCTCTTTCGCACGGTGTTCTTCATGCCCAACCTCATCGGCGGCATCGTTCTGGGCTACATCTGGTCGATGATCTTCGACGGCATCCTCCAGGCGTACGGGACGTCCATCCTGCTTGACACGACCCTCGGGTTCTGGGGCCTGATCATTCTCATGTGCTGGCAGCAGATCGGCTACATGATGATCATCTACATCGCCGGCATCCAGGCCGTTTCCGAGGACATGATCGAGGCGGCCCGCATCGACGGCGCATCGAACCTGCAGACGCTCTTCAAGGTCATCATCCCCAACGTGATGCCCTCGATTACGATCTGCACGTTCCTCTCGCTCACCAACGGATTCAAGCTCTTTGACCAGAACCTGGCGCTCACGGGCGGGCAGCCCTTCAAGTCCACCGAGATGCTGGCGCTCAACATCTTCAACACGTTCTACACGTCGGGTGCCGCGAGCCGCGGCACTGCCCAGGCCAAGGCGGTCGTCTTCTTCCTGCTCGTGGCGGGACTGGGCCTGGCGCAGCTCGCCTACACCCGCAAGAGGGAGGTGCAGCAGTGATGGCAGGTTCAAACTCCACCGCGCTCAAGGGGGAGAGGCGCACGCAGCGGCTCCTCTCCGCGCTGTTGGCCGTCGTGTGCGTCATCTGGGTGCTTCCCGTGATCTCCGTCATCGTCAACGCGTTCAAGCTCAACACCTACGTGAAGACCGAGACCTTCGCCCTTCCCACCGCGGAAAGCTTCGCGGGGCTCTCCAACTTCGTCACGGGCATGACCTTCGGCAACTACCCGTTCTGGAAGTGCATCGCCTACAGCTCGCTCATCACCATCGCCTCCACCGCCCTCATCCTGCTGTTCTGCTCGATGGCGGCCTGGTACATCGCGCGCGTCGACTCGCTGTTCTGCAAGGTCGTCTACTTCCTGTGCATCTTCTCGATGGTCGTGCCGTTCCAGATGGTCATGTTCACGCTCTCGAAGACGGCGGACATGCTCAGGCTCAACACGCCGATCACCATTCCCATCGTCTACCTGGGCTTTGGCGCGGGCCTTGCCATCTTCATGTTCGTGGGCTTCGTGAAGTCCATCCCGCTCGAGATCGAGGAGGCGGCGGCGATCGACGGTTGCGGCCCCCTGCGCACCTTCTTCCTCGTCGTCCTGCCCATGCTCAGGCCCACGCTCATCTCGGTGGGCATCCTCGAGATCATGTGGGTGTGGAACGACTATCTCCTACCGTACCTCGTGCTCGACATCAACACCTACCGTACGATTCCCATCCACATCCAGTACCTCAAGGGCAGCTATGGCACCGTTGATCTCGGCGCGACCATGGCCCTCGTGCTGCTGGCCATCATCCCCGTCGTCGTCTTCTACCTCTGCGCGCAGAAGTACATCATCAAGGGCGTCGCCGCCGGGGCTGTGAAGGGGTAGGCATGAGACGGTCGAGTGGGGTGCTGCTCCCCCTGTCCTCCCTGCCCTCGCCGTATGGCATCGGGTCCTGCGGAAGGGAGGCGCGCGAGTTCGTCGACTTTCTCGCCCGTGCGGGTCAGAGCTGGTGGCAGCTTCTGCCCGTGGGACCCACGAGCTTTGGCGACTCCCCCTACCAGAGCCCCTCGAGCTTTGCCGGCAACCCGTACTTCATCGACCTCGACGAGCTCGTCGTCCGCGGCGTGCTGAAAAGGCGCGAGGTCGAGGCCGTAAGATGGGGCGCCGACGCGTCGAGCGTGGACTACGCCGCCCTGTACGAGCGCAGACTGCCCCTGCTCAGGACCGCCTTCGAGCGCTCCCGAGGCGAGGACGTGCGAGAGGTGGATGCGTTCGCGCGCGCGAACGCATCCTGGCTGGCAGACTACGCGCTCTTCATGGCCCTCAAGCGACACTTTGGCATGGTCTCCTGGACACAGTGGCCCAACGAGGCGCTGCGCCTGCGCGACGAGGGGGAGCTCGACCGCTGGCGCGAGCGGCTCGAGGACGACGTCGCGTTCCACTGCTGGCTCCAGTGGCTGTTCCTCGCGCAGTGGCAGGCGCTGCGCGCCTACGCCCAGGTGCGCGGCGTGGGCATCATCGGCGACGTCCCCGTGTACGTCGCCCTCGACTCCGCCGACGTGTGGGCCTCTCCCGAGGTCTTCCAGCTGGATAAGGACAAGCGGCCCGTCGCCGTCGCCGGCGTGCCGCCCGACTACTTCAACGCCGAGGGCCAGCTCTGGGGAAACCCCCTTTACGACTACAAGGCCATGGCTCAGGACGGCTTTGCGTGGTGGGTGCGGCGGATGGGCGGCGCGGCGCGCCTCTTTGACGTCGTGCGCATAGACCACTTCCGTGGGTTCGAGAGCTACTGGCGCGTGCCGGCCGGCGCGGCCACCGCGCGTGGAGGCACGTGGGAAAAGGGGCCGGGGATGGCGCTCGTCGGCAGGCTCATCCAGGCGTACCCCGAGGTCAGCTTCATCGCCGAGGACCTGGGCTATCCGTCTCGTCAGGTGGAGCAGCTGCTGGCGGACTCCGGGCTGCCTGGCATGAAGCTCCTCGAGATGGCGTTTGACGCCCGCGACGAGAGCGACTACCTGCCCCATCGCTACGAGCGCAACAGCGTCTGCTATGTAGGCACCCACGATAACGCGCCCATCATGGGATGGCGCGACGAGGCCGACCCCGCAGACGTGCAGAAGGCCGTCGACTACCTGGGCATCGGACCGAACGAGGGCTTCAACTGGGGCGTCATCCGCGGCGGCATGGGCAGCGTCGCCGACCTCTTCGTGGCGCAGATGCAGGACCTCCTGGGACTCGGCAGCGAGACCAGGACGAACACGCCGGGCACGCTCGGCGTCAACTGGCGCTGGCGCCTCCGCGCGGACCAGCTCACCGACGAGCTCGCGGACCGCCTGGCCACCATGACCCGGATGTACGGACGATAAGGAGCGAACCATGGCAGAGGTAACTCTCAGGCACATTCAGAAGGTCTATCCCAACGCCGAGCGCGGCAGCAAGGCGCGCAAGGGCAAGGGCCGATTGGCCACCAACCTCAAGGTCACCGACGAGGGCGTCGTCGCCGTCGATGACTTCAACCTCGACATCGCCGATCGAGAGTTCGTCGTGCTCGTGGGTCCGTCGGGCTGCGGCAAATCGACCACGCTCAGGATGGTCGCGGGACTCGAGGAGATCTCGGGAGGCGAGCTCTCCATCGACGGCAGGCCCATGAACGACGTCCCCGCCAAGGACCGCGACATCGCCATGGTCTTCCAGAGCTACGCGCTCTACCCCCACATGTCCGTCTACGACAACCTGGCGTTTCCCCTCAAGCTGCGCAAGCTCCCCGCGAGCGAGATCGACGAGAAGGTGCGCGAGGCGGCGCAGATCCTGGGAATCACCGAGTATCTCCACCGCAAGCCGAAGGCGCTCTCGGGCGGGCAGCGCCAACGCGTCGCCATCGGGCGTGCCATCGTGCGCAACCCCAAGGTGCTGCTCATGGACGAGCCCCTCTCGAACCTTGACGCGAAGCTGCGCAACCAGATGCGCGCCGAGCTCATAAAGCTGCGGCAGAGCATCAACACGACCTTCATCTACGTGACGCACGACCAGACGGAGGCCATGACCCTGGGCGACCGCATCGTCATCATGAAGGACGGCGTCGTGCAGCAGGTGGGGACACCCCAGGAGGTCTTCGATCGGCCCCAGAACATCTTCGTGGCCGGCTTCATCGGCGTGCCGCAGATGAACTTCTTCGATGCCACGCTCTCGGTCAAGGCGGGGAGGGTCTCGCTCGCCGCCCCTGGGTACGACGCCGTGGTGCCCGCCGACGTGGCGAGCCGCATCGAGGGCAACGGCGGCGCCGACGGCCAGGACGTCACGGTGGGCGTCCGTCCTGAGCAGCTCGTCATCAGCAAGAGTGGCGAGGCGGGGGCCCTCTCGGGCTTCGTCGAGGTCACTGAGCTCATGGGATCGACCGTTCACGTCCACGCCACGACGGAGCTGGGCCCCTTCGTCCTCGTCGTTCCGACCGTGGACCTGGGAGGCGCCAGCTACCTTCCGGGAACCCCCCTGAGCTTCAGGTGCGCGCCCGGCGCCCTTCATGTGTTCGACCGCGCGACGGGGGAGAGCCTCACGCGCTAGTCGCGCACATGGTCGCAGCTCGAGGGGGCGCGTCCCGGGACGCGCCCCCTTGCGTCCTGCCGCGCGCGCCTGCCGTTCGCCCGCCACGTCGGCAATCCGGCGCCCTGGGGCCGGCCGACTTGCTAGCATGGACGCACAAGCGCATAGCTCGGATGACGGGGTCGGGAGAGGTCGTCGCGCGGTCGGTTGCGCGGACGAGGCCGAAGGGGAGGCAGAAACTCTCAGGCAAAAGGACCGATCCTCGACGAGAACCCGGAAAGGCACCGACACCGAAGAAGCAATCCCGGCGTGGCCCTCGCGGCGCGCGCGAGAGAATCTTTCAGGTCAAAGACGGGAGCATGGACGCCAGGGCGGCCCTCGGGACGCCAGGCGCCCATACCGCTCGCCCGCTTTGGAAGGCTGCCCATGGACCTGAAGACGCCCCTGTACGAGACCCACGTGAGGGAGGGCGGCAGCATCGTGCCCTTCGCGGGGTACCTTCTCCCCGTGCAGTATCCCGACGGCATCCTCGCCGAGCACGAGGCCGTGCGCGCGGCCTGCGGGCTCTTTGACGTGTCGCACATGGGCGAGCTGCTGCTGAGCGGCCCAGGGTCCCTTGCCAGCGTCAACCACCTTGTCTCCAGCGACTGCACGAGCCTGCGGCCCGGACGCATGCGCTACGGCGTCCTCATGAACGAGCGGGGCGGCTGCGTGGACGACCTCATCGTCCACTGCCTGGGACCGGATGAGTACCTCCTGGTCGTCAACGCCGCCAACCGGGCCAAGGACCTCGCCCACGTCCGCGCGAACGTCCTTGCGAACACGGAGGTGCGCGACCTCTCGGACGACGTCTGCCAGCTTGCCCTGCAGGGTCCCCTGTCCCGGGAGGTCATGGCGGACGTCGCCGACGTCTCCCAGCTGCCCGGGCGCTATTACTCGTTTTGTCGTCACGTGCGCCTCGCCGGCGTTGACTGCCTGGTGTCCCGGTCCGGTTACACGGGCGAGCTTGGCTATGAGATCTACGCCGAGGCGTGCCAGGCCTCCCGGCTGTGGGAGGCGCTGCGCGTCGCGGGCAGGGACCGAGGCCTCGTTCCCTGCGGCCTGGGCGCCCGTGACACCCTGCGCCTTGAGGCGGGCATGCCCCTGTACGGCCACGAGATAGACGAGGACGTCTCTCCTCTCGAGGCGGGGCTCTCGTTTGCCGTCAAGCTGGACAAGGAGGAGTTCATCGGTCGCGAGGCGCTCATCGCCGCCGGCACGCCCGCTCGCGAGCGCGTGGGTCTGCGCGTGACGGGCCGCGGCATCGCGCGCGAGGGTCAGGACGTCTTCTTGGGCGACCGACGCATCGGTCGCACCACGTCGGGCACCTTTGCGCCGCATCTTCGGCAGGCCGTCGCCATGGCCCTGGTGAGGCGGGGCGTCGTCAGGCCGGGCGACGCGGTGGAGGTGGACGTTCGCGGCAGGCGCCTCGCCTGTGAGGTCGTGACCCTGCCCTTCTATCACCGGGACTAGCGTTAGCACCAACGACGCCCGCCACGACGCGTGACGGGCGTGAGGACGGCATCACACGCAGAAAGGACCTCTCATCATGGCACAGACACCCCAGGACCTGCGCTACGTCAGCTCGCACGAGTGGCTCAGGGACGAGGGCGACGGCACCCATGCCATCGGCCTCACGGACTTCGCCCAGCGAAGGCTCGGCGACATCGTCTTCATCAACCTGCCCCAGGAGGGAGACGAGCTGGTGGCCGGCACGCCCTTCTGCGACGTGGAGTCGGTCAAGGCCGTCTCCGACGTCTTTGCCCCCGTCTCGGGCCGCGTCGTCATGGTCAACGAGGGGCTTGCCGACGACCCCGGGGCCATCAACGAGGACCCCTACGGCGCCTGGATCTGCCGCGTGAGCGACGTGTGCGACGTCGACGGTCTCATGGACGCCGCATCCTACGACAGCTACTGCGCGACGGCGAAGGAGTAGGCATGGCAGGCTACGTCCCCGTCACGCGCGGCGAGCGAAAGGAGATGCTCGACTATCTGGGCATCTCCTCCGTTGACGAGCTCTTTTCGTCAATACCCCCCGAGGTGCCCCGCACCGAGATTGACCTGCCCCGGGGCGTCTGCGAGCTTGAGGCGCTACGGGACATGACGGGGCTTTCTAAGAGGAATCGGCGCTTTGACCAGGTCTTCAGGGGTGCCGGCGCCTATCGTCACTACATTCCCTCCATCGTCGATGCCGTCAGCTCAAAGGAGTCGCTCGTCACCACCTACACGCCCTATCAGGCCGAGATCAGCCAGGGCGTGCTGCAGTCCATCTTTGAGTACCAGACGCAGGTCTGCGAGCTTACGGGCATGGACGTGTCCAACGCCTCCGTGTATGACGGCGCCTCTGCGGCGGCCGAGGCCCTGCTCATGTGCGTGGGGCGCACGCGGACGTCCGTCGTTCTCTCCGGGACGACCGACCCCCAGGTCGTCGATGTCGTGCGCAGCTACTGCGCGAGCAGGGGCGTGCGCGTGGAGGTGGTGGCGCCCCTTGCCGACCTCTCGAGCGACGTCGAGGCGCTACGCCGCGCCCTCGGCGCCGACACCGCCGCGCTCTACGTGCAGAGCCCCAACTATTACGGCGTCATCGAGGACATGGACGAGCTGGTCGGGCTCGCCCACGACGCGGGGGCCAAGATGGTGATGGGCTTCAACCCCATCGCTCTGGGCATCCTGCGCTCGCCCGGCGAGCTGGGCTGCGACGTGGCCGTGGGGGAGGGCCAGCCCCTGGGTCTTCCGCTGGGCTTTGGAGGTCCGTATCTGGGCATCATGGCCGCCACGGGCAAGCTCATGCGCAAGCTGCCGGGGCGCATCGTGGGCCAGACGACGGACGCGCGGGGACGTCGCGCCTTCGTGCTGACGCTACAAGCTCGCGAGCAGCACATACGTCGCGAGAAGGCCTCGTCGAACATCTGCTCGAACGAGGCGCTCTGCGCCCTGCGCGCCTCCGCGTACCTTGCGTCTTTGGGGCCGGAAGGCCTGGCACGGGTGGCTCAGGGCTGCGCCGCCCACGCGCATTACCTCGCGGAGCGCCTCGCCGGCCTCACCGGCTTCACGCGAGTGGGCGAGCGCCCCTTCTTCCATGAGTTCGTGACCACGAGCCCCCTGCCGCCGACGGAGCTCGAGGGGCTGCTCGCGGACAGGGGCATCCTCGGCGGCCTGCCCGTGCGGCTGCCTGCGGGAGGCGAGGGGCTGCTGTGGTGCTGCACCGAGCTGAATGCCAAGGGTGACATCGACGCGCTCGTGCGCGTCCTCAGGGAGGTGGCGTCCCGATGACCGAGAAGGACCCGACCGCGACCAAGGCGGTCGAGCGCGAGGAGCCGCAGGCGGCAAAGGCCATGGAGCTCCTGTTCGAGCGGAGCGTCCCCGGACGCGGCTGTGACCTCGTGCCGCCGCCGGACGTGCCTGCCGTCGACTTTGGTGAGGAGCTGCTGCGCAAGCGGCCCCCGCGCCTTCCCGAGCTGAGCGAGGTCGACCTCAGCAGGCACTACTCCAAGCTCGCCCGCCATGCCCATGGGGTCAACGACGGCCCCTATCCGCTGGGTTCCTGCACGATGAAGTACAACCCCAGCGTCAACGAGAGGGTTGCCGCCCTGCCCGGCTTCGCCGACCTGCATCCCCTGCAGCCCCTGAGTAGCGTCCAGGGCGCGCTCGCCGTCCTGCACGAGCTCGAGACCCTTCTGACGCGGATCTGCGGGATGGACCGTGCCACCTTCCAGCCGGCCGCCGGCGCGCAGGGCGAGTACACGGGCCTCCTGCTCATCCGGGCCTGTCTCGCGGCGCGCGGCCAGGCGGGCAGGACCAAGGTCATCGTGCCCGACTCCGCCCACGGCACCAACCCGGCCTCGGCGACGATGGCGGGCTTTGCCGTGGTGAGCGTCGGCTCGACCGCGGAGGGAGGGGTCAAGCTCGATGAGCTGCGCGCCGCCCTTGGCCCCGACACGGCGGCGCTCATGCTCACCAACCCCAACACCCTGGGCCTCTTTGACCCCAACATCGTCGAGATCTGCCGCCTGGTCCATGACGCGGGCGCCTTCTGCTATTACGACGGCGCCAACCTCAACGCCATCATGGGACAGGTCCGTCCGGGCGACATGGGGTTTGACTGCATGCATGTGAACCTGCATAAGACCTTTTCGACCCCGCACGGCGGCGGAGGGCCCGGGTCGGGCCCGGTGCTCTGCAAGGAGTTCCTCGCCGAGTTTCTCCCGGGGCCCGTGGTGCGGGAGCAGACGGCACAAGACGGCAGCGTGCGCCTTGGGCTTGCCACCCCGGCGAAGAGCGTGGGAAGGGTGCGCAGCTTCTACGGCAACTTCCTCACCTGTGTGAGGGCGCTCACCTACCTCAAGCGCCTGGGGGCCGAGGGCGTCTGCGAGGCCTCCGCGCAGGCCGTCCTCAATGCCAACTACCTCGCGAAGCGGCTCTCGGCCGCCTTTGACCTGCCCTTTGGTCAGCGTTGCATGCACGAGTTCGTGATGAGCCTCGCCCCGCTCAAGGAGCGCACGGGCGTCACGGCGATGGACGTGGCCAAGCGCCTCCTGGACTTTGGCATCCATCCGCCCACCATGTACTTTCCCCTCATCGTTCACGAGGCGCTCATGGTGGAGCCCACCGAGACGGAGGACAAGAAGAGCCTGGATCATGTCGCCGACGTGCTTCTGGACATCGCCCGGGAGGCCCAGGAGCCGGGCGGGCGGCTCCACGAGGCCCCCTTTGGATGCTTCGTCGGCAGGCCTGACGAGGTGACGGCCGCCCGCCATCCCCTGCTGCGCCACGAGGCGTCGCCGTCACGCCCAGAAAAGACTCGGGCATGATCGGCCAGCTTGCCTGCCTGGTGACGAGTGACACCGATCCCTACCTCAACCTCGCCCGCGAGGAGCTGCTCCTGCGTCGCGTGCGGAGGGGCCAGTGCATTCTCTATCTGTGGCAGAACGAGCGCACCGTGGTGATCGGTCGCAACCAGAGCGCTCATGACGAGTGTGACGTGGAGGCGCTCGAGGCGGACGGCGGGCATCTGGCCCGTCGCCTCTCGGGCGGCGGCGCCGTCTATCACGACCTTGGCAATCTCAACTTCACCTTTCTTGTTCCCACGGAGGACTTTGACGTGGCGCGACAGAGCGAGGTCATCTTGCGTGCGGTTCGCGCCGTGGGCGTCAGTGCCGAGCGCTCCGGTCGCAACGACCTCGTCGCCTGCGGCCGAAAGTTTTCCGGGAACGCCTTCTACCACAGCGGGGGAAGCTGCGCCACGGGTGTGAGCTACCATCACGGCACGCTCATGGTGGACGTGGACCCCGTCCCGCTCGTCCGCTACCTGCGCCCCTCGCCGCTCAAGCTTGCCGCCAAGGGCGTCGCGTCCGTTCGCTCCCGCGTTGTCAACCTGCGCGAGCTGGCGGGCGGTCTCACGACAAGCGCCCTCGAAGACGCGCTCGTCGAGGCGTTCGGGGAGGTCTACGGATGGCCCGTGACATCCCTGGCCCCCGACGCCCTCTCCGTCGCCGAGCTCGAGCGCCGGCGCCGTCGCCTTGCCGACGACGCCTGGCTCTTCAAGACGGAGGGCCGCCTCCGACGTCCGCGGCTGCCGCTGAGCGGTGCCAGGCGCTTTGGGTGGGGAACGGCGCTCATGGGCCTGGAGCTGCGTGACGGGTGCATCACCGCCTGCGAGCTCTGGTCCGACGGGCTTGACGCCGACGTGCTCGAGCGGGTGCCCCCCGCTCTCAGGGGCTGCGCGCTCGAAGCGCGCGCGCTCAAGGCGCGCCTGACGGGCGCCGCCGGCGCGCATGAGCCCCTGGCGCGTGATCTCGTGGTCCTCGCCTGCCAGACGGCTGCCGGCGAGCGGTGCCAAAACGGCGCCCAAAACGCATGAGAAGGACGGTCGCGACGAAGGGATGATACCCATGGGACGGGAGCGTGTGGACGTCATCGTCATCGGCGGGGGGCCGGGAGGCTACACCGCCGCCCTCGACCTTGCACGCAGGGGAAAATCCGTCCTGCTGCTGGAGCGAGACGAGCTGGGGGGCACCTGCCTCAATCGGGGCTGCGTCCCCACCAAGGCGCTCATAGACGCCGCACAGGCGTTCGCGGCCGCGCGCGGAGGGACGGACGGGACCGTGATCTGCGAGGGCGTGCGCTTTGACGCTAGACGTGCCCACGAGCGCGCCGCCGAGGTCGTGGGCACGCTCCGCGCGGGCGTCGCACGGCTTCTCGCCGACAATGGGGTGCAGGTGCTCGATCATAGCCCGGCACGGGTCGTCGCCGCAGACGATGACGGCGGCACCGTGGCGTCAGGCGGCGAGCTGCTGAGGGCGCGCGACGTCGTGATCGCCACGGGCTGCGTGCCCCAGACCCTCCCCGTGCCGGGCGCCATGCTGCCCGGCGTGCTCAGCTCCGACGACGTCCTGGCGGGCGCCGCCGCGAGCGCCTCCTCGATCGCGATCGTGGGAGGCGGCGTCATCGGCGTCGAGATGGCCCATGCGTTCTCGCTGACGGGGCGGTCGGTGACCGTCGTCGAGGCGCTCGACCGGGTGCTGCCGACCTTCGACCGCGAGGTCTCGCAGCGCGTCGCCGCCCAGCTCAAGCGTCAGGGCGTCATTGTCCACGTCAAGGCGCGGGTGTCCGCCATGGCGGGAGCCCCCGGCTCCATGGAGCTGGCCTTCACGGACCGGAGCGACAGCGAGCAGCTCTGCCGCGCGGCGGTGATTCTCGTCGCCACCGGGCGACGCCCGGCGACGGGCGAGATCTTCGCCCCGTCCGTCGCGCCGCGGCTCGAACGGGGCTGGCTGGTCTGCGACGGGGACGGGCGCACGAGCCTGCCCCATCTGTGGGCGCTGGGCGACGTGCGGGTGGGGACGCCCCAGCTCGCTCATGTCGCGCAGGCCCAGGGACGCAACGTCGCAGCCGCCATCTGCGGGCAGCCGCCCGTCGTGGACGAGGGGACGGTGCCCGCGTGCGTGTACCTCTCGCCCGAGGTGGCGAGCGTCGGCCTCGACGTGGCCACGGCGCGGGCGCGGGGACTGGACGTCGTCAGCTCCAAGCGGCCCACGGGCGGCAACGCGCGCTGTGCGATCGCGGGAGGCGGACCCGGCTATGTGAGGCTCTGCGTCGAGCGCTCCTCTCGCCGCCTCGTGGGCGCCCAGCTCGTGTGCCCCAGGGCGACCGACCTGGTGGCGGAGCTCACCCTCGCCGTGCGCCTGGGCCTCTCGGTGGACGAGCTCGCGCGGACGATTCATCCGCATCCCACGCTGAGCGAGATGGTCATGGGCGCCGCGACGGACCTCTGCGCCGTGCGACCGGCAAGGGCAGGCGACTAGGCGTCCGCGCGACCGGCGGCCTTGGCCAAGAAGCGCTCGGCGTCCACGATGACGCGCTCGTGTGTGCCGCGCGCCACGAGGCCTGCGTCGTCATGGGCCTCAAAGGCAAACATGAGCCTGCGCCCCTCCACGGCCATGAGCGTCGTGGCGCAGCTGACGGTCATGCCCAGGGGCGTCGGTGCCAGATGCTCGAGGACGAGCTTGGTGCCGACGCTGCTCTGGCCCTCGTCAAGCTCCGTCGCCACGCTGCGCCATGCCGCCTCTTCGACGAGGGCCGCGAGTTTGGGGGTGGCGAGGACGTCAAGCTCGCCGCTTCCGATCGCCCGGGCGCTCGCCGGCGCGTTGACCGTAGCCTGTGACAAGCCGTTGATGCCACTCTTGAGCATGGTCTCCTCCTGGGGTCGCTGTGAGTCTCTCGCTGTGGGCCCACCCATTTTATAAGATGGTCTTTCCGGGCGACGAGGGGCACGGGCAGGCGGCGGGCGCTCGGCGCGGCTCGGGTTCGCCCCTGTGCGAAATAGCCTGCGCCGCCCGGGGAATAAGGTCTTGAGCACGAGCGCGTCCTCGGCCTCGGCGGCCGACGTGACGACGGCGAGGAAGGGGGCGTCCATGGGCGCGACGCGGGACATCTATCTGGCGGGCGGCTGCTTCTGGGGCATCGACGAGTACTTCTCGCGCATGCCCGGGGTGACGGCCACGCAGTGCGGCTACGCCAACGGGCCGAAGGGGCGCCCGAGCTACGAGGACGTCTGCGCGGGCTCCGGCCACGTCGAGACGGTGCGCGTGAGCTATGACCCTCGCCAGGTGGGCCTTGACGTGTTGGTGCGTCAACTGTTCAAGGTCATCGACCCAACATCACGCAATCGCCAGGGCAACGACCGCGGGGTGCAGTATCGCACGGGTGTCTACTATACGGACCCCGCCGACCTGCCCGTCCTTGAGGCCGCCTTCGAACGCGAGCGTCAGTGTCTGACGGCGCCCCTCGTCACCGAGCTGGCGCCTCTCGCGTCGTTCTTCCCTGCGGAGGAGTATCACCAGGACTACCTCAAGAAGCATCCCGGCGGCTATTGCCACGTCAACCTCTCGAGCCTGAGGGAGGTGGGGGTATGAGCGCGGGCGATGCGGGACGCTACCGGCGCCCCAGTGACGAGGACATCCGCGCGTGCCTCTCCCCGCTGCAGTTTGAGGTCACGCAGCACGCGGCAACCGAGCGTCCCTTCACGGGCGCCTACGACCGGTGCTTTGAGCCAGGCATCTACGTGGACGTGGTGAGCGGGGAGCCGCTCTTCTCGTCAGCCGACAAGTTTGACGCCGGCTGTGGCTGGCCCGCCTTCGCGCGCGCCATAGCGGACGACGCCGTGAGCGAGCGGCGGGATGGCAGCTTTGGGATGAGTCGGGTCGAGGTGCTGAGCCGCCTGGGCCAGAGTCATCTGGGCCACGTCTTTGATGACGGCCCGCGAGAGCGAGGCGGGCTGCGCTACTGCATCAACAGCGCCTCGCTGCGCTTCGTGCCCCTGGACCGCATGGACGAGGAGGGGTATGGTTCTCTCAAGGACCAGGTGACGAGACCCCCGCGCTGAGGGGTCGCATATGCGAGGGAGAGGGGATGCACATGCTCGGCATCGCCTTTGACATCGACGACACCCTCTATGACCTCGCGGACCCATATCGCACGGCGTTGCGGGACTGCTTCGGGCCCCTGCCGGGCGTCTCCGCCAGCGAGCTCTTCGCCGCCAACCTCCGCCACTTTGACGAGACGTATGAGCGCGCCAGGGCCGGCGAGCTGGCGATGGATGACATGTTCGCCCATCGCCAGCTGTCCGCCTTTGCCGAGCAGGGAATGAGCATCTCGCTCGAGGAGGCCCTCTCGTTCCAGCGTGTCTACCGCGATCTGCAGTGTCGCATCTCGCTCACGCCCCTCATGCGGGGGCTGCTCGACGACCTCGCGCACGCGGGGGCACGCCTGGGCGTCGTGTCAAACGGCTACAGCGACAACCAGTGGCGCAAGGTGCGGACCCTGGGCCTGACGCAGTGGTTTGCTCCCGAGGTGATCGTGGTCTCCGAGGATGTGGGCGTCGCCAAGCCCGACCGACGCATCTTTGACATGGCGGCGGGCCGCATGGGGACAGACCCCTCGACGTCCTGGTTCGTCGGGGACGCGGCGCGCAACGACGTTGACGGCGCGGCCTCGGCCGGATGGAGGACCATCTGGTTCGACCGGGGGCGTGGGGCCGGGGAGCCGTCCCGTCGCGCCGCCGACCTGAGAGTGGGAAGCGAGGAGGAGCTGGCCCGTGTCGTCAGGGGGCTCCTGGGCCGCGACTGCGGTCCGAACGCGCAGGCCCGAACCGCGCCCGGCGCCATCAAGGAGGCCTGACCATGCTGCTTTCGCGTAACGTCGCCGGCCCGCACGCCTCACGGGAGGCGCCTCGGCCGGTCCAGCCGCTCGTCACGCATCGCTTCGTGGCGACGGGCGAGCTCAATCACCATGGCA
This sequence comes from Olsenella sp. HMSC062G07, assembly GCF_001811895.1. Taxonomy (NCBI): domain Bacteria; kingdom Bacillati; phylum Actinomycetota; class Coriobacteriia; order Coriobacteriales; family Atopobiaceae; genus Olsenella; species Olsenella sp. HMSC062G07. The sequence continues at coordinate 278,901 of NZ_KV806944.1, forward strand.
CGCTCTTTGGGACCGTCATGGCCCAATGGTTCGTCGAGGCCGCATTCCTCTGTGCGGTCGACACGGTGGGCGACAGCGACAGCGTCGTGTTCGTGCGTCTGCACGATATGGACTTCGTCACCCCAGTCCATCTGGGAGAGACCCTGCGCTTTGAGGCCGTGCCCCTCGTCGCGGGGACCACGAGCCTGACCGTCCATGCGCGCGCCCGGGTGGGGGAGCGTCCCGTCACGCGAGGCTTCGTGACCTTCGTGCACGTGGATGGACAGGGGCGGCCCCTGCCCCATGGCCTGCGCCTTGAGCCCTCAAGCGACGAGGAGCGCTCTCTGGTGCGCGAGGTCCAAAGCTATCTGGGGGCCTGACGCGCACGGGGACCTGCACCTGCCGCCCCGTGCGCGTCGTCGCCCCCTGAGCGCCGAGTGCCCCTAGAAGGCCGACTCGTAGATCGCTCGCGCGTCCTCCAAGGTCAGCGGCATGAACTCGCCGAAGCGCTCCCCCTTGTTCTGTCGGAGCGTCACGAGCCAGGTGCGCACGTCCTCGGGGGTCACGTCGAGGTCTCCCAGGGTGCGCGGCATGCCGAGGCTCACGAAGAAGCGCTGCAGCTCGTCAATCGCGAAGGTGACGGCGTCGGCGACGGCCTCGTCCGTCTCGTCCACGGGCTCCACGTCAAAGACTCCCTTGGCAAAGTCCAGGAAGCGCCCTGGGTTTGCGTGCCAGACGTGACGCATCCAGGCGGGCAGGATGACGGCAAGCCCGGCGCCATGGGTCACCTGGGGGGAATGGGCCGAGATCTCGTGCTCGAGGCCGTGGCTCTCCCAGCCGCCGGCCCGACGCTCGGGCGACCGGTCCCTGCCGCAGCCGCAGAGGTCGTTATGGGCCAGCGTGCCCACCCACATGACGGCGGCGCGTGCGTCGTAATTCGTAGGGTCGTCCCTCACGACGGTCGCGGCGTCCATGACGGAGCGAATCAGGCTCTCGCAGATGCCGTCGGTGACGGGAACCGCCCCCACGGCGCCAAAGTAGCGCTCGCAGATGTGGCAGATCATGTCGGTCACGCCGGCCGCGGTCTGGTACTGCGGAAGCGTGAAGGTGAGCTCGGGATCCATGATGGCCAGCCTCGGGCGGAAGACGTCCCCGGAGACGCCCTTCTTGAGGCTAAGGGCGTCGTTGCTGATGACGCAGGACGCGGAAGCCTCCGAGCCTGCGGCGGGGATGGTGAGCACGACGGCGAGCGGCAGGCAGGCACCCATCTTTGCGGCGCCGCTGAAGAAGTCCCACACGTCTCCGTCATAGGGGACGCCAAACGCTATGGCCTTGGCGCAGTCGATGACGGAGCCGCCGCCCACGGCGAGGATGAGGTCGACGTCATGGGTCCGGGCGAGCTCGATGCCCGTACGCACCAGCCCGACCTCCGGGTTGGGACGCACGCCGTCAAGCTCGACGGTCTCGACGCCCTCCGCACTGAGGGACGACATGACCCGCTGAAGGGTCCCGGTGCGGCGCACGGACCCGCCGCCGTAGACCAAAAGGACGCGCTTGGCGCCCAGGGCGGCCACCTCGGCGCCGGTGCGGTCAACGAAGCCCCGGCCAAACACGAAGCGCGTGGGGGAGCAGAAGACGAAGTCGTTCATGGCTGTCCTTTCGACGAGGATGTGAGGACGGGCGGCTAGTCTCGCGGGGGAAGGATCTCGATCCAACAGCCGTCGGGGTCGGCGATGAAGTAGAGGCCCATGGAGGGGTTCTCGTGCACGATGCAGCCCATGGACTCGTGCAATGCGTGGGCTGCCTCGTAGTCGTCCACCTCAAAGGCGATGTGCGTGTCGCCGCCGCCGTTGTCGTACGGCTCAGTGCGTCCGCGGTTCCAGGTGATCTCGATCTGGAAGGGGGACGTCTCGCTCTCAAGGAACGTGATGGCCCACGAGCCGTCCTCGGGGCCCTTCTCGCGCACCACGCGCATACCCAGCGCCCTCTCGTAAAACGCTATGGTCTTCTGCTTGTCGAGGGAATGCGTGCAGTGATGCAGGAACGTGAACTTCATGCGGGCCTCCTTGTCGGTGGGTGCAAGACGTGTCGTGCTCCTGAAAAAGACGTGTTGGACTCCTGAAAAAGATGATACCCAACGGCGCCGCTCGTTCCTCCCGAGCGCGATGCGTGCTCCGGCTAGGGGCAAGGCGGCAGGTGTGCTCGCGGGCTCCATGAGCTGCCGGCCTCAATGGGCCGTGTGGGTCTAGAGGGCCGCCAGTCCCAAGGCACAATCGTCACGAGGCGCGGAAAGGTCTTGACATAATCAATAATAATTACTACTATTTAGAAGAGGAGAGGGGATGAGATGCCAACGGAGTTGCGCTACAGTCGTCAGCGCGCCGCCATTTGGGAGTGGATTCGCGACAGGCGGGACCACCCCACGGCCGATGAGGTCTACGTTGCCCTGAGGGAGCAGTTCCCGCACCTGAGCCTTGCCACCGTCTACCGCAACCTCATGGTCCTCTCGGACCAGGGAAAGCTCAGGCCGGTGGTCGCGGGCGACAAGGTCACGCGCTTTGACCCCAATACGGCGGAGCATCAGCACTTTCGCTGCACGCGCTGCGGGCGGGTCCTTGACGTGGAGGCTCCTGAGGTCGGTCGGGCCGTCCGCAGGCTTGACCTGGGGACCGTCGGCACCTTGACGGACTTCAGCCTGTGCCTGGAGGGCGTCTGCACCGCGTGCGCGCAGGTTTTGGAGGCGCGCGGCGAAGCCCTCGCCCCGGGTATGTGACGTGTCGCGCAGGTCGGCAGACGGCCGCGAGGGGCGCCGCAGCGTGATCGGACGTCTCGGATGACGGGTATGGTCCAAGCAAGTGCCATGAGGCGGCAGAGGGCCGTCTGGCAATAAGGGAAAGGGAACACAATGGCTGAGGCAAAGTTCTTCCGTTGTACCAAGTGCGGGAACCTGGTCTATGTCGCGCACGATGGCGGCGGCCCGCTCGTCTGCTGCGGTGAGCCCATGGAAGCGTTGAAGGCAGGCTCCACTGACGCCGCCACCGAAAAGCATGTCCCGGTGATCTCCGAGGCACCGCACGGTCACATCACCGTCAAGGTCGGCGAGGTCGAGCATCCCATGACCGAGGAGCATTACATCGAGTGGGTCTGCGTCGTCACCGACGGCCGCGCCTCGTTCAAGTTCTTCAAGCCCGGCGACAAGCCCGAGGCCACGTTCGGCGGCGTCGCGGGCGCGTCCGTCACCGCCTACGCCTACTGCAACCTGCACGGCCTCTGGAAGGCCGAGGCCTAACATCAGCATGTCTCCGCCGGCCGCCCGGTCGCGCGGAGGGGAGAGAGAGTGGTATCCAAACTAGGGAAGGGAAACGTTCATGGCAGTCGATTTCGCAAGCTCACAGACGAAGAAGAACCTCGAGGCCGCCTTTGCCGGCGAGTCTCAGGCCACCAACAAGTACTCGTACTACGCCAGCAAGGCCAAGAAGGAGGGCTACGTCCAGATCTCCGACATCTTCACGGAGACCTCGGGCAACGAGCGCGAGCATGCCAAGCTCTGGTTCAAGTACCTCCACGACGGCGACGTCCCCGACACCCTGACCAACATCAAGGATGCCGCCGCCGGCGAGAACTATGAGTGGACCGACATGTACAAGGGCTTTGCCGAGACCGCCGAGCAGGAGGGCTTCAAGGAGATCGCCGCCAAGTTCCGCATGGTCGGCGACATCGAGAAGCACCATGAGGAACGCTACAACAAGCTCGCCGAGCGCGTCGAGAAGGGCGAGGTCTTCGCTCGTCCGGGCGTCAAGGTCTGGAAGTGCATCAACTGCGGCCACCTGCACGTCGGCCCCGAGGCTCCCGCGGTCTGCCCGGTCTGCAAGCACCCACAGGCGTTCTTTGAGGAGCAGGGCCTGAACTACTAGCCCGCCTTTGACGTCCCGCGCCGCGCTGCGGGGCCATGTTGGCAGCGACGCCCGTCACCATCTGGTGGCGGGCGTCTCTCATGGCGCGGTGGTGACGACGTTCCCGCATGGCAGGCACGTTGGTCGAGCCGTACGAAATCAGCGGGAGGAGACCCCCTGCGTCAGGTTCCGCTCCTCCGGGTAGAGAAAGCCCCACTCATGGCGCAGGCGCGTCATGACGTCCATCACGTCGGCCGACGTCTCGATCTGCCGCCGCGCCGCGACGTCGCCGGCCACCGCCGCCTCAAGGTCCGCCATCGCGTAGCTCAGGGCGTTCTCCCGCCTGCCGGCCTGCACCCGCTCGCGCTCGCCCGTCTCGGTCCAGACAACGTCCGCCGCGTCCGCACGGGGATACTCCATGATCTCCACGTAAGCCTTGTCGGCGCTGATGACGGCTCGCTTGGGCTGCTTTGAGTGAAGGGACAGCGATAGCACGACGAGCTGCCCCTCGGCGTTGCGCATCAGGATGCCGTCAGTCTCGTCCACGCCCGTCGGCGCGGGGTTCATGAGGGAGGCAAGCTCGTGGGGCGAGCTCTGCAGGAAGAGTCGTGCGAGCGTTATCGCGTAGACGCCGATGTCCAGCAGCGCGCCGCCGGCAAGCTTGGGGTTAAAGAAGCGGTTTTCCATGTCGTATGCCTTGTAGCTGCCAAAGTTCCCCTGGATGAGGTTGACGCGCCCAAAGTCGCCCGCCGCCGCACGGCGCGTCAGCTCCTTGTAGAGGGGCATGTGGAGGATGGTGCAGGCGTCCATGAGGACGACGCCCGCACGTTTAGCAAGCTCGCGAGCCTCGGCGAGCTCGTCCGCGTTGAGCGTGATCGACTTCTCGCACAGGACGTGCTTGCAGGCGGCCAGGGCGTTGCGCAGGTAGGTGATGTGGGTGTTGTGCGGCGTCGTCAGGTACACGGCGTCCACGTCCGTGTCCGCGAGCAGCTCGTCGGCCGTCGCATAGACCTTGCCGACGCCGTAGCGCTCCGCAAAGGCGACAGCCTTCGCATGGGTCCTGTTGGCGACTGCGTCAATCGAGCGGCCCTCGCGCTCGAGCGTCTGCGCCATCTCGTTGGCGATGACGCCGCAGCCGATGACGCCCCATCTTAGACGGGGTGACGATGCGTGTGCGTTCGTAGTCATGGCATGTCTTTCGGTGGGAGTGCCGTCAGAGAAGGACGTACGCCCATCCTACCGCAAGCCGGGGCCACGGCACCGTCTTTGGGGGCGGCCGGCCGGGCGGCGCCTAGGCCTACGCCCCAGGACCCCGCGCGTCGGACCCCACACGACATGCCTCATGCGTCATGCCCAGACGGCCATCACCACGGTTGACACAACGATGAGCGCAAGCCCCGTCAGCGAGCGGGTTGAATATCTCTCCTTCAGGACAATGGCCGAGAAGGCCATGGAGACCACGATGGAGAGCTTGTCTATGGGTACCACCACGCTGAGCGGTCCCGTCTGAATGGCAAGGTAATAGCAGAGCCAGCTTGCCCCCGTGGAGACGCCCGAGAGAATGAGGAAGGCCAGCTCCCCCCTGTCCAGGGACGCAGGGCGCGCATGAGGAAGCTTGCCTCTCAGCGCAACGATACCCCAGGCCATGACCAGCACGACGCAGGTGCGAATCGCCGTGGCGAGGTTTGAGGGAACCTGGGCGACGCCCACCTTTGCCAGGACGGACGTGAGGGCGGCACATACCGCGGAACCTACGGCAAAGACAAGGTACGAGGATCCTCGCGCACGGTCCGCGGTGGCGGGCCGCCTTTTGACCATGAGGAGGGTTCCCACAAGGATGCCAAGCGAGCAGGCGAGCTTGAGGGGGAGCAGACGGGTCTCCCCAAAGAGGACGATGGCAAGAAGGACCGTGAGCACGGAGGAGGTCTTGTCCATGGGGACCACCTTGTTGACGTCTCCCATGGAGAGCGCCTTGAAGTAGCACATCCAGCTTGCGCCGGTGGCCACCCCCGAGAGCGTCAGAAAGACCCAGGACCGCAGGCTGATGGCGCCGATCGAATCAAACTGTCGGGTGATGAGGGCCATGAGCCAGGAAAAGGCAAGGACCACCAGCGTCCGCATGGCGGTCGCAACGTCTGAGTCGGTCTTGCGGATGCCCAGCTTGGCGAGAATTGCGGTGATGCCGGCAAAGAGCGCGGATCCGGCTGCGGCAACCACCCACATGGGCATCTCCCTCCCGACCAGGTCGTGCGCGGCGTCAGGTCGCGTTGCGGGCCCGGGTCGTGCGGCGAGCTCAGGCCGTGCGGCCCCGTGGACGACGGCTCCGCCCCTCTCGACGCCGTGGACGACCCACGCCCCTCCGGCGCAAGGCAAGTATAGGACCGCGGTGGACACGGCGTCCTTTGGCGTGATGTTAGCCCTGCGACCTCGGCCTCGCATGCATGCGGAGGTGGCGCTCCGACACGGCCTTTGGGCGACGCGCCAAAGCGAATCCGGCCCGGACTCGGGAGCAATGGGCGCGACATGAGCATCGGGTGCGATATAGTGAGGAAGATGATGCCGCCTTGGCCGATTGCCTTGCCACGTTTCATCGGAACGGAGATTGCGATGGGTATGTTCGACAACATGAGAAAAGAGTCCTCGTTCAGCGGCGCCTCGAGAACAGACAGGCCCTATGTGGTGCTCCAGGTTACGCTCAAAGAGAAGCTCATGGGAACGGGGTCAGGCAATCTCTCCGAGCTCGAGAACGTCATTAACGCACAGGCCGCTAAGGGCTATCGGCTTCATACGATTTCGACGTCAAACGGGGGCAGCAAGGGGCTCGTGGGCGGAGATCGCATCCAGGCGACGCTGGTCTTTGAGCGACTGTAGACGGCTCTTGTCAGGCTCCGGGTGCCCGTATGCCTTGTGTCTGCGGGTTTTTGCCCTTGGCCTCGGCATGCTGCTTGAAGTGACCTTACATTGCGCAAACGCTCAGCTGTGTCTTGGCAGGGTATCTTCTCCTTGCAAACTGATGTCTTGACGGCGCCTTGGGCGCCCTGAAGGGATGCGCGCGTGATACGACTCATTGCCTCGGACATGGACGGCACGCTGCTTGACGAGAACTCCGAGGTGCCTCCCGAGACCTTTGACCTCATCCTGCGCCTGCGCGAGCGGGGCGTTCTCTTTGCCGTGAGCTCCGGACGCAGGTATGACACGCTCCAGCGCTTCTTTGAGCCCGTGATCGACTGCATGGACTTTGTGGCGTCCAACGGGACGCAGGTCTATGTGGGCGGGCGGATGGTGGGCCGCGAGGTGTTCAGCCATGCCGCGCTACAGCGCCTGGTGCGGGTCGTCGACCGCTTTGACTGCCTGCACCTGGCGCTCTTTGACGCCTCGCGCAGCTTTCTCTTTGACGAGGACGAGAAGTACGAGCGAGAGTTTGACAAGAACCTTCCCAATCCCGAGCAGATATATAGCCTTCCCGACCCCGGCACGAGCATCATCAAGGCGTCCCTCTTCTGCGACGACGAGAAGAACCTCATGGACATGGCCTACGTGCTCGGTCGCGAGCTGGGCAGCGACTTTACCTTTGCACCGTCGGGCAGGAAGTGGATCGACACGATGCCGGCCGGCATCAACAAGGCCACGGGCATTCGCCAGGTGATGGATGTCCATGGGGTGGACGCGAGCGACGTCATGGCGTTTGGCGACTCGATGAACGACTACGAGATCCTGCGCCTGGCGGGACATCCCCGTGCGATGGGCAACGCCCGCTACGGCATCAAGCGCATCGCCCGAGACATCGTCGCCACCAACGCGGATCATGGCGTGCAGCGCGAGATGCGCAAGCTTCTGGATGAGCTGGGCTAAGGAGCAGTCGGCGCCTGCCGGTTCCGGGAAATTATCAATGACCGAGTCGGCTTCGATTTTGTCATTAAATTCTCGCTTCCTGGGCAAACGTAAATTTAATGACCAGACGGCCGGCATCTGGTCATTGATAATTCCGGGCTTCGGCGGGCGGGATAGCCTAGACGGACGGGCTGCGCGCCGAGAGCTTCCCTGAAGGAGAAGGCGCGGCGCTAGTGCCGTAGCCGGAGTGTCGCTGACGCCAAGGTGTCGCTGATGCCGGAGTGTCGCTGACGCCGAAGTGCTGCTGACGTCAAGCCGGTTCGTTTGATTTCATCGACGACCAGCTCTGCTTTGCGATGTGCCCCTCCGGCCGTCCACCCCTTCCTGCAAAATGAATATTCTCACGTTTTCGCTCTGTCTAGATTTGCCTATCTGCCTGGTAAATTATCAAAATCTGTCTCTCATGTTGGCATGAATGATGACTCAGGTGACACGCCTTGCTGCAAACATCGCAGCTACCTTGCGGCAACCTGCATCACGTGGCGACACGAGATGCCGTACCGTCATCGCATGGATATCACCTTTTCTCACAGAGCCGCTCTTGCCATCATCCGCGCCCAAAGGATGCGGAGGGCGACCTGCGGACGAACGGACGCTCGCCGCCAATCGTTCGCGACGTCTGACACTCCGCCCGTTCCGTCAGCCTTGCCTTCCGGTCAGACGATTCGCAGGAGTAGATGGTCGCGGACGCTGGTCACTGAGTGTCTCTGCCGTGCCGGCCTTACCTCGGACGATGCCCGCGAACTCTTTTCTCTCGAACATGTTGACGTACTCAAGAGGGAGGGGGTGAGAAGAACCAGGGTTTTTGGTTGCCGCAGCTGGGACGACCGTAGTGGCGTCGCGCTTCCCGAGGGCATTTCGACCAGCACCGCCCCTCACGTGCTCGCCCAGTTGGCCGAACTGATGCCCCTTCCGGCTCTCATGTGCGTCGCGGCGGAGCTGATGGGCGCGTATGCCCTTCCGCCGCTGGCACCGCCCGTCGGCACGGCGAGAGGGTCCACCACCTTTGGGGTCGAGGCCCTCGTCACGAAGGTCGAGCTGCTTCATGAGCTTGCGATGCACGCCCCCTTTCCTGCGGCGTTGCGAGCGCTGCGCGCCGTCGTCTTCGCGGGAGAGCGGGCATGGTCTCCTCAGGAGGCTCTTCTGGCCACGATGCTCGCGCTCCCCGGAGGCCGGGGAGGCTATGAGCTGGGCAACGCGCGCGTCATGACGGGCATCAGCAACGCCATGACGCGTGCCTCTCGCGTGCCCGACATCTTGCTTGCCTGCAAGACGGTTGGCATCAACTACGACGGATGGGGGCACTTTGGCATCATGGAGCTGGAGCGCGCCGCCGTGGGACTTGGGCAGGACCCGGGAAGCGACCAGAGGGCTCACGAGCTTGCCGTGCAGCGTCGGGCACTTCGCGAGAAGTACGTGGACGACCGTCGTCGGGATCGTGAGCTGCTGGCGGCGGGCGTCGAGACCCTCGTCGCGACGAGCGAGGACCTTAGGGACGTGAGCACTCTCGACCTCCTCGTGCGGCAGCTCATCGTACGTGCGGAGGCAGCGGGAGGGCAAAGGATGGCACGACAGCGAGCGCTGCTGGAAAGTGAAAGCCTCGCGCACCGCCGTGCCGAGGTGCTTGCGAGCCTGCGGACTCTCACGTGACGCGTGACAGCTGGGCCACTTGGTGGCTGGATGAGGCGTCTGCCGCCTGCGTTGGCGCTGACCATGTAAGCGCTGACCACGAAAGCGCTGGCTATGGAACACATCCGGAGAGGTGAGCGGCATCTCGGCCTGCGATCATGCCCGCAGGTGACCCCGCCGACATTCCTAAACGCATTTGTCCCCTGGTCCGCCGGCCCGCTCAGGCGACCCCGCCGATTCTTCCAGGCGACCCCGCCCGCCGAAGCCCGGGATTATCAATGACCAGATGCCGGCCGTCTGGTCATTAAATTTACGTTTGCCCAGGAAGCGAGAATTTAATGACAAAATCGAAGCCGACTCGGTCATTGATAATTTCCCGGAACCGGCAGGCGCCCATATCTAGCGGTCGTGTGCCAAGCTATGCGGTAGGCCGGGGCCGCCCCTGTTCGTCGTCGGCGCCGGCGGGCGCTCTCGACATCCCCATCCAGAGCGAGACTGCCGTCACGACAAGGAACCCGACGGCGAGGTCCGGCCCCAGACGCAGCAGGAACGCCGACAAGAGCGTGTTGAGAAACCCGTGCAGGACGGCGCACCAGAGCAGTGAGGCGCCGCGCCGCCTGAGCCCGGCGAGCCAGAAGGAGAGCAGCACCGCCTGAAGGGCAAACGTTCCATATGGCATGGCGAGGTGGGGATCTTGCGGCGTAAACCAGAGCGGCAGGTGCCAGGCCGCCCAGATCACGCCTACGGCCAGCGTGGCCACGGGATAGGGAAGGCGCGTCTCGAGCTCCGGCTGCAGGACGCCGCGCCAGCCGAGCTCCTCGTTGCCGCCGCCCGCGACGGTGGTGATCACGAAGAGCGTGGGAAGCACGAACAGGGGTATCTGCGGGTTGAGGCCGTCGGACCCAAGCGTCACCGCGGCAAGGACGAGGCTCGCCAGCAACGCGAGCCAACCTAACGAGCCTCGTGAACCCGCCAGCAGAAAGTGGGCGCATCCGTTGCGCGTGCGCGCGTCGGGCCGGACCACGAATGCCGCGATGGTGGGGCCAAAGCCTCCCAAGACAAAGAGGGGCATGACCGCCGGCGCCCCGGCGTCGACGACTCCTGCGACGCAGAGCATCGCCCTGAGCCCCCAGCACGACCAGGTGATGAGAAAGGTGAGGGCAAGGTAGCGTTTGGCGATGTCAGACATGCAGCTCATGACACCAGTCTAGCATTGCGTCGGCGGCGCTTCGTAAGGGGGTTGTCAGGTCTGGCCGGCGAGGCGGTGCGGACCGTGAGCGGACCGTGCGTTTTTGCAATATGTCTTTGCGTTTGCCCAGATAAGCATTGTGAAGAGGGCCCCAAACGCACACTTTCCAGACGCACGCTTTTGATGAGAACAAGGGCCGCATGTCGCGGGAGGCTGTGCCATAGTTTTCCCAACCAGCGCGGCGCAGTCAGGACCCGCCGCCATCGGCGTCGTGCCACACGACGGAGGCAGGGAGGATCGCATGGACATCTCGCGCCAGGCGCGCTCTCTATGGGGTAAGTCGGACTATGGCGCGGGGGAGGCGTGGCTGCCTCTCGCGATACACATGCTTGACTCCCTTGGCGTCGCGGGTCTGCTGTGGGACGCGTGGCTCCCCCAAGGAACGAGGGAGACGCTCTCGCGGCCGCTCGGGGGCGACCAGCATGTGGCAAGGAGCCTCCTCATGCTGCTTGCCGGCCTGCACGACTTGGGCAAGGCCACGCCCGTCTTTCAGTCGACGCCCTCGCGGACGGCGTCATCATGGGACGAGACGTTGCCAGACAGAGTCATCCGCGCGGGGCTCTGCCTTCGCGCCGACTTCGCCGAGAGGAGGCTGCCCGCTCACGCCGTCGCCGGCGAGGCCCTCGTGCGAGAGCTCCTATGTGCGCGTGGATGGGGCGGGCGTGCCGCCAAGGCCCTGGCGAGTGTGATCGGCTCTCATCACGGGACGTTTCCCCAGCAGAAGGCGGCACAGGACGCCAGGCTGCTGTACGCGACCGAGATGGGCGTCATCGGTCACGGCAGCGAGGAGTGGGCACGAGTCAGAAAGGAGCTCTTTGAACTCGTCATATGTCGGGCCGGCGTCTCGTCGGACCTTGTTTCCGCCCTGAGCGAGGACGTCCTGCCCGCTCCCGTCCTGAGCCTGCTTGCCGGGATCGTCACCATGGCGGACTGGCTTGCGAGCAATCAGGAGCTCTTCCCTCTCTTTCCTTTGGGTGAGGATCGGTGGGACAAACGGATCTCTGACGCCTTCCTGGAGGCGCGCCTTGCGCAGGGTTGGGAGTGCGCGGACCTACCAACTCCGTGGCGCACGAGCCGGACGGCCGTGCCCCTGGACGAGACCTCGTTCAGGGAGCGTTTTGGCCTTCCTGCCGGCTGCGTGCTCAGGCCCATCCAGGCCGCCATGGTCAAGATCGCGCGGGAGCACGATGACCTTGGCATCGTCGTGCTTGAGGCGCCCATGGGAGAGGGCAAGACCGAGGCCGCCCTGGCTGCTGCGGAAATCATGTGCGCCCATGGCGGTATGGGGGGCGTCTGCGTGGCCCTGCCAACGATGGCGACGACCGACGCGATGTTCGGCAGGGTACGTCACTGGCTTGACAGGCTGCCGCATGTGGACGGCGAACACGACAAGAGCGTCACACTCGCACACGGCAAGTCTCAGCTCAACGAGGAGTTCCAGTCCATCAAGGCGGCCTCGCGCCGACGACAGGGCTCGGCGCGAGGCGGAGGCGGCATCGAAGGCGACGTGTTTGCCTCCGACTGGATGTCCGGCAGGAAGAAGGGCATGCTCGCCAACTTCGTCGTCTGCACGGTGGACCAGGCGCTCATGGGCGCCCTCGACATGAGGCACCTTTCGCTGAGGCAGGTGGCGCTAGCCAACAAGGTGGTCATCATCGACGAATGCCATGCGTATGACTTGTACATGCGCCAGTATTTGGGCAGGCTGCTCGAGTGGCTGGGCTACTGGCATAACCCCGTCATTTTGCTCTCCGCGACGCTTCCCTCGCAGCTCAAGAAGGAGATGGTCGATGCCTACCTGGCGGGGAGAAAGGCCTCGGGAGCTCAGTTCGCGACGCAAGCCCGTCGTCCTCGGCCTGTGTCCCGATGGGCGCAGACGCCCCCTGCCGTGGCGCCTTCCGCCGGGCCGACCGCGGCCGCGACGCCCCCTGCCGGGCCGACCGCGGCCGCGACGCCGTCGTCCGTCTCGCCCAGCCCGGAAGGCGCGGCACGCGGCGACGCCTACCCACTCATCACCTACACCCGCGGCATCGAGAGGCGCGAGCTTTCATGTGCGACGTCAGGGCGCAGCATCAGCCTCAACCTGGCGCTCATGGCAGACGATGAGTCCGAGCTGGTCCGCCTGCTTGAGGAGAGGCTTGTTGAGGGCGGCGTCGCGGGCGTCATCTGCGACACGGTCGCGCGGGCGCAGCGTGTCTTCCAGGTCGTGCGCGAGTCCTTTGGTGAGGCAGACGTGCTGCTTGACCACGCCCGGTTTATTGACCTTGATCGTTTGCGCATAGAGCGGAGCATCCGCAGCCTCCTTGGCCCCGCCGCCACCCGCGCAAACGGGCGGCGTCCAAAACGGTTTGTCGTGGTAGGCACGCAGGTGCTCGAACAGTCTCTTGACATAGACTTTGACCTGCTCGTGACCGACGTAGCCCCCGTTGACCTGATATTTCAGCGTCTGGGGCGCACCCATCGTCATGCGCGGGGTGACGGCGAGAAAGACCGCCCTGACCGCCTGCGCACGGCACGTTGCTATGTGAGGGGCATCACGTCCTGGGAGGGGGGCGTGCCCGCCTTCATGGATGACGTCACCAAGGTGTACGGGGAAGCCACCCTGATGGAGGCGCTCTCGGTGCTGGAGCTGACCGATGCCGGCGGGCGCAGGGACCTTGCACTGCCTCAGGACATTGCCCCCCTCGTGAGGGCCGCCTACTCAAAGGGGGTAAGCGGTCGCGTTCCCGAGGGCTGGCAGGAAGGATATCAACGCGCCTGCGCGCAAAGAGAGAAAAAGCGGCGCGAGAAGATGGCGCGAGCTCGCGTCTGCCTCCTGCATTCTGCCGTCGCCGCCGTCACCAACGAGTGGAACCTGGGCGACCTCGCCTCAAGCCACTGCCTGGGTGACGCCGCCGACCTTGACGCGGGCGAGCGTGCCGTGCGCGACACGCAGGAGACGGTAGAGGTGCTGCTGCTCAGACAAGGTGCGGACGGCGCGAGCCTGCTCCCGTGGGTTGGTGACGATAGGCGGGGCATTCTCCCCGGCGTCTCGGTACCCGTGCATGCCTGCCCCGAACCGGCGCTCGCCCGCCTCGTTGCCCAAGGCTGCGTTCGTCTTCCTCTGAGCCTGTGCAACTCCCAGAAGATAGACCTTCTCATCAGGGAGCTTGAGGACAAGAGCGGGGAGATCGTGTCGTGCTGGCAGGATTCTCCCTGGCTGGCGGGGCGAATCGCACTTCTCATGAGGGAGGAGAAGAACGGGTTGCTCGTGACCACGATTTTGGGTCAGCGGCTTGAGTACTCCGCTCAGGTGGGCTTGCAGACCGTTTACGGGTGAGAGATGACTGGCAGTTCTATCGTGATAACGTTCCAACAAGACACATAATATTCTCAATTATTGAGATGATCCTATTATGTGTCAGGTTGAGGTAGTGTTCCCCGCCGCTGCGGGGCAGTTCCATCGGCATCCATCAGATGGGAGCGTCTATGGCCGGACCTGAGCAACCCCTGTCGTTCAACCTGCTTGAGGAGGGATGGATTCCCGTCGTCTATCGTGACGGCAGTCAAGGTGAGCTGCCGCTTGGGGACGTCTTTGCCCAGGCGCCGCGCATCCGAACCATAGAGGGAGACGCGCGCCAGCAGACCTTCGTTCTCTTGCGCCTTCTGCTTGCCGTCCTGTACCGCTCCCACCTTGACTTTACCGGCACCGAGGCCGACTTGCGCCTGTTTTGGAAGGAAGCCTGGGGGGACGGCGCGTTTGATCTCAATACGATCGATGCGTATCTGGACAGGTTCCACGACAGATTTGACCTCTTTGACCCTGAGCATCCCTTCTTCCAGACGTTCGGCCTGCGCTATGTGAGCAAGGAGTACGATTCTGTCGGGGAGATGGTCGCGGACGTTCCCAAGCCCGAAAAGTTCCTCTTTTCGATGAGGGACCAGCACCACCTTGACTCGCTCGGCTTTGCCGAGGCAGCCCGCTGGCTCGTCTTCATGCAGGCCTTTGACCCGGCGGGCATCAAATCTCCCGTCGCGGGAAACATGCACCAGAAGGCGGGAAAGGTCTACGCCCCCCAGGGCGCCTTGGGAACGGGCGTCGCGGGTGCCCTGGGCGGCATCTTCGTCGAGGGCGACAATCTCTTCCAGACGCTCATGCTCAACTGGGTGCTCTACGACTCGGTCCGCAGCAAGGAGCACCCACTGCTGGGCGTCGAGCGCGACCTGCCACCCTGGGAGCAGGACGACTGCAGCTGTGACATGGTGATTCAGGCGGCGGACGAGCCCTACAGCCCGGTGGGCATGTACGTCGCGCAGAGCAGGAGAGTGCGCCTGGTGCCCGATGCGTCCGCCCAGGTCGTCAGGGGCGTCATCTCCTGCTACGGTACCGTCGGCAGCGTTCTTGACAAGCAGCATGTCGAGCCGATGACCGCCTGGCGGGAGAGCCCCGCCCAGCAAAAGAAGCTCGGCCTGTCCCACGTGCCGCTCATGCCGCTGGCCCATGACCCCGCCCGATCGCTCTGGCGCGGACTGGGGTCCGTCATCGCCGCACGCGGCGCAACAGGCGAGCAGGACCTGCGCCCGGGCGTTATTCGCTGGATCGGCGCCCTTGAGGACGCTGACGTCTTTGAGGGCGCTTCGCCGCTCGTGACCCTCCATGCCCAGGGTATGGTGTACGGGACTCAGAGCAGCGTGTTTTCCGAGGCAATCGATGACTCGTTTGCCATCCCCGCCATGGTCCTCAGAGACGCGTCGCGAACGCGCGCCCTTGCGGTGCAGGTCGTGGAGCAGGCAGCCAATGCCGCAGACGCCCTGGGTCGCTTCATGAACAACATTCGTAGGGCTGCGGGTGACAGGAGCGACGCCTCCCAGTACAGGGCCAAAACGACCAGGGTCAAGGAAGAGGCCTTCCGCGAGATGGACGGCCTCTGCAGGGAGTGCCTGCGCAATCTGGACAAGGCGGAGCAAGACGAAGGCTACTTTGACGCCTGGCGCAACGGGATTCGTCGAATCATATGGGCCATCGGCCATCGATCGCTTAGCACCATGAGCGTCTCTTACTTTGAGATGCATGACAAGATGTCCGTCGGGCGCGCCCTGCAGCTCTTTGAGCAATCGTTGGACAAGGAGCTTCCCGGCACGTCAAAGAGGCGCCAGCAGAAGGCGACCTATCGATTTGGCCAGACGATGGCGGAAAAGGAGGATGAGGAGTCGTGAATCCAGGCAGGTCAAGCACCAGCTCGTTGGTCAGGGCATATGTCAGCCGCAAGGTGGCGGAGCTTCAGGGTTCGTTCCTAGCGAGGTCAAGCTCGGCTCGCGCGCAGTTGGCGAGGCTCCGCAGGCTCGACGCCCCGGGAGCCGGCTCGTGGATGAGCGTGGGAGAGACCGTCTTTGCGGACATGCCCCTCGATGGGCTGCAGGATGCCGATGCTGAGCGGTTCATGCGCTCTGCCAAGCTGGCGCTCAAGCTCTATGCGCTGCATCAGCAGTCCAAGAAAAAGCCCATGGCAGTGCTTTTTGACAAGGACGCCCCGTGGCGGGGGACTCTGGGGTCCGCCTGCTTCCAGGCGGGCCATCAGCATGGCGACAACACGGATGCCGCAGGCATCGTGAGGCGCATGTCATCGCTCGAGGCGGCGACTGAGTGGGGCGCGGTCGAGGTCTGCCTGCGAGCTCTGATGCAACTGCTGCGCGCGCAAGACGTTCCGCTTGACTACGGCAGGCTCGCGCACGACCTCTATCTTCTGCAGATTCCGGAGGCCAAAGACGGCGTGCACATGAGCTGGGCGCGGGATTACTTTGCGTATCGGCCCACGCCAGAAGACGTCGACAAGGAGTAGTGACGCAGGTCGCCTGCAATGCGGTTTTCATGTCCAAATGAGGAGGAGCATCATGTTCGTTGACATCCATGTAATCCAGAATGTGCCGCCCAGCAACATCAACCGAGACGACACGGGCACGCCCAAGACCGCCGTGTTTGGCGGCGCGCTCCGTGCTCGCGTGTCAAGTCAGGCCTGGAAGCACGCCATGAGAAAAAGCTTCATGCAGTACGTCCCAGCAGACGAGCTGGGGTGTCGCACGGCCCATGCTTGCGAACTCATCGCCGTGCGCATCGTCGCGCTCGATCCCGGACTCGCCGAGGTTGCCGATGCGTGGGCGCAGGCCGTGCTGAACGCGGCAGGGGTGAAGACTGAGAAATCTAAGCGCAAGGGCAAGGAGATGGGCACGCAGGTCACTCAATATCTCATCTTTATCGCAGAACGAGAGCTGGACAAGCTGGCAGCCCTTGCCGTCCGTCACGCTCGTGCCGGCGAGGACGCGTCCAAGCCTCCGAAGGAGCTCAAGAAGGAGGTGTCAAAGGCGTTTCACGGCAGGCAGGCGCTCGACATAGCCCTCTTTGGCAGGATGCTTGCCGACGCCCCCGACCTCAGCACTGATGCATCGGCCCAGGTGGCCCATGCCATCTCCGTCGACAAGATCACCCAGGAGTATGACTACTTCACGGCGCTCGATGACTGTTCCGCCAGTGACAACGCCGGCGCGTCCATGATCGAGTCCGTGGGCTTTAACTCTTCGACGCTGTATCGCTATGCGACGGTAAACGTTGACTCTCTCCGTGAGCAGCTGGGCGATGACCAGGCGACCGTCGTGGGCGTCGAGGCATTTGTCAAGGCGTTCGTGCGCTCCATGCCCACGGGCAAGCAGAACACCTTTGCCAACAGGACCGTCCCCAGCACCGTCATCGTGGCGCTTCGGTCCGACCAGCCCATCAATGCCTCCGCGGCGTTCGAGAAGCCCGTGCGCGCGCAGGAGGGCGCCTCAATTTCCGAACGCGCCGAGGAACGTCTGGTCGAGCGTCTGATCAACACCGAGCGAATGTATGGTTCCAAGGCAAGGCGGACATGGATTTCCTCCATTGACGGGCAGAGTCCGAAATTGGACGAGCTGGGGGTCGTTGAGGAGCTCCCTCAGATCTTCGAAGACGTCAAGGCAGCCGTCCTGGCGGAGCTGAAGGGTGACGAGCAGTAATGGGCGTCTTGATGCTCAGGCTGGCGGGACCCCTTCAGTCGTGGGGGGACTCCTCGCGCTTCACGCGCAGGACCACACGACAAGAGCCCACCAAGAGTGGTGTCGTGGGGCTTGTGGCCTCGGCGTTGGGAAGGAGTCGGGAGGAGTCCGTCGAGGACCTGGCCCTTCTCGACTTTGGCGTGAGGATTGACCAGCCGGGACGCCTGCTCTCTGACTTTCAGACGGAGCATCCTCTGGGCGACACGAAAAGGTCCATGCCTCTCACCACCAGGTACTATCTTGCTGACGCCAAGTTCCTGGCCGCACTCGGGGGAGACGACGAACTGCTGCGGGACATTGCTCGCGCGCTCAGGGCCCCCCGGTGGCCGCTCTTTCTGGGACGAAGGTCATGTCCGCCAGGCGAGCCGATCCTCATGGAGGCTCAGGAGTCCTACCAGGACGTGAGGGACGCGCTGTCCCGGCATCCCTGGATTGCCTCGGAGCATGAGCGACGACGTGTCGGCCAGACGGAGCTGCCCGTGCTGTGCGACGCCCGGGAGGGCGAGCCGTGCACAAGCCAGGCGGACTTTCCGTTGAGCTTCTCGGGGTCGGGACGTACGTACGCACAGAGGGCGGTCTTCCACTTTGTCGTTGATGTCGCATCCCTGCGCGCCGCGCAGGAAGGCGCGCAGGCTGACACGACGCCGGTGCGTGGGCATGGCGGGCCGCCACGGCTGGGGGATCACGACCCCATGAGTTTTGTATAGGAGGGTGTCAACGTGTACATATCCAGGGTGCCGCTTAACGTGGCACGGCCCAATACGCTCAGGCTCGTGGCCTCATCGTACTTTGTGCATGCCGCGGTGGAGCACTGCTTTCCTCCCACGGCCCGACGCCTTGACGAAAAGGGGAGGGTGCTATGGAGGATTGACGCCAATCCCAGGGACAAGGACTCGCTCTGGCTGTATGTGGTGAGTCCCGAAAGGCCCGACTTCACCCATGTCGCCGACCAGTATGGGTGGCCCGGCGCGGCGCCGGGCGAGACGAAGGACTACTCCCCGCTTCTGGACAAGGTCGCGAAGGGGCAGAGCTGGCAGTTCAGGCTCAAGGCCAATCCTACGCGCCTCGTGCGGACTGACAAGGGCAAGCGCCCCAACGAGAAGGTCGTGGGCACCATTCAGGGGTATGTGACCGAGACGCAGCAGATTGACTGGCTGCGGCGACAGGGCAACGTCCATGGCTTTGAGCTTGCGGTGTGGGAAGATGCGGTGCCTTATGTGACTGTGACCCAGAGGCGTAAGGAGCGCTTCTCGCGTCAAGGCTCTACCGTGACGATATCGACTGCCGTGTTCGACGGCGTCCTCACCGTCACCGACGCGTCGGCGTTTTCCAGGGCGCTCTGTCAGGGGGTGGGCAGGTCAAAGAGCTTTGGGTGCGGTCTGCTTACCATCGCCCCCTGGAGCAGGGGATGACCGGCCCCAAGGGCGTCAATCGAGAGGCGGGATGACATGAGCCTGGGCAAGGGGGGAGCTAGGGGGACGCCTCCTCCCGACATCGTCGCGCTGGCACGAGCGGAGGACAGGCTTTCCTTTCTGTATGTTGAGCGCTGCAAGATTGGCAGGGACGAGAATGCCATCACGGTCTTTGACGCCGAGGGAGCGACGTATGTTCCCTCAGCCACCCTGTCGGTGCTCATGTTGGGCCCCGGCAGCTCCATCACGCATGACGCGATGACGGTCATCGGGGAGAGCGGGTCCACGGTCGTGTGGGTTGGCGAGCGTGGCATACGCCTGTATGCCTTTGGGAAGCCGCTCACCCACTCGTCAGCCCTGTTGCAGCGTCAGGCTGCCTTGGTCTCCAACCGCCGTGCGCGGCTTGGCGTGGCACGGCGGATGTATCAGCTGCGATTTCCTGACGAGGACGTCAGCGGGCTGACGATGCAGCAGCTCAGGGGAAGGGAAGGGGCGCGGGTTAGGAGGGTCTACCGGAACATGTCCACGGAGACGGGCGTTGAATGGAGTCGCCGCGAGTACAATCCCAATGACTTTGATGATGCCTCGGAAATTAACAAGGCGCTGTCTGCGGCCCATGTCTGCCTGTATGCGCTGGCCCATTCCGTCATCGTGTCGCTCGGCTGCTCGCCAGGGCTTGGCTTTGTGCATGTGGGCCATGAGCGCTCGTTCGTCTATGACGTTGCGGACCTGTATAAGACCGAGCTCTCCATCCCTGTCGCGTTTAGGATTGCCGCGCTCAAGCCTTCAAATATTGGGTCTGCGGTGCGGCGGGGCATGCGAGACGCCGTGTATGACCTGTCGATTCTCTCCCGCATGGTCAGGGACATCAGGTCGCTGCTCATGGGGGACGCCGCGGAGGGGGCCGTCGGGGAGAATGGGGAGGATGTCATTGCCCTTTGGGATGAGCGCGCGGGCGAGGTCCCTTCTGGACGGTCGTATGGCCGAGGTTTGGGGGAAGGTTGAATGGTTGTCATAGTGCTGACCGCCTGCCCTGCAGGCCTGCGAGGTGACTTGACGAGATGGCTGCTTGAGATTTCTCCCGGCGTGTACGTGGGGCACCTCTCTGCCCGCGTTCGCGAGGAGCTTTGGAGTCGTGTGACCTCCCTGGTGAGGGAGGGAAGGGCGATGATGGTTCATTCGGCACGGAACGAGCAGCATCTGGCATTCAGAGTCTTTCGACCAGACTGGGAGCCTGTGGACTGTGAGGGCGTGACCCTGGTGTCGCGGAGGTCGGACGATGCGTATCATGGGTTCCAGGGCAAGATGAAGCCCGGCTGGAGCCATGCGAGCCAATATAGAAATGCTCACAGGTTTCGTGCTCAAGGAAAGAAGAACTATTTTTTGCCAGACGAGCCGGCAGATGAGAAAGTGAACGGATAAGCCGCTGCGGTATGCTTGACGCGCTGGAAAATAAGCGTGCTCCCCGCACATGCGGGGATGATCCCGTCACTTTGCCGCTGTAGTAGCGCGTAACGTGGGTGCTCCCCGCACATGCGGGGATGATCCCCAACCAACCACCAACCAACGGCCCCTGCAATGGGTGCTCCCCGCACATGCGGGGATGATCCCTGAGAGCGTGTTGCTATCGATCATGGTGAGCGGTGCTCCCCGCACATGCGGGGATGATCCCCCGACGTCGGACAGCGCGTCCTTCCATCCTTCGGTGCTCCCCGCACATGCGGGGATGATCCGTCGCACTCGGCGTCCTCGCCGATGCCCTCGGCGGTGCTCCCCGCACATGCGGGGATGATCCCTTCGCCGTGATTGAGGCGACGCTGCCGTCGGTCGTGCTCCCCGCACATGCGGGGATGATCCTACTTGACTACCTAGGTAGTCGGGTATACTATGAGTGCTCCCCGCACATGCGGGGATGATCCCAAAAACCAAACAATTTTAAATGGAAGCGTTGCGGTGCTCCCCGCACATGCGGGGATGATCCTCCCACGCTGGAGGCGAGCGAGAACTGGTGGCCGGTGCTCCCCGCACATGCGGGGATGATCCTCGAATACGGATATTGCGACGAGGGCGGAAACGGGTGCTCCCCGCACATGCGGGGATGATCCCGGCAAAAAGGCCGAAAACGCCCCATTTTGCAGCGTGCTCCCCGCACATGCGGGGATGATCCCGCGCTCTCCACTGGCGGCCTTTCCATCAAGTCCGTGCTCCCCGCACATGCGGGG
This sequence comes from Olsenella sp. HMSC062G07, assembly GCF_001811895.1. Classification (NCBI taxonomy): domain Bacteria; kingdom Bacillati; phylum Actinomycetota; class Coriobacteriia; order Coriobacteriales; family Atopobiaceae; genus Olsenella; species Olsenella sp. HMSC062G07. Next base: position 300,223 of record NZ_KV806944.1, read on the forward strand.
ATGATCCCTAGG
>NZ_KV806945.1:0-61716 GCF_001811895.1 Olsenella sp. HMSC062G07
GTTTGGTTCGAAGAGTTTTACCGACGGCGCACCACTCAAGAGCTGGAGCCCCTTTTCGGGGCTCTTTTTTATTGCGCACGAGGCGGGGCGTCATACGGGACAGGCCGTGTAGGCATACTCGACGCCCGCCTCGTCCAGAATGTCCTCGATGTCAACGAGCCGCCCTGCGCAGGTGGCATAGAACCATGCAAGCAGCCGAATCAGCGCTGACGGTGCGCTGCCACGCCGGAGCGCGCAACAGGCCCGAAGGCGCACCTCGTCGTCCGCGAGCGTCACCGACCTCCGGTAGCTCAAAGCGCCAAACACCCCCTCAGTCAACCGGCCGCTGCTGCACTCCTCAATGGCGACCAGGCCGTCGTCTTCGATGAGCGCCGCCTCCCTGACCTCGTCACCCTCCGTCTCGTGCCAGAACACCTGCCGCCGTGCCATGTGGCCCCCCTTCTTGTGACCTGCCTCGAGTATAGAACATATGTTCTATACTCGCAAGAGAAACCCGCCTAAAAAAAGGCGCCCGGAAACCGGGCGCCTCTCTGGGCCATTGACGGCGCCGCCCCGCATCGTCACGAGAGGGGCCTGATGACCTCCATGCCTCGCATGTAGGGACGCAGGGCCTCGGGCACCACGATGGAGCCGTCCGCCTGCTGATAGTTTTCCATGATGGCCGCCATGGTGCGCCCCACCGCAAGGCCCGAGCCGTTAAGGGTGTGCACCAGACGAGAGCCCTTGAACTCCTTGGGGTCGCGATAGCGAATGTTGGCGCGACGCGCCTGGAAGTCCCAGCAATTCGAGCAGGAGGAGATCTCCTTGTAATTGTCGTAGCTAGGCATCCACACCTCGATGTCGTAGCACTTGGTCGCCGAGAAGCCGAGGTCGCCCGTGCAGAGCGTGACGACGCGGTAGGGCAGGCCCAGAAGCCTAAGGCACTCCTCCGCCTCGGCCACCATGGACTCAAGCTGGTCCATGGAGTCCTCCGGCTTGGCGAACTTGACCATCTCGACCTTGTCAAACTCGTGGACGCGGATGATGCCGCGCGTGTCCCGGCCCGCAGATCCCGCCTCCTCGCGGAAGCATGGGGTGAATGCCGTGTAGAGAAGGGGGAGCGCGTCGCCGTCAAGGATCTCGTCACGATGGATGTTGGTGAGCATGACCTCGGCCGTGGGAATGAGGTACATCCCGCCGCTCACGTGGAAGAGGTCCTCTTCAAACTTTGGCAGCTGGCCCGTGCCAAAGAGCGATTCGGCGTTGGCGATAACGGGGGGCCACCACTCCTTGAACCCCGCCTTGACGTGCTGGTCGAGGAAGAAGCCGATGAGGGCGCGCTCCATGAGGGCGCCGGCGCCCCCCAGCAGGTAAAAGCGCGTGCCCGCCAGCTTGACGCCGCGATCGAAGTCGATCATGCCGGTGGCGGGGCCGAGGTCCCAGTGCGCCAGCGCCGCAAAGTCAAACGTGGTGGGCTCGCCCCAGCTGCGCACGACCGGGTTGTCCGAGTCGTCCCTGCCGTAGGGCACGGACTCGTGGGGAATGTTGGGAATGGCGGCGACAAGGTCAAACAGCTTCTTGTCGATGTCGGAGCGCCGCCCCTCGAGCGAGGAGATGCGCCCCTTGTTGGCCGCGACCCGTTCCTTGGCGGCGTTGGCCTCATCCTGCCGGCCGTCGCGCATGAGCTGGCCGATCATCTTTGACGTGGCGTTACGCTCCGCCTGAAGCCGCTCGACCTCGCCGATGGTGGCGCGGCGCGCCTCGTCCAGCTCGAAGAAGTGCTCGCGATCCCAGTGGGCGTTCTGTCTCGAGGCGCAGGACGTGTCCACGACGTCGGGATTCTCTCTGACGAACTTGATGTCGAGCATGAAGGCACCTCTCCGTGTGTCGTCTTGCGCAGGCCGTCTTGTGGGGCGCGGCCTGCCTTTGATCGTGTCAAGTATATACTTGACACGCTTGACACGCGGCGCCCCTCGTCCCCGGGACGCCACCATGCGGAAGGTTCGATGATGGAACAGGTCTCCGGCTTCTTTGACTGGCTCTTTGGCACACGCCCCGGCGTGCTCTCCCTCGTCGTCGGCGGCATCGTGCTCTTTCTGCTCATCTCGTTGGTGCTCGAGCGCCGCACGCGCGCCCTGTACAAGAACCATGAGCGCAGCGACGATGACTGGGATTTCTTCGACCGGGATGACGACGACGCCGAGAAGTGAGGCGCGACGCGGCGCCCTCGGCGCTGCGCGACATGACCCTTGTCTCGTGTGCCGGCCTCGGACCGCTTGCGCAAAAGTCGTGTCCCGTTACACGAAAAGAGCGTTCCCGCCTTGGCCCATGAGCCATCTGCCAGCGGAAACGCTCCTGTGTGTACTGGTGCGGGCGAAAGGACTTGAACCTTCATGAGATTGCTCTCATACGGACCTGAACCGTACGCGTCTGCCAATTCCGCCACGCCCGCGTGAGAAGAGATAATACCCCAACACCCTGACCGGGGCAATGCCAAGTTAAAAAAATCGGGCGGCGCCGGCGAGCCGGCGATCGTGAGTCCTTGGGCGAGGGCGTCGTGGGCCTGACCGCACGAGCCGGTGGCACGAAGGGAGCGCGGACGCACGGGACCCGCGCCTCAGAGGGCGCCCCTGGAATGCCGCTGATAGAATGACGTGAAAACGTCCTTCGCACAAAGAGAGACGAGAGACGCATGACGACCAGGGTCTGGCGCAGACGCTTGTTCGCGAGACGGGCGCGGCGGTCGCCACGACGCAAGAACGCGTGTCTCGTTGCCCTGGCCGCCGCGCTCGCCTGCCTGGGCCTTGCCCTGGCCGTCGGCGCCCCCTCGCCCGCGCCTTTCGCCCCTTTCCGAGCCGCAGGCGGCATGCTCCCCGGAGCCACCGACGACCCGGGGCGTCCGGACGCCATGTCGCTCCCCACCAGCTGGGACGAGCGGGAGAGCCCCAACTACGTCCGCCTCGTGGGCAGGGCGAACGTAGCCGACCCCCTGCCCGCCGGACAGGTCGTCTACGCCCCCCTTGACGACAACCTGCGGGCGGGGGCCGTACGCGCCTGCATCACCTCGCAGATGGTCGAGCGGGGCAGCTCCCGCAGGCGCGCGCAGAGCCTTCCCGACCCCGCCGGGTGGCCGCCGCGCAACGAGGAGGTCGACATCGACCTGCCCACGGGCGCGACCTACCACGGATGGCTGTGGAACCGCTGCCATCTTCTGGCAAAGTCCCTGGGCGGCTCGGACGACCTTGTCAACCTGGTCACGGGCACGCGCATGCTCAACGTGGGGGCTAACGACGGGCAGGGGGGCATGGACGTCTTTGAGAGCGCCATCCGCAGCTGGCTCAGGAGCTACCCCGACGTGACGGTGCAGTATGTGGCCACCCCCGTCTACGAGGGCGACGAGCCCATCCCGCGCTCGGTGGTCGTAGACGTCCTGTCATCGGACGGGGCGATCGACGAGCGACTCGAGGTGTACAACGCCGCCAAGGGACACGCCATCAACTACAAGGGCGCCCTGCCCCCCTTTGCCCCCGCGTGACGACCCCTCGGGGCGCCCCCTGGAGGGAGAGGGCGGGCGCCAGCCTCCCCACCTGCGACATACGTCAAGTCGCGCTAGAATGTGGGCATCGTCACGGCAGACGGACAGGACGCTTAATCACACGAGGAGCCGCCGTGAGGGACGTCACGCCACATACGACCGAGGCGCAGGGGGCCTGGCAGCCGCCCGCTGCCGCCACGGCGTCGAGCGCCGCCGACCTTCTGTTGGGACGCTATCGCGTCATGGGCGCCTGCGGCACGGGGGGCTTCGGCGCGGTCCTCATCTGCTGGGACACGCGCCTGCAGCGCCGCGTCGCCATCAAGCGCATGCCCCTCTCGCAGCCGGGATCCTTCACCTCCCGTCAGATCATCGACGAGGCGCTCGCGGAGGCACGGACCTCCAGCATGCTTGCCAACCCCAACATCGTCACCATGTATGACTTTGAGGTTGACCACCAGTGGGCCTATCTCGTCATGGAGTTTGTGGACGGGCTGACGCTCACCGAGCTGCTGAGCCGGGTTGAGGGCGGCACGCTCACCAACGACGAGGTCGCCTACCTCGTGGAACACGTGGGCGACGCGCTGGGATACGCCCATGAGAACGGCGTGCTCCACCTTGACGTCAAGCCCTCCAACATCATGTTCGAGCGCAACGGAGCCGTCAAGATCTGCGACTTTGGCATGGCGACCCTCGCCTCCGCCGCGGGGTACGGCGGGGCGCGCGGCGGCACGGTGGGCTACATGCCCCCCGAACAGATCGTCGGAGACCTGGTGGACGAGCGTTCCGACGTCTTCTCGCTGGCAGTCGTGTGCTGGCAGGCGCTTGAGGGCCAGAATCCCTTTGCCGCCGCGACGGCCGAGGAGTCCCTCAAGAAGATAGAGCGCGGACCCAGGCGTGACATAGCCAAGCTCGACGGCTCCATAGGAGGCATGGCGGCGGAGGCCATCATGCAGGCCGTTTCCCCCTCCCCCGCCTCGCGGCCGCCCTCGGTGGAGTCATTTGCCCGCTGCGTGGCCTTTGGCCTGGGCGACCCCGACGCGGGCGCCGAGTCCATTCGCGGGCTCATGGCCCAGTCAACCGACGAGGGGGCGGGCGACGAGACCCTCCTCAGGGCCTGGCTTCCGCTCGCGTACCGCTACCCCTGGCTCCTGGGAAGCCTCACGCGCCTGGCGAGCGCCCTCGTCGTGCTCTGGGCGGTCGCCATGACCTCGGGGGCCTACGCGCCCGCCTTGGGCGTCAGCCGTCCCGTCGTCTGCGTCCTGGCGGCGGCCGCGACGGCGGCGTGGCCCCCCGCGGGCTCCGTCCTGGCCACGGCGTCGCTGGCAGCCGCCGTCCTGACAGCCTCCGCCGGCGCGGAGGGCATGCTGCTCTCCCTGGTCGTCTTTGCGGTCGTCCTGACGTGGTGGGCCACGACGGGAAGGGGCGATAGCCTGTCAAGCTGCGCTTTGCTGCTGGGGCCGTGCGCCCGCAACCCCCTGCTGGGCGCCCCCCTGGCGTCGCTGGCCGAACGCCCGGGGAGCGCCGGCGTCACGGCGGCGGTCTCGTGGCTGCTCTCCTGGGTCGTGACCGTTCTGGCGCCGGCGGGCTTTGACGCGACCGGCGGCGTGGCGGCCCTGCTGGAGCGCCTTGGCTCCCTTTCCGCGCTGACGTCCTGCGTCGGCTGCGTCGTGGCCGCAGCGCTCTCGTCCGGGATCTCGCGCCGCTGGCCAAGCGTGAGGGGCGGCGTCATGGGGCAGGTCGTCTGCGCCGGGGTGGTCGTGGGGGCGCAGCTTCTCGCCGCACGAGTGGAGAATGGGGGCATCTGGACCCCCGCCAGCTGGGTCAATCCGCTCGTTGCGCTACTCTTAGGGGTGGTTCTGTGCCTCTGGGTCTTCGTCCGGGGCCCTCTGTCCACCGATCGTAAGGTAGATGAGTTCGATGAAGCTGCTTAAGACGTTCGAGAGCCGCATCGGCGACGCCTTCGGCGCGGCCCCCGAGGGGTTCGCCGCGCCCTTCTCGTTCAGGAAGCTCGCCCGCAGGGCCGCGCGCGAGATGGAGAACGAGACGTTCGAGATAGACGGGATCGATACGGCCCCCGCCCTGTACACCATCCTCGTCTCGTCCGAGGATGACGCCCTGATGAGGCCCCTGTATCCCCAGATCACGCGCGAGGTGGTCTCCTTCGTCGAGGCGCAGGCCTCCGAGAGGGGCTACGTGTTCGTCGGCAGGCCCCTGGCCCGCTTCATGGTTGACCCCTCGCTCAAAAGCGGCCGCTTTGCCGTCTTTGCCGAGAACGTCGACGGCGGCACCCTGGCGCGTCTGCGCGAGGAGGAGCTCGCCTTTCTCTCCGGCTCCCTCGGGACGCCCGGGGCGGCGCAGGTCGCGCCGGTGGAGGGCCACTCAAGCCATCTGCGCCGTCGCGCCAGCTCATACACCCCCCAGCAGATGCCCGACCTCGCCGGGCATGAGCCCGGCGCCGACGCGCCGTCCCAGCCCCCGGCGGGTGGCAAGGTCGTCGGAGCCCAGGGCGCGGCAGGCCTCTCCGAGGACTCCGTGGGCCTCGAGGTCATTCCCGACCAGGCCGTTGACGAGGCGTTGAGCGACATCTACGCCCAGGCCGGCATCAGCCGGCCCGCCGCGGCGGCGGCGCCTCTGTCCGAGGTGATTCCCCAGATGCAGGAGCCCCTCATTCCCAACCCGGACGACTCCCACGTGGGACCCGTCGGCGTCCCCGCAACGCGACGTCGCGTGGAGCCGGCGCCGCCGGTGGCCCCAAGGCACGGCGCGGTCTCGCAGGAGAGCGTCAGCTGCCAACTCACTGACCGCCAGACCGGCATTGTCTACGTGGGGCGCGCCCCCGCCACCGTCATAGGGCGCGAGGGCGTCCCCGGCGGCATCGTGCTCAGGGACCCCAACGTCTCCCGGCGTCACGCCGAGCTGAGCTTTGACGGTCGCAGCTGGCACATCGCCGACCTCGGGTCCACGAACGGCACGCTCGTCAACGACGTGGACGTGCGCGTCGCCACCCTCTGCGACGGCGACGTCGTGACCGTCGGCCTCACGAACCTCGTCTTCAGGGAGCATGCGTCATGATCGACCTCGTGCTGTTCGCCGGCAGGGTCGTCCTCGTCGTCCTCCTCTTCCTCTTCCTCTTTGCCGTCATGCGCACCGGCATCGGGCTCGTGCGAGGACAGCGTCGCGACGCCGCCATCTGGTCCGTTGACGTGGAGAAGGGCACCCGGGGCCTGCGCGGACTGCATGTTGACATGCTGGGGCCCGTCGTCGTCGGCCGTTCCCCCTCGTCGGACATCGTCGTGGACGAGCCCTACGTGTCGGCGACGCATGCCAGGTTCACGCTGCAGGGGCCGGCGCTCGTGCTCGAGGACCTCGACTCCACCAACGGAACCCTTGTCAACGGTCATCCCATCAACCAGCCCGTCACCCTGCGCGACGGCGACGAGGTGCAGGTGGGCGACGCCATCATGCGGGTGAGCCGCCGATGAGCGCGACGCCTCCGCATAGGGACCAGGACGAGCCCGCAAGGAGTCCCGAGCCCGCGATGAGCCCCGGCCACGAGGAGCTGCCCGTTCGGCTGCGCGAGGGTGGGGAGTCCAAGAGCGGCAGCTCCGCGACGCTGACCTGGGGGGCGCGCACGGACGTCGGGCTCGTGCGCTCGCACAACGAGGACTCGTTCCTCATCCAACCCCCCACCTTCGCCGTCTGCGACGGCATGGGCGGCCACGCGGCGGGAGAGGTCGCGAGCTCCATCGCCGTCGAGACCATCGCCTCGCACGCGCCAGAGCACGCCAACGACGTGCTGCTGGGCGTTGCCGTCGAGGCCGCCAACGCGGCGGTCATCGAGGGGGTCGTGCGAGGGGCCGGCAAGCCCGGCATGGGCTGCACCGCCTCGTGCGTCCTTATCGAAAAGGACAAGATGGCCATCGCCCATGTGGGCGACTCCCGCATCTACCTGCTTCATCAGGGTGCCCTCGTGCGCCTGACCCACGACCACTCCTACGTGGAGGAGCTCGTGGACGCCGGCGAGATCACCGCCGACGAGGCGCGCGTACACCCCTCGCGCTCCGTGATCACGCGGGCGCTCGGCTCCGACCCCGACATGTACGCGGACCACTTCACGCTCGACGTGGTCCTGGGCGACAGGATCGTACTCTGCTCGGACGGGCTCTCGTCCATGGTGGACGACTCCCAGATCGAGGCCGTCGCGTGCTCCACGGCCACGCCTCAGGCGGCAGCCGACAGCCTCGTGGCGGCGGCGCTGGCGGGCGGGGGGCACGACAACGTCACCGTGGTCGTGGTGGACGTCGTGGACGACGGCTCGCTCGAGCATCATCGCGACGTGCGACGCAGATGGGTCCTGGGGGGCATCATCGGCATCCTCGCCGCGCTCCTCATCGTCGTGGGCCTTGGCGCCGCCGTCATCACAAACTCCTGGTACCTTGGCGACAACGGCGGAACCGTCGGCATCTACCAGGGCGTGACGGGCCGCCTGTTTGGCGTCTCGCTCTCGCACCTCTCCGAGACCAGCTCGGTCAGGACGTCCGACCTGCCCACGGCGGTGCAGGACAACCTCAGGCGCGGCCTGCGCGTCAGCAGCGAGCAGGAGGCGCACGACACGGTCGAGAGCTACCGCGACCAGATTGACGCCGACAAGAGCACCGCGGCCGTGACCGCCGACCGCTCCACCTCCGGCACCGACCTTGCCGGAGCGACCGCGAGCGGCGCCGCGACGGGATCGGGTGACTAGGATGGAGACCCTTCAGCTCAACACGCGGCGCAACGTGGAGCTCGGCCTTCTGGTCCTGGCGGCCGTCCCCGTGCTGCTGCTCTGGGCCATGTACGTCATGGACGATCAGCTCGCCGTGACGGCCGGCTCCCTGTCCGTGCCCCTGGGGCTCTTCGGCGCCTTCGCCGTGGCCCACCTTGCCGTCAGGCGCTGCGCCCCCGGGGCGGACCCGGCGCTCCTGCCCATCACCTTCCTTCTGTCAGGCGTCGGGCTCGCCTTCGTGACGCGGCTCGCGCCCGCCCTCGCCGTCAGTCAGACGCTCTGGCTCTTTGTCTCCGTGGGCGCCATGGTGGCCACCCTCGTGGCCGTCAGGAGCATCGACCTGCTGGCCGAGTACAAGTTCACCATCGGCGTCGCAGGCATCGCCCTGCTGCTTCTGCCCATGCTCGTGGGCACCTCGCGTGGCGGCTCAAAGCTGTGGCTGGTCCTGGGGCCCTTCTCGTTCCAGCCGGGCGAGCTGGCGAAGATACTGATCGTGCTCTTCCTCGCCGCCTACCTGGCCGAGAACCGCGAGCTGCTCTCGGCCTCCACGCGCCACGTGGGCCCGTTCAGCCTGCCTCGCCCGCGCATGCTCGCGCCATTGCTGGCCATGTGGGGCATCTCGCTGCTCGTCGTCATCTTCGAGACGGACCTGGGCAGCGCCCTCTTGTTCTTCTCCTTCTTCGTGATCATGCTGTACGTGTGCACGGGGCGCGTGGGCTACGTCGTCGTCTCCGTCGCGCTGCTCGCCGTGGCCGGCGTGCTGTGCTATCACCTCTTTGCCCATGTGCAGGTGCGCGTCCAGATGTGGATCGACCCCTTCTCGGACCCCTCCAACAAGGGGCTGCAGATCGTCCAGTCGCTCTTCTCGCTGGCCGACGGCGGCCTCGTGGGCACGGGCATCGGCAAGGGGCTCCCCACGCTCATCCCCGTCGTCGAGTCCGACTTCATCTTCTCCGCCATCGGGGAGGAGATGGGCCTCCTGGGCGCCTCCGCCGTTTTGATCTGCTACTTGCTCTTTGCCGTCCGCGGCCTTGCGACGGCGGCACGCGCCAAGTCTGACGTAGCCGCCTTCACGGCCGTCGGCCTCACGTCCGCCATCGTGTTCCAGGCCTTCGTCATCACCGGCGGCGTCACCAGGCTGCTTCCCCTCACGGGCGTCACGCTGCCCTTCATGAGCCAGGGCGGCAGCTCGCTTTTGGCCAGCTTCGTCATCCTGGGCCTGCTGCTCAAGACCGGCGACGAGGGCACGGGTCGCGGAGCCGAGATGCAGATGCGCGAGGCGGGAGGCTCCTCGCTGCTCGCCGGCGGCAGGCGGGCCGCCGACGTGACGTCCGGCAGCACGGCCGGCTCGCATCTGCGCCGCCGCTACGGAATGCTCACGCCCGAGTCGGGCGTGCTGGGACGCGTCGCCCTGGGCAACCGACTCGTGCGGCTCGTCGGGCTCTTCTCGCTCATGATCGGCGCGCTTGTGGTCAATCTCACCTACATCCAGGTCGTCAGGGCCCAGGACTATCAGCGGCTCCCCAACAACAACCACACGATCGCCAAGACGGCGCGCGTGCAGCGCGGGGCCATCATCACCTCCGACGGCGTCACCCTCGCTGAGTCCGTCGAGCAGGCCGACGGTACCTACGAGCGCTCCTATCCCCAAGGCTCGCTCGCCGCGCACACCGTGGGGTACGTGTCGACCCAGTACGGGGCCACGGGCGTCGAGTCGTCCTTCAACGACGCGCTGACGGGCAAGTCGGACTACTCGAGCTGGATGGGGGCCCTCTACTCCATGGCGGGCATGCAGACGTCGGGGTCATCCGTCGTGCTCACCATCAACTCCCAGATGCAGAAGGCCGCCGAGGCGGCGCTCAGGGGCAGGACGGGCTCCGTCGTCGTGCTCGACCCCACGACGGGAGAGGTGCTCGCCAAGGCGTCCTCCCCCACCTATGATCACGCGAACATCTCTGACGTCATCACCGGGAACGACTCGAACGGCGAGCTGGTTGACCGTGCCACCCGGACGCTCTACGCTCCCGGCTCCACCTTTAAGGTGGTCACCCTCGCCGCCGCCCTTGACAGCGGCGTCGCCAACCTGGACACGAGCTTCGGCGCGCCGGCCTCCCTTGACATCGGCGGCGCCGCCATCACCAACATCCACGACGAGTCCTGGCCGAGGCTCACGCTCTCTGAGGCGCTCGCCTATTCCGCCAACACCGTCTTTGGCCAGCTGGGCGACATGATAGGCGCCAAGGCGCTCGTCGGCTACGCAAGGGCCTTCGGCTACGGGACGGGGCTGGGCCAGGACTTTGCCACGATGCCCTCCGTCATGCCTGACCCTGCGGAGATGACCCAATGGGAGACCGCCTGGGCCGCCGTGGGCCAGCCCGTGGGCCAGCACGCGAGCCCCGCGGGGCCGCAGACCACGGTCATGCAGAACGCGGTCGTCGCGGCGGCCGTCGCCAACAACGGCATCGCCATGAACCCCTACGTCATAGACCACATCCTCTCGCCCGAGGGCGTCACGACCTCGACGACGCAGCCCAAGGCGCTCGGTCAGGCCGTCTCGTCGCAGGTCGCGCAGAGCCTCAAGGAGGCCATGTTGGGCGTCGTGGAGGAGGGTACGGGCGCGAGGGCCAAGGTCCCGGGCGTCAAGGTGGCTGGCAAGACCGGCACGGCCCAGGTGACCTCGACGGTCGCAAACTCGCTCTTTGTCGGCTTTGCCCCCTATGACCAGCCGACCGTCGCCATCTCGGTCTGCATCGAGGGGTCCGAGGTCAACGACGTCAGCGGCGAGGCGTCGGCGGTCGCGAGCGAGGTGCTCGCGGCGTGCCTCAAGGTCCAGGCCCTGGGGGCGAGCAAGTAGGGGTGTGCGTTGTACCATGAGCATGCGTGAGGGCGACGCGGTCGCCAACGGATAGGAGAGACGATGTCAGACAAGCTGCTCGGCGGACGATACGCGGTCCAGGACAAGATCGGCACAGGCGGCATGGCCGTCGTGTATCGCGGCATCGACCAGGTACTCGGGCGTACGGTGGCCATCAAGACGATGCTGCCCCAGTTTGCCGCCGACCCCTCCTTCGCGGCACGCTTCAAGCAGGAGGCCCAGGCGGCGGCGGCGCTCCAGAGTCCCTACATCGTCTCGGTCTATGACTGGGGCAAGGACGGCGAGACGTACTACATCGTGATGGAATACCTGCGGGGAACCGACCTCAAGAGCGGCATACGGCGTCACGGGGCGCTCGACTGCAAGAAGGTCGCCCAGATTGGGTCACAGATCGCCCAGGCCCTCTCGGTGGCGCACGCCCACGAGATCATCCATCGCGACATCAAGCCCCAAAACATCATGGTCCAGCCCGACGGCAACGTCAAAGTCATGGACTTTGGCATCGCGCGGGCCAAGAACAGCCACCTGACCACGGACAACTCGGTGCTGGGGACCGCCCACTACGTCTCGCCCGAGCAGACCCAGGGCAAGGTGCTCGGACCCACCACGGACATCTACTCGCTGGGCGTCGTCATGTACGAGGCGGCCACGGGATCGGTTCCCTTTGACGGCGACGACGCCATCTCGGTGGCGCTCAAGCAGGTGAACGAGCAGCCGATGCCGCCCAGCCAGCGCAACCCCCAGATCGACCCCTCGCTGGAGAGCATCATCCTCAAGTGCATGCAGAAGAGCCCGTCCGACCGCTTCCAGTCGGCGGACGAGCTGGCGCGCGTGCTCAGGGACTATCTTGCCGGCCGCCTGCGCGCCGTCAACAGCGCGACGGCCACGATCCAAAACGTCACGACCCCCCTGCCCGTCACGAGCCCAAATCAGGCGGCCGCGCCCGCGGGCAACACCGCATCCTTCCGCCGCGTGGACGCCACGGGACATCTGCGCCCGCAGACGGCCACGCAGAGGGCGCTCCAGGATGAGGCCGACCAGCGCCGGTCCCATCGACGCCGCCTCGTGGCCGGCACCATCGTGGCCACCATCCTGCTCGTCGGCGCCATCGTCGCCGTTGTGACCATGCTCGGCAACGGCTCGCAGACCCAGCCCGTCCCCAACTTCATAGGCCTCACGCAGGAACAGGCCCTACGGGAGATCTCCGAGGCCGGCTACTTCCAAAAGGGCAGCGTGAAGGAGGAGTACAGCTCCACCGTGCAGAAGGGCCTCGTCATTGACCAGGACCCCGACGCCGGGCTGCGCAAGCCCAAGGGCACCCAGATCAACCTCGTCGTCTCCAAGGGGGAGGAGCCCGCCGCCACGGTCACGGTTCCCGACCTCACGCACATGACGCCGTCCGAGGCCGAGGCGGCGCTCAAGGCCGTGGGCCTCGTGGGCCAGGCGGGGGACTCCGTCTACAGCTCCGACGTCGAGGTGGGAACCGTCGCGTCCCAGAGCCCCGGCAAGGACGCCTCGGCAAAGGCGGGCGACACCGTCACCTACCAGCTCTCGAAGGGCGCCGAGAACGTGGACGTTCCTAACGTGGTCGGCATGTCGGCGCAGGAGGCCACGAGCGCCCTGGAGGCGGCGGGGTTCTCGGTGAGCACCAAGTCGGCCGAGAGCGACGAGGTTGACAAGGGTCACGTCATCAGGCAGTCAAGCACCGACAAGGCCGCCAAGGGCTCCACCATCACCATCACCGTCTCCTCCGGATCGACGAAGGCGACCGTCCCCTCGGTGGTGGGCATGAGCGAAGGCGCGGCGGTGAGCGCCCTGAAGGCGGCGGGATTCACGGCGTCGACGAGCTATGAGACCAGCTCGACCGTGGACAAGGGCACGGTCATCAGCCAGTCCGTCACCGGCAGCGCCACCCGGGGCTCCACGATTGCCATCAGCGTGTCGTCCGGTGCCTCCGCGAACGCGGGCGGCGCGGGTTCGGCGGGGTCGGGCGGCAACTAGCCGGCCGTCAGACGGGGGGCGCACACGCGCGCCCCCCGTCACGGGCCCCAGGCGAGTGGCCCGTGACAAAAAGGCCACAGCCCTAGGGCTGTGGCCTCGTGTTGCGTGGTGACCCCGGTCGGATTCGAACCAACGAAACCAGGTTTAGGAAACCTGTGCTCTATCCCCTGAGCTACGGGGCCGTGCGTTAGCATTCTAGCATCACTTGGGCGGACGGTGCGCCACAGTTTGGGACCGTCGGGCGGCGCGTCCGCTCCCAGGCAGGGCCCGCCGCGTCGCTACTCGTGACGCGTGTTGCGAACGCCCCTCCTTGCGGCGCGCGCCTCGGCCTTTTGCGCCTTCCTGCGGGCCTCCTTCTCGGCGTCCTGCCGCAGGATCTGCGCCACCTTCTTGTCGCTCATGCCGCTGACCGCCGCCTCCGCGGCCGTGCGGAGCGGCTTGACCTTGCGCCAGTCATAGATCAGGGCGCCGACGATGCCGCCGTAGGCGAGCACGATGAGGGCGATGGACAGCAGCCCCGGCACCGAGAGGGGATCTGCCTGCGCGTCAGGATAGTAGGTCATCAGGATCGTGGATATGACCGTGGCGCCGAATCCCGCACCCAGCAGAATCCACCAGATGCGCTGACCGCGCCTGTAGGTGGGGTCGTCCTTGAGCAGCACGCGCGATGCGCTGGCGCGGCTGTCCTCGCGTTCGCGCCGCCGCCTGCGCGCCTCGCGTCGCTCGTCCTTGCTCATCTGCGCGACGCTCTTGCCCGACGCGGTCTGCTCGCCGGAGCGAACCTTGGCGGCGTTGACAACCCGGACGCCCTGCGCCGCCTCGCGGCTGGGCCTGGCGCGCGCGACCGAGCGACGCGTGAAGCCCGCGCGCTCCTCGTCGCTCTCGGCCTTGTCGTTGGCGTCCTCGGCGCCCGCCTTGGGCAGGACGCCGGCTTCCTGGGCCTCCTTGCGGGCGGCCTCGATGGTGTCACGCAGAGACATGTGAGCTCCTCATGGACTCGAACGGTGCGCCCGTGATGATGCGGAAGGCCTCCTCGTAGCGCCTGGACGTTCCCTGGATGACCTCCTGGGGCAGGTGCGGGGGCTCGCCGGTCATGTCCCAGTTGGCCTTGAGCCAGTCACGGACGTATTGCTTGTCATAGCTGGGCTGGACCTTGCCGGGCTCAAAGGCGTCGGCGGGCCAGAAGCGGCTCGAGTCGGGCGTGAGCGCCTCGTCGATGAGCGTGAGCTCGCCGTCGATGAAGCCAAACTCGAACTTCGTGTCGGCGATGATCACGCCGCGCTCGGCGGCATACTCAGACGCCGCCGTGTAGATCTTGAGCGAGGCGTCGCGAAGCTGGCGCGCCACGTCATCGCCCACGATCTGGGCGCAGCGCTCAAAGGAGATGTTCTCGTCATGGTCGCCGAGCTCGGCCTTGGTCGAGGGCGTAAAGATGGGCTCGGGAAGCTTGGAGGCCTCAGTGAGGCCGGCCGGGAGCTTGATGCCGCAGACGGTCTGGTCCTCGTCGTAGGTCTTCTTGCCCGACCCGGTCAGATAGCCGCGCACGATGCACTCGATCGGAACGGTCTGGGCCTTCTTGACCAGCATGGACCTGCCAATCAGGTAGTCGGCGTACGCCTGGTACCCCTTGGGGAAGTCCGCCACGTCCATCGAGATGAGATGGTTGGGTATGAGGTCCTTGAACATGTCGAACCAGAATGCCGAGATGCGCGACAGCACCTCTCCCTTATGGGGAATCTCGTCCGGCAGGATGAAGTCAAACGCGCTGATGCGGTCGCTGGCAACCATCAGCAGGCTGTCGCCGCAGTCGTAGATGTCGCGGACCTTGCCGTGCGAGTCCGGTCGAAGCTCCATAGCTCCCATGTTCTCTCCTCACGCAACGTGCTTCTCTGTCTGAGCCGCCGCGCAGCGGCGCCCACACCCGATTGTACTGTATGCCCCCTCCCGAACCAGCGCATGCGAACCCACAAGAAGGCGCACTGCCGTCGACGCGGCTCGCTATGAGCCGTCAGGCGCCCGCCCGGGCGGCATCGCCACAGGAGCCGGGCGCGGCTCGCGGGAGTGCGAGCCGTCCCTCTCGCGCACGAGGGGAATCCTGAGCGTGAAGGTGGTGCCCCTTCCCAGCTCGGACTCCACGCTGATGCTCCCGTTGTGGCGGTCGATGATCTCCTTGGTGAGCGCCAGCCCCACGCCCAGCCCCCCCGAGACGCGCTCGCGGCTGGCGTCGGAGCGCCAGAAGCGCGAGAAGACGCGCGCGACGTCCTCCTTGGCGATGCCAATGCCGGTGTCCTGCACGCTAATGCGCGCCACGCCGCGCTCTCGGGCCACGCTCACGAGGGTCCTGCCGCCCTCGGGCGTGTAGCGAAGAGCGTTGGACATGAGGTTGGTGATTGCCTCGCGGATGAGATCGGGGTTGACCTCCGCAAAGAGCTCGTGGGAGGGCGTCTGATCGTCAAAGTGCAGCCGCAGGCCCTTCTCGTCAAAGAGCTGCTCCTGCATGGACACCAGGCTGCGGCACAGATACACGAGGTCGGTGTCCTCGACGGCAAGGTCGCTGCTGTCGTTTTCGATGCGTGAGAGGTGCAGCATGGCGTCAACCAGGCGCGAGAGGCGCCTGACCTCGGCGGCGACGATCTCGAAGTGCTCGTCGTCGGCGGGGAGCACCCCGTCCTGCATGGCCTCGACCGTGGCGAGCGTCGCCATGAGCGGCGTCCTGAGCTCATGGGCCACGTCGCTCGTGAGACGATGCTCAAACTTGATATCGTGTTCGATCTCGCTCGCCATGCCGTCAAAGGTCTCGCCGAGCCTGCCAAACTCGTCGTCGCCCGAGAACCCCGTTCGCGCCGTGAGGTCACCGCTCCTGATGCGCGCCGCCGTGTTGGTTATCTTCTGGATGGGCTTGGCGAGCGAGCGCGAGAACTGGTAGCCGATGACGATGGTGGTGCCTATGGCGATGGCGGCCGCCACCGCGATCGCCTGATACGAGCTGACGCGAAAGGCGCTGTCGTTCTTGGTGAGCAGCGCGTCCGAGCCAAACGCCCACATGCGGACCGTGCCCACGACCTCGCCGCCCGAGGCGACCACGTCGGCCGTGACCACGGAGTCGGCCCCAGCCGGCACCGCACCCGCCGGCACGTGCGTCCCGGTGGACGTCATGCCGCCGGAGCGCCGGGAGCTGTGCCAGGTGTCGTCGTAGACGACGGTGCCGTCCGCGTCGAGAACCTGAATGCCCACGTCGGACGAGGAGAGCGACACGTCGGCGGCATAGCTGAGGACGTCAGGGGTCCAGGAGCCGTCGGCGTCGTACTTGGCGGCGATGCTCTCCGCGGTCTGCTCGACGAGGTTCTGCATGTTCTGGCGGGTGTAGCTCTGGAACTGCCCCTCCCAGGTCACCGCCAGCACGAGCGTGAGGACCAGCACGGTCGTCAACGTCGTGAGGACAAAGAAGAACGCCATCCTGCCGCCGAAGGTCTTGGTGGCGCGTGGCGGCCTCACCTTGCGCGAGACGGTGCTGTAGCTGGCCTTTTCCACGTCCATGCGACAGGGGGACGCGTCGTCGCGACGACGCTTGAGGTCGTCGGGTGAGTCTGCCACGACGGCTGGCACCTACTTCCTGGGGGCGCGGGCGTCCGTGGAGTCCGTCGGCTTGTCCTTGGCCTCAAAGCGATAGCCCACGCCGTGGACGGTGTAGAGCCAGCGCGGGTGGCGCGGGTCGTCACCCAGCTTGGCGCGGAGGTTCTTGACGTGGGAGTCGATCGTGCGCTCATAGCCCTCGAAGTCGTATCCCAGGACCTTCTCGACCAGCTCCATGCGGTTATAGACGCGCCCGGGATAACGCGCCAGGGTGGTGAGCAGCTTGAACTCGGAGGCCGTGAGGTCAACCTCCTCGTTCTCGACCAGCACCTTATGGCCCGAGATGTCAATGACCAGGTCGCCGAAGTCGAGCACCTCAAGCTGGGGCTCCGCCTCGGCATGGGCGCGGCGCAGCAGGGCGCGCACGCGCGCCACGAGCTCGCGCGGCGAGAACGGCTTGACAAGGTAGTCGTCCGCGCCGAGCTCCAGGCCGATGATGCGATCCTCGACCTCGCCCTTTGCGGTCAGCATGATGATGGGCACGTTGGACGTCTCGCGCACGGCGCGGCAGACGCGCTCGCCCGACAGCTTGGGAAGCATGAGGTCGAGCACGATGAGGTCAAAGCTGTGCTTCTCGAACTCCTCGAGCGCGCTCTGGCCGTCGCCCACACCTCGCACCATGTATCCCTCGCGCTCGAGGTAGGCCGCGACGGCGTCGCGGATGGTCTTCTCGTCCTCCACCAGAAGGATCTTCTTCTCTTCCGTCATGTGATCCCCCTCCGTCGTCGGCAGCGCTCGCGGCGCGCAGGCACACAAAATATCACTATTCTCTACACATCTTAGCGCAGTCGGGCGCATTTGGCATCAGGAGCCAAACGAGAAGCTCCGCACGTTCACGGACTCAGGATACCCGGTGTCCTGAGCCTTGATGGTGGAGAAGGTCACAAAGCTGTCGCACTCCCCCGCCCGCGCGGGGTACTCCCCGTAGTTGATGCAGCGGTTGGCCGCCGAGAGGGTCGAGTAGGTCCTGCTGCCGGCGTCAACCACGAAGTACGAGGAGCTGGCCCTGATGACGTAGGTTCTCCCCCGTCCCGCGACCGCCGCGGCAGGCTCGCGGGACAGCGCCACGAAGGGGCCGTCACCATGGCCCACGTAGGTTCCCATGGTGCCAAGGAGCCCGCCGGAGGCGTAGGTGGCCTCGATGGAGAACGCGAACTCGTCCCCGATGCGCACGGCGTTGAGGGGCCTGACGGTGGCGGGCAGCACGAGGCGGTCCACCTGCGTGGCGAGGTCATCCGAGAGCGTGTAGGCCGTGATGCCGTAATAGACGCCCGCCTCCGCGTTGACGCGCGGGACGAGCGTCACGGTGCCGCCCGACGCGAGCGGTTCGGTCGCAAAGCGGCCCGGGGACTCGACGACGGATTTCGCCTCGCCGGACCCCAGGCTCCAGACGTAGCAGTAGGAGTGCTCGGTGGTCTTGGAGCCGGACAGCGCGGGCATGACCTGCCAGATGACCTTGGTGCCCGTGACCGCGAAGGGCGCGGGGTCGTAGTCGGCTCCCGCCTCCCACAGCTTGGTGGGGCTGCCCGCAAGAGCCCCGCCCGTAAACGCCGAGGCATACAGCACCCAGGCATGCGTGAGGAGGTCGAGCTCGACCCAGGCGTAGACTGCGTCCGAGCAGCGCACGTCATATATGACGAAGCTGGTCTTGTCGCTTGAGAGGGGCTCGGCGACGACCTCCCTGAGCGTGCCGTCTGCCGTCGAGAGGGTAGAGCCCTTGACCATGGGCGCCGCCGAGGAGCCCGCCGTCGTCACGGGAAGCCAGGTTCCCTCCCCGGGGTGCAGGACGTTGCCCAGCCCCAGCGTCCAGGACGACCTCTCCGCGAGCGGCAGGTCAACCACGTCGTAACGACTCTCGTTCGTCTTGGGGTCGATGACGTAGTCGGCGCGGGTCGCGTCCACGACGGTGGGTGAGCCCTCGTTTCCGCCCGGCGCGGAGCAGCCCCTGACGACGCTGACCGTGCCCGCCGTCGCCGCCACGACGCCGGCGCCGGCGGCGACCCTGAGGGCCGTCCGGCGGCTCACGGGCAGCTGCGGCAGGGCTAGGCGCGGCCGCGGCGCGTCGGCGCGGCGCGTCGGCAGAGGTTCCCGAGACGTGGGACGCCGCGTCTGGTCTGGAAGATTCATGGCCACGGTACCTCCTGGCTGGCGCGACTCTGACGCGCCGGGACGGCGCGGGCGGGCCGGGCGGGACGCCTACGCAAAGCTCAGCCGCCCCAGGCGCTCAAAGACGACATCCGTCCGAGTCAGGAAGCTGCGCGGGTCAAAGATGCCCTTGAGCTGCTCGGACGACAGCGCGCAGTCCGGGTCGGCCTCGAGCCTCTCCAGAAAGCTCGTCCCCGGCACGCAGGCCTGCACCTCATGCCAGGTCGCCATGGCGTTGCGCTGGACCACCTGGTAGGCCTCCTCGCGGGTCATGCCGGTGTCCACCAGGGCCAGAAGCACCTTGGACGAGTAGATGAGCCCCCGCGTCCTGTCGAGGTTGGCCAGCATCTGCTCGCGATAGAGCTGCAGGCCGTCAATGACGCGGATGAGGCATTGAAGCATGTGGTCAAGGGCGATGAAGCTGTCGGCCTGGGCCACGCGCTCGGCGGAGCTGTGGCTGATGTCGCGCTCGTGCCAGAGCGCCACGTTGTCAAAGGCGACCTGCGCGTTTGCCTTGACGACCCGCGCGAGGCCGCAGACCTTCTCCATGGTGATGGGGTTGCGCTTGTGGGGCATGGCGCTTGAGCCCTTCTGCCCCTTCCTGAAGGGCTCCTCAGCCTCGAGGGTGTCCGTCTTCTGGAGGTTGCGCACCTCGGTGGCGATGCGCTCGCAGGTGGCCGCCGTCGTGGCGAGCACGCCCGCCAGATGGGCATGGTGGTCGCGACTGATGACCTGGGTCGAAAGCGGGTCGGCCGTGAGCCCCAGATGCTCGCAGACGTACGTCTCGACGCGCGGGTCGATGCTCGAGTAGGTACCCACGGCGCCGGAGATGGCGCCGAAGCTCACGGAGGCGCGGGCGTCGATAAGACGGTCAAGGTCGCGCCTGAGCTCCCAGGCCCACGACCCAAACTTCATCCCAAAGGTCATGGGCTCCGCATGGATGCCGTGCGTGCGCCCCACGCAGAGGGTGTCACGCTCCTCGAAGGCGCGGCGCCTGCAGATCTCGCCGAGCGCGCGCACGTCCTCGATAATGAGGTCGCAGGCCTGGGTCAGCTGATAGCACAGGGCCGTGTCGCCCAAATCCGAGCTCGTCATCCCGTAGTGCACCCACCGGCTGGGCTTGGGCGCGCCAGGCGCCACGCCCTTGTCGACGTAGCTGCCCATGTTGGTGAGGAAGGCGATGACGTCATGGTTGGTCACGGCCTCGATCGCATCAACCTCCTCGCGGCAGAAGCCGGCGTGGTCGCGAATCCAGCGCGCCTCGTCGCGCGTGATGCCGCTCTGTCCCAGCTCGGCGTGAGCCTCGCAGGCAAGGACCTCTATCTCCTGCCAGATGGCATACTTGTTCTCAAGCGAGAAGATGCGCCCCATCTCGGGGCGGGTGTATCGGTCGATCATGGGGATCCTTTCGGCGGGCGCCCACAGGGGCGGAAGTTCGCATGCACCTCCATTCTACCGCGCGCAGTGCGCTGCGGCAGACGGAGGCCTCATGACGGGGGCGCGACACGACGCGTCAGGCGTCCCCGTCCCGCCGCGGGACGAGGCAAGACGCCCTAGTCCCCCGTCACGTTTGGCATGTGGCCCCTGAGCGAGGACGCCTGTCTCCGGTCGCGCCCGAGCTGACGGGCCGCCTCGCGCAGCTGGGTCTTGACCGCCTCGTGCCCCGTGCCGCCGTACGTCGTGCGCGCCCGGGCGATGCCCTCGGGGTCGAGTCCCTCGAGGACATCGTCGTCAAAGAGCGGCGAGAACGACCGGAGCTCCTTGAGGGTGAGGTCCTCGAGGCCCTTGCGGCGCCTCTCGCAGTACAGCACCAGCTCGCCCACGACCTCGTGGGCGTCACGAAACGGCAGGCCCCGTCGGGCGAGATAATCCGCCACGTCGGTGGCCGCCGTGAAGCCCCGCGACGCCTGCGCGCGCATGGCGTCGGCGTTCACCTGCCAGGTTGCGACCATGCCTCCCACGCAGGCCATGGCATCCCGCAGAGTGCCGGCGGCGTCGATGGCCCCCTCCTTGCACTCCTGAAGGTCCTTGTCGTAGGCCAGCGGCAGCGACTTGAGGGTAGTCAGAAGACCCATGAGGTCCCCGTAGACCCTGCCCGTCTTGCCTCGCGTGAGTTCGGCAAAGTCGGGGTTCTTCTTCTGGGGCATGATGGACGAGCCCGTGGAGTAGGCGTCCGACAGCGTGATGAAGCCAAACTCCGTCGTTGACCAGGTGATGATCTCCTCGCAGAGGCGCGAGAGGTGCATCATGGACACGCTGCAGGCATACAGCAGGTCAAGCAGGTAGTCGCGGTCGCTCACGGCGTCCATGGAGTTGGGGATGGGATGGCTGAAGCCCAGAAGTTCCGTCGTGTAGGCGCGGTCCAAAGGGTAGGTCGTGCCCGCAAGGGCCGCCGAGCCCAGCGGGTTTGCGTCGGCGGAGCGCCAGGCCGCCACGAGCCTCACGTGATCGCGCGTGAGCATCCAGAAGTACGCCAGCAGGTGGTGGGAGAAGAGCACGGGCTGCGCGTGCTGCAGGTGGGTGTAGCCCGGCATGATGACGCCAAAGTTCGTGCGTGCGGACGTGAGGATGACCTTTCGCAGCGCATCGTTGCCGTCAACGAGCGACAGCAGCAGCTCCTTGGCATACAGCCTCGTGTCCGTGGCCACCTGATCGTTGCGCGAACGCCCCGTGTGCAGGCGGGCGCCCGCCGCGCCGACGTCCCTGATGAGCTGTGACTCCACCGCCATGTGGATGTCCTCGTCGTTGAGGTCCCACACGAACGTGCCCTCGTCCATCTGGCGCTTGATGTTGAGCAGACCCTTCTCGATGCGCTCGACGTCCGCGGCGTCCAGAATCCCCTGCCGGCCCAGCATCCTCGCATGAGCGATGGAACCGGCGATGTCCTGCACGTACATCGCTCGGTCAACGGGCAGCGAGGCCCCAAAGCGCTGAGCGCCCTCGCTCACGCCCTGCTCAAAGCGTCCAGACCAGAGTGCCATGCGCACTCCCTTCGTATGAGACGACTCCACGAGGGCCTAGGCAGAGAGGATGACGAGGTCGTCGCCGGCGTCGTCCGTCTCGTCGGCCTCGGACGCCAAGGCGCGGGAGGCGGGGCCCTGCACGCGCGACCAGGTCTTGCTCGGCAGGCTGTGTAGGTCGATGAAGCCCTTGGACGCCTCGCGGTCAAAGCTGTCGCCGTCACCATACGTGGCAAGGTTCTGATCGTAGAGCGAGCAGGGGCTCCTGCGGCCCGTGACCGTGAGGGACCCCTTGTACAGCTTGGCCTTGACCTCGCCCGACACGACCTGCTGCGTGGTGGCGCAGAATGCGTCGAGCGCCTCCCTGATCGGCGAGAACCAGAGGCCCTCATAGACCGTTGTCGCCCACAGGTGGTCGACCTGGTGCTTGAACTGAAGCGTCCGGGCGTCAAGGCACAGCGTCTCGAGGTCGTGGTGCAGGGTGATCAGGGCGAGGGACGCCGGGCACTCGTAGCACTCGCGGCTCTTGATGCCCACCACGCGGTCCTCGACCATGTCGATGCGACCGTAGCCATGGGCGCCGCAGATCTCGTTCAGGGCGGCGATGAGCGAGACGAGGCCCATCTTCCGTCCGTTGAGCGAGACGGGCACGCCCTTCTCAAAGCCGACGACGATCTCCTCGGGGGTGTCGGGGGCGTCCTCGGGCGCGGCGGTCATCGTCCAGATGTCCGCAGGCGGCTCGGACCAGGGGTTCTCGAGGGCGCCGCACTCGATGGCCCTGCCAAAGAGGTTGTCGTCGATGGAATACGGCTTGGCGGCGGTGGTGGGAACGGGCACGCCGTGCTTGCGCGCCCAGGCCATCTCCTGCTCGCGGGTCAGGAGGTCCCACTCGCGCGCCGGCGCGAGGATCTTGAGGGAGGGGTCGAGGGCGTGGATGCAGGTCTCAAAGCGCACCTGGTCGTTGCCCTTGCCCGTGCAGCCGTGGGCGACGTAGGTGGCGCCCGTCTCGTGGGCCACGTCAACGAGCTTGCTGGCGATCAGGGGTCGTGAGAGGGCCGAGAGCAGCGGGTAGGCTCCCTGATACAGCGCATTTGCGGCGATGGCCTTGGTGAGCACCGTCTGGGCATACTCCGCGCGCATGTCGATTGAGCGGGAGTAGATCGCCCCCATGTCGTACGCCTTCTTCTGGACCCAGTCGAGGTCGTCGGCGTCCTGTCCCACGTTGCCGCAGATGGCGACCACGTCCAGGCCCTTCTCAAGCTGCAGCCACTTGACCATGACCGACGTGTCGAGCCCGCCCGAGTATGCCAGGACGACCTTTTCCTTGTTATGCTTCTGCGTCATGCGTATCACCGTCGTTTCGTGAGAGGGATGTCGGTCGGGAGATGTCAGCCGCTCGGCTTGGCGCTGCGAGCGCCGGTGCGCACAAGCGCCCGGGCGATGCCGGGCGCTGGTTCAGTCCGTATGTGAAGTGAGGTGAGGCGTTCCTCAGGGGACCGAAGCTACACGCGGGGGCGTCGCAGCGAGATTCGTCGGTCCTGGCGTCGGAGGGAGCCCTGTGCGAGCAGGGCGTTCTGGAACCGTGCCATGGGACTCTCCTCTCGTCTTGCTCGCGTTGCACCCTGGGCATGAGGCGCCTGTTGCTAGAGTACTGTAGCCAATCTGCATCCGCGAAAGGTCAGAAATGTCGTACGGTAGTCATATTGAAACAATAGATATGTCGTTTTTTATGCCATACAAGCTAAATTTACTACTATTATTCGCTAATTTATACATATAGCACTACCGGCGCGCCCCGGGCAGCCCACAAGGGCGGAGACGCACGCGCATTCTTTCACCTCGGCGAAGATGCCCCTGTTGGCGAGCGGGCAGGCGCGCCGGGCAGCTGCCCGGCTTTCGGAATTGCGTGAGTTTAATGCATGGGCCGCCGGCGGGCAGGTCGCCGCCGAAAAGGCGGCAAGCGGTATGGAATGGTGGGCCGTGAGGGTCTCGAACCCTCGACCTTAGGATTAAAAGTCCTCTGCTCTACCAACTGAGCTAACGGCCCCCGGCATAGTGTAGCACGCTTGCGCGCCCCGACGCCTAGCCTGCCCAGGACGTCGCCCACCTGCCCCGCTCAAATAGGGGCGTCTGGTCTCCCGTGGCATCGACGCCCCAGACGGCGAGGTCGTCGGCGCCCATCATGAAGTCGACGTGAGTGGCGGACTGGTTGACGCCGCGCCTGAGGAGCTCGTCCGTGCCCAGGGACGGGCCGCCGCGAAGGCATTCGGGAAATCCCATGCCAAGCGCAAGGTGGCAGCTCGCGTTCTCGTCGTACAGCGTGTTGTAGAACAACAGGCCGCTTTGCCTGATGGGCGTGTCCTTTGAGATGAGCGCACATTCCCCCAGACGACGAGCGCCCTCGTCCGTCGCAAGGACCTGCTCAAGGACGTCCTTGCCTCGCGCGGCGTCAAACTCGACGACGCGTCCCTCAGAGAAGCGCAGCCAGAAGTCGTCGACCACCTGCCCGGCATGGACGAGGGGCAGGGCCGAGTGGACCACGCCCTCCGCGCGCAGGCGGTCGGGAGTGGTAAACACCTCCTCGGTCGGCATGTTGGGAAAGAACGTGCACCCGGCCTGGGTTGTCATCGACCCGCCCTCCCAGACGTGGTCGGGATTGAGGCCAACGGTCAGGTCGGTGCCGTTTGACGAACGATAGCGCAGGGACGTGAACGCCGCCTCACTAAGCAGCCGCTTGCGGTCGTTGAGCGTGGCGTCATGGCTCGCCCAGGCGCTCTCTGGGTCGTCTCCGTCACTGCGTGCCACCACAAGAATGGTCCGCCAGAGCCTGTCGACGGCCTCGTGCGGCGCGAGCTGGCCAAATACCCTTCGCGCCCAAGCCTCGACCGGCACGCCGGCGATGCACCAGGCGTTGCGACCAAAGTCCATGCCCTCACGATAGGCGCGGCATTCGGTGTTGCGCGCCTTTATCGCGGCGGCAGGCTTTGCCGGATCGACGTCTGCGAGCAGCGAGGGGTCGGAACCCGTCAGAAACAGGAAGGCCGCCCCGGCCTCCGCCAGCGAGTCGAGCTGCTCGCGCTTCCAGCTAGCGGTGTGCATGAAGCGCTCGAGGGCGACATGCTGGTAGTCAAGGAGGTCAACCTGGTCGTCACGCCACAGGACGGTCACGCGGGCAGCGCCTGCGGCATACGCCTCGCTCACCACCATGCGGGCAAAGTCCGCCCGCTCCACCGGCGCCTGGAGCACCAGCTCCTGCCCCTTCTTGATGGCCACGCCCGTACGCACGAGCAGGCGCGCATAGCGTCGCTGCCGCGTCGCAAGGGCCTCGCCTGACGGTCCGGGGATGGCTTCCGGCTCGCTCATGGACGACCTCCGTTCTCACACAGGCACGCGTCTTTAACCTGTGTATATGACGCACTCATATGAAAAGGGCGGACCCGAAGGTCCGCCCATCACGGTTCTGGAGCGGGCGACGGGACTCGAACCCGCGAATGCGAGCTTGGGAAGCTCGTGCCGTACCACTTGGCGACGCCCGCGCAACACGAAATCTTAGCACAACGGCGGTCGAAAAGACCATCTATGATTTGTCTAATTGGCAGGCGTACACGCAAAGCCCAGAGACGGTCTCCCCCGCTGTCACGGCCGCATCTAGCGGCTCTTCGTTTGCGGTACGTATACGCGTACACGTGACGGCAACGGCATTTCTCCTAGAACCGAAAGCCCTGCGCCCGCATGAAGTCGAAGCCGTCGACGTGACGCGCGCCAAGACCCTCGCAGACGTTAGGGATCTTCACCCTCTTCAGGCTGTTCGACGGAGTCTCATAGGTCACTAGTGTCAAGTTGCTCGCCAGCGCCTCGGCGCACAGCCATGCATCGGCGCGGGTCTCATCCTTGAACTCACGAAGTGCCCGCGGCTCATAGCTCTGCCCGTCGGCCCAGGCGCACACCTCGAGGTATTTCTCCAACGTCTTGTCGGACGCAGGCATCGCCTCAACGCCGTCCAGACTCCCAATCCAATCGACAAGAGGGTCTTTTTTGCGTTTCAGCTCGTCTACCACCGTCTGATGCAGCACTGCAACGCCCGACTCAAGCGTGTTGCCCAACTCAAGCCAAAAGCTCTCGAAGATGTCCTGCGGGATGTGATGCTCGCTCGTTATGAAGATGTTCGCGTCGAGGAGGTAGCGTTCCAACGTCACGCCACCTTTTCGAAGTAGGTCTTGAAGCTTGGTGCGCTCAGGCCGGTCAGGTCGTAGGCGTCACGATAGCTCAGATAGTCGGAGTTCACAGCGTTGAGCACGGCCTCGGAGAACACAGATCCGAGCTTGTACTGCTTGCTGAGGAAGTAGTTGCCTCCGACCTTGTCAGGCTTGGCGGTCTCGGGCACGTCATCCTTGTAGCTCCGCCAGGCAGCGAAGAAGGTGTCCTCGTCGATGAGCCCCATGTCCTTGGCTTTCCGCGCGACAACGACAAAGTTGACCTTGCACGTATGGGCGATAGCCTTAAGCGCAGGATAGGCGTCCGTGGCACCGCCATCGAACCTGCTCGCCAGGATGCTCGTCGGCACAAGGAAGTCGGCGGCGACGGCGTTGCAGAACCGCTCCAAGGTGACGTCGCTATCCTCGTCGTCGGGCGCGTTGCTCACGCCCGTCTGGGCAAAGGCCAGGTGGCATAGCTCATGCACGAGCGTGAAGATCTGCGCGCTCTTGGCGTCGCGTCCGTTGATGAAAATAATCGGGGCCATGTCGTCCGCCAACACAAAACCTCTGAACTCGTCCACATCCAGTGCGCGATGCGTGTTGTCGTTCACCACACCATTGATGACCACAGAGATGTTCGCCGCCTCCACGCGGTCTTTAAGCATCCTGAGCGCCTCAGCAACCGTCTTGCAGGAGGCGGCCCAGCCCTCATTGAGCTTCAGAAGCCCGCGCAGGTCGCTGACGACCCTCTCTCCCGTCTCATCGCTGCGGTCGGCCCATCGGTAAGAGCCCACAAATCCGACGGGATCGTATCCCTCATGCAGGAAATAGTCCCGCAGCCAGTCCTGCCTGCCCATCATGGCGTCGATTGTGTCGAAGAGTTCGGGGCTCGGGTCTTGGGACGGCGTGTCATTCACTGTGCGGAAGTCTGCGATCTGTAGCGCATAATCGGGCAACTCGCTGCCAAAGAGCTCGCTTACGCTCACATGGGTCTTGTTCGCGAAGTCGCGCAGCTGTTTGACGGTCGGCTTCCAGGAGCCGTCGAGCCACGCACGGTACTTGGGGAAAGCCTTGACGACCTGCTCGCCGGAAAGGCCGCTGCGGCGAACGGCCCATTCAAGCACCTCGGGATTCAACATCGCCATGTCGTAGCCTCCTCTCCTCTGCCGTCAAGCACTCAAGTACCATTGATTTGATTATATGTGGTGCAAGAGGGAGCCACTACAGCTAACAGGACCGACGGACAAAAATCGCGGCGCCAATCTTTGCCTTGCCGTAGGACGGGTCCTACGCAAGGGCCGGGGCCGCCTTGAGGCGGCCCCGGCCCGGCGTCTTGTTGTGCTGGCTACGAACGACGGATGAGTTCCGCCACCAGTTCCGTGACCTGACCGACCTGCCGGTCGTTCACGTTCTCTGCCACGTCGTCCGCCGTCCGCGAGAGCGCGGGCACGCCCTGCGACGACACGCCCATGATGGTCGCCGCGCGCAGGGAGGCTTCCATGGCGGGCGTCGCGTCCGTGTCGGTCCAGTCAAAGCGTATCCTGCCCAGCGGGATGTGCAGGTCCTTGGCGACGGCGGCGAGAAGCTTTGCCAGGCGGCGGTCCGCCCTGTGCGCCGAGCTGACGCCCTCCTTGGTCAGAAGCGTAAGGTCGCCGGCACCCACGGAGTCGAGGTTGATGACGAACGCGCCGCGTATGGACTTGCGGTAGTCCGCCAGGAACTCCCGCATGCCGGCGTGACGCAGGGTCGAGGCGCCAAGCGCGACGAACCAGATGTCGTGTGAGAGAAGCTCATCGTCGCTCATACCCAGAATCGACTCGCGCAGGTCCTCCTCCGAGGGGCGCTCCCTCGCGTCGGGCGAGTTGACGTCGGATGACGCCTCCCCCGCCTGCGGCGCCTCCTCGTCCCGCAGGTCAAAGCGCTCGGTGGCACCGCCCTTCCACGGGCGGCGTCGTCCGTTGCCGTCTTCCTCGTCCTTGAACTTGTCCCAGGACCCGATGGCGCGGCCGTTCGTCTTTGCGTCGTAGTCCTCGTCAACGCCCAGCCACTCGCTCATGGAGTCCGGTTGCTCCTTCTCCTCGCGTCTCTTCCTGCCAAGGCGCCCAAAGCCCCCAAAGCGCTCTGACCGAGGTCGCTTCGAGGACGCCGGGGCCGCTGCGGGCTCGGTATGCTGGGGGCGCACGAGGCCGATGGGCTGGCGCTGGCCACGCGCCTGCGCCGCGCCGTCATCCGACGGAGACTGCGCGTCCTGGACGTCGATGGGGGCCAGGTCGTCCGGGGCAAAGGGGTCCTTGGGCATGACCGACGGATCCGGCAGGTCAAAGAGGGCGGCGCGCTGAGCGACGGGCGGGGCGGGGGTATAGTCGGGCGTCCCCCATTGCGGGTCGTCGATGGGACGCGGGGCGGGACGCTCCTCGGGCTGAGGCTCCTCCTCGGCAAGGTCGAGTCCCGCCATGTCGCCCTCGACGAGGCTGCGGGTGTCATCCCCAGTATCAAAGTTGCCTTTGACCAGTGAGGATGGCGAGGCGTCTTCCTCGCTGGAGTCGGGCGTGACAGTTGTGCCTGACTCCTCCGTCGGAGGCTCTGCCTGCGCCGTGCTGTCGGCGTCGTCCTGCTCCTGAGGCAAGGTGGCATCGGCAGCGGCGCGGCCGGCGGGCTCCACGTCGCCGGTCTGGGTCGGATGCGGCTCGTCCGTCGCGGCGGCCTGCGTCGGCCTTGCCACCTCGGCCGTGCGCGACGTGTCGGGCAGCGGCATGAAGGTCTCGGTGTTTCCCGACATCTTGTCTCGCTTTGAGAGGCGCCCCCCTATGTCAGCGAGCGCAAAACGAATCTTGTCGAGGATCCCGGCAGGCTCGACGTCATAGTCGTCGAGGTCGTCATCGTAATAGGCGTCATAGGGCCGCTCGTCGTAGGAGCCCTCCGAGCGAACGTCGCCGTCGGTCGCGGAAGCAAGGGCGTCATTGTCGTGAGGGACGTCGGGTGACGGCTCCGCCGTGGCTTCGACGCCCTCGGTGGCGTCACGGTCGTCTGGGGTCTCACCACGACGGGCGGGTGCCTGACCGTCGCGCCCGGCGTCGTCGACGCCAACCA
Organism: Olsenella sp. HMSC062G07; assembly: GCF_001811895.1. Taxonomy (NCBI): domain Bacteria; kingdom Bacillati; phylum Actinomycetota; class Coriobacteriia; order Coriobacteriales; family Atopobiaceae; genus Olsenella; species Olsenella sp. HMSC062G07. Next base: position 29,180 of record NZ_KV806945.1, read on the forward strand.
CCTGATACTCCGGGATGGGAACCCGGTCAAGCAGATCTTGGGCCGTGGGAGGGTACGACGCCCCCGCACGCGAGCCGTCGTCGGCCCTGTAGGCGTCATCGACGTGCGGGGCGTAGCGGGCGGTGGCCTGGTCGTCGACGGGTGCGGCGACGTCGGCGGTGACGGAAGACGTCACGCTGCGACGGTGCGGGTTGATGAAGGGCGGGATGTAGCCGGTCCCCGTCTCGTCATCGACCTCCGGGCCCTCCTGTTGGCCCTCGGTCGGCGGAAGGTAGAAGTCCTCCACGCGAAACTCCGGCATCGCGGGAACTTCCGGCAGGCGCGAGAGGTCGATCTTGGGACGCGGCGGGCGCTCATACACGATCTCGCAGTCGGACGGGAGAATCTGGAGGCTCTCGACGAACCCCGCACCGCGACGGACGACGCCGTGGAAGACCTCCTCGGTCGCGACGGACGCCGACGCGGTCTGAGATGACGTCGCGGGCGCGGGCGCCGCAGCGGACGCGGCCGGCTCCCGGCCTGGCCGCACGTCGTCACCTGCGGCCTGCGCCTCGTGGGCCTGCTCGATCGAATCCTCAGGCGCGCCCTCTTCAGGGCTCTTCGCGTCGTTCTCGTCAGCGTGGGGCGCCTCGCCGTCCAGCCGGAGCGTCGGCTGGGCCGGCTCGACCGAGCCCCACTCCGACGAGGCCGGCGTTGCCGTGCGCGTCGTCGCCACGACCGTGGGGGCGCCCGCCGCATCGTCCTGAACGTCCCGACCGTCGGGAGCGCCCTCGTCATGCAGGACGGCGCCACGCGCGCGCCCGACGAGGTCGAGGGCGCCCGTGCGAAGCGAGGCGGCCAGGGCGCCCAGACGGGCGGAGACGGCAGCGACGCCCCCGGCGGCGGCACCCTCGTCGGCGCCCCGCTCATAGGGCTCGTCGGGCGCCGCAGGCGCGGCGTCCTCGCCCTCGTGGGTAGCCGGTGCGGGAGCGGTTCCGTCCTGTCGGGCGGGCGCGGTGCGCGGGTGCGACGCCGCCCAGCGCTTGGCCGCGTCGTCCGCGGGACGGACGAGGTCAAGGACGCCAAGGAGCGCCGCGACGGAGGACTTGTTGTCGTTGGCGCCGGCCGTGCAGGGGGCGAACCTCTCGTACACCCCTGCGGCGGCGACGGCCAGGAGGGGAACGCCGGCGAGCATGCCCACGATCCAGAAGAGGTGCCGCGCAGCGTCGGGGATGAAGCCGAGCAGCTGGACGAAGGCGCACAGGGCGATGCCGGCGACGATCCAGAGAGACGAGCGGCGGATGACGGGAAGGAACCCGGCGGTCTGGGGCTTGTGGAGCAGTCCCTCGTTGGGCGTGTCATAGTGGGCCACCACGACGATGGGACGGTTGCCCTTGACCACCAGCGGACCCTCGGCGCGATGGACGCCGATGACGTTTTGGCTGCGGGCCTTGGGACCCAGGCCGCCCAGCAGGTCATAGCCGCCAAAGCGCGCGGCAAGGACGCCCGTGCACAGAAGCACGAGCAGCCGGCCGATGACGCCGGCGGGCGTGCCGAGAATGCCGGACATGACCATGCCGATGACGAGGAGCAGGTAGGTCAGGTCGTGTGCCAGGTCGCCCTGGGCGGGCGCGTCAAACTCCTGGATGGTGGCGTCAAGGCCGTGCTCGTCCATGATCGCATGGATGAGCTGTGCCGCATCCAGCTCCTCCTGGCTGTTGGCCGGGGCGATGTCAACGCGGTCGTTGAGGTAGTCTGTGTAGTCGCGCGTGGAAGCCATGCTGTGTTCCCCTTGCCGAAGGCTGTCTCGACTATCGATTCAACGATAGAGTATACGTCTAAAGGTGCACGTTCGCCGACGCGGCACGCTCCAAACGGGCAACGGGAGCCCGCCGGGGCCCGCGCTCGGGCGACGGAAGGCGGGGCGCAGCGTGGGCAAGGGAGGTCGCATGAGCGAGACGCGCCAGGAGGGCGGCGGGCGCATGACGAAGGATGACGAGCAGGCCCGGCGCCTCGCGAGCCTCATCGTCGCGTTCTCCAACGCCAGAGGGCCCCTTGCCGGCTCGGAGCTGCATCAGCGCTACTACGGGAGCCTGGTCAAGGCCAGCTTCGACACCGCCTTCAAACGTGACCGACGGCGTCTTAGGGCGTTGGGCCTGGTGCTTCGCCCCATCTCGCTCGGCGGAGGGCAGACGGGATGGAGGGCGGACCCCGACGAGAGCTTTGCCGGCGAGCAGGGGCTGTCCGACGAGGAGTCCCTGCTCGTTGACCTCGTCTGCCAGCCCCTCCTGGATGACCCCGAGTTTGCCCTGCGTCATGAGCTTGCGCGAGCGCTCGAGAAGGTGGACCGCCGATACATGGGGGGCGCCGTGCGGCGAGGGACGGCGAGGGACGACGGGGGCCTGACGGCGGGGCTCCTCCGAGCGCTGTCGGAGCGACGCCCCGTTGAGGCTCTCTACCAGGACGCCCGAGGAGAGACGAGCCGCCGCTCGCTCGCGCTTCTCGGTGCCTTTGGACTGCACGGCTGCGTCTATGTCGTGGCGCAGGACAGCGCCGAGCTGGCCGCGGGCGCGCCGTGGCGCGAGCGGGCGCGGACCTTTCGCGCCGACCGCTTCCTTGAGCTGCGGGCGGGCGGCGATGCGGGCGCCTATGAGATTCCCGCCGACTTCGTCGTCAACACCTTCTGCAAGCTTCCCTTCCAGATGGGGCCTCGTTGCGCCCAGGCGCGCGTCGTCGTCCCCCCGTCCTGCGACCAGGACGCCCGCGCCCAGCTTGAGGCCGGGGCGGGACGACGGGACGGCCGACGCGAGGAGGGAGAGGTGTGGCTCGTCGACGTGGCAGACCTCAGGGGCGCGGCGCGCTGGCTCATCGGGGCCGGCATGACCCCCCTTGACCCGCCGTCGCTGCGGGAGGCCTACCGCGTCGTACTGCGGGAGGCCCTCGCATGAGCGCCGCCAGGGGACGACGGGGCGGAACCGACGAGGCGCGCGAGCTCGCCCTGCTCCTGGGCGCCCTCGCGCACGAGGGTGACGCCATAGACGTTGCGGGCATCTCTAGACGGCTGGGCTGCGACCGCGAGCACGCCCGTCATCTCATGACCCTCCTCCTCCAGCTTGAGGACGAGGAAGGCACCCCGCTGCCGCTCGTCGTCGAGGGAGACGAGCCTGACGCCGTCACCCTCTTCTCCTTTGGCCATGGCATCAGGGGGCGCGCGCTACGCCTGAGCCGCGGCGAGACGGAGGCGGTGCTGGCGGCGCTGATGCGGCTGGGCATGAGCCAGGACGACCCCCTCGTCGTCAAGCTGCGCAGCTCGGCGGGAGACCTTGCGGTGCGCGGGGGCGAGGTGCTGCGCACGCTGGGGTCAATCGCCGGAACGTCCGACGTGACGGGGCTGCTGCGCTGCTCGCTCGCGCTTGTGGCCGAAAGGCGCCTGGCCTTCTCATACCAGGGACGACTCGACGAGAGGCCCCAGAGGCGCGTCGTTTGGCCGCTGGAGGTGCGCAGCGAGAGCGGCCACTGGTATCTTGACGCGGACGACTGCACCCGCGACGCCCGACGCAGCTTCCGCATCGACCGAATGGGCGAGCTCGCGCTTGCGGAGGGAGACGAGACGCCGCCCCTGGAGCCGCGCAAGGGAGGCGGCAGGGAGGTGCGCCTGGTCTTTCGCGAGCCTGCCCTCCTTGACGAGGCGCCCTGGCCCGGCCTGCGCGTGTGCTCGACGGGCGCGGGAGTCGTCGAGGCAACCGTCCCCTACTTTGGCGGCAGCTGGCTCGTGCGGCGGCTGTGCTCCTGCGGGGCGGGCGTCATCGTGCGCGACGAGGCGCTGCGGCGCGAGGTCCAGGACCATGCCGCCGCCCTGATCGGGGCCCTGCCGAACCAGGACGGAAGGGCGCTCGCCCCAGAGGGGCGCCCCTGACCCTCGATCGGAGGGCGCCCAGGCACACAGACTCGGGAGTCACCAGGCCCCGATTTCCTAACTTTCGCGCGAGCGGCGCCAGGTCTCCAGGTAGCGGGCCATGTGCGCCCTCTCGAGCCGGATGGCGTTTGGGTTGGGAAGCGACCTGACGAACTGGCTGCCGTAGCGCTTTGACACCAGGCGCGAGTCTGCCAGCACCAGGACACCAACGTCGCTTTTCGTGCGGATGAGGCGGCCGGCCGCCTGCTTCGTCGAGAGGACCGCCTCGGGCAGCGAGTAGCGCCACCAGGCGCGATCCTCCCTCAGCTCACGCTCCCGAACCAGAGGGTCATGGGGGCTCGCAAAGGGCAGCTTGGGAATCACCACGCAGCGCAGCGTGTCGCCGGCGGCGTCAAACCCCTCCCAGAACGACTTGAGCGCCATGAGCGAGCAGCCCTCATCGGCAAGAAAGCGCTCACGCAGGCGGCGCGGCGAGGAACCACGCTCCTGACACAGCAGCTCAAGCCCCTCCTTGGCCAGTCGCGGGCGCAAGGACTCATGCAGCCGCTCCATGTCACGGCGATTGGTGAAGAGCGTGAGCGTGGAGCCTCCCATGGCACGATGCACGTCAAACAGGAGCTCCTCAAGGGCGGGCAGGTAGGCGGCGTCGCCGGGGACGGGCATGTCTTGGGCGATGACGACGGACATGTTGCGCTCAAAGTCATAGGACGAGCCCAGGCTCAGCCCCGCATGGCGCCCCGCCCCCTCGACGTCAAGACCCACCGCATGGTCAAAGTGGTCAAAGCTGCCGCCCACCGTCATGGTCGCCGACGTGAACACCACGCTGCGCTCCTGAGACAGCCAGCGCTCCCCCAGGTCGGCCCCCACGTCGATCTTGCGGGCCATAAGGGCGTCGCCCCTACGGTCGCGCCGACGGCAGGACAGCTCGGCCGAGTACACGAAGCTCTTGTCGTCGCCGCGCGCCATGAGCCCCAGCGACGCAGACAGGTCGGGCACGAAGGCGGCTGCGGCGCGAAGGTCGGCGGCAAGTCCCGCGTCAAGCTCCGCCAGCGTGTCCGCGCCGTGTCGAAGGTCCTTGTCCAGCTCGTCCATACGCTCCTTGGCGCAGGTCAGAGCCTCCGCGACAAGCCGCCACTCCTGTGTCGCGCGGACGGTGTCGTCAATCCAGAGCTCCATGGTGTCATAGCCGCCCGCCCTTCCCAGCCCGCCCAGCTCGTGGATGGCGTCGACGAGCGTCCCCATGGCCTGCGCGGCGGCCGCGGAGGCGGCGGAGAGCTTCGTGAGGAGGCGCACCTGGAGCGTCGAGCCGGAAACGGCGACCAGGCGGTCGAGCAGCGACCTGATCGTCCCGCCCTTGGTGTCGCCCAGGCGCTCGAAGCCCTCCTGCGCGACGCGACCCGACACCTCGCGGGCCCATTGACGGCGCGCCTCCGCCTCGAGGCCGTGGGCCTCGTCGATGACCCAGTGGCGGATGGGGGGCAGGATGCGCCCCTCCATGTCGATGTCCCTCAGCAGCAGCGCGTGGTTGGTCACCACGACGTCGCTCTGCGCGGCGCGGCGGCGGGCCCCGTGAACGAAGCACTCGTTGGGAAAGTAGGGGCATGCCGCGCGCAGGCATTCCTGCGGGGTCGTGGTGAGCATCGTGCGCGGCACGTACCGCCAGCGGATGCCCAGGGCGTCAAGGTCGCCGTCCTGCGCCTGGCAGGCAAAGGCGTAGCTCACGGCCATGGCCGTGAGCATCTCGGAGCGAGCCGTGTTCTTTGACGTCCCGCCCTCCGGAGGCGATGGCAGCTCCACGAGCGACGCGGCGTCAAGACGGCTCAGGCAGAGGTAGTGCTCGTAGCCCTTGAGGCTCGTAAAGCTCACGCCCCGTGGAAGGACGCGCGAAAGCGCGGGAAGCTCCCTGGTGACGAGCTGGTCGGCCAAGGCGTTCGTCTTGGTCGCCACGCCCACGCTCACGTCGTTCATCTGGGCAAAGAGTATCTCGGGGAGCAGATACGCCAACGACTTGCCCACGCCGGTTCCCGCCTCGATGGCGCGATGGGAGCCTTCCTCAAGGGCGTCGCGCACCTCCAGAGCCATGGCGAGCTGCTCGGGACGCTCCTCGAAGCTGTCGTAAAGCGCCGCCGCCAGGCCGTCGGGGCCAAACGCGCGCCTGATGTCGCCCGCGTCGGGCGCACGCAGGTCCATGAGCTCCGCCGCGTCAACCCTGGGCGCGTCGTCGGCAGGGCGGCGCAGGGCGGCGCGCGCCGCCTTCAGCGAGAAGGGCGCGGGATCGTTCATGCTCGCTATGTGGGAGAGAATGGGGCGAAACTGCCAGGCGACGTCGCCGTGCATGGCGGCGAGCTTGTCCAAGAGGTCCTGCGGCAGCTCAAGGAGGCCGGCGAGGATGACGGGCCACATGCCGCACAACGCGTCGACGTCGTCCATGGCGCGATGCGTCACCGAGTCGCAGCCAAAGGCCGCCGCCATGTCGGACAGGCGATGAGACGTCAGCAGCGGCAGGGCGATGCGCGAGAGCGAGAGCGTGTCAACCCAGTAGTCGCTCACCTGCCGCCCGCCTCGTACCTTCTCGACGAAGGAGCGGTCGAAGGCCGCGTTGTGCGCGAGGACGGGCATGCCGCCGACGAAGTCCGCCAGACGGGCGACGGCCTCCTCGCTCGTCGGCGCGCCGGCCACGTCTATGTCGCGAATGTGAGTGAGGGCGCTTATCTCGCTCGGAATGGGCCGCCCGGGGTCAACGAAGGTCTCGAAGCGCTCCACGACCTCCTTGCCCTGAATGCGCGCGGCCGCGATCTCGATAAGCTCGCAGCTCTTGAACGAGAGGCCCGTGGTCTCGGTGTCAAGCGCCACCACGCCGTCCTCGAGCGGGCCAAAGTCGCGCGTGCGGGCGACGGCGGCAAGGCTCGCGTAGCGCCGGAGCGTCCCCTCGGAACACCCGGGCATCATCAGGCGCGCAAGGGCCCCCTGCCCCGCGTCGCCCTCCTCGCGCCGCTTGTCCGGACCCATCAGGCGGTCTCGCGGCCGGAGGCCGCGTCCTCAAGGGCCCACATGACCAGGCGTCGGCACAGCTCCGGAAACTCGATCCCCGCGCGCCGCGCGGCGTCGGGAAAGAGGCTCTGCTCGGTCATGCCCGGAATGGAGTTGGTCTCGAGCATCACGGGCGTGCCGTCGGCCCGGACGATGAAGTCGGTGCGCGAGGCGCCCCGGCAGCCCAGGGCTACGTGCGCCCTCACGGCAAGCTCCTGCGCCCGCTCATAGACGTCCCTCGGCAGGCGGGCGGGTATGATGTGGTGCAGCTCGGCAGGCTCATACTTCACCGTGCAGTCGTAAAACGCGGAGTCAAACGCGATCTCGATGACGGGAAGGGCCGTGGGCTCGTCGTTACCGATGACGGGCACGGTTATTTCCGTCCCCTCGACGCACTCCTCGACAAGGACGCGCCCCCCCTGCGCTCCCGCCGCGCGCACCGCCTCCGGAAGCCGGTCGGTCGCGGTCACGCGCGACACGCCAAAGCTAGAGCCGTTTGCGGCGGGCTTCACGAAGAGCGGAAGGCGCAGCTCCTCCACGAGCGCGGCGGCCTGATCGGCCGTGACGGAGCAGCCCGCCTCGATGACCCTGCCTAGGGGCACGGGGATGCCCGCCGCGCGGCAGACGTCCTTGGCCTTCTCCTTCTCGGTCGAAAGGGCCGACGCCAGTACCCCCGAGAAGGTGTACGGCAGGTGCAGGATCTCCAGAAGTCCCTGGATGCTACCGTCCTCGCCGTACCTCCCGTGCATGGCGACGAAGGCCACGTCGTAGCCGCCGTGGGCGATCGTGTCGATGAACGACGCGTCGGCCACGTCGATAAGGTCAACCGTGCCAAAGCCTGCCTGCTCAAGGGCGTCCCTGCAGGCGCGAGCCGAGGCCATCGAGATGTCCCTCTCGTCAGACCAGCCGCCGCCAAGGACTATGACCTTATAGTGTGTTAGCTCGGTCTTCTCCATTGAGGGCTCTCCTTTTGGCGCAGCATGCTAGCGTAGAATCACACGCGCGAGGCGTCTGCCGCCGGGATGGTCCCGGTGGCTCAGTCGAGGATACTCCACCTTGGGAGACATACACAGAATGGGACCTGCAAATCATGCAGAATGACACGAGCGACATCACTCGGGACCGCCCGACCTCCCCCCAAACGGACGGGGCGGCCGTGCGCAGGCAGGACCTGCGCGACCTGGACGACGCGGGGCTGAGGGAGCTTTTGAGGCAGCTGGGGCAGCCTGTCTTCAGGGCGCGGCAGATTAAGGAGTGGGTCTGGACCAAGAACGCCTCCTCCTTTGACGAGATGACCAACCTCCCCAAGACGCTGCGTGCGCAGCTTGAGGAACGCCTGTACCTGGACGTCCCTGTGGAGGTCGTGCGGCAGGCGTCCGCGGACGGGAGCAGAAAGTACCTGCTGCGCCTTGCCGACGGCGTCACCGTGGAGTGCGTGGGCATGCCCTCACGCGACAAGCTTGCCGTCTGTGCCTCCACACAGGCCGGCTGCGGCATGGGATGCGCCTTCTGCGCCACGGGAGCCTCCGGGCTTACGCGGTCGCTTTCCATGGCCGAGATATATGAGCAGGTCATGCACGTGCGTGACGACTTTGGACGGCGCGTGACGAGTGTCGTACTCATGGGACAGGGGGAGCCCTTCGCAAATTACGACGCATCCGTGGGCGCCCTGCGCAAGCTCAACTCCCCCGACGGCGCGGGCATCGGGGCGCGTCATCTTACGGTGTCAACCTGCGGCATCATTCCCATGATCATGCGCTTTGCCAACGAGCCCGAGCAGTTCTCGCTCGCGGTCTCGCTTCACTCCGCCGTGCAGCGAACCCGTGACGCCCTCATGCCGGGCGTCAAGAAGTTCTCGCTCATACATCTGTATGACGCCATGGGCGACTACGTCGACAAGACCGGGCGTCGCCCCACGTACGAATATGCTTTGATCAAGGGCGTCAACGACACGGACGATGAGCTGGGGGCGCTGTGCGACTTCTGTCGCGACAACCTTGCCCACGTCAACCTGATCAAGCTCAATGACGTCAAGGGCTCCAGGTTCCAGCCTTCCTCGGACGCACGGGCCCAGGAGTTTGTGAGGCGCCTTTCCTCCGTCGGCGTCGTGGCCACCGTGCGCAACTCCCGCGGCGCGGACATCGACGCCGCCTGCGGGCAGCTTAGGCAGAACGTGGGACGCAGATCCATTCGCTAGCGCAACGGGGCGCCGCCCCTAGCCATCGCGGCGCCCCGTGATTATAGAACATATGTTCTTATAGTTGAAACGTCGCTCCTCTTACGCCTGGATTAGCTGCTCCCACTGACTCTCTATGTCCTTGCGACGTCGTTCGAGCTCCTGCACGTCGACGCTCGGAGCTGCCACTGACAGGCTCTGGTCAAGGCAGGTGCGCGCAAGGTTGAGTATGTCTTTGCCTGCGTCCGTCACATGCCTGCGTGCCTCGGGCGTCAGCAGAATCCGCGAGGCACCGTAGACGGCCGCAACCGCTACCAAGATTCCAACGAGCCCGCGCCTCTGCCTCATGCTACTCACTTCCTGACTGCGCGGCAACGATGAGCTCCGTCAAACGGGCAAGCTCTTCCTCGTCAGCAAACTCGATCTCAATCTTGTTCCTGTTCCTCACGCGTTTGACGCGTACGCCTGTGCCAAGACTGATGCGCAGCTGGCGCGCCGCACGCTTGAATGCCTGGGGCGTCGGCTCACGATGGTGTGACGTCTCTGTATTGACAGATATCAATGGAGCGAGATGTTCTGTCTGACGTACCGTCAAATTGTCGTCAATAACCTTTTGGGCAAGGAGCAGCCGTTGATTTTCGCCCGCCACGGATAGTATGGCACGAGCATGGCCGGCCGTTATCTTTCCTGACGCCATCATCTCCTGTACTTCTCGGGGCAGGTCAAGCAGGCGCAGCGTGTTCGCTATTGCCGACCGTGACTTTGATAGGACTTGGCCAAGCTGCTCCTGCGTAAAGCCGTTCTCCTTGAGCAGCCTGGCATAACCTTGTGCCTCTTCAATGGGATTGAGGTCTGCTCGTTGAAGATTTTCAATGAGGGCAAGTTGAAACACCTCGTCGTCGGAAATATCGCGAACGACGGCAGGCAGTTCCGTGAGGCCAGCCAGCTTCGCCGCCTGATATCTTCGCTCGCCAGCAACAATCTCATATCGGTGACCCTTTTTTCGCACAAGGATGGGCTGGAGGACGCCATTCTTTTGTATGGAGTCAGCAAGCTCATGAAGCTTGTCCTCATCAAACTCCTTGCGCGGCTGATCCTTGTTTGGCATGATTTTTTCGATGGGAATCGTCGAGTCTGCCGTTATGGCACGTACCTCAGCGTCGGCCACGCCCATGAGCGATTCAAGGCCCTTTCCCAATCCACTTTTTCTAGCCACGACGCACCACCTCTCGAGCAAGCCGTTGATAGGCTAAGGCGCCCTTGTTCACGCGCGAATAATGGTTAATCGGCAACCCATGCGACGGCGCCTCCGACAGCTTTACGCTACGCGGGATGATTGACTTGAACACCTTCGTTCCAAAGTACTTTCGTACCTCGTTGACCACTTCACGAGAAAGCGTAGTACGTGCGTCAAACATCGTCATAACGACGCCAAATACGTCAAGATTGGGATTGAGGCGCTTTTTTACCATTTTCATGGTCTCAAGAAGCTTGCTCAATCCCTCCAGCGCATAGAACTCACATTGGATGGGAATCAGGATTGAATCTGCCGCCACAAGCGCGTTCATTGTCAATAGCCCTAAAGACGGAGGACAGTCTATGAAGACATAGTCAAACTCCTTGGCTATGGGCTCAAGAATCTCCTTGAGTATTGTTTCACGTGAAACATGAGCGACTAGCTCAATCTCTGCTCCCGCGAGCTGGATGGTCGCCGGAACCACAAAGACGGATTTTTCTATGGTTGGAAGCACCATTTCCTCAAGAGGCACGTCCTTAAGCAGGGCATCATAGATATCATGTGTTAGTTCGTCCTTCTGGATGCCAAAACCGCTTGAGCTGTTCCCCTGAGGATCAAAATCAATGAGGAGAACCTTCTTCTTGTTTTCGCCTAAGACTGACGCAAGATTGACGGCCGTCGTTGACTTTCCCACACCACCTTTTTGATTGATGATGGCAATGATGCGTGTCTCTTTATCGGGAAAGGCACGCTTTATTTCCTTGTACTCCACATATCCTCCCATGTTGCCGCCATAGAAGCTTACAAGCGCCACGTACTCTCATTGACGTATGATACAAACCTTGGATACGTTGATAATGTTTACCTTGCTACCTTTATGACATAGTAGCTCTTACTTCGCCTATTTTTTAATCTCATAAAGGCACATACGATTAAAGAGGTTTATTTTTCGCCATTCCAATAGCTCGTGGCAGGTGAAGACGAGGGTATGATGATTTCTCAAACGTAAAAAGCTCACGATACCCAAGGTCGTGAGGAAGATCGAATGTTTCACGTGAAACAAGCTTCATGCCGCACAAACGAGCCGTATGGAGAGAGTGTTGTACCTCATCATCAGAAATACGGGCCTTCGAGCAGATCAGAAGACCATGCTGTTGTAAGAAAGGCGACGCGTACTCGACGAGCACATTCATACTTGCGACAGCACGTGCCATGACGAGGAAAAAGGTCTGCCCTTCCTTTTTTGCGAGAGTCTCTGCCCTGAGTGAGCTTGTTGTGAGCTGTGATGTCATCCCAAGCTCACCAATGAACTCTTTGACAGCCATGACCTTCTTGTTGACGGAGTCAAGAAGCAGACCGTTCATGCCTGTAACGATGCCAAAAGGAATGCCAGGAAATCCTGCTCCTGTTCCAATGTCAAGAAAACGCTCCTGCTCAGTGGAGCAGCACGATAAGGTGCGGGATGCATCATATACGTTGACGACAAGAAGTGAATCAAGCGCGTGCAGAACCAATGCTGATTCCATGCTAGTAATTCTCGTGAGATTGAGCTGCTTATTTTTGTCAATGACAAGCAGGATATGTTGGATGAGGAGTTTGGCTTGCTCGGGAGTGAGAGAGAGGCCGTATGCAGACGCATAGGACATTAAGACCTCAATCTTGTCAGCGTCGGGAACACTATGCACTGAATCCAAATGTCCCATGTCAGTTACGATTGCGTCTGAAACATCCATGTGACAGAACTCCTTGATTCAAGAACAATTGACAAAAAGGGGGAGAGATCAAATCTCTCCCCATAGTGTACGACAGCAGAACCTGTAATGACGAACAGCTATAAACTATGCGTCAAACGGTCAGTGCACGAAGGTTACGACGACCCTCCTCTGCGGGTCAACGCCTTCTGAGTGCGTGCTGACCCGTTCGCTGTTGGCGAGCGTCAGATGCACGATACGCCGCTCGTAGGCATTCATCGGCGCCAGGCGAACCTCACCGCGCTGCTTAATTGCGTGAGCCTCGGCCTGCGTGGCAAAAGAGACGAGCTTCTGCCGACGGCGAGCCTTATACCCCTCTATGTCAATGACGATGGGGTAATGAAAGCGCATGACATTGCTCATGTACGAGGTGACGAGCATTTGGAGGGCATCAAGGGTGCGTCCATGCCTACCGATGAACACGGCAAGATCGTCACCACTCACGTCAAGAATCAGCTCACCATCGTCACCATCATATTCGTCTATCGTGACATGCTCCTCGCCAAAGAACGTCATGATCTGTCTGACATAGGTCAGGGCAACGTCCGCGATGGCGTCAACGTCCGCGTCACTCAGATCGCTGCCGGACTCAAAGCGTTCCTTGATATCGGCAAAACGGTCCTGCGACGAGACGTCAGAGACTACAGCAGCAGCCGCACCTTCTTCTTGAGCGCCGGTGGTGGAGGAACTCATCTCATCCGAATCCACGCTGACCTCCCTTATGCTGAAAACTTTCTGAATATTTACTTCGTCTTCTTGGGCCGAGGCTTGCGCTCCTTGCGGACGACGTCAAGCTGGACGGGCTGGTTGGCCAACTTTGCCTCCGTCTCGGCCTTGACCTTGTCCATGACGCGCTGCGTGACGACTATCTGCTGAATGACCTGCCAGACGGCGGAGGTGTCATAGTACAGGATGACGGCGGCGGGCAGGCCCCATCCGACCCAGAGCATCATGACGGACATGACGGCGCCCATGATGAGCGACTGCGAGCGCTGCTCCTCCTGCATGTTTTTCATGTTCATGACCATGGGGATGAGCGTCAGGACACCAAACGCCGCAACGAGGGCCGCATACACCCAGCCGCCCGCAAATCCCAGCTCTGCCATGGCCCCCGACGCGGACTGCGAGAGCGAGGGAATGATGTTGTAAAAATGAGCATCGCCGCCCACCTGGCGAGCGACGGTAAAGAGGGCAAAGAAGATGGGGGCCTGGAGCAGCACGGGCAGGCATCCGCCAAGCGGGTTGAACTTATGCTCCGAGTAGAACTTCTGCATCTCCTCGTTCATACGCTGAGGGTCGTCGGCGTAGCGCTCCTGAATCTCCTTGATCTTGGGCTGGAGCGCCTGCATGCGCGCGGACGAGGCCGTCGAGCGCGTCATCAGCGGCGTGATGAGCAGACGGATGAAGAGGGTCAGGATGATGATGGCGAGGCCCCAGTCACCACAGACGCCCTGAATCGCAGCAAGGATGCTGGTCAGAAGATTACATATCCATTCCCACATGGTTCCTCCAGGTAAGGCAGCTAGGGTACGGGGTCGAACCCGCCCCTGTGCAAGGGATTGCATCTAAGGACTCTTCTCACCGCAAGGAGGCTCCCCCGTGCGGTGCCATAGGTCGAGATGGCCTCGACCGCGTACTGGGAGCAGGTGGGCACATAGATGCAATGACCCCTGAAGAGGGGGGAGATCACCCGTTGATACCAGCGGAGAGCGCGAACGATCAGCTTCCCCGCATCTATGCGACACATGGCACGCTCACCTGATTCCCGCTTTGCCAAGTACGACCTCAAGGGCCCGCGCAAGTTCGGTTGGGTCGCTTATGTGCGTCTGACGCGTCGCAAACAGGATGAGGTCGCACCCCCGGCGCGGAAGCCCGCATTGGCGAGCGGCCTCCCTGAGCAGTCTCTTGCACCTGTTCCTGAGGACGGCGTTTCCCAGGCGTTTAGGTGCAACAAAGGCGACCCTTCCAAAGTCGCCTTCATCACCCACAAGAGCTGTCATGCGCACAAGCCTGTGATTAACTCGTCGTCCCGTCGCGTAGACCCTCTCAAAATCGCGCTTGGACTTGATGGTCTTCATGACGAGCTTAGACGGTCAGCTCCTTGCGCCCCTTGGCGCGGCGACGGGCGAGTACGGCACGACCGCCCTTGGTGGCCATGCGAGCACGGAAGCCATGCGTCTTGGCACGCTTCCGCTTGTTGGGCTGGTACGTACGCTTCATTGCAAACCCTCCTGGGATACCAAAAAACTAATGTGAGCAAGCCCTAAGATTATATGAGTCATACCTGGATGCTGTCAAACATTCCCTGCACACCACACATAAAATAATCGCCAATCACCCCCACGGCCATGATGGTCCGCGCCGGACGCTGACGCAGGATGAATGACCTACGTCAGGCACGCACTTCTTTCATCCATGGCGTGGTACTATTTTTCTTGCATGACTGCTTTGTAACTGTGGTTTTCTACAACATTGCACCATTGTTGAAATATTCCATTCACACATCGCACTTTGAATGAAAGTTTTCAACAATGATGAATTGCTGTCGAAAGGGGAGGTGGGACCATGGCTAGGGATTTCTTCCCCTTTGTGGGAGACGACGATCCCGGCGAGGGCCCACCATCCGAGACGCGCTCACTCGTGGTCAGGTATCCCGCGCGCATCGCCGTCTATGACGACGTCTCCGCGGCGCCGCGCGTCGTCGTCATAGAGCCCCAGGACGTCCGGCCCTATCTGGACGAGATCACGGCGACGGTGTCCCGCCTCGCCAGGGAGCAGGGCAGCACGGTGCCCTTCATGGTCATTCGCGAGATCGTGGAGAACTTCATTCACTCCTTCTTTCGCCAGCCGACCATCAGCATCCTGGACGACGGCAACACCCTGCGCTTTTCAGACCAGGGCCCCGGCATCAAGGAGAAGGACCGGGCGTTGCAGTTTGGCACCAGCTCAGCCACGGAGGAGATGCGCCGCTACATCCGAGGCGTCGGGTCGGGGCTGCCCTACGTGCAGCAGTACATGCAGGACAAGGGCGGTGCCCTCACCATCGAGGACAACATCTCCACCGGCACGGTCGTGACCATCTCCGCCGTGAGGACGCCACATGCGGATACGAGGACGGCAGGGTGCGCCCCTCAGGCGGCAGGGCAGTCCGGCACGACGTCGTGGCCCGCCCAATCGCAAGGTCTCATGAGCGCAGGTGCCGCACCGACGGTCGGCGCGGCGCAGGAGCTCGCGCCGTTTGGGACGGCGGTCTCATGGCCGCTCGCACACCCGGCCGCCCCCTACCAGGCGCAGCCTCAGGTGGGATGGCCACAGGCGGCGCCGGGCGCCATGCCGTCCATCATGCCAGGCGCCGCGACCCAACGTCAGGGCGCGGTGGTCTGGGGATCGGCGCCCTCAACCCCCCTGCCCGCCGCGACATACCCCACAACGGCGCCGTGGCCGTCAGGCGCTGGCGCCGCATCCGCCGACGAGGCGAAAGCTCACACCCTTGAGATCAGCGAGCGGGGCCACCTCGTCCTCTCGTTTCTCCGCGACCATGAGAGCGTCGGTCCCACGGACCTCATGAGGGCGTACGGGAGCTCTCAGCCCACCTGGTCGCGCGAGCTCTCGTCATTGGAGGACCTGGGGCTTGTCAACAAGCGGCGCGGCGAGCAGAAGCGTCGTCTCTCTGCGGCGGGAAGGGCGTTTCTCGCGACGACAGATGGTGACGCTCATCCTGCATGAGGCCGACTTTCCCTCACCTGGGCGAGTTTTCATCATATACTAGGAAACTGCGCGCCACGGGCGCTCACTTTTCTACAATCTCACAGCCCCGCATGGGGCGTCAGGTGGACCACATGGACTCGACGCAGGACGACGCAAAGCTTCTCTGGCATGACGTACTGGTCATGCTGGACACCAAGAGCCTGGCACCCTCGGTTCTCGCCATGCTCAAGAGCTGCGACGTCATCGGCTTTGACGGCACGGCTCTGTCCATCTCCACCAACCTTGGCTTTGCCCAGAGGAAGATTCGTCAATGCACGCAGCTCATAGAGGCCTGCCTCAACGAGGCGGCCTTCCAGCCGGTGGAGCTGAGGGTGCTCCTCGCTCAACCGAGCGAGTCGATGGAGATTGACACCAGCTCGCATCTTTCCAGCAGCGAGCTGAGGCGCATCACCTCCGAGGCCCGCGCGCAGGCGCCCGCCAAGGCGCACTCGCCGTCTGGCGGCACGGCGACAAACGCCAGCCCGCTCGCGGACACCGCCGGCGACCTCGCCGACTCAAAGCTCACCTTTGAGCGCTTCGTCGCGGGCGAGGAGAACATGCTGGCCTTCGAGGCGGCAAAGCAGGTCGCCAACGGCGAGAACAAGGGATACAACCCGCTGTTCATCTATGGGAAGAGCGGCCTGGGAAAGACGCATCTTCTGCGAGCCATCCAAAACTACGTGGTCACCAACGACCCGTCGCGCGTCTGCGTGTATCGCACGGCGGCGGAGTTCGTGGAGGACTATCGCATCGCCTGGAACAACAGCGAGACCTCAGCGCGCAGCGCCCTGTCCAACAACTACCAGAACGTCGACATACTCATTATCGACGACGTGCAGAACATGCGCACGGCGGCAGGCACGATCCGCTTCTTCTTCGAGACCTTCAACGCCCTCATGGCCCATGGCAAGCAGATCGTGCTCGCCGCCGACCGCTCGCCCTCGCAGCTGGGCATGGGGGAGAGCAAGTTCGACGAGCGCGAGACCAGCCGCATGGACTCCGGCGTCACCGTGAGCATCCAGGTGCCCGACTACGAGCTCAAGCTCAACCTCATAAACGCCTTCTACGAGCGCATGCGCCAGGACGCCGAGCGCGAGCACGTGGGAGGCCTCACCGGCAGCATCAGCGAGGACATGCGTCAGCTCATGGCCGAGCGCTCGGGCACCAACATCCGCGTCATAGAGGGCTTCGTCCAGACCTGCATCATGAACGCCGGCCGGCTCGAGCAGAAGGGCACCGCCCTGGGGCGGGAGGACGTCATCCGTCTGGCGAACGCCAAATGGCCCAGCGGCCAGCGCGCGGTGACCATTGAGCAGATACAGAAGGCCGTCGAGGGGCACTACGACGTCTCCCACTCAGAGCTCGTGGGGTCAAAGCGCAACAAGGAGCTCATGGAGCCGCGCCACGTGGGCATCTGGCTCACGCGCGAGCTCACGGATAACACCCTCGCCGACATCGGCAAGAAGTTTGGCGGTCGTTCGCACGCCACCGTCAAGCACAGCATCATCTGGGTGGACAAGGCCATGAAGGAGGACCGGCTCTTCCTTGACCAGCTTGAGACGCTCAAAGACAGCATCATCGACAAGGGATGAGATGTTGAAACCTACGTTGAAACCGTTGCGACGAGCTATGAAAACCAGGCGCTCGACGTTGAAGGACGATGGGAGAAGGGGCGTTGATGTTGATGATGAAGAGTCCCGCCCCCTGTCCCGTCGCGCGAAACATGCCCTTCCACCTGCCTGACGTCACAGTTCTCTACAAATCGTCACGCGATATTGGTAGTACTGTTCTCTTATATATAAGACAGTATTAGTAGCAGCAACCAACCTTTGCCCTGCGCCCGGGGCGGCCGCGTCGAAAGGGGTCACGATGAAGTTCTCGGTAAGCCAGTCGTCCTTGGAGAGGGCCCTCGCCGTCGTAACGAAGGGCATGGCGTCAAACTCGACCCTCCCCATTCTGTCAGGCATCCACATCATCGCCAGACCTGGGGCCATCGAGCTACAGACCACCAACCTCACCATCTCGATACGCCACAGCGTCGCCGCCAACGTCGAGGAGGAGGGAGAGACGGTCGTCGCGGGCAAGACCTTGCAGGCCATCGTGAAGACGCTCTCGGACGCGGCGGTCAGCTTCGAAAGCCGCGACCACGTCGTCGCCATCGCCTGCGAGAAGTCTCGCTTTCGTCTCAACACGCTCGACGCGGCGGACTTTCCCGAGTTTCCCTCCTACACCCTCGAACGTTCCATCGAGCTTCCCTGCGCGCTCGTGGGCGCCATGGTCGACAAGGTCTACAAGGTTACCTCAAAGGACACCTCACGACCCATCCTCTCAGGCGTGCTCCTTTCCGTCCACGAGAACACGATTCGCATGGTGGCCACAGACTCGTATCGTCTCGCCGTGTGCGACTCCAACACCGAGACGTCCGGCACGGACGAGCCCTTTACGGCCATCGTTGCCGGCTCCACCCTGCATGACGTGCTCTCGCTGGCCTCAGACGCCGACAGCATGATGATGGGCACCAACGAAAGCCAGGTCGTGTTCTCGTTTGGTGCCACGACCTATGTCGCCCGAAGGATCGAAGGGACGTTTCCCAACTACAAGCAGCTGCTGCCGTCGAGCTGCGGAACCTCCGTCACCGTTGACGTCGAGACCCTCTCGGCGGCCCTCAGGAGGGTCTCCGTCATCGCCCAGTCCAACTCGTCTGTGCGCTTTGACATCGACGTCGAGGGCGAGGTCATGAGGTTGTCGGCATCCTCTCCCGACCAGGGCGACTCGACGGAGACGATCCCCGTCCGCGCGGAGGGAGAGAGCATGTCCATCGCCCTCAACTATCACTACGTCTTTGACTGCGTCAACGCCGCGACCACAGACAGCCAGCTGACGCTCGAGCTCCAGAACACCATGCAGCCCGGCATCTTCAAGTCGTATGGTCAGATCAACTACCTCTATTTGCTGATGCCCGTCAGGATGTAGCCATGGGACTGCTCGTGCGGACCCTCACGCTCGACGACTGGCGCAACTTTCGCCACGAGTCCCTGACGTTTGCGGGGGGCATGACCATACTGCACGGCCATAATGCCGCGGGCAAGACCAACGTCATAGAGGCGCTCCAGCTCCTGACGGCGGGATGTTCCTTCAGGCGTCCCCGACCCCAGGACCTCATCTTGGAGGGCGCGTCCTGCGCCCGCGCCGCCGCGACGCTCACCGGCGACGGACGAGTCATCGACGTGGCCTGCCGCGTCGAGGGCGCGCGCCGCCTCTTTGAGCGCAACGGCAAGCGCTGCGTGGCCGCCGACCTTCCCGCGTCGCTGATGAGCGTGCTCTTTACGCCCGACGATCTCTCGCTCGTCAAGCGTGGGGCCTCATGGCGCCGAGACGAGCTCGACGCCTTCGGCAGGCAGGCCAACAAGGGCTACGGGAGCGTCCTTGGCTCCTACCTCCATGCCGTCGAGCAGCGCAACCGTCTGCTCAAGGATATCAACCCGGACAGCTCCCTGCTCGAGGCCTGGGACGAGTCCCTGTCACTGGGCGGCGCGACCCTCCTGGCCGCCCGCGTGAGGATGTTCACGCGCCTGGCGGCGCACATCAAGAGAATCCACGCCCAGCTCGCGGAGGGAGAGTGCCTGGACTGCTCCTACCTATGCTCGCTGGGCGACGACGTCGACCCTACCACGCTCTCCCGAGACGAGCTGCGCGAGATCTTCCTCAGGCGCCTGGGCGAGCTGCGCGAACAGGAGCGACGCCGTCAGCAGACGCTCGTGGGACCCCAACGCGACGACGTGACCTTCCTGGTTGACGGCCGCGACGCGCGCTCCTTTGCCTCACAGGGCCAGCAGCGCACCATCGTGTTGGCGTGGAAGATGGCCGAGCTGGCGCTCAGCCACGAGCTCACGGGCGGCGCGCCCCTGCTCTTGCTTGATGACGTCATGAGCGAGCTTGACGAGCGCCGTCGTAGCGCGATGACGAGCTTTGTGCAGGAGGGCGTCCAGACCGTCATCACCACCACGAACCTGGGGTATTTTCCTGCCTCGCTCCTTGGGGCCGCGCGGGTGGTGAACATAGGTGAGTGAGTGGAAGCCTCCAAGCTCGGGCGCCCTGAGGTCGGTGTGGGGTCTCAACCCGCGCGAGAGGGGCTCTGAGTCGGTTGATCACCTTCTGGGACGCTTCCTGTCTCGCGGCCTGGGACGTTCCCTGAGCGCCAACCAGCGCGCCGCCGTCGCATGGCGCGACGCCAACGGCGACGTGGAACGCATGCACACTTGCGGCGTCTATCTGCGCAAACCCCCAAACGCCGCGCTGCCGCCGGTAATGGGCGTCTACGTTGACTCCCATGCGCGACTGATGGACTGGAACACCAACCGAGAGATCTACCTCGCCCGCCTCGCCGCGGCGGGCCTCGAGCTCTCGGGCCTTGAGTTCAGGCTGGCGCGCAACCACCGTCCGCCCACGTCACCCCGCCCCACCTCGCCCGCCGCGACCGCGTCTGGGTCCCTTTCGATGCAGGATGAGGAGCGCATCCGTAGGCGCTGCGCCGAACTGCCGCCGGGATTGAGGGAGCGCCTGGCCCAGGCCATGAGGGACAGCCTGCATCGCGACCGGACGCCCCCTCCGCCCGCGTCGTGACGTCCGTGCGCGCCCCGCCGGGGGGACACGAGGTTTGACGCAACGGGCTCAAAATCGCCGTCACAACGCCGGAGAGGCGATGTTGCCCCCTCACGTTACCGATATTATTGTCGCTCCGAAGTATTTCTTGGGTTTACGGGCGTTCTACCCTAAAATTAGAAGACTGTGTTCTCAACGTGTACCCCTGCAAGGAAGGGAAGCTCGTGGCAACAAGCAACAGCAACTACGGAGGCAGCGAGATCAAGGTCCTCGAGGGCCTCGAGCCGGTCCGCAAGCGGCCTGGCATGTACATCGGCACGACCTCCGCGGCGGGCCTCCATCATCTGGTGTGGGAGATCGTCGATAACTCCGTCGACGAGGCCATGGCGGGATTCTGCACCAAGATCTCCGTGACCGTGCACCCGGATGGCTCAGTGTCCGTTGAGGACAACGGGCGCGGCATCCCCGTCGAGAAGCACCCCCAGAAGAAGATTCCCACGCTCGAGGTCGTCCTCACGATCTTGCACGCCGGCGGCAAGTTTGACAACGCCGCGTACAAGGTCTCGGGCGGCCTGCACGGCGTGGGCATTTCCGTCGTCAACGCGCTCTCCAGCAGGCTCGTCGCCACCGTCAAGCGCGACGGCGGCATCTATCAGATGGAGTTCTCGCGCGGCAAGGTCACGAGCAAGATGAAGAAGATCGGCAGCTCAAAGGCAACGGGAACCACCGTGACCTTCTGGCCCGACGAGACCATCTTCGAGACGACCTCCTTCAGCTACGACACGCTGCATGACCGCCTGCAGGAGACGGCCTTCCTCAACAAGAACCTCAAGATCGTCCTCACGGACGAGCGCGAGCTGACGCCGCGCGTGGACGAGTTCTGCTATTCCGGCGGCATCATCGACTTCGTCAAGTTCCTCAACGCCGAGAAGACCATCCTGCCCAACTGCCAGCGCTCCATCGTCTACATCGAGGGAAGCTCCGACCCCGGCGAGCCCGTTCACAGGAAGGGTGACGTCGAGGTGGCCCTTCAGTGGAACGCGGGCTACTCCGAGACGGTCATGTCCTTTGCCAACGACATCTACACCGAAGAGGGCGGCATGCACCTGGAGGGCTTCAGGACGGCGCTCACCAAGACGATCAACGACTACGCCCGCTCAAAGAAGCTCCTTAAGGACAAGGACTCGAACCTGACGGGAGATGACGTGCGCGAGGGCCTCACGGCTGTCATCTCGGTCAAGCTTCCCGACCCGCAGTTCGAGGGACAGACCAAGTCAAAGCTCGGAAGCTCCTACATGCGCTCGCTCACCAACAGGGTCGTGTCGCAAGGGCTCTCCGACTACCTTGAGGAGCACCCCAATCAGGCGAAGGAGATCTTCAAGAAGGCCTCCTCGGCGGCTCGGGGGCGTCTTGCCGCCCAGAAGGCCCGCCAGGCGACGCGTCGCAAGGGACTGCTGGAGAGCGCCGCGCTGCCGGGCAAGCTCGCTGACTGCTCGGTGCGAGATCCTTCCATGACCGAGCTGTTCATCGTGGAGGGCGACTCCGCAGGCGGCTCGGCAAAGGACGGCCGCCGCCGCGACATCCAGGCCATCCTGCCCCTGCGCGGCAAGATCCTCAACGTCGAGCGCGTGGGCGACCATCGCGCCTTCTCGTCCGAGTCCATACAGTCGCTCATCACGGCCATCGGCACGGGCGTGACCAACAACACCGGCGACGGCGGCGACTTTGACATTACCAAGGCCCGCTATCACAAGATCATCATCATGACCGACGCCGACGTCGACGGCGCGCACATTCGCATCCTGCTCATGACGTTCTTCTACAAGTACATGCGTCCCCTCATCGACGCGGGATACGTCTATTCTGCCTGTCCCCCCATCTTTGGGGTCAAGGTTGGCAAGCGCGTCCACTACGTCTACCCAGACAGCAAGACTTCCGAGGAGACGCTCCTGGCCCGCGCCATCGACGAGCATGTTCCCCTCGACGTCGAGGGCAAGAAGCGAAAGTACAGCGTGCAGCGCTACAAGGGCCTGGGCGAGATGGACCCCCAGCAGCTGGCTGACACGACGATGGACCCCAAGACCCGCATCCTGCAGAGGATCACCATCGAGGACGGTCAGAAGGCCGCCCTGTCAGTCTCACGCCTCATGGGCACGCAGGTTGAGTATCGCCGAGACTACATCGAGCGTCACGCCAAGGACGCCCGCTTCCTCGACATCTAGACGAAGGGACAAGCCACGTGGCTGACGAAACGACAACCAGGCCGGGCGCCGACGACGACGTCATGATGCCCGACGACCTCCGCGAGCTGCTCGCGCGTGCCCAGCGCGACCAAGAGGATCCGACGCTGCCGGCCTATGACCCCGACGCCGACGACGAGGCCGGCACGGACGACGACGCGGACGCCGAGACGGACGACGACCTCGAGCCGCTCCCCGACGCCCGCGGCGGCGGGGACGATACCGACATCCACGGCGGGACGTTGCAGACGCGCGAGTTCGGCCACGAGATGGAGCAGTCGTTCATCGAGTACTCCATGTCGGTCATCACCGCCCGCGCCCTGCCGGACGTGCGCGACGGCCTTAAGCCAGTGCATCGGCGCATCCTCTACGCCATGAACGAGGCGGGCATCTTTCCCAACAAGCCCCACAAGAAGTCGGCCTGGACGGTCGGCGAGGTCATCGGTAAGTATCATCCGCATGGTGACGCGGCGGTCTATGACGCCATGGTCCGCCTGGCGCAGTGGTTCTCCATGCGCATCTCCCTGGTTGACGGCCACGGCAACTTTGGCAACATCGACGGCGACTCGGCGGCCGCCATGCGCTACACCGAGAGCCGCCTGGCTCGCCCCGCCATGGAGCTTCTGCGCGACCTCAACAAGGACACCGTGGACTGGCAGCCCAACTATGACGAGTCGCTCCAGGAGCCCTCGGTGCTACCGTCCCGCTTCCCCAACATCCTCGTCAACGGGTCGCAGGGCATCGCCGTGGGCATGGCCACCAACATCCCGCCGCACAATCTCGGCGAGGTCATCGACGCCACCTGCTTGATGATCGACGACCCCGAGGTCACGATTGAGGAGCTCATGCGGGTCATGCCGGGCCCCGACTTTCCCACGGGCGCCGTCATCATGGGCTCTGAGGGCATCCGTCAGGCCTACGAGACGGGCCGCGGCATCCTCACCGTGCGCGCCAAGGCGCACGTCGAGTCAACCAAGGGCGGCCGCAACAAGCTCGTCTTCACGGAGTTTCCCTACGGCGTCAACAAGGGCAACCTTCAGGAGAAGATCGCCACGCTCGTCAACGACAAGCGCATCGAGGGCATCTCTGACATGCGCGACGAGTCCAACCGCAAGGGCCTGCGCCTGGTCATCGAGCTCAAGCAGGGCGCCATCCCCGAGGTCGTGCTCAACAACCTGTACAAGTTCTCGATGCTCCAGACCTCCTTCGGCATCATCGATCTGGCCCTTGTGGGCGGCGTGCCCAAGCTGCTCTCGCTTCCTCAGATCCTCAGGCACTACATTGACCACCAGGTTGACGTCGTCACGCGCAGGACGCGCTTTGACCTTGCGAAGGCCCAGGCGCGCGCCCACATCCTCGAGGGCTTGCTGCTGGCGCTCGATCACATCGACGAGGTCATCTCCATCATCCGCTCAAGTCGTACGGACGCCGAGGCGGCTGCGCGCCTGACCGAGCGCTTTGCCTTCACCAAGGAGCAGACGACGGCCATCCTCGAGATGCGCCTGCGGCGCCTGACCGGCCTGGAGCGCGACAAGATCGAGCAGGAGCTCGACGGCCTCAGGCGCGCCATCGCTTACTACGAGGAACTCCTCGCCGACGAGAGGAAGATCCTCGGCGTCATCAAGAGCGAGATGCTCGAGATCAAGGACAAGTTCGCGGACGCGCGCCGCACTGCCATCTCGGACGCGCCGGTCGTCCTTGACGTGGAGGACCTCATCGCCGAGGAGGACATGGTCATCACCGTGACGCACGCCGGCTACGTGAAGCGCCTGCCTGTCTCGACCTATCGCTCGCAGCGCCGCGGCGGCAAGGGCATCCAGGGCCTCTCGCTCAAGGAAACCGATTTCGTGGAGGATCTCTTTGTGGCCTCCACCCACGACTACGTGCTCTTCTTTACCAACAAGGGCAAGGTGTACCGCGTCAAGGTGCATGAGCTGCCCATTGGCTCGCGCCACGCCCGGGGCTCGGCGCTCGTCAACGTCATACCGCTGGAGGACGGCGAGCATCCCACCGCCGTCATCACCACGCGCGAGTTCCCCGCCAACGAGTACCTGATGTTTGCCACCCGCGACGGCATGGTCAAGAAGACCGCCATGAGCGACTATGACAAGAGCCGCCGTGACGGCATCATTGCCATCAACCTCAAGCGCAATGACGAGCTCGTCAACGTGCGTCGCGTCAAGCAGGGCGAGAAGGCCATCCTGTGCTCCACGGCCGGCAAGGCCATCGTCTTTGACGAGTCGGAGATCAGGCCCACGGGACGCGCCACCTCGGGCGTGCGCGGCATCACGCTCAAGGGCGACGCCAAGATGCTGGGCATGGAGATCTCCAACGGCAGGGGAGACCTGCTCGTGGTGACCGAGAAGGGCTACGGCAAGCGAACGCCCGTGAGCGAGTATCCCCAGCACCGCCGCGGCGGGCAGGGCGTCGCCACCATCTCGATGACCGCCAAGAAGGGCGACCTCGTGGCATGTCGCGTGGTGGGTCCCCAGCACGAGCTCATGATCGTGTCCGAGGAGGGCATCGTCATTCGCGTCAAGACGGCGGACATCTCGCGGCTCGGCCGCTCGACCCAGGGCGTCCGCATCATGAACATGAGCGACAACGATCAGGTGAGCGCCCTCGCGCGCATGGTCGCCCGCAAGAAGAAGGCCCCAAAGGCCCAGGCCAACCAGGGTGTGCTCGACCTTGCCGGCGCAGGCGCCGCCGACGCTGCCGAGGAGGAGCCCGTTGACATCGGCGGCGAGGAGGAGCTTGACGACACCATGATCGAGGGTGACGACGAGTAGGCCCAGCCCGTGACCTGCGATCCATGACCTGCGACCTCTCGCGAAGAGAGTTTGCTGCGGCCCGCCTCCCGCTGGGACGGCGGGCCGCAGCAACGATGGGCTAGGAGAAGTCCTCGGGCGAGAGATGCTCGACAAAGTCGTGAAACTCCTCGAGCTCCTGCTGCCTCTCCCGCTTCTCGACCGCGTCGAAGTCGGGCATGGTCGCGCGTTCGAGCACGGTCTCGTCGGCAAAGATGGGCACCTCCGCGCGGATGGCGAGCGCCAGCGCGTCCGAGGGTCGGGCGTCAAGCTCCACGTGGCTGCCCGACGCGCAGCTCACGTTGAGACGGGCAAAGAAGGTCGTGCCCCGCACGTCAACGATCTCGACGGAGTCCAATGACCCGCCCATCCGCCCGATGCAGTCAAGCAGCAGGTCATGGGTAAGGGGTCGCCCCACGGGCGAACCCTCGATTCCCGCCGAGATACAGCTCGCCTCGAGCACGCCGATGCGAATGGGAAGTCGCCCCGAGGCCCCGCCGCCCTCGCGCCCGTCCGATCGTGGCCGCAGCACGACGAGGGATGACATGGGCCCCGCCCCGACCATGATGGTTTGTATGTCCATGCGTACCATGAGCACCCCCTCGTGTGGCAGTCTGTCCCTATGTCTGGCCATGGTACCCGTCCCGCCTGCCCTGCCCGCCCACAATCGATAAATTATGGCCGAGGAATTACCAACTTGACGGTTGACCTCTTTGGCTGCGGGGAGTAATATCTCTCCTTGCGTTGGGCCCGTAGCTCAGTTGGTCAGAGCGTCCGGCTGATAACCGGGAGGTCACAAGTTCGAACCTTGTCGGGCCCACCACCTTCCTTGATAATAATCACCCCAGCGTGAGCCGAGTCGCCGCTGGGGTGATTATTGCTAAAGGGGACGTAGCTCAGCTGGGAGAGCGCGGGCTTTGCAAGCCTGAGGTCGTGGGTTCGAACCCCATCGTCTCCACCACACGACGCGAGGTCACGGGCGTTTCGCCTGTGACCTTTTCCATCTGCCCCGCCTCGCCGTCTTAGCGCGGTCTCGTGCGCTGCGCTATGCTGTGGGAACATCGCGTCCAAGAAAGGGCAACGTCCATGTCGCCATCCTCAGCCGAAAGACAAGAGGGCATGTCGCCCGAGCTTGACAGCCTGGGAGCGACGCTCGCGGGCGACGCGCTCAACCTCCTCGCGGACGGCAGGGACCTCAACGTTCTGCTCGTCGTCCAGGCCTGCAACGGCGCCGTGACGTCCTACGACGTCTCTGACGACGGGGTGGAGGCCTGCCTCATGGGCGCCCGCGAGACGGTCAGGTCACTCGCCGCGGACGCGGACGCACATGACCCTAAGGCGCCGGTGCGCTACGCGATCGCCTACGAGGGGGCCGTCGCCGACGACGACGGCTCCTATCACGATGCGCTCATGCTCGAGTTTGGCGAGCGGGGCTACCGGGCCTACTCCGCCTACTCGCTCGTGGCAGGCAGGGGCGCCCACGAGGACTTTCAATGGAGCGACCCTGCCCCCGCAGGCGAGATTGAGCCGCTTCTGTGACGTTGTCCGCCTCCGCTCCCAAGAGGCGAGCTCCCCTTCCTCGGGCGTGACGTCCGTGAAATAACGCAGCATTCTCACCGACGCCCGTCGCCCCGGCGGCGGCGTGGTATACAGTCTTCCAGTTACGTGCCGCGTCTGCCGGCAAACCACAGAACGAGGGACAGAGGCCCGCATGCTCCAAGAGAACATAAGAAACATTGCCATCATCGCCCACGTGGACCACGGCAAGACGACGCTCGTGGACAAGCTCCTGCGCGCTACGGACGCGTTTCGCGAGAACCAGCAGGTTCAGGAGCGCGTGCTTGACTCGAACGACCAGGAGCGCGAGCGTGGCATCACCATCCTGGCAAAGAACATCTCCATCGAGTACCAGGGCGTGAAGATCAACGTCATCGACACCCCGGGCCACGCCGACTTTGGCGGCGAGGTCGAGCGCGTCCTCAAGATGGCCGACGGTGCCCTGCTCCTCGTTGACGCCGCCGAGGGCCCCATGCCCCAGACGCGCTTCGTGCTCAGGCACGCCATTGCCGCCGGCCTGCAGGTCATGGTCGTCATCAACAAGGTCGACAAGCCCGCCGCTGACCCCGAGCACGCCCTCAATGCCTCGCTCGACCTCATGATGGACCTGGGCGCGACGGACGACCAGCTTGAGTTTGCCATGGAGCACGTCATCTACTGCTCCGCCGTCAACGGTTTTGCGCGCCTCTCGCCAGATGACGGCAACATGGACATGTTCCCCTTGCTCGACATGATCGTGGACGCCCTGCCCGCTCCCGACGTTGACGCGCAGGGGCCTTTGGCCATGCAGTGCGTGACCATTGACCACTCCGAGTACGTGGGCCGCATCGGCATTGGGCGCGTCTACTCGGGGACCCTGCGCGCCGGCGACAGGATCCTGGTTGTGAAGAACGACGGGAGCAGGGCCATGGCGCAGGTCAAGCAGCTCTTCACCTTTGACTACCTGGGGCGTAAGGAGTGCCAGGAGGTCGAGGCCGGCGACATCGCCGCCGTCGTGGGCATCGATGGCACGGACATCGGCGACGTCTACACCGACCCGGACAACCCCGTGGAGCTTGAGCCCATAGAGATAGATCCCCCTACGCTCGCCATCGTCTTTGAGCCGTCAAACTCGCCCCTCGTGGGGCGCGAGGGCCAGATCGTCGGCGGACGCCAGCTCAAGGAGCGCCTTGAGCTTGAGCGCGAGAACAACGTGACGATGCGCATAGAGGAGCTGCCCGACAAGACGGGCATGGAGGTGTCGGGCCGCGGCATCCTGCACCTTTCGGTGCTCATGGAGCAGATGCGCCGCGAGGGCTTTGAGTTTCAGGTGGGCCGCCCGCGCGTCCTGTTCAAGGAGGACGGTCACGGCGGGCGCCTGGAGCCGGTCGAGCAGGCCGTCGTCGAGTGCCCCGGCGAGTATGCCGGCAAGGTCATCGAGCTCTTTGGTAACGTGGGCGGCACCATGACCAACATGGAGGCCGGCACCACCCAGACGCATCTCGAGTTCAAGATTCCCACCCGCGGCATCATGGGCCTCAAGAACCGCATTCTCAACGTGACGCACGGCGAGGCGGTCTTCTACCACACCTTCCTTGAGTTCGGGCCCTTTGCCGGCGAGATCGGCGCCCGCCAGAACGGCGCCATGATCTCCATGTCAACCGAGAAGTCCGTCGCCTACGCCCTGGGCACCCTCCAGGAGCGCGGCCAGCTCTTCGTGGGCCCCGGCGTCGACTGCTACGAGGGCATGCTGGTGGGGGAGCGCTCCCGCCCCGGCGACATGGTGGTCAACATAGCCCGCACCAAGAACCTCGGCAACCAGCGCTCGTCCACGGCGGACATCTCGGTGCAGCTCACGCCGCCCAAGACCTTCTCGCTCGAGGAGGCGCTCGAATACATCATGGACGACGAGCTCGTCGAGGTGACGCCCAAGTCCGTCCGCATGCGCAAGCGCATCCTCAACGAGACGGAGCGCCGCAAGTGGCGCGTGCGTCACGGCATGGTGGACAAATAGGCAGGAGGCCTGCGCGTCGCCCAGCCGCGCGCTCACGTGGGGTCCCGCGGCCCGTCAGGGGCGCGAGACCCTTTGCGTGACCTGTACGATGGGGTGTTGCAAAGGGTATCACGCGGGCCCTCACGACGCGTCGCGCTCGTCATCCTGCCGCCCCACGACCCTGCCACGTCGACGCGCCCCTCGCCACGCCCGTCGGGCCGCATGTCCCACCCGAGGGGCCAGGTCAATGTCCACGGGCAGCATCACATCAAACTTGACGGACCAGAGCCGTATGCCCACGACCACGAGGACGCAGAGGGGCACGGCATAGAAGCGGCTCACGTGCAGACCCAGCACGAGCAGGTAATAGCAGAGCGCCCCGCAGGCGGCGCAGACGGCGTACAGGTTGCTCTTGCGGAAGATGTGCGGCGTTTCGCCCAGGGCGATGTCGCGCAGCATGCCGCCTCCCACGCCGGTGGTGACGCCCATGAGGAGGCAGGCCCAGAACGAGAGGCCAAAGCTCATGGCCTTGCCGGTGCCCGTCGCCACGAAGAGCCCCACCGAGACGATGTCCACGACCATCAGCAGCCGCGGGACCCTCTCCAGGACGCTCGAGAAGAGGTAGCCCAGCGTGCCTGCGAGGACCGTCAGGGGGATGGCGTTGGGGGAGTCAAGCATGTAGACCCCTCCCCGCTGCATGATCACGTCGCGGATGAGACCGCCGCCCAGGCCGCACAGCAGGGAGAGGGCCACAAATCCCACGAGGTCAAGGTTGCGCCTGCGCGCCACCAGGATGCCGCTGAACGAGCCGATGAGCACGGACAGCAGATCGAGCCAGGTGGGAATCTGGGCGATTGTGTCGTAGGGAGCCTCGGCGATGAGAGGTGGGAGCATGGGCCTGCCAATGTTGGGAGGAACGTGACGCGGGGCACCGCCCGTGGCCGCGACGTGGGACAAAGGCGAGCGCGCGCCCCGGCCGGATGATTCTAGCACGCCCGCCCGTCCTGGCCCGCGGGTCCCGTTCCGTACGCAAGATGTGGATAATTAGTTTGTGCGCCCGCGGTGGCGCTGCCCGCCCTCGTTAGGTTATACTCACCTGTGCGCTTTTGTGGAGAGTTGTCCGAGTGGCCGAAGGAGCACGATTGGAAATCGTGTATACGCCTAAAGCGTATCCTGGGTTCAAATCCCAGACTCTCCGCCAGACCATACGCAGCGGCGCCCGTGAGGGCGCCGCTTCACCCTCGGAGGGGTGGCAGAGTGGTTGAATGCGGCGGTCTCGAAAACCGTTTAGCCCCTCGGGGCTACGAGGGTTCGAATCCCTCCTCCTCCGCCAGCGTCACCGGGCGAGCCTGTCGTTTCAGGCTCGCTTTCTGTATGCTTTAGGACTGTGAGGCAACGAGCGCGGGAAAGGACGTCGAATGAAGAGCACCGCATACTTCTCCCATGCCTGGTCCCTGCTCACCAAGGACAAGGGCTGGTTCAAGGTCCTGCTGATCTTGATGCTGTGGTCCTTCGTGCCCGTCGTGGGGGCGCTTGTGGTGACCGGGTACGCCCTTGAGTGGGCCCGCCTCGTGTCATGGAACGTCGAGGGCTCCCCCAAGCAGAAGAACATCGACGTCACGCACTGCATCAAGAGCGGGTGGCGGGCCCTCGTCGTCGCCCTTCCGTGGGCCCTCGTCGCGGAGCTTCTCGTCTTTGCGCTTCAGGCCCCCTTCCTGACCTCATCTCACCCATATGATGACCTTCCCCTGCCGCTCACCATCGTCACAAACGTCCTGCTGTTCCTGGTGGGCGTGCTCGTCGCCATTCCCGTCCTGCGGGCCACCATCTATCAGGACTTCAAGGCGGGGTTTCAGCTCAACCGCATAGCCGAGATGATACGTCGCGACGTCAAGGGGTTCTTCAGGCTCGCGGGCACCATGGCCCTCTTGAGCATCTGCGTCACCCTCGTGCTCGCCATCCCCGCGCTCCTGCTGCTGGCCTTGGGTGCCTTCTACGCCTTCGCCGTGGCGGCGACCGTCGCGTATCACGGTCTGTCCGGGTCGATGGGCCCCCTCTTTGCCTCCCTTGCCGTGTTCGTCCTTCTTTCCATGCTTGCTGCCTCATTCATGTCCCTCATGAACTATGTGATGGTTGGCCTGTGGATGCGTCAGTTTGACGTCATGTCCTGGGGCACGCGTCATGACCCGCTGCCCCCCGCGCAGACGTCGGCGCAGCTTGCGGCGTCCGCAGCTTTGGCGGCAGCGTCGCCCGTCCCTGGCGGCGCGCAGGGGCCGGCGCAGGGTCAGACCGACGCGCCCGCAGGTGAGCCGCCCGATGATGCATGCGCCCCCCTTGAGCCGCCCCCTGCGGGACAAGCCACTTCCGTCCATGATGGTGACCAGGTCGTGGACGTCATACCGCTCGGCGTCGCAACATCGGCGGCCCCTGAGGATGACGGCGCCCCGGCGGTCCCTGGGGACGATGTCACCGCGACGGCCCCTGAGGACGATGCCACCGCGACGATTCCTAAAGACGGCGACGCCCCGGCGGCCCCTTGCGTCCCTCCGGCCTCCGGCGTCGACGGGCCGACCTTGGACGACCCTCTTGCCGGCGCCTCGGGCGAGACCCCTCCCGCGCCCGACGACGGCCGCCCGCACATCTAAGGCGCGCATCTAGGGCGCGCGGCCCCACGCCCTTCCAGGCCAAGGCGCCAAGGGCCCGCGAGGGTGTCGCCTTGAGGGCCATGATCCCGGCGTGTCGAGGTCGGCGGGGCAACATCTCGAGAACCTGCATATATGGATAGATCATGGAGGCCCATCGGGCCTCCATGTGCGTGCGCGCCCCGCCCCGTCGTTCTAGCTGACGCCCTGAGCGTGCCGCCAGCATCCTGCATGGTGCGCGCAAGATGTCCGCGCGTCGCCGACGCTACCCTGCCTGCAGGAAGAAAAATGTGTGAGTGGTGTCCAGCGCGCGTCACCTCGCAGACGGGCACGACGTCATGTGGTAGTATGCAAGGCTGATTCTTCCTGCCCCGGACGCACCTTCACCAACCGGGGCCGCCAGTCCAGAGGAGGTGACCACATGAAGGCTTATGAACTGCTCTACTTTGTCGATCCCGCCGCAACCGAAGAGACGCGCGCCGGCGTCAGCAAGCGCATTGACGTTGCCGTCACCGAGAACGGGGGCGCCATCGACAGCGTCGAGGATTGGGGCAAGCGCAAGCTCGCCTTTGAGATCGACGACCTGACCGAGGGTGACTACATCCTCATCAACTTCCACGCAGATCCCGCCCAGATCGCGGAGCTCGACCGAGTCCTGCGCATCAACGACGCCGTCAAGCGCCACATGATCGTGCGCCGCAGCGACAAGGACTAGGCATGGAGGCAGGGCCTTTGGCCTACGGATGAGAGGCAGGCAAGCATGAGCATCAACAGGGTCAACATCTCGGGCAACCTCACCCGCGACGGCGAGCTTCGGGCCACCGCGGGCGGCACCTCGGTGCTGGCGTTCGGCGTGGCGGTCAACGACCGCGCGCGCAACC
>NZ_KV806945.1:61816-125058 GCF_001811895.1 Olsenella sp. HMSC062G07
CCGGCCCAACTTCGTGGACTGCGTCATGTTCGGCGCCCGCGCCGACGCGCTGGCCCGCTACCTCACCAAGGGCACCAAGGTCGCCATCGAGGGGAAGCTGCGCTGGAGCCAGTGGCAGGACCGCCAGACGGGGCAGAACCGCTCCAAGCTCGAGGTCGTCGTGGACGAGGTCGAGTTCCTCTCCGCCCGCGGCGCCGACGGCGCGACGGGCGGCCAGCAGCGTCAGGGACGCCAGCAGCCTGTCTACGGCGCGCCCCAGGACGCCGCCGCGGCCCCCGGCGCACCTGCCGCCCCCCAACCGCAGGTTCCCCCCGTACAGACGCCGCCCTCCGCGGACGTCTATGACACGGACATCCCGTTCTAGGATTTACGAGGCGGCACTAACGCCGCCAGAGAAAGGCACAAGACATGGCTAAGCAAAGGCAAGTTGAGCAGCGCCAGCCGCGTCGCAAGTACTGCCAGTTCTGCAAGGAGGACGTCGAGTTCATCGACTACAAGGACACCCAGCTCCTTCGCAAGTACATGACCGACCGCGGCAAGATCAAGCCGCGCCGCGTCACTGGCGCCTGCACGCAGCATCAGCATGACATCGCACTCGCCATCAAGCGCGCGCGAGAGATGGCACTGCTTCCGTACACCGTCGCCGTGGTCTCCGGTCGCGGCGGCCGCAACCGCGGCTAGCGTGCAAGCAACAGGCAACTGGTCGGACTAGGTCCGACGATCAGGAGGAGTACCCATGAAAGTCATCCTTTTGGATGAGCTCAGGGGCAAGGGCGGTGAGGGCGACCTGGTAGAGGTCACCCAGGGCTATGCGGAGAACTACCTGTTCCCCAACAAGATCGCCCAGCCCGCCACCCCGGGCAACATCAAGCAGCTGGAGCAGCGTCGCAGCAATATCGAGAAGCGCGAGGAGAAGCGCATCGCCGACGCCGACGCCACGTGCGCGAAGCTCAACGACAAGTCGGTGTTCGTCGAGGCAAGGGTTGGCGAGAACAACCAGCTCTTTGGCTCGGTCACCACCAGCCAGATCGCGGACGCGATTCGCGACCAGCTCGGCGTCGAGATCGATCGCAAGCGCATCACGCGCACCGCGGCCATCAAGACCGCCGGCAGGCACGACATTGAGGTCAACCTGTACCGCGAGATCAACGCCAAGGTGAGCGTCCTTGTCGGTGCGGACGCGGGACAGGACGAGGCCCCTGCCGAGGAGGTCGAGGCCGGCGAGGCCCAGGACGCCCCCGTCGAGGACGAGGCGACCGACGCCGCCGAGGCGACCGAGTAGCGCCCCCGTCCTTGTCAACAGGGCGAAGTTTTTGAACAACGTGCCTTGTGGAGCTGAAAGCCGCACGTAAGAGGCTCGTAAACGTTCGAGGAGGGAACCTATGCCAGCAGTTTGGCGACGGTTCCCTCCCTTTTTTCGGACAATGTTCCATTCATGACGTTTACCAGGTAAAACGTCACGAACGTCCGCATCATCCCAGGTAGTTGCCCCATACAAACCCTCAATCGCCGCCCTAGGCTTGTGTGGCGCCGCATATGTTGAAAACTCGACGCTCACAAAATAGCAAAAGTTGTTGAAAACGTAGAAAAGTGACAAACTGCACGGTACGGCGTGAGACCTTTAAACAAGCGCCAGGTAGCGCGCATGGTTGACAATACGGGTACGAAGGGGTTTGGATACCCATACCCACCGGCGTCCCTGATGGCGACCCGGGCCGCTGACGACGTATGGACGGAGCGCATGAGCGACCAGTTTGCACCGTATGACGAGTATGACGCCCGCCAGGGAGCGCCCGCCCGACAGGGCTCGGTCATGCCCCACAGCCCGGCGGCCGAGAAGTCCGTGCTCACGGCCATGCTCATGATGCCCGAGGCGCTGCAGGAGTGTCTGACCTCGCTGCGCGAGGGCGACTTCTACCTCTATGCCCACAAGCTCATCTTCACCGCGGTCTCGGAGCTCTTTTCCACGGGCAAGGCCATCGACGTCATCTCGCTGGCCGACCACCTCAAGAGCCAGGGAAAGCTTGACAAGGTGGGCGGCGCCAGCTACCTCATCGACCTCAACCAGGAGAGCACCGCGCTGGTCAGCTGGCCCCATTACGTCGAGATGCTGCGCCGCGACGCGACGCTCAGGGACATCATCGTCGCCTCGTCAAAGATATCGAGCCTGGCCTTTGACGCCCCAGAGGACACCAAGGAGGTCGTTGACGAGGCCGAGAAGCTCCTCATGGGCGTCACGGACCGCGCGGTAAAGAACAGCTACGTGACGCTTTCGGCCGCCATGGAAGACCTGTACGAGGAGCTGAGCGAGGCATGCCAGAACCCCGACGGCATCCTGGGCGTGCAGACGGGCTACCCCGGCATCGACGCGCGCCTCCAGGGGCTGCGCGCCGGTCAGATGGTGGTGGTAGGCGCCCGCCCGGGCGTGGGAAAGACCTCCTTCGCCCTCAACCTGGCCGTCAACGCCGCCGCCAAGGGCGCCTCGGTGGCGTTCTTCTCCCTCGAGATGTCAAAGATGGAGATCGCCCAGCGCCTCCTCTCGGCCCAGGCGAAGATACCGCTGTCCGCCATCCGCAGCGCCCGCATCAAGGATAACCAGTGGGACCAGATCGTCCAGGCCACCTATGAGCTCTCGACTTTTGACATCATGATCGACGATACGCCCGGCACCACGGTCACCGAGATACGCGCCAAGGCCCGCCGCATGCTCAAGGGCAAGGAGCAGGGCATCGTGCTCGTTGACTACCTGCAGCTTCTGTCGCCCCCGTCGGGAAGGCGTGCCGACAGCCGCGCCACCGAGGTATCTGAGATGTCGCGCGGCATCAAGATCATGGCAAAGGACCTGGGCGTGCCCGTGGTGGCGCTCTCGCAGCTCAACCGCCAGGTCACGGACCGCAAGGGCCAGCGCCCCCAGCTCTCTGACCTGCGTGAGTCCGGCTCCATCGAGCAGGACGCCGACATCGTGATCCTGCTTGACCGCTCCATGAACGAGGAGGAGGCCGAGCGCCAGGACCGCCCCGACCTTGGCGTCACGGACTTCATCATCGCAAAGAACCGCTCCGGCCCGCTGGACATCGTGCCCCTCATGTTCCTGCCCAGCTCCACCAAGTTCGTGGAGGTGGACACCCGGCACTCCGAGTGACGGACTGCCCGCATCGCCGCCCGCTGGCGCCCGTGACGCCCGACGGGGCGGCCCAGCCTGCCACCTGAGGTTGCGACGAAGGGTGCGCCCTCAGGTGGCCGTCGCGCGCGCAGGTGGCCTATAATCGTGCCGGTAGCGGGGCGCTCGCCGCAGGGGCGACGAGGCGCACACCATATAAGGAGACAGCATGCCAGCATCAGTTTTGGTCGGCACCCAGTGGGGCGACGAGGGAAAGGGCAAGGTCACCGACCTCATCGCCGGAGACTTTGACGTGGTGTGCCGCTACGCCGGCGGCGCTAACGCCGGCCATACCGTCATCGCCAACGGCCACAAGCTGGCGCTGCACCAGGTGCCCTCGGGCGTCATGTATGACGGCGCCTTTCCCGTTATCGGCAACGGCTGCATTGTTGACCCCGAGGTGCTCCTTGGCGAGATCGACATGCTCACGGACCAGGGCATAAGCTGCGACGCCCTCAAGATCTCGGGCAACGCCCACATCGTGATGCCCTATCACAAGGACCTGGACGGCGCCCACGAGAAGAAGCTCGGCTCAAACCTCATAGGCACCACCAAGCGCGGCGTCGGGCCCACCTACATGGACAAGATGAACCGCACGGGCCTGCGCGTCCAGGACATGCTGGACGAGAAGATCTTCCGCCAGAAGCTCGAGGCGGCGCTCGCCTACACCAACCCCATCCTCGAGAAGGTCTATGAGCTGCCCACCTACACCGTGGACCAGATTTGCGAGACCTACCTGCCCTTTGCCGAGCGCATCCGCCCCTACATCGTCGAGAGCTCGCTCTTTCTCAACGAGCAGCTCGAGGACGGCAGGAACATCCTCTTTGAGGGCGCGCAGGCGACCATGCTCGACATCGACCATGGCACCTACCCCTTTGTCACGTCGTCCAACTGCACGGCGGGCGGCGCGGTGACCGGCTCGGGCGTGGGACCCACCCAGATCCAGCGCGTGCTGGGCATCGCCAAGGCCTACCTCACCCGCGTGGGGTCGGGTCCCTTCCCCACGGAGCTCTTTGACGAGGTGGGAGACAAGCTGGGCGAGGCCGGTCACGAGTACGGCGTGACCACGGGGCGCAAGCGTCGCTGCGGCTGGTACGACGCCGTGGTGGTCAACTACGCGGCGCGCGTCAACGGCCTCACCGACCTGGCCATCACCAAGCTCGACGTACTCGGCTGCCTCGACCGGATCAAGGTGTGCGTCGCCTACGAGTGCAACGGCGTCACCTATCGCACGGTCCCGGAGCACCAGAGCGTCTTCTATCACGCCAAGCCCGTCTACGAGACGCTGCCGGGCTGGAAGTGCGACATCTCGGGTGTGAGGAACTTCTACCAGCTTCCGCGCGAGGCCAAGGACTACATCGACTTCCTCGAGCAGCTGGCGGGCGTGCGGGTCTCCATCATCACCGTGGGTCCCGACCGCGAGCAGACGATCGACCGGTACTGGAACTAACGGTGCGCGCCCCCGTCCCCGCTCCCTCCACAGGTGCCGCCCGCTTTGCCATCGTCTGTGACGCGGCCTGCAACCTTGCCCCCGAGGCCCTTGCGGCTGCGGGGGTGAGGACGCTGTCCCTCTCGGCCGCGCCTCAGGGCATGCGCCGTCGTGCCGGCCTCGACGTGGAGGCGCTCGATCTGCTCTCGCGCCTTGCCCAGGCAAAGGGCGAGGACAAGGGCGTGTCGCTGGTGCCCGGCGAAGACGACCTGGTGGGCGTCCTGAATGAGCTTGCCGACGCGGGAAGCGCCAACGTCCTCGTGCTTCACGCGGCACGCGCGGGCCATGACGTCTCCGCCGTGGTCCAGCGCGCGGCCCGGCGCGTGTCGCGGGTCAACACCTGCCTCATCGAGCTGGCCTGCCCTCCCTCCCAGGTGACGCTCGTGCTCGCCCGCCTGGTCGCCGACCGGGACGGCGGGATGAGTCCCGCCCAGGCGACCCAGCGGGCCATAGAGCTGTCGCGCGCCTCTCGCCTGGCGATCATTCCCCTCAAGGACCCGGGGGCCTCCACCGCGGACACGGTGAAGCTGGCTCTGCGCAAGAAGATCCTGGGCGAGGCCAACCGCCTGCGCCTGCGCGCCACGGGCACTCGACGCATGCTCGTCTCCGACGAGAGCGGGCAGATGCGCGAGCTCTCGCGCTCCACCGAGCTCGCCCGCCTTGCTGGCAACATCGCGCGCACCATGAGCACGTACTCTCGCCAGGTGGGTCCGCTGACCTACGCGGGCCTGCGCGCCGGCGACTCGTGGCTGCTCGCCGTCATCGAGAAGCACCTTGACACCAACGAGTTTCAGAAGGAGTGCGCCGGCGTCCTTGAGGCCCACCCCGACACCCTCGCGAAGATGGGCAGCGGCGCCGCGGGCGTCGTCTACGCCCCGTCGCGGCTCCTTTCCGCCGACGAGCTGAGGGCGCTGATACAGCTTCAGGACGTCGCCGGCCCCTCGTTGACGGAGCCGGGTTCGGCGCCAGGGACGAATCCCGACGCACGGCGCCCCCGCGCCACGAGCGACTCTGGACCCAACCAGGACCCTGACCACGGACTCGACCCCAACCCAACGTCATAAGGACGGTCGCATGAGCGCAGCAGACGGCACGGTTGACATCCTCCTCGTAGGCTCCGGCGGCAGGGAGCACGCCCTGCTCACCAAGCTGGCGGCCTCACCGCGCGCGGGTAGGCTCTGGGTCGCCCCTGGCAACGGCGGCATGCTCCAGATGGCCCAGAGGGCAGACGTGGACGCGTCCGACGGCGCCGCGCTCGCCGCCTTCGCCCGCGAGAGGGGCGTGGGCCTCGTTGTCATAGGTCCCGAGGCTCCCCTGGTCGCGGGCGTGGCCGACGTCGTGCGCGCTGCCGGCATCCCGGTCTTTGGCCCCTCGGCGTCCGCCGCCCGCATGGAGGGCTCCAAGGAGTTCGCAAAGGGCGTCATGGCCCGTGCGGGCGTGCCCACGGCCGCGTGGCAGAGCTTTACGGACGAGGACGCCTGCGCGGCCCACGTCCGCTCGCTTGGGGGCCCGTGCGTGGTCAAGGCCGACGGCCTGGCGGCGGGCAAGGGCGTCATCGTCGCCCAGGACACTGCCGAGGCCCTCGCGGGCGTCCACGAGTGCTTCTCGGGCGCCTTTGGCGCGGCGGGCTCAACCGTCGTGGTGGAGGAGTTGCTTGAGGGCCCGGAGTGCTCGCTTTTGGCCCTCACGGACGGCAGGACCGTGGTGCCCCTGGCCACCTCGCAGGATCACAAGCGCGCCCTGGACGGCGACCGCGGCCCCAACACCGGCGGCATGGGCGTCTACTCTCCCGTCCCCATCCTGCTTCCCGGCGAGTTCGAGCGCATGGTCCAGATAGAGCAGCGCGTCGTTGACCAGCTGCGCGACGAAGGCGTCACGTACAGCGGCTGTCTGTACGGCGGCTTCATGCTCACCAAGGACGGTCCCAAGGTGCTGGAGTTCAACGCCCGCCTTGGCGACCCCGAGACCCAGGTCGTGCTGCCCCGCATGCGCGCCGACCTGGTTGACTGCCTGTTGGCCTGCGACGCGGGCACCCTGAGCCCCTCGATGGTGGCATGGGAGGACGACTGGGCCGTGAGCGTGGTGCTCACGAGCGCGGGATATCCCGGCTCCTACGAGAGGGGCAAGCTCATTAGGGGCATCGACGAGGCCGAGGCGCTCCCTGGCGTCACCGTGTACCACGCGGGGACGCGCCTCGACGAGAGCGGCGCCGTCCTTACCGACGGCGGGCGCGTCCTTGACGTGACGGCCGTGGCGTCGAGCTTCGAAGATGCGCGCAACAGGGCGTACGAGGCCTGCGACAAGATCAGCTTCGAGGGCAAGACCTATCGGCACGACATAGGCATCAAGGCCATCAAGGGCCGCGAGCGGCTCTAGCGGACCTGCCGGTCCCCACAGCCGACCCGCGCCAAAGGAGATTGTCATACATGAGCGAGGACACGCACGTCAGCGGTCCAAGAAGGGATTTTCTCGCAGGCGCGGAGCCCCCCTCGCTTGACGAGGAGCTGTCCCACGCCGCACAGGGCGTTCGCGCGCGCGTTGACGCCCTCACCTTTGAGGGCAACCGCCCGTCGCACGACCATCAGTCCGGCGCCCCTCTTCGCCGCAGCCTCGCGCTGGGCGACGACGACCCGCGCGACAAGGGCCTCGCCGAGCGCATCATCGGCGAGGACGTCGCGTGGAAGGGGCAGTTCTTTAACGTTGACGTGCTGCTCGACCGCCTGCCAGACGGCCGGGAGGCGCGCCGTGACGTAGTGCGCCACCCGGGCGCCGTTGGCGTGGTGGCCCTTACGGACGAGGGGCGCATCTGCCTGGTGCGACAGTACCGCGCGGCGCTCGATCGGGTGACGGTCGAGATCCCCGCCGGAAAGCTCGCGCCTGGCGAGGACCCGCTTGAGGCGGCACGGCGGGAACTTTGCGAGGAGACGGGCCTCACGGCAGGTAGGATGGCGTTTCTCACCACGCTCGTCCCGTCGGTTGGGTTCAGCGACGAGCGCATTCACCTGTACATGGCGACGGACCTCACGTTTGCGGACTCCAACCCAGACGCCGACGAGTTCATCAACGTGGACCTCGTGGAGCTGCGCGAGTTGGTCGAGGCGGTGCTCGACGGGCGCATAGAGGATGCAAAGACCGTGGTAGGTGCCCTTGTCTGCGACGCCATAGCCCACCGGATGGTACCATCTCAGAGTGGCGTGGAGCCGCAGGGGAGCGAGGGCGCCCCCAACGACCGGTAAGGTCGGCATCATCGCTCAACGAAGCGACGCGGCACCACTATACTGGTTCGCGTGCCCGCAGGCGACACCGGGCGACGCCCTTTGTGTCGCCGCGTGGTCACAGGCAGGAGAGTTGCATGGCTGGCAGAAAGAGGGCGCTGGCGCCCATCCCCAAGGGTACCCTCGACGCGCACGAGGCCGAGAGGCTCTTCGGCACGGTTGACGACACGGGCCATACCAACGAGGAGACCGCCCTTGCCCAGGACAGGCTGAGCGGCTCTCGCCGACATGGCGTCAACGTTGACCCGCTTTCCGACGCCGACCCCTCCGGCTCCACGGTCGGCCGCAAGATCACCCGCACCGCCGTCGCCTTCGTCATCGTCCTGTTCGTCGGCGTCGTCTCGCTCCAGCTGGTCACCACCCTCGTGCGTCGCGCGACCACGGCAGACCTGGCGGAGAACGTCAACATCAACACCGTGTACCAGGCCCTGGACCATGGCGTGGAATGGGGGACGGGCTTCACGCAGTTCCCGACCGACTTCAGCGTCCAGGAGGCCGACGAGAACACCCACCGCATCGAGGTCACGGTGACGGACATCTCCTCGGCGAATGCGCTCGAGTCCTTTGCGGGCTCGCAGATCCAGGCGGCGGCCTTCTCGGTCAACGCGCTGCTCAACCAAAACGTCAACACGGTGGTCTACCACGTCAACGTCTATCAGGACGATGCGGGCAAGATCAAGCAGGCCGGGCTGTTTGGCCTGCTCAAGCCTGCGGGGAGCCTCAAGACGCTCATGACCTTCACCTGGACCAAGACGACGACCGCGAGCGGCGTGCGCTTTAACTGCGCCATCTCGGGCGTGGACTCCCAGACGGCCGAGCAGCTGCACGACAGCATCACGTCGTCCATCACCCCCAACGCGATCTTCTCGAGCATCCTGGGGACCGGCGACGCGAGCGGCTCTGCCGCCCCGACCGCCGACTCCTCTGCGGGCGCAGACGCGACTTCAGAAACGCCCAGCTTAGAGGCCCAGAAGCGCTCGTAGCGAGGCCCTCGGCGGCGACTGCCACACGATGCCCCTCTGTGACGTCCCGCCGCGGCCGTGTTGAGCTGCGGCGGAACCCGGCCAGGCCGGCTAGGCGACGAGCGCAGTCACCTTGCCAAGGACGCTCTCAAAGCTCACGCCGCGCAGCTCAAAGTCAGGTTGGACCCTCGTGACCACCATGGCGTCGTGCACGAAGGCGCCGGCAAAGGCCACGGCGTCGTCAAGGTTGTGCCCCGCCATGACGGCGGCGAGTAGGGAGGACGCGTACAGGTCGCCCGTCCCGTGAAGCATGAAGGGCAAGAGCTCGCAGGCAAACGCCCGGGGTGCCCCCGCGCCCTGCGCCTCCATCAGATAGTTGCGTATCATGCCGTCGCCCCGGACGACGCCCTTGATGATGACGTTCTTGGCTCCCATCTCAAGGAGCGCCGCGCCCAGCCTCGACACCTGCTCGTCGCTGACGTCCTGGCCCTCGTAGGGAAGCCCGGTGAGGATGGACGCCTCGGTGAGGTTGGGAATTAGGAGGTCGGCGCCCGACACGAGTGTGGCCGTGGCACGGCACATGTCCTGCGTGTAGGTTGGGTAGGTGGTGCCGCCGTCGCCCATCACGGGGTCCACGACGCGCAGCGCCCCCGGGTGCTCCGCATACAGGCGCCGTATGGCGCCCACCTGCTCCGCGGAGCCCAGGAACCCCGAGTAGACGGCGTCGAGCGCCACGCCCTCCTTTGCCCAGGCGTCAAGGTACTCGTCGAGGATGGGGGTGGTGTCGTGCATGTAGAAGTGAGGGAACTTGGTGTGCGCCGAGAAGAGCGAGGTGGGCACGGGGCACACGTCGCAGCCGGCGGCGGACAGGACGGGAATGGCCACTCCCAGCGAGCATTTTCCATACCCGCACAGGTCGTGCACGGCGGCGACGCGCGGAATGTAGCCGTCCGAGCAAACGTACAGATACTGGTCCCTTGCTTCTGACATGAATGCTCCTCACATGGACTTGTGGACCGATGCTTGGCAGCAAGCATAGGCGTTGCGCGCGCGGCTGGCAACGCGTCCGGACGCGCAGGCCGCACCGTGTCGCGCGGGTAACGTTGCGGGCAACGCCGGCAAATGTGCAAAGACGCGTCAAAGAAGTGCACGTATACTGGTGCTGCACATGAGGCGAGCGAGCCCGCGCCGAGCCCGCCGCCGTCTTGTCCCGCAGGCAGAGCCCTTTGGAGGAACGCATGGCAGACAGCGAGCAGAAGCCCCTCGTGGGAATCATCATGGGATCAAAGTCGGACCTGCCGACCATGGAGGCCTGCACCAAGCAGCTCGAGGCGTTCGGCGTGCCCTATGAGCTCGTCATCGCTTCGGCCCACCGCACGCCGGACAAGGTTCACGCCTGGGCCTCGTCCGCGCGCGACCGCGGCCTCAAGGTCATCATCGCAGCCGCCGGCAAGGCGGCCCACCTGGGCGGCGTCGTCGCGGCCTTCACCCCGCTGCCCGTCGTGGGCGTTCCCATGAAGACGAGCGACCTCGGCGGCATGGACTCCCTGCTCTCCATGGTCCAGATGCCCTCGGGCGTGCCCGTCGCCTGCGTCGCCATCAACGGCGCCAAGAACGCCGCCATCTACGCGACGCAGGTCCTCGCCACCTCCGACGAGAGATACGCCCAGGCCATGGCTGACTTCAAGCGTCAGATGGCGGAGGGCTAGCGCATGGGTCAGGGCACGAGCAAGCACCTGCGCCGCGACGCCGAGCCCCCGAAGTCGCAGGGCGTGAGGCCCGCCGTGGCCGCGCCGGCGCCGTCCGCCTCGACGACGGATTCGCAGGTCTTTGCGCCGCTTCCCGCGTCGGCGCCGACCCCCGCGCCAGGCGTTGCACCTCACTCCGCCCGCAGCGCCCGCAACGTCGCCTCCACGGTGCTCATCGTGGTGGGCGTCGTGATGCTGCTCGTCGCGGCGGGCCTTTGGGGCTTCAACCAGTGGCGCTACCACGAGGTTGACGTAGAGCAGCAGAAGCTCGCCGCCTACGCCACCGTCTGGGACCAGCCCAGCCGCGCGCCCGAGGTTGACTGGGCGGGTCTCAAGGCCATCAACGACGAGGTCGTGGGCTGGCTCTACGTGCCGGGAACCACCATAAACTACGCGGTCTACCAGGCCGATGACAACGAGCGCTACCTGCGCCACTCGGCCGAGGGCAACTACCTGCTGAGCGGCCAGCTCTTCCTCGACTATCAGAACGCCGCGCCCGGCATGACGGACGCCCAGAGCATCATCTATGGCCATCACCTGCTCAACGGAACGATGTTTGAGCAGATTGCCGCCCTGGACGACCAGGCGGCCTTTGACCGGACGGACACGGTCTGGTACGTTACCGAGCAGGGTGCCTACGAGCTCGAGCCCCTGCTCATGTACTACGCGCGCGCCGACGACCAGACCGTCCGCACGTTTAGCTTCGCGTCGGACGACGAGCGCCGCGCCTACCTTCAGGGCCTGCTCGACAAGGCCGTCACCAAGCGCCCAGACGCCGCGCAGGTCGTCCAGGGCGCCAGTCACGTGCTCTCACTCGTCACCTGCAACTATTACAAGGAGTACTACACCGAGG
This sequence comes from Olsenella sp. HMSC062G07, assembly GCF_001811895.1. NCBI lineage: Bacteria > Bacillati > Actinomycetota > Coriobacteriia > Coriobacteriales > Atopobiaceae > Olsenella > Olsenella sp. HMSC062G07. The sequence continues at coordinate 73,304 of NZ_KV806945.1, forward strand.
ACGGCACCAACGGCAGGAGCGTGCTCGTGTGCGTTCCCAAGGACGAGGCTGTCGTCTCGGCGCCGTCCGACTGAGAAACCACCTGAGGCACCACGCCCGCATGGCCGCCCCCGGCGGCCCGTGCGCGGGCACGAGAGGAGCAGCGGCATGGGCTCAAACGAGCAGAGGCATGTGAGCTACGCGGACGCCGGCGTTGACGTGGATGAGGGAGCCCGCGCCGTCGAGGCCATCAAAGACGCGGTGCGCTCCACCACCCGCCCCGAGGTCATAGGCGGCCTGGGAGGCTTTGGGTCGTGCTTCTCGATGGCGGGCTTCAAGGACATGGAGGACCCCGTGCTCGTCTCGGGCACGGACGGCGTCGGCACCAAGCTCGCCATCGCCCGGCTGCTGGGGCGCCATGACACCGTGGGGCAGGACCTGGTTGCCATGTGCGTGGACGACGTCGTCCCCGTCGGCGCGGAGCCGCTCTTCTTCCTCGACTACGTGGCGGTGGGCAAGCTCAAGGCGGAGCAGATGGCCCAGATCGTCGCCGGCATCGCCGAGGGGTGCCGGCGCGCGGGCTGCGCCCTCGTTGGGGGCGAGATGGCCGAGCATCCCGGCGTGATGGACCCCGCGGACTACGACCTCGCGGGCTTCGTCGTGGGCGTCGTGGACCGTCCCAAGATGCTCGGGCCCGACAAGGTCCGCCCCGGCGACGTCATCCTGGGCCTGCCCTCCAGCGGGATCCACTCCAACGGCTACTCCCTGGTGCGCAAGGTCCTCATAGAGGGAAAGACGCCGCGAGAGCTCGAGCGGCCCCTTGACGAGCTGGGAGGGGAGTCTCTGGCTGACGCCGTCATGCGTCCCACCACCATCTACGCGGGCGCCCTCGTGCGCGCCCTCAAGGCCGGCTCGCCCATTCGCGCCATGGCGCACATCACGGGCGGCGGCATCACGGAAAACCTCAACCGGGCGCTGCCTCCCTCCGTCGACGCGGTCGTTGACCGCGGCGGCGCGGCGGGATGCTCCTGGGACGACTGTCGCGCCCCCTCCTGGGACGTGCCTCCCATCATCGACTGCTGCGTTCGCGCGGCGCGGCTCACGCCCGACGAGGCCTACAAGACCTTCAACATGGGCGTGGGAATGAGCCTCGTCGTGGCCCCCCAGGACGTAAGGGCGGTGCGCTCCGCGCTTGTTGCCGAGGGGCTCTCCTCCTTCGTCATGGGAGAGTGCGTGCCGGGTTCCGGCGCGGTGACGTACCGATGAGCGCTCCCAAGCCCGCGCAGGGACCGCAGGCCGTCCCGTCCGTGCCAGCCTCTCAGCACCCGCGGCCCGCGCAGGGGTCGCCCGACCCCGCGCCCTTGCGCCTTGGCGTCCTGATCAGCGGGGGCGGCACCAATCTCCAGGCCATCATCGACCGCATCGCCGCAGGTACGCTGAACGCCCAGATTGCGATCGTCATCTCCTCGCGTCCTGGCGCCGCCGGCCTCAGGCGTGCCGAGGCCGCGGGCATCCAGACCATGAGCCTCTCCAAGGAGCTCTACGAGGACCCCCTCGTGGCCGACGAGGCCATCGCCACCGCGCTGCTTCGGGCTAAGGTTGACTACGTGATTATGGCGGGCTACATGCGCATGGTCCGCTTTCCCATCCTGCGCACGTTCAAGAACCGCGTGATCAACCTTCATCCCGCCCTGCTCCCCAGCTTCAAGGGGGCCCATGCGATCCAGGACGCCTACGACTACGGCGTCAAGGTGACGGGCGTCACCGTCCACGTTGCCGACGAGCGCTATGACTGCGGGCCCATCATTGCCCAGCGCCCCCTTGAGGTGGATGAGGGCTGGACCGTCGATGAGCTTGAGCGGCACGTCCACGATCTTGAGCACGAGCTCCTTCCCGACGTCATCCAGCTTCTGGCCGAGGGGCGCGTGAGCGTGGGCGCTGACGGCAAGGTGCGCGTCCGCCAGGGCTAGCGCCCAAGCGCCGCGCCCCACCGCCGCTCAGGACAAAAAGCAGATACATGGGCCATCGGGCAGGTCCCGCTTCCTGGCATGTGCCATAATGCAATTTGGCGTATTGTCAGAAAACTGGGGTTTAAACATGAGACGCTCTTCAGCCCGCCGTCTGATTCATCTGCTACTTATGGTTCTGGTTCCCGTTGCCGTGCTGTCCTTGCTGGTCGCGCCGGCCCTCGCCGAGGTGCTAGGCGCCTCCGATCCCGCCGCCCAGGAGCAGCTCTCCGCTCCGTCGGCGGGAGACGAGCCCGCCGCCGATGATGCCGGCATCACGGACGGCGATCCAGCGCCGTCAGACGCGCCCGCCGCGCCACACGAGGACGCACTCGAGCAGGGCCAGGTGGTAAGTGCTCCTGCTCTGCGAGCGCCCGCCCCGGCGTCGTCTTTTGACTTCAACATCAACTGGACCAACGCCGTAAGCTCGGGCGTCACAGCCTACAGCTACGACGATGCGACCGACCCCAACCACACCAACCTCATCTTTCATCCCGTAAACAACCGTGGCTCGCTCACGGCAGCAGCGTCCGTGTCGCTCAAGATCAATGCCCCTGCAAGTGAGACCTTCCCTCCCGGCAGCATCAAGATCACCGTGCCCGCAGCCCTCTATAAGGGCTGGGACGGCACGAGCAACGTGAACTACAGCATCATTCACAGCGGAACCTATTTCCCCACGCTTAAATGGCAGCTCGTTGAGGCACCTCAGACCTCCACGAGCGCCGACTTTAACTACGTGGACAACGGCGACGGCACCTTTACGGTTACCAACTACAACACCCTTGCGGGAGGCGCCCAGTTTTACTTTGAGCAGGCGTTCTCGTTCACGGCAAGCCACGTGAGGGTAGACGGGGCAGGCATCTGCCACGAATCCTACAACGCGACCCTTTCCGTTGATAAGGATGCTGACGGCACCAACGAGGTCAGCGAGACCAAGACTCTCACGACAGAGTTGCGCAACAAGAACAAGGATATGAGCGTAGCGCTCAAGCACGCCGACCTCACCCCGGACGACGGGGTCTACCTTGCTTGGCAAAACACCTGGGGAGCCAAGCCCGCTGACGCAGACCAGTACTTCTATGTGATCTGGCACGCCGATGTCACACGTCCCTGGGAAAACACTATTCCTTACACCTATATGTTCAGACAGGAGCAGCAGGACGGCGAGCTCATCGGTATCCAGCGCTACGGGTGGCAAAAGTATGGTTTTGAGCAGCCTGCCTATCTCGACAGCAAAACTGATAGCTCCTACACAGACATTACCAAGGAGGGCTGGCGCAGCTACACAGATGAGCCCAACGTGGGCATGCTCAAGCAGCTTGACCCTGAATTCAGAAAGAACAACCCGTGGTCTGAGAGTTGGCTTTGGAACAATGGTTTCGAATCCTCGAACAATATTACCCGTTTTGCTTTGCTTGAGCGCTATCCCATCTCACTGCTTGAGGAGGCCAAAGCACGCGGTGTGGACCTTCAGCACGACGGCCTTCCGGTGCACAACAAGGTCTCCGTCCAAGAGACGCAGTCCAACGGTATCACCCGCGAGAAAAAGTATGCTGAGGCAGACGCTACCGTGTACGTAAGGCCCTATGGCGGAGAGCTGGGCATTACCAAGAACTCTCGCATGTCGAGCGAGTATGACTGGTACCAGTTTGCCCAGACGTTCATCGCGCAGGGACGTGACGCCGCCCTCACGGTTCAGTCGCGGCCGACGTTCACCACGCGGGCAGCGTTTCAACCCCCGACCACGCCCACCTGGGACGCGGCAACCGAGACGTACAGCGTTACGCCCTACGTGGCCGAGGTGGAGGAGGAAACCCCTCGCGTCGTGACCACAAACAAGTTCCGAGAGCGCCGTCCTGCCAGCGAAGTGCTGCCTACGATGAGCGAGCTTGAAGATGCAGACTATAGCTACTCGTCGGTGTCCTTTGGACTCTCTGGTCAAGATGCTACGCCTGGGACCCAAGGAACATGGCAGCTTGTCTCGGGACAAGGAACCGACGGCGAAAAGCTCGGTGCCACCGATATTCTCATTCGCAAGGCCGGATCCACCAACTTTGAGCTTTTCGGTACTCTCAGCGTAAACTATACGGGCACAACGCCCACTTATACCTTCACGCCCGCCGACGGCAGCGAGCCCACCAAGGGCGCAAAGCTGACACTTCCCGACTCGGTTGTGGGACTCAAGTATCGCGTGCACAGCCAGTACTTCCGCACCTCCCTCACGGCAGCCACCACGTTGGTCCTTCACCCCACCGCACACCTCAAGGGTCTCATTGCTGCAGACATGCAGGCAGAGCAGTCCACGTCCCTCGCCACGAGCGCCTCGCTGCGCCTGTCTGAGGGCGGACAGCAGAAGAGTAGCGTTAACACGCTCTATCAGGATGCGCGCGTCGCAGCCGCACAGCTCAGAGGTCTCACCTTTACTACGTACCTTGAAAAATCGCAGCTTGACGGCACATACTTTATAGACGATGCCGCCACGGGCGTTCAGACGCGCTGGAATGATGTCTGGTTTAGAACCTACTCTTCGTTGTGGGACACGGGCTATAAGGACAAAAGCTATCTTAAGCCCTACATTCCCACGTCGGGCGTATTTTATGACCTGCTTCCCGCTGGAACCTCGGTGGACGCCTCGCAGGTACAGATGTTCATCGGCCCTTGGGGCTACGGTAGGCTCCCCAAGGACAGCTATTCCGTGCGTTTTCAGGAAAACTGGGAGGGCTCGGGCCTTACGATGATGATTGTTGAGGTCACGATACCCGACGAGATGACGGATACCGCCAGGCTGGGCAATCATGGGTCTGGACTGCGTCTTCGCTACCCGCTTGCAAACTCCTACCACAACGTGGCTGACCGCGGCAACAAGGTACTCAACACTGTTGCCTTCCACGATACGTCAGGTGCTACCAAAAAAGACCTGTCGGGGGCATTTACCAATCCCAGTTATCTTAATCGGCAGTACTACCAAGACCTCATCAAGGATGACCCCACAGAATGGGCTCTCACACAGTCCTACATTGACTATAACCCCGTCACGGTTAAGCAGTCGGGCGTCTCCAAGAAGGTTGCCAATGACCATGACAAGCTCTACGGCAACCAGACAAGTGAGTATCTAGGCAACAAGTACTCCTATCAGCTCTTCTTTGGCGCATCTAACAGTACCCGCACCGATGACCTTGTGTTCTATGACATCCTCGATAACGGCACTGCAACCGAGGCCAGCGCCTGGAGGGGCACGTTCGACTGGGTTGACCTGAGCTCCATCAAGGCAAAAGAGTCGTGGAACCACCCCGGCGAGACCTGTGCTCCTGTGGTGTACTATGCCACCAAGGTGCCTACAGCAGCTCAGATGGACATCTCCAACACGAGCATGTGGAGCACCACCGAGCCCGCCAACAAGGCCAGCATCAAGGCCATTGCTATAGACTGCACAAAGACGAACAAGGGCAACGACTTCTCGCTGAACTACGGCACTGGTGCCAGCGCATATGTGCATATGGTGGCACCTACAGACGAGACACTTGTAGGCAAGCAGGCAGTCAATCCCGTGTATGCGATGGCTCGCACCTTTGTAGGTGAGGCTGCCTCTGCAAGCGACAAGGTCGAGCCCTATGAGGCCTCTGCAAAGATCAAGCTTTTGGGCTATGACCTTGAGCTTCACAAGGCCTCCGAGCCCGCTACGGGCACCAAGGACGCGCCCACCCAGATTGACAACATCAAGGGCACGCCCGTGACCTATACGCTCACAGTTACCAACAAGGGTACAGAGCTGGCGCTCAGGGACATCGTGATAGAAGACCCCATCCCAGAGGGCCTTTCGGTGCTGCGCGACCAGATCAAGGTGACCTGCCCCGAGCTCAAGCTTAACAACGCCACCCTGACCACGGCGACCTCGGTGTCCGCCTCAGAAAAAGACGGTACGCTCAGCTTGGGCATTGGCTCTCTGCCGGCGGGCGCCACGATGACGCTCAGCATCCCCACGGCCCTCACGGACGATCTCGTGCGGTCAACGACTTTCGTCAACACGGCGCGCATCACCTCCGTCGAGGGCCACGACAAGGACATCCCCTCGGAGACCACCTATCACAAGGCAACTAAGACCTACACCCTAAACTACGTGGTCTCGCCCGACCCCGTCTACGGCACGCCAGGGGATAGCACCACACCTGCAAGTGTCAGTGACATCGAATATGACGCCACCCAGACGCTGGCAACGGCGCTCACGACCACCCAGTCGGGAGCCACCAAGGACGGCCAGGAGGTCCAGGGCTACTGGACGTTTGCGGGCTGGACGCACGAGCAGGACGGCACCGACATCATCACCACGCTCAACATCCGCAAGGACGAGACCGTCTACGGGCGCTGGGTCTTCGTTCCCACCAAGGACCTGACCGTCACTAAGACCTGGGCGGGCATCTCGCCCCAGGGCACGGCCAACCTCTTCGTAACGCTCGAGCTCCTGCGCGATGGCGTCGCCACCGGCACAACCCGGACCCTTAACGCCGCCGGAAACTGGCAGGCCACGTTTGAGGGGCTGGTGCTGTACGACGGCGCCGGCAAGGCCTACGTCTACACCGTGCGCGAGCAGGGCGAGAAGGACGGCACGCTGACGCTGGCGTCCAAGGACTTTGCCGTGACCTACGGGGCGGACGGCCGCTCCGTCACCAACAAGCTCGTCAACCCCAAGATTCAGATCAAGGGCTCCAAGGTCTGGGATGACGCCAACGACCAGGACGGCATCAGGCCCGAGAGCGTGACTGTGAGCCTGCGCGCCAACGGCAAAGACACGGGCAAGACCGCCACGCTCACGGCGACGGACTCCTGGGCCTTCTCGTTTGAGGGCCTTGACACCTATGACGGCGACGGCAAGGCCATCTCCTACAGCGTCGCGGAGACCGCGGTGCCTAAGGGCTATAGCTGCTCCGTCACGGGTTCGCAGTCCAAGGGCTTTACCATCACCAACACCCACAAGCCGGCCGAGCGCATCATCAACGTCACCAAGACTTGGGTCGATGACAACGACGGACGGAGCCTGCGTCCCTCGTCCATCACCCTGAACCTGCTGGCCGACGGCACCAAGGTCAAGTCACTGGCGCTCGTCGCCGGCCCGGACGGCAGCTGGAAGGGCAGCTTTGGCTCCGTGCGCGTAAATGCCGGCGGCAAGGCCATCACCTACACCGTCACCGAGGACGCGGTGGAGCACTACGAGGCCACGCAGCCGGCGACTGTCGAGAAGGACACCGCCTCGATCACCAACACTCTTACCGGCACCGTTACCATTCCCGTCCAGAAGAAGTGGGTGGGCCCGGCCGCCAAGAGCGTCACGATTCACCTGCTTGCCGACGGCGAGGAGGTTGACGCGGTCACGATGGACGAGGCCTCCGGCTGGCGCCACGAGTTTGCGGACCTTCCCGAGTACGTCAACGGCGTGCCCATCGACTACGCCGTGACCGAGGATCCCATCGCCGGCTATCTGACGGACGGCATCGAGGGCAGCATCCAGGAGGGCTTCACCGTCACCAACACCTATGCCCCCACGCCCACGAGCTATGAGCCCCTCGCGCGGAAGCGCATCGAGGGCCCGGCTCCCGTGACGCCCGACAATTTTGAGTTTGTCCTGAGGCCCACGGATCCGGCCTTCCCGATGCCCGCGGACGCCACGGACGGCAGCAAGGTCGTGCACGTGACGGGCGAGGGCTCCACGACGTTTGGCCAGATCACCTTCACCATGCCCGGCACCTACACCTATACGCTCACCGAGACCAAGGGTGATGCCAGCTGTGCCTACGACGACGCGACGTACACGCTCACGGTGACGGTCGAGGACATTGGTGCGGGCGTCCTCAAGGTGACCAAGAGCACGATGACGGTCACGCGCGACGGCGCGGTGCGGGACGTTGACCTGGGTTCGGCGCAGGGTGGTGCCGGCGCCGTCTTTACCAACGTCTATCCCGAGCCAAAGCCCGCCCAGGTCGCGCTTCCCAGGACCGATGACGATACCAGCCCCGCCGCAGGCTATCTTGCCGCCTGCGCGCTGGGCCTCATCGGTGGTGGGACCCTTCTTGCCCGTAGGGGGCGCCGGCACAAGAAGCGCGCGTAGGCCGGGCGGCACAAGTCAGGGTCCGGTCAACGTGGGACCGGGGCCCGCAAAGACGTGAGCAAGACGCGGCGGTCGGGTAACCGGCCGCCGCGCGCCATACGGCGCTACCGGCCGCCGGCCGTGTTCGCCAGCCGATTGACGGCATCGACGTACTCCTGGGGAAGCTCGTCGTGAATGTCATGACGCGAGGCGTATCCCTCAACAAGCTCGCTTCTCGCTATGAGCGCGTGAACGCGCCGCGCGTCATCTTCGTCCATCGCCGAGATGAGGACCCCCCGCCGGTCGTAATAGCTCGGGGCGGTCGCGCTTGACGGGGCAACGTGGAGGATGAGCGTGGGGCAGGATATCTGCCGCAGGGTCTGCTCCTGATCAAATCCAACAAACCAGGAGAAGTCATAAAAGGCGTCCCCAAAACGTAGGTCATAGGCACCCGTGCCATCCTGGAGATTGCGCGTCAGAAAGACCAGGCTATTGAGGCCGACTTCGGGAGGGTAGTACCACACGATGGGCATGCCGCCGCCGCCCTCGTCTATGCGCTCGGAAAACGGCCGCTTGACCAACGGCTCCCAGGTATTGCCGTCCCCGCTGTCAAAGAGCGTGCTCATGTAGCTGTGCGAGAGGTAGTAGCGAGTGTAGTTGGTCTCTTCGTCCTGGGCGAGAAAGTCGTGTATCGTCCGGAACTCCTTGTACGAGAGCGTGTTCTGCGCCCGGCCCGGCTCCGTCGAAAAGAAGGGGCCGTCCTCAAGCAAAAGGCCGCTCACCTGGCCTGGGGCGGCGGCCGCAACGGCGGCGGCAATGAGGGCGCCGGAGGAGTGGCCCGCGACGAGCGTCCTTGCCCGAATGACGTCATCCATGAAGTCAACGAGGCCGTCGCGGATGGTGGTGATGTTGTAGGCGCTGGGGTCCTTGGACGATCCGCCGTGGCCGTAGCAGTCCACGGCAAAGACGTGGTAGCGGCGCGACAGCTCGGGCAGGACCTTGGCGTAGTCCTCCTTGGAGACCATCTGCCCATGGATCAGAAGCAGCGGCTCGCCAGCGTCCGGACCCTCCAGATAGGCGATCGTGCGCCCGTCGGGGGTCTGGTAGGTCTTCTCGGCAAAGCCAAGCTGGGCGCCACGTGACGCCATGAACCGGTCGTTGCCGTAGTCATAGGTGAGCGTGTGCCAGGCCAGGCCAGCTGCCGCGAGGCAGAGCATGGCGCCAACCGCCAGGATGACCCTGAGGGCCCTCATGGGAGATCGGACCCCTCTTCCATGGCGCCGTGAACCCGCAGGAGCGCCTCTTCCATCTGCGCGCCGCTCAGGAGCGCGATGCCTCGCCTGACGTCACCTAGCAGCAGCACCGTGTCTCCGCTGGCGATGTTGAACACGTCACGGGACTCCTTGGGAAGAACGATCTGCCCCTTGGTGCCCACCTTTGCTGTCCACACGTACAGACCCCGGTGCCCGCCGCCCTCGTCAGGTGAGGGCTGGTCATGCGTTGACGCTGAGACTTGTGCTTTCATGGGCGTCCTCCCTCATGCAGTAGGGTTCCTTTGTATGAAAAAACCTACCTTTCATACAAAGTATACGCAAGGTGCCGCAGGGTCGCGCTCTCGTACCTGGCGCGCGGCGTATAATTGACGCAATACGTAGAGAGGTGCGGAGATATGAATAATCTTGTGATTGTAGGCGGAGGAATCTCTGGCTTAAGCGCCGGAATCCTAGCTCAAGAACAAGGTTATAAGACGCTAATCCTCGAAAAGAACCAGATGGTCGGCGGTGAGTGCACAGGCTGGAATCGCCAGGGCTATCATATCGACAACTGTATACATTGGCTTGTTGGATGCAACAAGGAAAACCCTCTGCATCAGCTCTGGAGCGAGCTGGGCGTGCTGACTGCCGATGTTGACCTTTACTACGAACCAGCCTTCTATACCTTGCAAGCCGAAGGCAGAACCCTGACGTTTGCCAGGGACCTTGAAAAAAGTAGGGCGGAGCTTCTTTCCGTCGCGCCAGAAGACGCACGGGAGATTAATGCCTTCTTTGATTCGGTGCGACAGCTTGAGTGCATACAGCCACCTTGCGAGACGTCTGTGGCCCATATGAACGTGTTCCAGTTTCTAAAAATGGCCATGGGCATGAGGGGGGGCTCAAGGGCCTATCAGACCTATGGGAGCCTGACGATTGCCGAGTTGGTAGAAAGGTTCAACAATCCCTTGATCAGGCGCATGATGGGCGCCTTTTTCCCCAAGGACTTCCTCGCGATCACCTTGCTTACCTCCTACGCCTTTTATTCAAGCGGCAGCGCCGGCATACCGCAGGGCGGTTCTGTCGGAATGGTAAGGAGAATGCTGGAACGCTATCAAAGCCTGGGCGGCTCAGTTGAGTGCAACGCCGACGTGACCGCCGCCAAGGTTGACGCGCGGCGTCTATGCGGCGTGCAGCTGAAAGACGCCCGGACGATCACCGGCGAGGCCTTTGTATGGGCCGCCGATCCGTACCAGCTGTTCTATAAGATTCTGTCCGAAACATATCTGGACAGGAACCTAAGAACCATGTACGAACACCCCGAAGGATATGTGGCCAACACCGGCTACCAGGCAGCCTTTGGCGTCCTGGGAGAGGATGACCTGCATCTTCCCAAGGGGTCGGTGGTGTTTTCCTGCGAGCCCTACACGGTGGCCGGAGAAAGCAAAGACCTGTGCGGCATACGGCTGTACGATTACGACAAGACGCTGTTTCCTGCCGACAAGCGGGTGATTCAGTGCAACGTGCTATTGAACAACAGCTCGTTTGCCTACTGGAGCTCCCTGTCAAAGACAACCTATGAGGAAGAAAAACGTGCCTTGGCTGAGACCCTCAGACAGCGCATCGAAAGTCGCTTTCCCGCAGTAAGGGGAAGGCTTGTCCTGCTGAACACCTACAGCCCGTTAACCTTTGCCCGATGGTGCCGTGCGTATCAGGGAGCCTACATGAGCTTCAACGCTCTCAAAGGATACAAGCCGCTGTACGTCAAGAGTACCGTACCAGGCCTGAGGAACCTGTTTCTTGCCAGCCAATGGGTTCAGACCGGCGGCGGGCTGCCCCTCGCCGCCGCGAGCGGAAAGTTTGCGGTGCAGGAGCTGATGAAGCGCTGCCCGCCACCAACGGCCTCCGGACGTCATCGGTGACGGGCATCTACACCGTTATCAACTATGAAGTTATGCACAACGTTCGTTTGACGTATTGCTATTCCAAAAATTAAAAATAAAACAGCAAATAGTAGAAAATGTATAAACTAGGTGGTGAATCTGTCCGTTTCCTTATATTTTCCTCGATATTCTTCGATCCCTTTGATTCGCTTTTGAACTTCATCAGGATAGGACAGGTAATTCCTTAAATTTTTCTCGTCTGTGCCAGTACCTAAAAAACATGACAAAAAAATGAAGAACATAAAATGGCGGCTTCAATTAGAAGCATGGGTTTTCCAACCCTTTCTTTCCGTACATTTCATGCGTTACCTTGAGCTACCCTCGCATAGATAATGGTCCTGGCTTCTCATATCTTTACGTCTCCACTTTCGTACTTATATTAAGACTTTAATAATTCAATGATTTTATCCTGCGCCTCTCGGCCTTCTCTAAAAAATCTTAGCAAGGGGTAGCAGTGGCACATCCCCTCCCCTACAACAACCTCAGGCAGGGCATCATATTTTTTCATTGCTTTTTCAAAATATTCCGCGTAGGCATACAGGCACTCATTTTCACCGTAATAAAAATAGGTCTTTGGAAAATCCGAAAAGTTTCCGCTTGTCCCATCAAGCATATATTCAGGCACATCTTCCTTCCCTGCCATTATCTCTCTCGCGGTGTTGAAGTAGGCAGGATCGATCATGATATCTTTTGGGCTGAGCGCCTCTAGTTTTTCCCAAATCTCGTTACTTTCAGCGCAGTTATTATTTGGAAGTCCGCCTGGAGAAACTGCAATAATCTTGCCGGGCATCGGCAAAGGCTTGCCCAGGAAGTTGTTATGTAAAGAGATCCCAATGGCCAAGCAGGCTCCTGATGAGAAGCCCAATACTCTTATATTTTCTGCCTTATAGGTCTTTGTCATGACTTTATACGTTTCAAAGCAAACTTCATACGTCTCTTTTATATTTTTATCTGCCGTGCAAAGGGGGTAGAATAAGAACCAGACGTCTTTTTCCGTTTGTTCCATTATTCTTTCTGAGAGAGAAAAATCTAACTTGTCAGGTCCCGTGATCATTCCTCCACCAAAAAGATAAAGTACCGCTCCTTTTGCTGGATTTTCATTTTTTTGATAAGTTAGAATCCTATGCCCCATTACGTTTCTGTCGAAGAGAAAATAGTTCTTTCTGCGGGCCCTTTTTAGCGCCTTGCCAATATCAAAGGTAGACCTTGCATTTTGTTTTTTAGCAAACTCTAATATATCTTCCTTGGACTTTTTGAATATGTTTTTTACGCCCAGAAGTCTTACCATGCTTGCTGCTACCTTATACGTTAAAGTCATTTTGTCCTCCGTTTTATTTACCATCTAATTGAAAGCCATACCTATCTCTTCTTGTCCAAATTCATGAACCCTCAGATTCTTTTCGCCAGCTCTTTTCTGATTTTTTCGGCACCCGTGGCCAACAGCGGTTAACGCGCCTGCAGTACTCTTCATAGGCCTTGCCGTACCAATCTTTCAGCCATTTTTCCTCGGTATGTTTCATGAACACAGTCAAGAGCTGCCAGTAAAGAAACGGGAGGATGAAGAACCAGGCATTGCCAACAACAAGAAGAATGCCCGTGCATAGAAGCATAAAAGCAGAATAAACCGGATGCCTGACCCAGGCATAAATTCCTGATGTTATCAAATTGTTCTTTTTGATATTTTCATCAAGTTTTGATATTATGACAGCTTGTATCCATATATAAGCAGAAAAAATGATAAAAAATACTCCAACAATGATTAGTGGTATTCGTAGAGCTGTCAGTCTTCCTGACTTAAATATGTGATTATTCCTTAACAGCACCGCCACAAGTGTCGGTAAAATAATGGAAGCAACACACACAGGGCCTATGCCGAAAATTGGTAAATGCTCAGTTCTTTTCACGGCCCATTTCCTTTTTTAATAAAGCCTTCGGGAGATTTCAAGCGCCTTTTTAAAATCCGACTCGCTCATCGTGTTGGCGATAAGAATTTCTAATTCAACATAAGCAGCCACACGGCCTCTCTCATATGTTAGGTGAGGTTAACATCATATTTCTGCCTGTGTTTGTTTTCAATGGAAAATCGTAAAACTTGCGAAATCTATTACTGGTATATCAAAACAGCGTTTGCGGAATCTGTTTAAAAGTCGTGTTAGCACTGAATTTATCGTGATTTTTGATTTTAATAAATATACAGGGTTTAAAGGATAAAATATATAATTAAGCTCTGAATTATAGTGATATTCAAGTATTTTTATACAGCTTTTCTTTCTGAGACTCTGACATCAAGTTTTGATAATAAGCAGACCGTCTCCACGTGCTTGGTGTGCGGAAACATGTCCACTGGCGTGACGTCGGTCACGCGGTAGCCGTGCCGGCGCAGCTCGGCCAGGTCGCGAACTTGCGTCTGGGGGTTGCAGCTCACGTACACGACCGTCCTCGGCGCGCATGCCGCGACGCTGGCGATGAAGGCGGGTGTGGACCCCGCGCGCGGCGGGTCCATGACCACGACGTCAAACCTGCCGTCCCCGTCCGGCGTGGCCCCTCCGGCAGCGACGGCGGCCCGGCGCAGGTATTCCGTGGCGTCGGCGTTCACAAAGGTGCAGCAGTCCTTCAGCCCGTTGGCCGCGGCGTTGCGCCGCGCGCTCGCCACGGCACCCGAGACCTGCTCGACGCCCGTCACGCGCACCTGGGGGCGCTCTGCCTCCCGCACGGCCTTGGCCAGGCAGATGCCGATGGTGCCGCAGCCGCAGTAGGCGTCAAGGACCCTCTCGCCCCCAGAGAGGCGCGCGCCCTCAGCGACCAGGGAGTACAGCAGCTCCGTCTGCCGCGGGTTCGTCTGGTAGAAGCTCGTGGGGCCTATCTCAAACGTGCAGCCCAACAGCCGGTCGCGCATGATGCCGGGGCCGTACAGCGTCCGGCAGCGCTGGCCCAGGATGGCGTTGGTGCGTCGGGTGTTGACGTTCTGGACGATGCTCGTGAGCTCGCCGTGGCGCTTGAGCAACTCCCGCACGAAGCGCCTCGCGCGGGGGAGCCGCTCGCCGTTGGTTACCAGGGTCAGCAGCGTCTCGTCCGTGGCATGGCCGCAGCGAAGGACCGCGTGCCTGAGCACGCCGGTACCGCGATCCTCGTCGTAGGCGGCAATGCCCAGGCGCTCCGCCACGCGCGCCACGTCGTTGAGGACCGCCCGCGCCCGCTCGTCCTCCACCAGGCAGCGCTCGCACCAGACTATGCGATGCGAGCCTCCCTCATAAAAGCCCGTGCGTATGCGCCCCTTTGGGCCGGGGGCAAAGGGCGCGGCCGCCTTCATCCTGAAGGCGCGGGGGTCCTCCATGCCACGGACGGGCGATATCTGGCAGCCGTCCTCGTGGCAGATGTCCCCAAAGAGCCTCTCCAAGGACTTCTGCTTGCGACGAAGCTGGATGGGATAGGGCACCGAGAGCCACTCGCATCCTCCGCAGCGGCGGGCGATGGGGCAGGTGTAGGTGCGATATCCCATGTTACGACCTTCCGACGCATGCCCGGCCCGCGCTGGGGCTTGCCGTACACTAGATGCGTTGCATCCACCATTCTAGCCTGCGCAAAGGGGACGCGATGAGAGCATCGTCCATGACCGCCTGCGACGCGGCCGAGCATCACGCCGGCATGACCGGCCTGCACGAGGAGTGCGGCGTCTTTGGCATCTGGGCCCCCGGTCAGGACGTGTCGCGCATGACCTACTTTGCCCTGAGGGCCCTACAGCATCGCGGCCAGGACTCCGCCGGCATCGCGGTGGGCAACGGCAAGACGGTGCTCGTCCGCAAGGACCTGGGGCTTGTCACCGAGGTCTTCAAGGACGAGGACCTCCAGGCCATGCAGGGCAAGGTGGCCATCGGCCACTGCCGCTACGGGACGGCGGGCGCCAAGGGCTGGGAGTCGTCGCAGCCGCACCTCTCCACCATCGGTGACGTGGTCATCGCCCTGGCCCACAACGGCACCCTCGTGAACTTTGACGAGCTGCGCCACAAGCTCATCGACGCGGGCATCCCGTTTCGCTCGGACACCGACAGCGAGGTCATGGCCCGTCTCATAGGCTACTTCACGAGCAGGACGAGCCACCTGAGGCAGGGCATCCGTCGCACCATGCAGCTCGTGCGCGGCGGCTACGCCGTGGTGCTCGTGCGCGAGAACGCGCTCTACGCCTTTAGGGACCCCCTGGGCATCAGGCCGCTGGTCCTTGGCAGGCTCGGCGAGGGCGAGTGGGTGGTCGCCAGCGAGACCTGCGCCCTGTCCATCGTGGGCGCCCGCTTCGTGCGCGAGGTGCGTCCCGGCGAGGTGCTGCGCGTGTCGGACGAGGGGATCTCCAGCGAGGAGGGCGTCGCCCAGCGGGGCGAGGCAACGTGCATCTTTGAGGACGTGTACTTTTCGCGCCCCGACTCCGTGCAGGACGGCAGGTCCTTCTATAAGGTTCGCCACGAGATGGGCCGCCAGCTCGCCCGCGAGGCGCCCGCCGATGTCGACCTGGTCATCAGCGTTCCCGACAGCGGCACGCCGGCGGCCGAGGGCTTTGCCGCCGAGGCGGGCCTGCCCTTTGGCACGGGGCTCATCAAGAACCGCTACGTGGCGCGCACCTTCATTGCCCCCACCCAGGAGCTGCGCGAGCGGGGCGTGCGCCTCAAGCTGACGGCCCTGGCCGACGCGGTGGCCGGTAAGCGCGTGCTCATGGTGGACGACTCGGTGGTGCGCGGCACCACGTCCAAGCAGATCGTGCGCATGCTACGCGAGGCGGGCGCCACCCAGGTGCACTTGCGCTCGGCGTCGCCGGAGGTCGTGTGGCCCTGCTTCTACGGCATCGACACGGCCACGCAGGACCAGCTCATCAGCGCCAACAAGTCCGTCGAGGAGGTGCGCGACTACATCGGCGCCGACTCGCTGGCCTTTCTCTCGATCGAGGGGCTCCTGGCCTGCGTGCCCGACCGCGGCTACTGTGCGGCCTGCTTTAACGGCCGGTATCCCGTGAGCATCCCCAAGTCGTTCTACGAGGAGAAGTTCCTGCCGGGATACACGCCAAACGTGGTCGAGGCCCGCCCGGCGCGAGCGGACGGGCCTGCCGCGGAGCCCCCAGCGACGCCATAGGCGCCCCCCGCGCCGGCCGAAACGCCAGGCGTTTCGGTGCCAGAGGAGCCCGGCGCGCCAGTTCCGCACACCGGGGACCATCAACACGTTCACATGACGAGGAATGGAGAATCATGAGCGCAGTAACGAAGATCGGCATCATCGGCATGGGCCACGTGGGAGCGCACGTGGCAAACGCGATTCTCTATCAGGGACTGGCGGCGGAGCTCTACTGCGTTGACGTGAAGGAGAGCAAGGTCGCCTGCGAGGTCAACGACTTGCAGGACGCCATGCCCTTCTACCCCCGCCAGGCGCGTGTGTACAACTGTCACGACCGCTACGAGGACCTCATATGCTGCGACGTCGTGGTCAACGCCGCAGGGCACATAGCCCAGGCCGCCGGCAACCGCGACGGCGAGCTGTTCTGCACCTCGGACGAGACGGCGTCGTGGGCGCCCCGCCTCAAGGGCTACGAGGGCGTCATCGTCACCATCGCCAACCCCTGCGACGTCGTGGCCACCCTCATCTGGAAGCTGGCGGAGCTTGACCCGCGCCGCGTCATCGGGTCGGGCACCGCGCTCGACTCGGCCCGCCTGCGCCACGCCCTTGCCGACGTCACGGGCTACAACCCCACCTCCATCACCAGCTGGATGCTCGGCGAGCACGGCGCCTCGCAGTTTGCCGCCTGGTCGCACGTGTCCTTTGGCGCCACGCCCCTGGCCGAGCTTGAGAGGAGCGACCCCGAGCGCTTCACGTTTGACAAGGACGCCATCGAGGACGCCGCCCGCCAGGGCGGCTACGTGACCTACGCCGGCAAGGGCTGCACCGAGTACTCCGTGGCCAACGCCGCCACGGAGATCGTGAAGGCCGTCATCCAGGACTCCAAGCTCATCACCCCCTGCGGCGTCCTTCTGGACGATGTCTACGGCGAGAGCGGCATATACACCTCGCTGCCCGCCGTGGTCGGCGCGAACGGCGCCGAGAGCCTCTTTCCTTTGGCCCTGGACGAGCGCGAGCAGGAGAAGTTCCACGCCAGCTGTGCGCACATCCGCGAGAACGTCGAGAAGGTCCGCCGCTGGTAGGGGCGATCTGACGGGCACACGTCGCGCCTGCGGCGCCCTTGCCCGCGTCGCCCGAAACGTGGGGTTGGCGGTCCGGGGCCACGGATATGTTGAAGGCATCGTGTCGTACTGATGCCCTGCCCCCGCATGGGGCGAGACGGGCTTGAGGAGGGAACATGGCTGCAAGCACCAAGGTAAAGAACCTCGCTCTCGTGGGCCAAGGCGGCGTGGGCAAGACCATGCTGGCCGAGGCCATGCTCCACCTGACGGGCAGGACGACCCGCCTGGGAGGCCACGCCGGCACCAAGCCCACGCTCGACTATGACACCGAGGAGGGCGCGCGCGGCTTCTCCATTTCGACCACCATCGCGCCGGTGGAGTATGACGGCTGCCGCATCAACGTCCTTGACGCCCCCTGCTATCCCGACTTCGTGGGCGACGCCTACGGCGCGCTGGCCGCCGCCGAGACGGCCGTCTTCGTCGTGGACGCCGCGTCCGGCCCCGGCACGATCACCACGAGGCTCTGGTATGCGGCGGAGGACCTCTCCATCGCCCGGGCCCTCTTCATCAACCGCCTCGACCGCCCCGACGCCGATTGGGACACCGCCCTTCTGACCGCCCAGGAGCGCTACGGCAATCGCCTTGCCGCCGTCACGATGCCCATAGGGTCGGGCGACGCGTTCGCGGGCATCATCGACGTGATCCATCTGACGTCGCGCCATCTCGAGGATGGCAAGCCCGTGGTGGGCGAGGTGCCCGCCGACTACCTGGACGCCGCCCGGCATGCCCACGACCAGCTCGTGGAGCTTGTGGTGGAGGCCGACGACGAGCTCATGATGAAGTACCTCGAGGGCGAGCCCGTCACCACCGAGGAGCTCGAGGGCCTGCTCGCCAAGGCCATCATCGACCGCGTCTTCGTGCCCGTGTTCGCGGGCTCCTGCGTCAAGGAGGAGGGCGTCATCGCGCTCATGGAGGGCATCGCGGCGTGGTTCCCCACCATGGCCGACTACGGCCGCGTCCCCTTGGTCAACGGCGAGGAGCTGGACATCTCGCCGGACGACGACAGGCCCGTCGCCTTCGTCTTCAAGAGCCTCCAGGACCAGCAGAACGGCAAGCTGTCCTTCATCAAGGTGCTGGCCGGAACGGTGAGGCCGGGCACCGAGCTCACCTGCGCCCGCACGCGCAAGTCGGAGCGCCTGAGCCACCTGTATCAGATGATGGGCCGCGAGACTCGCGACCTGCAGGAAGTCGCCGCCGGCGACGTCTGCGTGGTGCCCAAGCTCGACGCCCTCACCGGCGACACGCTCTCGGTCACCGGCAAGGTCGAGGCGGCCGCCTTCCGCTTCCCCAACTCGCTGTATCGCGCGGCGATAGAGGCTGACGAGCGCGGCAGCGAGGGCAAGCTGTACGCCTTCCTCGAGAAGAGCGCCGACGCGGACCCGACGCTGAGCGTCACCAGGGACGAGGACACCGGTCAGACGGTGGTATCCGCCATCGGCGAGGCGCAGGTCTCCGTGCTCCTCGACCGGCTGGAGGAGCGCACGGGCGTCAAGGCTCACACCGTCAAGCTGCGCATTCCGTATCGCGAGACCATCCGCCGCGTCGCCAGCGCCCAGGGACGCCACAAGAAGCAGACGGGCGGCGCCGGCCAGTACGGCGACTGCTGGCTGCGCGTCGAGCCCAACCCCGGCGCGGGCTACGAGTTCGTGGACGAGGTCGTGGGCGGCCACATCCCGCGCAACTACATTCCCGCCGTCGACAAGGGCGTCCAGGAGACCATGACCGACGGCGTCGTCGCGGGCTATCCCATGATTGACGTCAAGGTCGCCGTGTACGACGGCTCCTATCATCCCGTCGACTCCAACGAGATGGCCTTCAAGACGGCGGCGCGCATCGGCTTCCAGAAGGCCGTCGCCCAGGCCGAGCCCGTGCTGCTTGAGCCCATGGCGCACCTGTCCGTCACCGTGCCCGACAGCTATGCCGGCTCCGTGATGGGCGACATCTCGGCCTCGCGCGGTCGCGTCGAGGGCATGGGCGCCACCTCGGGGCAGGGGGCCCAGGCCGGCCACACCACCGTCGAGGCAACGGTTCCGTATGCCGAGGTCACCGACTACGCCACGCGCCTGCGCTCCCTCTCGCGCGGCACGGGCGAGTTCGAGATGGAGGTGTCGGGCTACGAGCAGGTGCCCCACGACGTCCAGGAGGAGCTTGCCCAGGAGTACGCCCGCCGTCGCGCGGAAGGCAGGTAGCGTCAGGCGCGCTTTGGTGAGACGCGTGGGGGAGGGCGTTCTGGCCGCCGCGCCAGGACGCCCTCCCTTCTCGCCTAGAATCTAGGGAACACGCGCCACGGGACATCTTGGGAGAAGGGGCCGCATGGCACAGAAGGACCTCAAGTCGCGGACGATCACGTCCCTGTTCTGGAAGCTCTTTGAGCAGGGGGGCTCCGCGGTCATCCAGATCGTGGTCCAGGTGGTCATGGCGCGTCTGCTCTCGCCCACCCAGTTTGGCTCCCTGGCGATCATGCTCGTCTTTGTGAACGTGGGCAACGTCATCGTGCAGTCGGGGCTCAACACGGCCATCATCCAGGCGCCCGACATCTCGCGGGACGACTACGACACCGTGTTCTGGATGAGCCTCGTGGTCTCGGCGGCCCTGTGCGCGCTCGTCTTCTTTGCCGCCCCCGCCGTCGTGGGGTTCTATCGCATGCCCGACATGCTGTGGCCGCTGCGCGTGCTGGTGCTGGTGCTGGTCATCAACGCGTTCAACGCCATCCAGGAGGCCATCGTCGCCCGCAACCTGGAGTTTCACAAGACCTTTCGCTCCACGGTGAGCGCGGCCGCGACCTCCGGCGTCCTGGGCATAGGCTGCGCCCTCATGGGGGGCGGGCTCTGGGCCCTCGTGGTGCAGCAGCTGTCCTACCAGCTCACCAAGTGCGCGGTGCTCGCCGCCCAGATCCCCTGGAAGCCGCGGGCCGTCTTTGTGCCCCACCGGGCCCGTCGCCTCTTTGGCTTTGGCTGGAAGCTCCTAGCGTCGGGCCTGCTCGACCAGGCCAACCAGAGCGTCTCGGACCTCGTCATAGGCCGCGTGTTCACGGGGTCTCAGCTGGGCCTGGTGTCACAGGGCAAGAAGTACCCCCAGCAGCTGGGCACCCTTCTCGACAGTGTCATCCAGCCGGTGATGCTCTCCGCCGTGTCGCGCGTGCAGGGTGACGTGGCCCTGGTGCGTCGGCTCATGCGTCGCGCGCTCAAGACGAGCACCTTCTTCGTCGTGCCGGCCATGACGGGGTTTGCCCTGGTGGCCCCTCGGCTGGTGCCGGCGCTCCTCGGGGCGCAGTGGGGGCCCGCCGTGCCCTACCTTCAGCTCTACTGCCTCGCCTATGCGCTGCTGCCCATCCACACCACCAACCTGCAGGTGCTCAACGGCATGGGTCGCAGCGACGTGTTTCTCAGGCTCGAGGTCGTCAAGGTGGTCGTGGGCCTCGGCATCCTGCTCGTCGCCGCCTTTGGGCTCAGGAGCATCGACGCCATCGTGGTGGGGGCGGCCCTCTCCAACGTCTTCTGCACCTTCATCAACGCCTTCCCCAACAAGCGCATCGTGGGGTACTCCTATCTTCATCAGTTGCGCGACATCGCTCCGGCCTTTGGCCTGGCGGCCGCAGCGGCGCTCTGCGCGACGCCGCTGGGTGCGCTGGCGCTGGGCCCCTGGGTCACGATCCTGGCGCAGCTCGTAACGTTCTCTGCCGCCTACCTGCTGCTGGCTGCGGCGCTCAGGGTGGAGGAGCTCTCGTATCTCGTGCGCACGGCGCGCGAGGCGCTTGGCGCCCCGAGGGGCCAAGGCGGCCGTTGACGTTCCGGCGCGACTGCGCCGAGATTCCGCGCCCGCCGCCCGTGCCGGCGCCGCCGCCTCGTTCTGCTACCATGGACGAGGAAGCCTCCCTGCCGGGGCGGTCGCTGCGCCCCGCCGCCCCGCCGCTACGAAAGGTGCGCCCAGGCGCATGAACATCGCAATCTCCATAGTGGTGACCGTCCTTCTCACCATCGCCAACGGGTACTTCTCCATGTCAGAGATGGCGCTCTCGACGGCGCGCAAGGCCCTGCTGGACCACGACGCCGAGGAGGGCGACCAACGGGCCGCCATCGCCTCCGTGGCCGTCGAGGACCCGGCGCACTTCCTTGCCGCCATCCAGGTTGCCATCACCCTGCTGGGCTTCTTCAGCTCGGCCTTTGCCGCCACGAGCCTGTCGGGTCCCCTGGGCGCCCAGATCGCGCTGTGGGGCGTGGAGGCCCACCTCTCCGAGGCCCTGGCGACGGTCCTGATCACGCTCGTGGTGTCGTACTTCTCCATCGTGGTGGGAGAGCTCGTCCCCAAGCGCATCGCCATGGCGGACGCCGAGGCCGTGGCAAAGCGCGTCGTCGGCCCAATCAATGGCTTTGCGGTGCTCACGCGCCCCCTCGTGGCGCTGACGGCCTCCACGGCAAACGGCCTCGCCCGCCTGCTGCACATCAAGAGCACCGACGACAGGCAGGACGTCTCTGAGGACGAAATCCGCTACCTGGTCAGGGGCTCCGACGAGCTCACGGACGAGGAAAAGTCCATGATTCACGACGTCATCGACCTGGGCGACGCCAAGGCCCGCGAGGTCATGATCCCGCGCGTTGACGTCACGTTCATGGAGGACGACAGCTCGGTGGGCGACGTGCTCGCCGTCATGCGCCGGACGGGCTACTCGCGCGTTCCCGTGTATCACGAGGACCTTGACCGCATCGTGGGCATAGCCCACATCAAGGACCTCATCGGTCCCGTGCTCGACGACCACGCCCAGGCCGACAGCATCCGCCGCCACATGCGCAAGCCCGACTTCGTCCCGGACACCAAGGACATCATCCCCCTGCTCTCCGAGATGCGCAGCGCCCACGACCAGATGGTCATCGTCGTGGACGAGTACGGCGGCACGGCGGGCGTCATCACGGTCGAGGACATCGTCGAGGAGATTGTCGGCGAGATCGAGGACGAGTTTGACCCCGACAACAAATACCTTACCCAGCTGGGGGCCCGGGAGTGGCTCGTTGACGGGCGCTTTCCCATTGACGACTCCATAGAGCTGGGCTGGCCCATCGAGGACTCCGAGGAGTATGAGACCATCGCCGGCTTCGTCATCGACGTGGCGGACGGCCTGCCGCGCCCCGGAGACGAGTTTGTGATCGACGGCTACACGTTTCACGTGCAGTCCATGCGCGGCCGGCGCGTGTCCATGCTGCGCGTGAGCGCGCCCGAGCCTCGTGACGACGAGGTCCCTGAGGAGCCTGGCGCCTCACGGGATGCCGACGCCGCCTCGTAGGCCCCTCACCGCGCCCACGGGGCGTGGTGGCGTGGGCACTGGTACAATGGCTGCGTACAAGCGAGCGCAAGGGGAAGGTCCCGTCCCATGGCACTTTTCGAAATCAAGCGCGTCAAGGTTGGCCTCGAGAACCTGACGGCGCGCATCTACGTCACGCAGGACGCGCCGCTCATGACCAGCGACGACCTCGTGGCCACCACGCGCATCTACTACCTCATGCCGCATATCGTGGAACATGTGTGCATGGGCGACCGGGACGAGTCGTTCAAGGGGGTCATGGGCGACACCGAGATTGCCCACCTGCTTGAGCACATGACCGTGGAGCTCCTCTCGCAGTCGAGCGCCTCCGCCGACATAAGCTCGGGCAAGACCTACCCGGTGGAGGAAGACGAGCGCAGCTTTGACATCGAGCTCTCCTGCCCCGACGACGTGCTGGTCATGGGGGCGCTCTCGAGCGCCGTGTGGATCGCCAACTGGGCCTTTGGCGGCGGAGCCGAACCGGCGCCCGACGTTGAGGCCATCGTGTCGGGCCTCACGAGCATGGTCCAGAACATCGGCGAGATTCACGAGGTGACCTACCGCCAGGAGGTGGAGGACGCCCTGAGGGCCGAGGTTGACGCCGAGTACCAGCGTGCCCTCGCCCAGCGCGAGGCCGAGATCGCCCGGCGCGAGGCCGAGATCGCCGAGGCCCGCGCGGAGGTTGAGGCCGAGGCCCGTGCCCGCCAGGAGGCGGACCGCCTTGAGGCCGAAAAGGAGGCCCGCCGCCGGGCCCAAGAGGAGGCTGACGAGCGCAAGGCGGCGACGCCGTCCTGGGCGGTGGATCTTGACGAGTACGAGGCCCAGGAGCGCCTGCGTGCCCAAGAGGAGGCGGACGTCGAGGCGGCCCGCCAGGCCGAGCGCGAAAAGGCCGAGCGCCTTGAGGCCGAGACCCGCGCCCAAGAGGAGGCCGAGCGTCGCTCCCGGCAGGGGCGTCGCGACCTTGCCGAGCAGATCGCCCAGGAGCAGGCTGCCGCGCAGGCGGCCGCGGCGCGCGTCGAGGCCAGGGGTGACGCCACCCGGCAAAGCGACGAGCCCGACGCGACGACGCCGGTCGAGGGCGCTCCCTCAGCCGACGGCCCCGAGCCGCCGGACGTCGCCCAGACCGACGGAAGCACTCTCTCGGACACCGCCCGCATCCCCGCGCAGCGTCCCGGCGAGCGGCGCGTTAGCGCCGACGCCGACGAGGGCCTTGACGCCGACGCGGAGGACGAGCCCTACGACAGCGAGTTCGCGGAGCTGCTGATGCATCCCCAGCCCCCTGCGACAGCCCCCTCTCCCTTCACCCAGCAGAACCTCGTTGCGGGCGAGGTCGCGGCCATCCGGGGGGACGAGGGCGCCTTGCAGCCTGCGGCGGATGAAGGCGTCGTGGCAGGTGGCGACGACGCAGAGGAAGACGGCGCCGAGGAGGACGAAGCGTCGGGGGACGCAACGGCCGCCGCCGCGGACGAGGGTGACGACGAATACGACGTCGCTCCCGAGGAGCATATTCCCGGTCCCCACAGAGTGAGGTGATCATCTCACGGCGACCGAGCGTCCCGCGGGCGTCGCGTGCGCACAAGATGCGAGCGGAGGTTTTGAGGGCATCCAACTTTGGCCGAATGAGCTTGACTAACGACAGGAGGACGTCATGAGCGCAAGGGGAACACTTGGATTTGTCGTCGGCAGCATCTTTGGTGCTGCGGCTGGCGTGATGGCAGGACTGCTGCTGGCGCCCCGAACGGGCTCTGAGAGCCGCGCCCGGGTGGCCGACGCCATGAACGACGCCTGGGACAGCGCGGTGGACACCTACGAGCGCAGCTCGCGCGTCGTGGGAGACAAGATCAACAGCGTCCGGCCCAACGTGGACGCCACCACCGACGAGCTTCGCGCTAAGGTTGACTTGGCCCGCGAGCGCATGGACCAGCTGAGGTCGTCGCTGTCAGACGCGGTCAGCACGACGTCGTCCCAGGTTCAGGAGGCCGTCAACAGCGTCGCGGAGAAGGTTGCCGAGGGCATGGAAGACGTCAAGGACGACGTCCAGGAGGCGGTGTCGGTCCACGTGGAGGTCGTTGACGGCGACGCCGCGACGGCCGAGGACCCCAACGACGTCGAGGAAGGCAAGTAAGCGGGCACGTAGGCGTGTGAGGGGCACGGTCATGGCTTCTGCCTGCGGGCGGACGAGGGCGGCGCTCACGCCCCGTCCGCCCTCTTCTGTCCGACGCGGGCACGAGGGCTCTCTGGGCGGGCGGCCATGGGGCATATGAGGAGGCGCGCATGATGACGAGGCTGAGTGACCTCGACAAGCTCAAGGTGGTTGTTCCCAAGGGCGGCGGGGCAGGCAAACGCTTTGGCCGCGTGAAGACGGCGGTCTTCTCGCCCGAGGGGACGCGCGTGGTGGGCGTCATGGTGCGCCGCCCCGACATCGCCGGCATGATCAAGCGCCCCGACGTCTTTGTGGCGCTCGACGCCCTCGAGCGCCGTGACAAGACGCTCGCCATCACCAACCTCGAGGAGGGGACCGACCAGGCGGCCCAGACGCGCCTGGGCCTTGACTGGGACCGCTGCATCATCTGGTCAGGCATGGACGCGCGCACCGAGGGCGGCCGCGAGCTGGGCTTTGTGAGCGACGCGTCGTTTGACGCCACGACGGGGCAGGTCGAGTGCTTCTTCGTGGGCGACGGCGGCGTGGCGCAGACGCTCGTTGGAGCCCTGCCCATTCCCGCCGCGCTCGTTAGGGGCTATGCGAAGGGCTACATGGTCGTGGCGGACGAGGTCGCCTCGTCCGAGCTCACGGGCGGCGTGGCGGCCAAGGCCGGGGAGGGCTACGCGCGCGCCAAGGTCCGCGGCGCCGCCGTCGCCAAGAAGGCGGATGACAAGGCGGCTCGCGCGCTGGACAAGGGGAGCAAGACCCTGGGCCGACAGCTGGGCAGGACCAAGGGCATGTTCGGCTCGTTCATGGACGAGTACAAGCGCGCCAGCAAGTAGCTTCCGCAGCGCGGCTGCGACAGCCAGGCGCCGCCGAGCGCCTCTCTCGGGCGTACCCTCGCGAGCGTCTTGCGGTGCGCGCTAGTAGCCCAGGGCCATGAAGGCGAACATGACCACCGTCAGGATGATGACGGCGATGATGGTGAACCAGGTGAGGCCGCTCCACAGTCGCCCGTTGGCGTGCTCGCCCATGATGTGGCGGTCGTCAGCGATGGTGACCATGCACAGCAGCAGCACGGGCAACAGCACGCCATTGATGACCTGGGACGCCATCATGATGCCAAAGAGGTCCGCGCCGGGCAGCAGGACGAGGCCCGCGCTCGCCAGCGTGATGAGGGCGATGGTGCCGTAGTAGACTGGCGCCTCCTGCCAGCGCCGGTTGATGCCGCGCTCCCACCCAAAGGCCTCGCAGAGGGCCCCTGCGGTGATGCCGGGCATGACGCAGGCGGCCAAGAACGAGGCGCCGACGAGCCCTGCGGCAAACATGGCCGACGCATAGCGCCCGGCCAAGGGCACGAGGGCCTGGGCGGCGTCGGCCGCGTTGTTGACCAGGATGCCGGCGGGAAAGAGGACCGCACCGGTCGTCAGGATGATGAACCAGGTGATTATCTCCGCAAAGATGGCACCCGACACGTTGTCGGCCCGCTGCCCGGGGATGTCCGAGGCGCCAAGGTTCTTCTCGACGACGTTGCTCGCCACCATGAAGATCATGTAAGGCGAGATGGTCGTTCCCACGTTTGCCACCAAAAGCGAGATATAGCTGGGGTCTGCGGACGCCTGCGGAACGAGGGTGCAGCGAAGGGCCTCCCCCCAGTCGGGATGCGCCATGACCCCGGCAACGATGTACGTGACGAACACGAGGCCAATGGCCAGGAGGATCTTCTCGATGTGACGGTATGACCCCGACACGGCCAAGAGCCAGGTGGTGATGGCGGCGATGGGAACCGAGGCCCAGGTGGGGACCCCAAAGAGCGCCATGCCCGAGGCGATGCCCGCAAACTCGGAAAGCGTGACGGCAAAGTTGGAGACGATGAGCGACAGCATGGCGACGGCGGAGATGCGAATGCCAAAGCGCTCGCGAATGAGGGAGGCGAAGCCCTTGCCGGTGGCGCAGCCCATGCGGGCGGAGGTCTCCTGCACCACGATGAGCAGCAGGCACATGAGGGGCACCGTCCAGAGCATGCCAAAGCCAAAGGTGGCTCCCGCGGTGGAATAGGTGGCGACCCCGCCGGCGTCGTTGCCGGCCAGCGCCGTCAGGATGCCCGGGCCCATGGCGGCGAGCAGCGCGAGCCTGCCCGCCTTGCGGCCCCCTCGGTCGGTGGCGGCCGCCATGCTACAGCCCCAGCCCCGCCACGAGGGCGAGGGTGACGGCGCAGAACAGCGCGACGGATATGGCCATAGCCAGAAGCTGGAGGGCGATGCCCGAGGTCTCGGCGCCCTTCTCGTCACGCGAGCGCAGGACGCTCAGGCACACGGGGGCCAAAAGGAATGACGCAAGCACGCTCGCGGCGGCGGCGCCAAAGCTCAGGACGGCCAGCTGACCCGCCGTGACGCCTCCGGCGTCCTGTCCAAACAGGGCGCTGAGGACGCCGACGGCGACGAGCGACTCGAAGGCGGCAAAGACGAGTCCCAGCCCGACGCCCTTCAGGGCGAAGCCTGCCAACGACGGCGCGTCCTCGTCATTGGGGTCGTTCTCGATGAAGAAGTTGGTGGTGTAGCTCACCGAGTCGAGCGCCGCGATGACAGCGACGGGCAGGGCGGCCCCAAGGGCAAAGACGAGCTCGCGGCGGCCCTCGCCCATAAGGAGGGCGAGGGCGGCGAGCCCGACCATCCAGGCGAAGAACCACAGCTCGTTGCGCAACAGCCAGAGCAGGCCGCTGGTGCCCTTGCGTCCGTCGGTGTCGCCGCGTCCGCCGCCGGCAATCTGGAGGTCCTCCTCGTGCTCCTCCTCGAGGACGTCGAGGGCGTCATCAACCGTGACGATGCCCAGCAGGTGCCGCCCGTCGTCAACGACGGGCATGGCGAGCAGGTTGTACTTGGCGATGTCGAGGGCGACGTCCTCCTGGTCGTCGTCCGGGCGGGCGCACACGAGGTCGTCGTAGGCGATGTCGCCCAGCTTGGCGTCATCGTCAAAGGAGATGATGCTGCGCAGGCTCACGACGCCGGAGAGGCGACCCTCCTCGTCCTTGAGGTACACGTAGTGAACCGACTCGAAGGCTTCGTCAAGGGAGCGGATGGCCTGCTTGGCGTCGCTCACGGTCGCGTCCTCGCCCAGCCATACCACCTCGGAGGTCATGATGCGGCCCGCCGTGTCCTCGCGGTAGCCCAGAAGCTGCCTGATGGCGCCGCGCTCCTTCACGCCCATCAGGCGCAGGAGCTTCTCGGCCTTGTCATAGTCAAGCTCCGAGACGAGCTCGGCGGCGTCGTCAGGGTCCATCTCGGAGAGCAGGCGCGAGGCGGCGGTGACGTCCATGTCGCCCATGAGCTCGGCGGCCATCGAGTCGTCCTCGAGCTCGGCGATGGCGTCGGCGGCCCGCTCCTCGTCAAGCTGGGCAAAGACCTGGCCGCGCAGGCGGGGGTCGAGGCGCTCTATGATGTCGGCGATGTCGGCGGGGTGCAGCTCGTCAAGCGTCTTGTGAGAGACGGACAGCTTGACGTTGGAGAGGTCGCGGTCGAGGAGGTCCATGTAGTTCCAGGCGATGATGCGCTCGGGCAGGGGCTTGCCCAGGGCGCGCGACGCCCTGATGACCAAACGCTCGAGCGCGGGGGAGAGGGAGCGCAGAATGCCGCGAACGCCCACCTCAGCTCCCAGCAGACGCAGCTGGGACGAGCTGGTGTCAGAGAGCTTGAGGTCGTTCACGCGCACGACGCGGGCGCCGCGGGTGTCCACGATCTGCTTGTTGAGCAGGTCGCGGGCGATGAGGACCTCGTCGGGCTGAAGGTAGCTAAAGCGTATGTCGGTGGCGACCACCTTGAGGCGGACGTCGCTCTCGTCAAACGAGTCGACGTACTTTCTCCAACTGATCATGAAGGGGGTCCTGCCGGGCCCCTCGACGGCGAGCGACGTGACGCGGGGAAAGACCTCACCGGTGGCGATGCCAAGGTCGTTGACCCTGCCGATGCGCTCTCCGTTGAGGTCGTACACGGGGTTTCCCACCAGTTGGGACAAGTAGATCATGCGAGCTCCTTAGTTGGTCTGGCGCGGCGCGCCTCGCACGGACGCGCGGGCCGTGGCGTTCGGGGGCACCCCACGATGAGACCAACAGGGAACCATCGAGGGGTCAGCGACTGTGAGGTCGAGGTTTCATCAAGGACCCTTCTCCTTGCTGACGGGACGGGCCGCACGAGCGCCTTGCGCCGACCGGCCGCTCCTAATTGTACACGGGGGTATGCCGGTGACGAGGATGAATACCAAAGCCTTACGAGACGCTGTCCAAGAGGGGCGCCCCGCCGGCGCGCCTCTCGCCGCCTCTGCCGGCATGCAGGGTCGTCGAGCGTCTGCCCCCGGCTTATAGGGCTCGCAGGGCCGCAACGCCCTGGCGCGCGATTCCAGCGAGAATCTCGGGGTCATCGGTGTCCGTGATGACCGCGCAGAAGTCCGTGACGGTAGCAAAACGAAAGCGATGGCTCATGCGGAACTTCTGCTCCTCCGCCAGCAGGAAGGGGTAGGACGCGTTATGGATGACGCGCTCCTTGACCTCGCCTGCGTCGATGGAGTCCGTCGTCACGGCCGCGTTCGTCAGGTTGACGCCGTCGGCGCCGATGAACGCCTTCGAGAAGAGCAGCGGCTCCAGCAGACTGATAGTCGCCGATCCCAAAAAGCCATTGAGCTGCACGTTAAGGTAGCCACCCGTGCTCACGAGCGTCACGTGGGGCTTGCCCGAGAGCCGCTGGATGACCTCCATCATGTTGGTGGTGACGATGACGTGCTTGTCGCCCTGGGCAATCAGGTCCGCGAGCAGGGCGTTGGTGCGCGAGACGTCAAGGAAGACGGCGTCCCCGTCGTTGATCTCGAGATAGGCCCGACGGGCCACCGAGAGGCGCGCCTCCTGGCTCACCACGTCCGGGCGCCCCCGTGAGGCGGAGACGGGCTCGGTCGAGGGCGCGGGATTGTCCCACGGCCAGGGTCTCGTGCCCGAGGGGAGGGCCGTGGGGACGAGGCTGGGGCCGCCTATGAGTTCGTTCTCGTTCGCGTGCGCGTCGTCGGCACCGGCGCCCTGGCCAAACGCCCCCTGGCCCAAAGGACCCCCCTGGTTGGGCGTCCCTTGGTCGGGCGGGGGGCCAATGCGCCTGGCGCCCCCGTAGTAACGCTCGCAGCGACCTTCGCGGACGAGCTGCTGAAGGTCCTTGCGGATGCTGTCGACGCTGGCATGACAGAGCTCGGCCAGCTCCTCCACGGTCGCAGACCCCCGCTCCTCCAGCAGGGCGACGATCCTCTCTCTGCGCTCGCGACGGAACAAGGTGCGACACTCCCGGTCTCTCAGGAAAACGAACAAAGCCGCCTGAGGCACGCAGTGCCCTAGACAAGCACTACCTTAGGCAAGCTGTCCCGCTCGCGGGAAACAGGTACCTGATTCTAGTACAAACCCCACATATGACCGTCCCGCCTAGGGGGCAGAACGTTCAGTTAATGGAATTTTCTTGACAAGAAAAGGAAAACCTGGAATACAATGTGTACGCATTACGAAGATAGTTGGAAATACCAGCTTGGAGATCGGCAGGGCGACAGGGGAGTCTCGTCCGGGCCGGCTCAACGACCAGGAAAGGAGGAAGTGGCATGGGAGTGACGATGAGCGACATGCTTCAGCGCGAGAACGTGCAGATCGTCGAGGCCTGCAAGGACTGGGAGGACTCGATTCACGTGGCCGTCCAGCCCCTCGTTGACGGGGGCTACGTCTCGAGCGCCTACATTGACGGCATCATCGAAAACGTCCACAAGTTTGGCCCCTACTTTGCGCTCGCCCCTGATCTGGCGCTGCTGCACGGGCGTCCCGAGCAGGGAGTCATCAAGCAGCAGCTTGCCGTGACCATCTGTCGCAAGGGCGTCGAGTACAAGCCGGGCGAGCCCGTCCGCGTGCTCGTGACGCTGGCGGCGCAGGATCCCAACTCTCACATTGACGTCATGCGCATCCTGGCGACGATGTTCGCCGACCCCGCGAACATCGAGAAGGCCGCCACGGCCGCCACGGCGGACGAGGTGTATCACCTGTTCGTAGACTTTGGCGCCTAGCGCCCAACCTCTCGTGCCGAGCGCCCCGCCGGACGAAGGCGTCGTGACGGGACGACACGAACAACCCACTACCACATGGAGGAGGAATAATGGCAGTACTTGGCTTCGTCATCAACATTCTGTCAACGCCCGCCATTCTCGTCGGCCTGCTGGCCCTGCTGGGCCTGTGCCTGCAGGGAAAGCCTGTCGAGGACATCATCAAGGGCACGCTCAAGACGATCGTGGGGTTTTTGGTGCTCTCCGCGGGCGCCGCGTTTTTGCAGTCTGGGTCGCTGCTCGCGTTTGGTGAGATCTTCAACTACGCCTTCAACATGCAGGGCGTCGTTCCCAACAATGAGGCCGTCGTCGCGGACGCCCTCACCAACTTTGGCACCGCCTCGGCCATCATCATGGCGCTGGGCATGGTCTTCAACATCGTCCTCGCCCGCTTCTCGCGCATGCCCTACATCTTTCTGACGGGTCATCACACGCTGTACATGGCCTGCATGATCGCCGTCATCCTGGGCGGCGCCGGTGGCCTTACGGGCGTTGAGCTCTATCTGGCCGGCGGCTGCCTGCTGGGCCTCATCATGGTCCTCTCCCCTGCGTACTGCCAGGTGACCTTCCGCAAGGTAACGGGCGGCAACTCCATAGCCCTCGGCCACTTTGGCGGCATCGGCTACTGGCTCTCGGGCCAGGTCGCTCGCGTCCTGTTTGGCAAGGAGAAGAGCAAGAGCACCGAGGAGATCAACTTCCCCAAGCGCCTCATCTTCCTACGTGACACCACCGTGTCCATCGGCCTCACCATGATGATCTTCTTCATCATCGTCACGGGCATCGCCATCGCCCGCGGCCTGCTCAGCGCCGTTCCCGCCGGCATCACCGCCGACGAGCTCGCGGCCAACTATCCGCAGTTCGCGCACCTCGCCGTCCTGCTCAACATCGGCCAGGAGACCACGACCAACTGGATCGTCTGGTGCGTCACCTGCGGTCTCTCCTTTGCCGGCGGCGTCTACGTCATCCTGTCTGGCGTGCGCCTCATCATCGGCGAGATCGTCCCCGCCTTCAAGGGCATCGCGGACAAGATCGTTCCTGGCGCCAAGCCCGCCCTCGACTGCCCCGTCGCCTTCACCTATGCGCCCAACGCCGTCATCATCGGCTTTTTGAGCTCCTTCATCGGAGGCATCGTGGGCCTGCTCATCCTCATCGGCTGCAACGCCGCCCTTCCCGTCGCGCTGATCCTGCCGGGCGTCGTGCCCCACTTCTTCTGCGGCGCCACCGCAGGCGTCTTTGGCAACGCCGAGGGAGGCTGGAAGGGCTGCGTGGCCGGCTCCTTCGTCCACGGCCTGCTCATCACCTTCCTGCCGGCCATCTGCATGCCCGTGTTCACCCAGCTGGGCTATGTTGGCAGCACCTTCTCGGACGCCGACTTCTCGTGGATGGGCATCATCTTCGGCAACATGGTCTCCGTCACCGGCGGCCTGGTCCTCACGGTCGTCTGCGTCGCGCTGTACCTGCTTCCCATCGTCTACAACTACGTCGCCCCCAAGAAGGACGCGGCTGGCGAGTAGACGTCGTCGTTGGGGGCGGGCCTGGTCCCGCCCCCTTCCGCGCGTGGGTAGACTCACGTCATGGATCGTCTGTGGCGCCGGTAGCACTCCGGCGCCACCTGACCAAAGGAGAACGTCATGGCAATCAGGAGGATCATGTGCGCCTGCGGGTCGGGCCTGGGATCGAGCCTCATGGTTCACATGAACACCGAGGAGGTCCTCAAGAAGCTCGGCCATGGGGACATCGAGGTTGACCACACCACCATCTCGGACATCAACCCCACTGCCGCCGACCTCTTCATCGTGGGCGGCGATCTCGCCGACTTCGTGTCGAGCATTCCCGACGAGAAGAAGGTCGTCCTCAAGAACATCGTTGACAAGGCCGAGCTCGAGGAGAAGCTCAAGGCGCACCTGGCCTAGCGCCCTCTCAACAATAGACGATAAGTTCGCCTGGCCCGCAGCGGCTCTTTGCCTACGATCCCGTTTTCATGGGTTTGTCCTGCCTCGTCGGCAGGGCCGGTCCACGCTTGCGCGAAACGGGGGCGCACGCGCGTGCGGACGCCAGAGGGGAGGAATCGTGAACGAACAGACCGAGCGGGCGGCGACGCTTCTTGCCGCCAAGCTGCGCAAGGACGTGCTCGTCATGCTTCGGCACCGCGGCTACGGGCACGTGGGAGGCTCGTTGTCGCTCGTCGAGCTGATGGCGGACCTCTACGCCCACCACCTGAGGCATGACCCCGCCGATCCGACCTGGGAGGGACGCGACCGCATCGTCCTCTCCAAGGGACACGCCGGGCCGGTCATGTACTCGGTGCTGGCCGAGAGGGGCTTCTTTCCGCGAGAGTGGCTTCTCACCCTCAACGACGGCGGGACGCGCCTTCCCTCGCACACCGACCGACTCAAGACGCCGGGCGTCGACGCCACCACCGGGTCGCTCGGGCAGGGCACGTCCGAGGCGGCGGGCATCGCGCTGGCGCTCAGGATGAAGGGGTCGGCGGCGTACACCTATCTCATCGTGGGGGACGGCGAGCTCAACGAGGGACAGTGCTGGGAGGCGTTCCAGTTCATCGCCGGGCGCCGGCTGTCGCGTTGCATCGTCTTCATCGACGACAACAAGAAGCAGCTGGACGGTCCCACGGCCGCGGTGCTGCCGGGCTTTGACCTCGCGCAGAAGATGAGCGCGTTCGGCTTTATGACGCAGCGCGTCGACGGCCAGGACATACGCGCCATAGACGCCGCCATAGACGCCGCCAAGGCAAACGACGCAAGCGCCAACTGCATCGTGCTCGACACAATCAAGGGCGCCGGCGTCGCCTATTTTGAGCGGGCGGCCGACAACCACTCCATGAAATGGAACAACGACGAGATACGACGGGCGACCGACGAGGCCGTCCTCGCGCTCGAGGCTCAGATCAAGGGGGGCGAGCAGGATGTTTGAGCTCTCACGACAGGTGGGCGCCGCAGGCAAGCCCTACCGCGACACGTTCGCGGACACGCTCATCGACCTCATGCGCGAGGACGAGCGCGTGGTGATGTTCGAGGCGGACCTCGGCGGCGCGTCGCTCTCCACCAAGATTCGGGAGGCACACCCCGAGCGCTACGTCCAGGTGGGCATTGCCGAGGCCAACATGATGGGCATGGCGGCGGGCCTCAGCTCGGAGGGTCTCGTGCCGTTTGTGCACAGCTTTGGCCCCTTCGCGACGCGCCGCGCGTTTGACCAGATATTCATGGCGGGCGGCTACGCGCACAACACGATACACATCTGGGGCTCCGATCCCGGGTTCACGGCGGGCGCCAACGGCGGCACGCACACCACCTACGAGGACGTCGCCCTCATGAGGACCATTCCGGGCGCCGTGGTCGCCGACGCCGCCGACGCCGTCCAGATGGCCTGGACGCTCAAGGCGTTCGCGGCGCGCGGCGGCATCAACTACCTGCGCACGGGCAGAAAGGAGTCGTTCCAGCTGTATGCGGAGGGATCGACGTTTGAGCTGGGGAGGGGCAACGTCGTCCGTCCGGGCGAGGACGTCCTGGTGGTGAGCGCGGGCCAGCTGCTCAAGGACGCGCTCGCCGCGGCGGACGCGCTTGACGACGCGGGCGTCTCCTGCGAGGTCATTGACATGTTCTGCATAAAGCCGCTTGACGTCGACCTGCTCGTCGCCGAGGCTGCGGGCAAGCGGGCCGTGGTGACCTTCGAGAACCACGGCGTCATAGGCGGCCTGGGCGAGGCCGTCGCGTCCGCGCTGCTCGAGGCCGGAGTCACGCCGCCGTTCAGGCGTCACGGCGTCGTCGAGCGCTTTGGGTCCGTGGGGACTCCCGGCTACCTTCAGGAGGAGTACGGCCTGACTGCGGCCGACCTCGTCGGCACGGTGCGTGCGCTGCTCGGGTAGCATCCGCGCCATCGCAAAAACGTCGTGAAACGGCACGTCCAAAAAGGCCGCCCGCGGGCGACCTTTCCATCAAGGGCCTCGCTTGACGACGCACGACAAGAAAGGCCCCGCACCACGAGGATGCGGGGCCAGACGTGCCCTTGGGGGCGTGCGGGCTAGAACTTGACCTGCGGAGACTGCCGCGCCGCGGCATCGGTGACCTCAAAGCCCTGGCGCATCTTGAACTTGCTGCCGGCGACGATGTTGCCGGGGAAGGTCTCGATGGCGTTGTTGTACTCGAGGACGCAGTCGTTGAAGCTCTGGCGGGCATAGACGATGCGGTTCTCGGTGTCGGTGAGGTCCGTCTGAAGCTGCTGGAAGTTGGTGTTCGCCTTGAGCTCGGGGTAGCTCTCGGCCACGGCGAACAGGCTCTTGAGCGTTCCGGAGAGGACGTTGGACGCCTCCATCTTCTCCTCGGGCGAGGTGGCGGACATGACCGCCGAGCGGGCCCTGGTGACCGCCTCGAAGGTGCCGGACTCGTGCGCCGCGTACCCCTTGACCGTCTCGACGAGGTTGGGGATGAGGTCGTTACGACGCTGGAGCTGCGCGTCGATGGTCTGCCAGGCGTTGTCGCAGCGGTTGTCCTTGGTGACGATGCCGTTGTAGATGTTGATGAACCACATGACCAGAACCGCGGCGACGGCGAGCAGGGCAATGATGACGAGGGGCATGGTGACCTCCATCTCGTTGGCCGGGATATGGCTGGCCCGGCATCCAATCAATGGTTACGGCCCATTATAGCAGGAGCGTCCGCGCGCTGACCCAGGACCCCAGGATGTTCGGGATCAGGCCCGTAGGGACGTGCGGCGGCAGAAGGCGCAGATGGCGGAGGGGGAGGGATTCGAACCCTCGGAACGGGGATGCCGCTCGACGGTTTTCAAGACCGCTGCAATCGACCACTCTGCCACCCCTCCGACGGGCGACGGATATATCCTACAACATATACGCCCTGCCCCCGAGAAAGGACGAATCGCGGTGCCTCTGGATGACGAGCGCTACATGCGCCAGGCGCTTGCCGAGGCGCGCCTGGCCGCCCGCGACGGCGAGGTGCCCATAGGGGCCGTCGTGGTGTACGAGGCGGCCAAGGACCCTGCCAGCCCCTCCTACGTCAGCCCGGAGCGGCCCGCCGCCTCCTGGGACGAGGCGCCCGAGCCCGTCGTGGTCTCGCGCGGCCACAACCGTCGCGAGCGGGACGAGGACCCCTCGGCCCACGCGGAGTTCCTCGCCATGGTGGGGGCGGCCCGCGAGCTGGGCCACTGGCGCCTCTCGGGATGCACCGTGTATGTGACGCTGGAGCCCTGCCTCATGTGCGCGGGCCTCATGGTCAACGCCCGCATCGATCGCTGCGTGTTTGGCGCGCCGGACCCCAAGGGCGGGGCGTTGGGGTCGCTCTATGACCTGAGCCGCGACGCGCGCCTCAACCATCGCTTCGACGCGACCGGCGGCGTGCTGGCGGACAAGGCGTCGGACCTGCTGAGGGACTTCTTTCGCGAGCGGCGTCGGGAAGCGTGCTCGGGGCGGGGGGAGGGCCCGCGCCCCTAGGCATGCCACACGACGCTCGCGCGCGCTGCGAGCGGGCGGTCTCGACCCGTCAGGCCGATGGCCTTGCTCGCCAAATCGTCCGGCGCACGCATTGGTAACTGTGCGACAATCCTCCCATGTCGCCCGCACGCGTGATGCATGGCATGAGGTCAAAGCGCCCCGTGACGCCGCCCTGGTCACGCTCGTGAGGACGGCGCTCGGCAGACATGAAAGGGTGGCGGAGAGGTTCGATGCGCTCATGGTTCACGGCGGGTGACGTTTCGGACGCGTACGCGCGCATCAGGGACCGCATCAGGCGCACGCCCCTTGAGGAGTCCGTCTACCTGAACACCGAGGAGCGGCGCTACTTCTTCAAGCTCGAGAGCCAGCAGCTGGGCAAGAGTTTCAAGGTCCGCGGCGCCCTCAACACCATGGCGCAGCTCACCGAGCTCGAGCGCGGGCGCGGGGTGGGCACCGTGTCCACGGGCAACCATGGCGTCGCCGTGGCCTATGCGGCGCGCGAGCTGGGAATCCCTGACTGCCTGGTGGTCGTCCCCGTGGGAACGCCCAGCTCAAAGACCGACCGCATACGCTACTACGGTGCTCGCTCCATGGCCCTGGGCTGCGACTACGACGACTCCATCACGCTCGGCATCAACTACATCGACCGCAACGAGATGTTCTTCGTGGACCCCTACGAGTTCGAGCCGCGCGTCTATTGCGGTCAGGGGACCATCGGCATCGAGATACTTGAGCAGAATCCCGACATCGACACCATCGTCGTGCCCGTCGGCGGGGGAGGTCTCATCACGGGCATCGCCCTGGCCGCCAAGAGCATACGGCCCGACGTGCGCATCGTGGGCGTGCAGACGGCGGCGTGTCCCGCCATGTACCAGTCGCTTAAAGACGGCGTCTGCTACGGCCGCTACCCGACCGCGGGCGACACCGTGTGCGAGGCCATCGTCGGCGGCGTGGGGCAGATCGCCTTTGACATGCTGCCCGCGCTCATGGACGAGCTCGTCCTCGTGACGGAGCGCTCCATCCGCGCCGCCTTCAAGTACATGATCGAGCGCGAGCAGCTCTCCCTCGAGGCGGGCAGCGCGATGGTGGTCGCCGCCGTGCACGACCATCCCGAGAAGGTCGGCGGCCGCAACGTGGCCCTGGTGGTGAGCGGCGGCAACCTTGACGTCGGCACGCTCACGACCATCCTCGCGGAGGACTTCGGCGAGCTGGAGTATCGTTAGCCCGTCGGCGCCTAGACGACCTGAAAGACGAAGAAGTCCAGGTAGTGCGTCTCGGGCATGCCCCACAGGATGGGGTGGTCAGGAGCCTGCTGTCGCTCCTCGACCTGCTTGAGCTGGACCTGCGCCCCGTGAGCCGCCTCGGCGACGGCCTGGGCCAGGCCGTCGCGGGTCATGAAGTGACTGCAGCTGCAGGTGGCGAGATAGCCCCCGCGCGGCAGCAGGCGCAGGGCGGCCTCGTTGACCTCGCGATAGCCGCGCGCGGCGTGCCTGATGGTGCGCCGGCTCTTGGTGAAGGCGGGCGGGTCGAGCACGATGAGGTCAAAGGGGCCTCCCTCCGCGCTCGGCAGCGTGGGGTCCCCCATCATGCGAGGCAAATACTCCAGGACGTTTGCGCAGGTAAAACCCACGTTCTTGTTTGCGTCCCGGCCGTCTTCCAGCCAGCCGTTCCTGCGGGCGTTCTGGCGCGCCAGGTCAAGCGCCGTCTGGCTCGCGTCCACGAAGCGCACGTAGGACGCCCCGCCGGCAAGCGCGTTCAGGCCAAAGGGCCCCACGTGGCAAAAGCAGTCAAGCACGCGCCTGCCGTCCGCGATCTGGCGCACCGCCCGACGGTTGTACTTCTGGTCCAGGAAGAAGCCCGTCTTCTGACTGTTCTCGAGGTCGATGTCGTAGGCGATGCCGTTCTCGTGCGCGAGAACGTGCGCGCCCGCAGCCGCCGAGGCCCCGCCCGCGATGCCGGGAATTCCCTCGTACCAGCCCTTATAGGCCCCAAGGCCCTCCTTGGCCCGGGAGGGGGCGTCGTTGCGCTCGAATATGCCGCGGATGCGCACGCCGTCGTCGGCGAGGACGTCCAGCAGCAGGGGGTAGATGACGGGCCTCAGACGCTCCATGCCCACGGTGCCCACCTGCGTCACCAGCACGTCCTCATAGCGATCGACCACCAGGCCCGGCAGCCCGTCCGCCTCGGAGAACACGATGCGGCAGCAGTTGGTGTCAGGCTCGGCGCCCGGCAGGAGGCGACGACCCATCGTCGTCTTTCGGTGCTCCCACGACCACCGGAGGCGCCGCCTCCAGAAGGCGTCGTCAAAGCGGTCGTTGGCGTTTCTGCTCACAATCCTGACCTGCAGCGTCGAGGCGGGCGAGAAGAGGCCCGCCCCCTGCCAGGTGCCGTTTTCCTCCAGCACGTCCACGACGTCGCCGTCGACGGCCAGCCTCCCGTCCGCCGCCGGCTCCAGGCGCATGACCTCGCCGGCGTACACCCACAGGTGGCCGCCCTTGAGCGCGCGGGCTGCCTTCTTGGTGACGATGACGCGCGGGAACTGCCGTGCCTGCTTCATGATGGGAGCTGCCTTCCGCCGTAGGTGATGGGCCGCCCGGCCTGTCGCGCGGCCTGCCCCGCCGGGGCCGGGGGC
The DNA here is from genome assembly GCF_001811895.1 of Olsenella sp. HMSC062G07. Classification (NCBI taxonomy): domain Bacteria; kingdom Bacillati; phylum Actinomycetota; class Coriobacteriia; order Coriobacteriales; family Atopobiaceae; genus Olsenella; species Olsenella sp. HMSC062G07. The sequence goes on from NZ_KV806945.1 coordinate 112,419, forward strand.
TAGTAGTGCCTCCCGTACCTGCCGCCGCGGCTTCGCCCGCGCGAGCCGCTGAAGAGCCTGCGCGTGGGCTTTTCGGTCGAGCGCGCGGGGTTGGGCAGGATGCGCCCCTCGTCGTACGAGAAGCCCTCGAGGTCCCACAGAGGCACGAGCTTCTTGGTAAAGTACTCGATCTCGCGCAGGGGGCTTATCTCGTCGGGCGCCACGAACGTGTACGCGTGGCCCGTCGCCCCGGCGCGCCCGGTCCTGCCGATGCGATGGACGTAGTCCTCGGGGTCCATGGGCACGTCAAAGTTCACGACGGCGTCGATGCCGCTCACGTCGATGCCGCGGCTCATGACGTCCGTTGCCACGAGCACCTGGAGCTTGCCGGAGCGAAACTCGCTCAGGGCGCGCTCGCGCGCGCGCTGCGGCCGGTCGGCGTGCATGACGCCCACGCGCCTGCCGTTGGCCTTGAGCTGCGTCTCAAGCATGTCGGCGCGCATCTTGGTGCGGCAGAACACCAGCACGCGCTCGGGCACCTGCCCCGACGCGCCGCCCCTTGCCACGAGGGCCTCGAGCAGCGGCAGCTTCTGTCCCTGCGTCACGCAGCACAGGTGCTCGTCAACGGTGTCGGCGGTCTCTCCCACGCGGGCGATCTCGATCCTCACGGGGTCGTTGAGCATGGCGTCCACAGTGCCCTTGATGGACGGCGGGATGGTGGCAGAAAAGAGCAGGGTCTGCCGCTCGCGCGGGCAGGCGGCGACGATGCGCCTCACGCTGGGCCAGAAGCCCATGTCGAGCATGCGGTCGGCCTCGTCAAGCACCAGGCAGCGGACCTCGTCGAGGCGCACGTGCTGATGCTCGAACAGGTCGATGAGACGACCCGGCGTGGCCACGAGCAGGTCGCAGCCGGCCTCAAGCTCGCGAATCTGACGGTCAAACTTGGTGCCGCCCATGACGACGACGGCCTTTTGCCCCGTCTTCTCGCAGACCACCGAGACGACCCGCTCGATCTGCGAGGCGAGCTCCCTGGTGGGGGTGACGACCAGCGCAAAGGGACCAAATGGCTGCGCGTTGGGGTCGGCGGCGCAAACGTCGCGAGACGGCGCCCCCTTGCGTGAGGACGAGCGCCGCCGGCGAGCCTTGCGCCTGTCGGCGGGTCGTGAGGGCGCCTTCTCGGCCGGGTTCGCAGCATCGGCCGTGCGCTGCGGCCGAGGGGTCCCCTCGCTGGTCTCCCCGTCACTCGCCGTGGCCCGGCGCCGATGGTGCCTGCGCCGACGGCGCACCGGCCTGCCCTCGTCGTCCACGCGAATCGAGACGGAGCCGGGACCCTTGACGGCGTCGGCCAGCACGGTCGGCCCGTCCTCGTCGGTCCCGGCAGGCGTCGGGTCCGCGGCGATGTCGTCCGGAGCAGGTGAGGCCCCGGATGGCGGGGTGTCGCCCGCACCCCTTTCTCCCTCACGCTCAAGGCGCGCGCGACGCGAGGTGTCGGCGATCACCTGGAGGATGGGCAGGGCAAAGGCAGCGGTCTTGCCCGTGCCGGTCTGCGCGGAGGCGACGACGTCGCGGCCTGCCAGGATCTGGGGGATGGACTCCCGCTGCACGGGGGTTGGCGTCGCAAACCCCAGCGCGGCGACGCCCTCAAGTATCTGCTCGTTTAGCCCGAGCTCGGCAAATGTGGTATCCATGCCCACCAGTATCACCCATTTGCGTCCGTCGCGCAGCCGTCACCCGAGCAAAAGCTCGATTCGCCAGCTAACCTGCGCAATAGTGGATGCGACTGACTGATGGTTCCCAGGGCGGTTCGACCGCTCTCGCGAGAAGGAGACAAACGATGAGGTTGCAGCTGACGCTTGACGTCCCCAACGTGGAGGACTGCCTCGATCTGGTCTACGCGACGCAGGACGTCGTTGACGTCGTCGAGGTGGGCTACCCGCTTCTTGTGGAGGAGGGGCTGTCGCTCGTGCGCCACGTCAAGCATGCCTTTCCCGACAAGCTGGTGCTGGCCGACGCCAAGATCTTTCACAGCGGCGGCTACGTGGCGCGCACCTGCTTCTCATATGGGGCCGATGCGGTGTCGGTGCTGGGGGTCGCCTCGGACGAGGCCTTCCGGGCGGTGCGCCGCGTCGCGGACGCCTGCGGCGGCACGGTCATCGCCGACCTCGCGGGCGCCGACAAGGTGGCTGCCCGTGCGCGGGAGCTCGTCGCCCTGGGCATCAACGCGTTCGTGGTCCCCTCGGGGCTGAGTCGCGTCGCCGACGAGAGGAGCCTGGTGTCGGATCGGGGGGAGGGCGGCGAAGCCACCCCCCTGAAAGACCTGCACGACCTGAGGGAGCTGTTGCCCCAGGCGGAGGTGGGGGTCGTGGGAAACGTCAACGCCGACACCATCGACCGGGTCGTCGCCGAGAGGCCCAGCGTCATTCTCGTCGGCCGTGCCATCGTAAGCGCAAAGGACCCGCATGAGGCGGCCCTGAGGCTCAAGAGGCGGATGGGGGCATAAGGCGCGAGCCTATCGCCCGTCGCGTCCGCACGGCGTCATCCCGCCCGTGCATCTGCTGCCATGCGTGCCTGCCGCGCGCCGCCCTTTGGCTCATCGCTATACTGGTAATCCGAGTATGGCGAGCCGGAGGTGCCATGGAATCTCTCTATCGGAAGTACCGTCCGCAGACCTTTGCGGACGTGGTGGGCCAGCAGCATGTCGTGTCCACCCTCGAGCATGCGGTGCTCGAGGGGCGTATCAGCCACGCCTACCTGTTCTGCGGCCCTCGCGGCACGGGCAAGACCACCATGGCGCGCATCCTCGCCAAGGCCCTCATCTGCGAGCGGGGTGCGGGGCACCTTCCCGACGGCAGCTGCGAGCAGTGCCGCCTCATAGCGGCGGGCGAGCATCCGGATGTGCTGGAGCTTGACGCCGCGAGCCGCACGGGCGTCGACAACGTGCGCGAGGAGATCATCAACCGCGTCGCCTTCGCACCCGTCCGCGGCCGCTACAAGGCGTACGTCATCGACGAGGTGCACATGCTCACGACGGCGGCGTTCAACGCGCTGCTCAAGACCCTTGAGGAGCCGCCCCCTCACGTGGTCTTCGTGCTGTGCACCACCGACCCCCAGAAGGTGCCCGAGACCATCCTCTCGCGCGTGCAGCGCTTTGACTTTCGCCCCATCGGCCACGACGCCATCCTCGCCCATCTTAAGGAGGTGTGCGGCAGCGAGGGGTTCGATTACGACGAGGCGGCCCTCGACCTGGTGGTTCGTCATGCTCGCGGCGGCATGCGCGACGCGCTCTCCACGCTGGAGCAGCTCTCCACCTTTGGCGGGGGCAACGTCTCGCTCGACGCCGCCCGCGACCTTTTGGGCGAGGTGACCACCTCGCAGCTCGTGGAGCTCTCCTGCGCCATCGCGCGCCGGGACGTGCCGGGCATATTCGACAAGGTCTCCAGGCTCGTGGACGACGGGCGCGACCTGCTGCAGTTCTCCCGTGAGCTCGCCGCCCACCTGAGGGACGTGTACGTCGTCAGCGTTGCGGGTCCGGACGCCCTGGCGCTCGACCTTGACGACGAGGGGCGTGCGCAAAGGCATGACGAGGCGCTCGCCTTTGGCTCTCCCGACTGCGTCGCCCATGCCCTCGCCGTCCTGAATGACGCCTCAAACGAGATGCGCGTGGCCACCAACCAGCGCCTGACCCTCGAGGTGGCGCTCACCCGCATCGCCCGCCCCCGGGCGGACCTGACGCTCGAGGCCCTTGCGGACCAGCTTGCCCAGCTCGAGGGGACCGTCGTGGCCCTCTCGGCACGCCTTCGCGACGCCGGGGCCTCGGACGGCGGCGCCGATGCGTCCGCTGTCGAAAGGGGCGGCATGACGGCGCCCTCGCCGGCGAGGGCGGCTCCCGCGGCATCGCGGACGGCGGAGTCCGCGCCCGCCCCCCCTCGGGCGGTTGGCGCCCCGTCGTCTTCGGACCAGCCGGCACCCGGCACCCCCGCGCCCGTCCCGACGGATCGTCCCGACGTGCCACCCGCGCCCGTCTCGCCTCCGCCCGCGGCGTCGCCCGAGAGGGCCGCCGTGACGGATGCGGGCGAGCTTCAGCGCAGATGGCGGCAGGTGGTGGACGTCCTGCTGAGGACCAACCCCTCGCGCGCCTCGCTGCTGAGGGCGTCCGTCGCCCGCGAGGACACCGGCGGCAGGCTCCTGATCCAGCTTCCCAAGGGCTCCTCGTTCGTCATGAACATGCTCGAGCGCACCGACGTGCGTCAAGGCGTCGACGAGGCGGTGGCCTCCGTCTTTGGCGCGCGGCAGCTTGTGTATGTCGAGGCACGCTCCGCGGGCCTCGGCCTCGCCCCGACGGCGCGGGGCGCGTCGTCCCCGTCCGCGCGTCCAGCCCCGGCGAGCGACGACCGACCCCGCCCCGACGCACCGCGTCCCGTCACGGACGCGCCGAGCGTGCCTCCGCTGGCCCCCTCCACCCCCGCCGGTCCGGTGACTCCCGCGCGGACGGCCCCCGACTCTGCCGGGCAGGCCCAGGCCCCCGCCTATGAGGAGGTGCCCCTGGAGAGCTATGGGGAGGTTCCCTTTGAGGAGGGGCCGCCCCGCGAGCCGTCGCCCCCCACCTCTTTCGCCCCCGCCTCTCAGGCGACGCGCCCTTGCCCGGACGAGCGAGAGACGCCTGCCACGGCACAGGCTCAGACCCAGACCTACGCGCCGGATGGTGCGCCCGTCTCCTCTCGGGCGGCCGGGGCCCCGTCGTCTTCGAGCCAGCCGGCGGCCGGCGCCCCCACCCCTGCGCCGCAGGCGACGTCATCGACGCCTGACGGCATGGAGGGGTTGCTCGCGATGCTCACGGAGGTGTTTGGCGAGGGCGTCACGGTAAGCGTGGAGAAGCCCGGTGGCGAGGACGGCGCCATGGGGCGGACTCGTCGCGAGTGAGGTAAGCTGAGGCTCTCACACGCGGCAGAACCAGCGTCCGAGGAGGACTCCCATGAACATGCAGCAGATGATGAAGCAGGCGCAGAAGATGCAGAGGCAGCTCGCCGACGCCCAGGACAAGCTCGGCCAGATCGAGGTGTCCGCGTCTGCCGGCGGCGGCCTGGTCAAGGTCACCGGCACGGCCGACATGCGCATCACGTCCGTCACCATCGACCCTGACGCCCTTGACCCCGAGGACGTCGACCTGCTGCAGGACACGGTCGTCGCGGCGGTCAACGAATGCCTCTCGAGCGCCAAGGAGGCGGCAAACAGGCAGCTGGGCGCCGTCACCGGCGGCATGAGCATGCCGGGGCTCTTCTAGTGTCGCTGCTAGGAGATGCGGGCGGACTGCGCCCGTCAGAGGACGCCCGTGCGCTTCAGCGCCTACTGGACGAGCTGGGGCGCCTTCCCGGCATCGGCCCCAAGTCCGCCCAGCGCATCGCCTACTGGCTCCTCGAGTCGGACGTCGAGACGGCCCGCCGGCTCTCGTCCGCGATCATGCAGGTCAAGCAGCAGGTGCACTTTTGTCCCATCTGCTTTTCCTACGCGGTGCGAGACACCTGTGACATCTGCGCCGACGCGTCGCGCGAGCGCTCCGCCATCTGCGTGGTCTCGGAGCCCCGCGACGTCTCGGCCATCGAGCGCACGGGGAGCTATCACGGCCTCTACCACGTGCTGGGCGGTGTCATCTCGCCCATGGACAAGGTTGGCCCCGACCAGCTCCACGTGCGCGAGCTGCTCGTCCGTCTGGCCGACGGCGGCGTCGACGAGGTCATCCTGGCCACCAACCCCGACGTCGAGGGCGAGACGACCGCCTCCTACCTCGCGCGGGTCATCGCCCCTCTGGGCGTCAGGGTGTCACGCCTCGCCAGCGGCCTGCCGGTCGGCGGGGATCTTGAATACGCAGACGAGGTGACCCTGGGCCGCGCCATCGAGGAGCGGCGTACTATATAGGCAACACGCCGGGCCAGCCCGGCGCCAACGCGCAAGGAGGTCTGGCAATGGCCCAAGACGTCAACGCCGCCCCCCGAAGGGGGAAGCACGCCGCCCACGCAAAAACGGACAGGGCACGACTCTCGTCCAGCCTGCCCACGGTTGGCCCCCTGGACGAGCAGGGCGCCCCACGCCCCATCGGTGTCGACCCCCAATCGACGGGGGCGTTCAGCCGCATCGCGTCGGGGGAGGGCGCCACGGTGGAGACGAGGGACAACATCGGGAGGATATCCCCCGACTCCACGTCGTCATGGAGGCGGACGGGGCTGGGAGACGACATGCGCCTGACCGGCCGCAACCGCCCGCGGGTGTTGGGCCGCTCGCAGGGGGGGGCCGACGACGCGCCCTCCCTCATGGCGCAGCTGCGCAAGCACTGGCTCATCATGGTGGCGGCGGGCCTCATGATCGTGCTGGGCCTCCTCTTCCTGCGCAGCTGCCTCGTCGCGCCGCCCGACGAGCCGGACCCCCAGCAGAGGACCCAGCAGACCCAGACCGCCGCAGACGGCACCCTGACCTACCAGGGCACGACCTTCTCGCTGAGGCGGCAGGACGACGGCACGTACGCCCTCGTGGGCCAGACGCCAGACGCCCAGTCAGGCGAGACCTACATGCAGCTTTCGGGCACGCCCGTCCAGCTCGTGCTCTACAACGGCGCGATCATCATTCCGGAGAACCTTGACGGAAGCTGGGACGTGCTCGCCTACACCGTGGGCACGGGCTCGGTGGGCGCGCAGGTGGTCGATGCCGACGAGCGTCCGGTGGGCGGCCCGGGCCAGATCGTCAAGGTCGAGCTCTCGGGGTCGGACCTGCTGGTCACGGATGACGCCGGCACCACGACCGCCGTGTCGCTCGCGTAGTTATGGAGCGTGGATGGACGAAACTTTTTCATGCTTTGCCCTAGACAGTGGGGAGGGCTTCTGGGTAGAATAGCTTCCGCACCAAATGAACGGGGTGTTAGCTCAGCTGGTTAGAGCGCCGGCCTGTCACGTCGGAGGTCGAGGGTTCAAGTCCCTTACATCCCGCCATGCCTGATCAGAGGGTCCCGTCGGGGCCCTCTTTTTTGTCGCGAGACCTACCGCTTGCTAGCGGTCTGCGACCTTCGACAAAGAATGCGGGGCATATGTGCCCATTCGTTACATTGCAAAAAACAGGTCAATTGTGTCACGGTAAAATGATACTTATGTAATACTCTTTACATCTATGTGACGAGGGGCCCGCCGCCCCACGGGGACCGCGAGGGAGACTCATGGCATCAGCTGCCGACCAAGGCATGGCCGCGTGCGTTCCGCACGGTCATGACGACGCGCCGTCGGCACTCGTGCGCCTTGCCGTGTTTGACTACGACGGCACCATGATCAGCGGCCAGTCGGGCGCCCTCCTGTCGCGCTGGCTCATCGCTCGAGGCATGCTGAGCCCCCTGCGCGCTCTGCGCCTGGGATGGTGGGGCGCTCGCTACTTTCTGCATCTGCCCTACCGACAGGACGAGGCGCGCGAGCAGATCTTCGGGGCGCTGTCAGATCGCACACCCCAGGAGATACGTCGGATCATGCATGAGTTCCATGACACGGTGCTGCTCAAGCGGTATCGCCAGGAGGCCATCGACGAGGTGCGCAGACGCAGGGAGGAGGGCTGCGTCACCCTGCTGGTCTCGGCCACGTTCCGTGACATCGCACGCGCGGCCGCGCGGGTCCTGGGCGTGGACGGCTTCGTCGCCACCGACATGGAGCAGGACGCGGACGGCAACTACACGGGAAACGTCAGCGGCACGGTGGTGGCCGGTCCCGAGAAGACGAGGGCGGTCGCGGCGTGGGCCGACGAGCATGTTGGCAAGGGCAGGTGGACCATCGCCTACTCGTATGGCGACCACCACTCCGACCAGGACCTTATGACCGCGTCCGAGAAGGCCTACGCCGTCTGTCCGGGCAAGACGCTCAAGCACGTGGCAAGTCGCCGCAACTGGGACGTGCTGGACTGGAAATAGCGTTCGCTCGCGAGGGCGTCTCGCGCCTTGCGAAGGAGGGAGCACGAGGTGGAACTCTCAAAGAAGCTTGACTATGCGATGCGCATGGTCGCCGAGCTGGTGGAGAACGAGGGAGAGACCATCTCGGTGCGCGTCGCCGCCGAGAATCGCAGTGTGCCCTACACCTTTGCCCGCTCCATCCAGCGCGACCTCGCGCGCGGGGGCATCATCGAGAGTAGTCGTGGCTCGCGGGGCGGCATGCGCCTGCTGGTGGACCCTCGGACCACCACGATTCGCTCCATCCTCGAGTCGCTCCAGGGGCCCATCAAGGTGTCGGTGTGCGACCACGCCGGCCCCGACGGCGGCTACTGTCCCTTTGCGGCCGAATGCCACTTCAACCCGGTCTGGTGCGAGGCGGAGAACATCCTGAGATCGTACTTTGACGCCATGACCCTGCACGACGTCATCATTGAGCACAAGCATCCGGTGCTCAGCAAGGGCAACCGCTTTGAGCTGGTGAGCCCGCGGGAGCAGAAGTAGGGTCCCGCATGGCCGTCGTCTCCGATGCGCAGCGAGCTCCGTTCGACCGTGTCGCCTGGTCGGCCTCGCTGGGCCCCTCCCTCACGGTCTTTCGCGCCCGGGTGCGCGAGGAGGGGCGCAGGCTGTATCGGGACCTTCCCTGGAGACGCACGCGTGACCCCTACGGCATCTGGCTGAGCGAGGTCATGCTTCAGCAGACGCAGGTGTCGCGCGTCGAGGGTCGCTGGGAGGCCTGGCTCGCGCGCTTCCCGCGCGTCGAGGACCTGGCCGCCGCCCAGAGCGCCGACGTCCTCGCCCTGTGGCAGGGCCTGGGCTACAACCGGCGCGCCATCGCGCTTAGGAGAGCCGCTCGGCAGGTCATGGACGCCGGCGGCGTCTTCCCGCGCGAGACGGAGCGTCTGCTTGAGCTGCCAGGCGTGGGGCCGGCCACGGCGGCGGGCATCCGCGCCTTCGCCTTTGATCTGCCCGGAACCTATCTTGAGACCAATGTGAGGTCGGTCTTTCTGCACGAGCTCTTTCCCGGCGTCCAGTCGGTGAGCGACCGCGAGCTCGCCCCGCTGGTCGGGGCCACCTGCCCGCCCGACGACGCGGACCCGTCCGACGACCCGCGCAGCTGGTATTACGCCCTACTCGACTACGGCGCGCACCTCAAGCGCACGACCACGAACCCGTCGAGGCGCTCGGCGGGCCATGGGCGTCAGTCGGCCTTCGAGGGCTCGCGTCGCCAGAAGCGCGCGGAGCTCGTGCGACTGCTGCTGGCGGGACGCGACGAGGGGGCGCTTGCCACCACGACGCTTGCACGCCGGCTCAACGAGGTCGAGCGGGCCGCCGGTCGCGCCGAGCTGGACGTGGGGCAGGTGAAGGGCCTGCTTGGGGAGCTTGCCGCCGAGGGCCTCTGCAGACGGGAGGCGTCGGGCTGGTCGGCGTAGGAACGCGCGGCCCTGCGCGGTGCGCACGTCACGTGACGGGCTAGGTCGCGTGGCCCTCCTCGAAGGCGGCCGCCGCCCTGCGGCAGCGCTCCCGCTCGTCTGCGCCGCGGGGATGCTCGGCCACAAAGTGCGCAAAGCCCTCGACCGAGAAGTCGTCCCACGTCTCGATGTCGCCCAGCGCCTTGAAGATGCAGCTTGGGACCTCGCCCAGCGAGAGGTTCTTGCGCATGCAGCCGTCGCAGCCCAGCCCCTTCGCCAGGTTGGTGGGGTTGTTGGGGTTGAGGGGGCAGGAGACGTCGCCGCAGCTGCAGAAATGTCTTGAGTCGCTCACGCTAGGCCCCCTTCCCGCGTCGGCGTGCGCCTCCGGTCGTCCGTGACGCGCGTGACGTCCGGGGTCGGGGGTTTCCGTTTGCCTTGAAGGCGACCGGGCAGATGTCCACGCAGCGGCAGGCGTCGCAGCGGGGGCTCTGGGCGGAGCAGACCTCCCGGCCAAAGTGAATCCACTGCTCATTGACGGGCGCCCAGAGCTCATGGGGAAGCAGCGCCAGCAGGTCCTGCTCGGCCTGGAGGGGGGTGGGGGCGCTCGTGAACTTGAGCCTGGTGGCGATGCGGAACACGTGCGTGTCGACGGCTATGCCGTCCACGATGCCAAAGGCCTTGTTGAGCACGATGTTTGCCGTCTTCCTGCCCACGCCCGGAAGGCGGACGAGCTGCTCCATGGAGGCGGGCACCGCGCCGCCGAAGTCTGCCACGATCATCTGCGAGGCGCTGACACAGTGGGACGCCTTCGAGCGCCAGAAGCCGATCGTGCGGATGACCTCGCCCAGCTCCGCAACGTCCGCGCCGGCCATGGCTGGCGCGTCGGGCCAGCGACGGAACAGCTCGGGCGTCACCTTGTTGACGGCCGCGTCGGTGGTCTGCGCCGAGAGCATCACGCAGATGAGCATCTCAAAGGGGTTGGAGAAGGCGAGGGCGCTCTGCACGTCGGGATAGGCCTCGCCCATGCGCCTGCAGAACTCCATGGCCCGCTCGCGCCGGGCAACCCTTGACTCGCGTGGCATGGCGCCCCCTCGCATCCCTCTTGCCTCGACTGCCTGGTCTCTGCCAGAGACTGTAGCAGCTCGCCTTCTCGCGTGGCAAGGCGCGAGCCTGTCGTGCGGGTGGCCCGACAAATGTCGCCGCTGCCGAGAATGCCCCCCGGCCCCCCGCGCCCATGAAATAGAATCAGATGTACCCGCACGATTTCAGCAGACGTCAACCATCCGGGGAGGCACCCATGGGCACGCCCATCGAAGATCTGCTCATCACCAACGATGACCTGTACATGATGGGAGAGGGTCGATGGTATCGCAGCTACGAGAAGCTGGGAAGCCACCCGGCCGAGGCGCTGGGCGTCGAGGGGTACTACTTTGCCGTCTGGGCCCCTGACGCCAGGAGCGTCCGCGTGATCGGCGATTTCAACGACTGGGACCAGGAGGCCACCTATCTGGAGCCCACGAAGGCGGGGTCCGTCTGGCGCGGGTTCGTCGAGGGCGTGCGCGAGGGACAGCTCTATAAGTACCTCATCGAGACGCCCGAGGGCGATTTGCTCTACAAGGCGGACCCCTACGCCAACTTCGCCGAGTGCCCTCCCGGCACCGCCTCGCGCACCACGGACATCACCGGCTACGAATGGGCCGACGACGCCTATCTCGCGGCGCGTCGGGACCGCCGCATGATGAAGGCGCCGCTCAACATCTTCGAGGTGCACCTGGGCAGCTGGAGGCGGCACGACGACGGCCTCGCGGGCAACGGCGACGCGGACGCCGACGACCACGCCGGCTCCTACCTGAGCTATGACGAGCTGTCCGAGGACCTCGTCTCGTATGTCAAGAAGATGGGCTACTCCCACATCGAGCTGCTCCCCGTCATGGAGCATCCCTTTGACGGGTCCTGGGGGTACCAGGTGACGGGCTACTTTGCGCCCACGAGCCGCTACGGCACGCCGCGGCAGTTCAAGCACTTCGTCGACGCCTGCCACCAGGCGGGCATCGGCGTCATCCTGGATTGGGTGCCCGGCGGGTTCTGCCGCGACGAGCATGGGCTCGTGCACTTTAACGGCCACAAGCTCTACGAGGAGGAGGAGCATCCCGACTGGGGCACCTACAAGTTCGACTTCACCCGACCGGAGGTCTGCAGCTTTTTGGTGTCAAACCTCCTGTACTGGATCGGCGAGTATCACGTTGACGGCATCCGCATGGACGGCGTCACGTCGATGCTCTACCTCAACTTTGGCATCGACGACGCCCACCTCAAGCGCTTCAACGAGAAGGGGACGGAGGAGGACTTTGCCGCCATCCAGTTCGTGCGCGCGTGCAACGACGCCGTGGGCGCCTATTACCCTGACGTCATGATGATCGCCGAGGAGTCCACGGCCTGGCCGCTCGTGACCTATCCCAGCTCCGACGGCGGCCTGGGCTTCCACTTCAAGTGGGACATGGGATGGATGAACGACACGCTGCACTACATGCAGACCGACTTTCCCTGGAGGCCGGGCAACCACAAGCTCCTGACCTTCTCGACGATGTATCAGTTCAACGAGAACTTCGTGCTGCCCCTCTCGCATGACGAGGTCGTGCATGGCAAGTGCTCGCTTATCACGCGCCAGCCCGGCGACTACTGGCGGCAGTTCGCGGGCATGCGCTCGCTCGCCCTCTACCAGATGACGCACACGGGCGGCAAGCTCAACTTCATGGGCAACGAGATCGCCCAGTTCATCGAGTGGCGCTACTACGAAGGCATCGAGTACTTCCTCACTGAGCAGTACGACAGCCACGCCCGCCATCAGAGGTACGTCGCGGTGCTCAACCACTTCTACCTGGATCATCCGGCGCTGTGGCAGAACTCCTTCACCGCCGAGGGCTTCGAGTGGATTGACGCCGACAACGCCGACCAGGACATCATCACCTTCGTCCGTAAAGGGGACGAGTCCAAGGACGACCTGGTCATCCTCATCAACTTTGACGTGAACCCGCATGAGGAGTTCCGTCTTGGCCTGCCCCGGCCCGGCTACTGGCGTGAGGTCTTCAACACCGACGACGTCACCTTCGGCGGTTCGGGCGTCACCAACGAGGACGTGCGCTTTGCCTCCGAGGACGTCAGCTGGAACCGGCGCAAGAGCTCGCTCGTGCTGAGGGTGCCGCCGCTCGCGGGCCTCATCCTGGCCTATGACGGGCCGCTTCCCAAGCCCAAGGCCCCGGCGAAGCCCAAGTCCAAGACGTCCGCAAAGTCCAAGGGCCGC
>NZ_KV806945.1:125158-165824 GCF_001811895.1 Olsenella sp. HMSC062G07
CGTCGTCAGCGGCGTCCGGGGCGTCTAAGGCGGCGACCAGGAAGGCCGCACCCGCCAAGAAGGCGCCCGCCAAGAAGGCGGCGTCCAAGAAGGCGACCGCCAAGAAGGGCAAGTAGCCGCCCCCGGCCAGGCGACCCTGCGCCCGGGGCAAGGCGTCGAGATGAAAAAGACCGTCGCGCCCTGGGCCAAACGGGGCTGAAAGATGTAACAATAGGGTCGTTGTGGCAGGCGAGTTGCCAGAGGGGGGGCTCGCCTGCCTGCTGACTGGTGACGCAAGGAGAGGTGACGATGACCCAGGAGCCCTTTTCCAACGAGATTTTCGCGGACGTTGACGACTTTGTGAGGCAGTATCGCGAGTCCTGCCAGACGACCTTTGCCAAGACCTACGAGAAGCTTGACGAGCGCGACCGCTACTTTGCCCTCGCCAGCCTCATAGCCCGCAAGTCGCGCAACCTTCGCGTGGCGTCGAGCGCCAATGACGGGAAGGACGTCTACTACTTCTCGATCGAGTTTTTGCTGGGCCCCCTGCTTGACAACTACCTGCTCAACCTGGGATGCCGCGACATCGTGAAGGCCGGCTGTCGTCAGCTGGGCACCGAGCTGGACGCCCTGGAGGAGCAGGAGGTTGACCCCGGCCTGGGCAACGGCGGCCTGGGTCGCCTGGACGCCTGCTACATGGACTCGCTGGCAGCGCTGGGCATCAACGGCCACGGCAACGGCATGCGCTACCGCTACGGCCTCTTCCGCCAGGAGATAGAGAACGGGCGCCAGGTCGAGAAGATGGACAACTGGCTCCAGCACGGCTACGCCTGGGAGACGCGCAACGACGGCTCCTCCGTCCTCGTGCAGTTTGGCGGCACCGTCGTGCGCCACGAGCAGGACGGCCGCTACTGGTTCACCCAGGAGGGCGGACAGCTCGTCAAGGCCGTCCCCTACGACGTGCCGCTCATCGGCTACGGCGGGACCACGGTCAACAACCTGCGCATCTGGAGCGCCGAGCCCGCGAGCGAGGACTTCGACCTTCAGGCGTTCAACGCCGGCGACTACGCCCAGGCCATGCGCTTCCAGTCCGACGTCGAGGCCATCAGCCAGATCCTCTATCCCAACGACGCGGGCGAGCACGGCAGGCTCCTGCGCCTCAAGCAGGAGTACCTCTTCGTGAGCGCCGGGCTCCAGACCATCCTGCGCGCCTTTGAGGCCAAGTACGGGCCGGACTGGGAGCACTTTGCCGACCATATCGCCATTCACACCAACGACACCCACCCGGCCATGTGCGGCCCCGAGCTCATGCGCATCCTCGTGGACGAGAAGGGTGTCGACTTTGACCAGGCGTTCAAGATAGCCTTCGACACCATCTCGTACACCAACCACACCATCATGCCCGAGGCGCTCGAGCGCTGGCCCATCGGCGTCTTCCGCGAGCTTTTGCCCCGTCTCTACATGATCATCGAGACGGTCGACCAACGCTACTTCGAGCACTTCCCGCGCGACCGTGACAACTGGCAGGATCTGCTGCGCGACACCGCCATCCTCTGGGACGGTCAGGTGCGCATGGCCAACCTCTCGGTCATCTTCGCCCACTCGGTCAACGGCGTCTCCGCGCTGCACACCGGCATTCTCGAGGAGAGCACCCTCCACTCGTTCTATGAGCTTGAGCCCCAAAAGTTCAACAACAAGACCAACGGCATCTCGCATCGCCGCTTCCTCGGAAACGCCAACCCCGCCTATGCCCGCCTGATCTGCGACAGCATCGGCGAGGGCTGGCTCAAGGACGCCTCGGAGCTCTCGCAGCTCGAGCGCTTTGAGGACGACCCTGCCTTCCAGGAGGAGTTCGAGAAGGCACGCAGCTGGAACAAGGCGCGTCTCGCCCGTTACGTCAAGCGGGTGACGGGTGTCGAGCTTGACACCTCCATGGTGTTCGACGTGCAGGTCAAGCGCTTTCATGCCTACAAGCGCCAGCTGCTCAACATCATGAAGGTCATGAGCCTGCGCGAGCGCCTGCTCGCCGACCCCGGCTTTGACGTGCGCCCGTGCGCCTTCATCTTCTCGGGCAAGGCCGCCCAGAGCTACGCCTTCGCCAAGGAGGTCATCAGGCTCATCAACGCCGTCGCCGACGTCGTCAACGACGACCCGCGCGTCAACGACCGCCTCCGCGTGGCGTTCGTGCCCAACTTCGTGGTGTCAAACGCCCAGCTCATCTATCCCGCGGCAGACATCTCCGAGCAGATCTCGTGGGCGGGGTCCGAGGCGTCGGGTACGTCAAACATGAAGCTCATGATGAACGGCGCCATCACGCTGGGCACCTATGACGGCGCCAACGTGGAGATCGCCAAGCTCGTCGGCGACGACAGCATCAAGATCTTTGGCCTGAGGACCGAGGAGGTCGACAGCCTGCGCTCCTCCGGCAGCTACTGGGCCTGGGACGTCTACAACGGCGACCGGGACGGCATCGGTCGGGTCGTGGACAGCCTCACGGACGGCACCTATGCGCGCCTCTCGGGCAACTTCGAGGCGATTCGCGACGAGCTCATGACCCGCAACGACCACGACCTGGTCCTCGCGGACTTCCGCTCGTACGTTGACGCCTGGAAGGAGCTCACCGCCGCCTACGGCGACCGTCGCCCCTGGTGCCGACACGCCATCCACAACACAGCTCGGTCGGGGTATTTCTCCAGTGACCGAAGCATCCGCGAGTACGCGGCTGACATTTGGCATATTGGTGCATAGGAACCAGTCCAGAAAGGTATGAAGGGGGAGTGGTCATGAGCAAGAAGGAATGCGTCGCCATGCTTCTTGCCGGCGGACAGGGAAGCAGGCTTGGGGTGCTCACCAAGGATGTCGCCAAGCCCGCCGTCTCTTTTGGCGGCAAGTACCGCATCATCGACTTTGCACTGTCCAACTGCGCCAACTCGGGCATCAAGACGGTGGGAGTGCTCACCCAGTATCGTCCGTACCTCCTCCACTCGTACCTCGGCACCGGTGGCGCGTGGAACCTCGACGAAAGCGACGGGGGCGTCTCCATCCTGCCACCCTACGCCACGCAGTCGGGCGGCGCCTGGTATGCGGGTACGGCGGACGCCGTGACGCAGAACATCGGCTTCATCGAGCAGAACGACCCCGAGTACGTGCTCATCCTCTCGGGTGACCAGCTCTATCGCATGGACTACCAGGAGATGCTCGCCAACCACAAGCGTCACGAGGCGGACCTCACCGTCGCCGTCATGCCGGTGCCCTGGGAGGAGGCCTCCCGCTTTGGCATCATCACGCAGGATGCCGACGCCCGGATCGTCAAGTTCACCGAGAAGCCCAACAAGCCCGACTCAAACCTGGCGTCCATGGGCATTTACATCTTTGACGCCAAGCTGCTGGTTGACACCCTCAAGGCGGACGCCGTCGACCAGTCCTCCGAGCACGACTTTGGCAACGACATCATCCCCAAGCTCCTTGCCGACGGCAAGCGGCTCTACACCCATGAGTTCAACGGCTTCTGGCGCGACGTCGGCACCATCTCGTCGTATCACGAGACGAGCATGGACCTCTTGGGCAGCCACCCCGCGTTCGACCTGTTTGACGCCGGCGCCCCCATCATGAGCAACGCCTCGACAAGGCCGCCGGCCTACGTCGGGCCCCACGGCGAGATTGACGACTGCCTCGTGGGCAACGGCGCCCGCATCTTTGGCAAGGCCGTGCACTCCATCATCTCGACCGACGCCTGCATCGGCGAGCGCGCCATCGTCGAGGCGTCGGTGCTGTTGCCCGGCGCCTGCGTGAAGGACGGCGCCCATGTGGTTCGCGCGATCCTGGGCGAGCACTCGACCGTCGAGGAGGACGTCGTGCTCGGCAGCGTGGACCAGACCAGGGACACGGCGGTCATCGGCAACAACGTCGTCGTCGGAAAGGGGGAGGAGTAGTCATGGAGAAGATTCTCGGCATCATCACGGCTAACTACTCCACAAAGTATCCGAGCGTTCTCTCCGAGGTGCGCCCGGTGGCGTCCCTCCCCTTCCTGGGTCGCTACCGCGTCGTCGACTTTGCCCTCTCCAACATGGTCAACTGCGGCATCCGCACCGTCGGCATGATCATGCCCTACAACTACCGCTCCCTGATCGACCATGTGGGGTCGGGCCGCGACTGGGACCTCAATCGCAAGAAGGGCGGCCTGTTCATCCTGCCCGGCTCCGCCTTCGGCACCTCGCGCACCGGCTCGCGCTTCCTGTTGCGCGACCTGGCCCACAACAAGGTGTACATGCAGCGCGGCAGCTCGGACCTCTGCATCATCACCTCGGCGAGCTTCGTCTACAACATGGACTACCGCGACCTCGTCGCGGCCCATCGCGCGTCCGGGGCCGACATCACGGTGCTCACCAAGAAGGCCTCCGGCAAGGACGTGGACGTGTGCGGCTTTGCCGTCGAGGACGGGCGCGTCACGGGCGTCAAGCACGGCGTCAAGTTTGGCGACACCGCCTTTTTGGACTGCTTCGTGGTTGATTGCAAGCTGCTGCTTCAGATGCTCGAGTGGTATGCGCAGACCGATTACCTCGACCTCTTTGAGGCCCTCGCGCCCGACTACGGCAGGGTCAAGGTTCAGACCTATGACTACGAGGGGTATGCGGCGGCCATCTTCGACAAGGACGCCTACTTCCGCGCCAACATGGACCTGCTTGACCCCAAGATCTCCGCCGAGCTCTTCCCGGAGGGGCGGACCGTCCGCACGAAGGCGCATGACAACGCGCCCGCAAAGTTCGAGGCGGGTTCCCACGTGTCCAACTCCCGCATCTCGGGCAGCGCACGGATCTTGGGGTCGGTCACCAACTCGATCCTGGGTCGCGGCGTCATCGTCGAGACGGGCGCGAGCGTCAGCAACTCCATCGTCATGCAGGGCTGCGTCATCGAGACGGGCGCGCGCGTGGAATACGCGATCGTTGACCGCAACAACGTGGTCCCCGCCCATACCGAGCTGCGCGGCACCCCCGACGCCCTCTTCATCAAGGACAAGGCGGAGGCATAGCTCACGCCACCCGCAGAAGGAAGACTCATGGCAACCAGCGTCAGACGCAGGATCAAGATACTCTTCGCCGCCTCGGAGGCCGTCCCGTTCGTGAAGACGGGCGGCCTGGGCGACGTCGCCGGGTCCCTGCCCGCCGCACTCAGGGCCAAGGGGGCCAAGGTGTCGGTCATCCTCCCCAAGTACTCCTTCATTCCCGAGGAGTACCAGGGGCGGATGAGGCACATCGCCGACTTCTACGTGCCCCTCTCCTGGCGCAGCGTCTACTGCGGCATCGAGAAGCTCACGATCGACGGCATCGACGTCTACTTTGTCGACAACGAGGCCTACTTCAAGCGCGAGAGCGCCTACGGCTACTTTGACGACGGGGAGCGCTTCGCGTTCTTCTCGAAGGCCGTCTGCGAGGCCATAGAGCTCCTTCCCGAGCTTCAGGTTGACGTCCTTCACTGCAACGACTGGCAGACGGCCCTTGCCCCCGTGTTCCTGCGGGAGTTCTACCAGGCGTCGGAAGCCTGCCGCAACGTGAAGACCGTCTTCACGGTCCATAACGTCAAGTTCCAGGGACAATACTCCGACAAGGTTCTCGCGGACATCCTGGGACTCGCCGACAACCCCACCGCGGCGGGCCAGCTGTACTGTGACCGCGACTCCATCAACTACATGAAGGGCGCGCTCTGCTATACGGACGTCATCACGACGGTGAGTCCCAGCTACGCCAGCGAGCTTCAGATGCCCTTCTTCGGCGAGGGCATGGACGACATCTTCCGGCGCCGCTCCAACGTGCTCAAGGGCATTCTCAAC
Source organism: Olsenella sp. HMSC062G07 (assembly GCF_001811895.1). Taxonomy (NCBI): domain Bacteria; kingdom Bacillati; phylum Actinomycetota; class Coriobacteriia; order Coriobacteriales; family Atopobiaceae; genus Olsenella; species Olsenella sp. HMSC062G07. The sequence goes on from NZ_KV806945.1 coordinate 130,965, forward strand.
GGCATCGACCAGGACGCCTGGAACCCCGCCACCGACGAGCTCATCCCCCTGAAGTATGACGCCGACTCCCTCGAGCTCAAGGCCCAGGACAAGCAGGCGCTCCAGCGGGAGCTTGGCCTGCGCGAGGACCCCGAGCGCCCGCTCGTGGTCATGGTGGGGCGCCTTACCAACCAGAAGGGCCTGGGGCTCGTGCGCTACGCCATGAACCGCCTCATGGAACGAGGCGTCCAGGTGGCCGTCCTTGGCACGGGCGACAAGGACCAGGAGGAGGCGTTCAAGTACTTTGACTGGACCTACGGCGACATGATGAGCGCCCGCATCGCCTTTGACAACGCGCTCAGCCATCGCATGTACGCCGGCGGCGACATCCTGCTCATGCCGTCCGAGTTCGAGCCCTGCGGCCTCTCCCAGATGATCGCCATGCGCTACGGCACCCTGCCGGTCGTGCGCGAGACCGGCGGCCTCCAGGACTCCGTCGAGCCCTACAACAAGTTCACGGGGACAGGCACGGGCTTCCGCTTTACCAACATGAACGCCGACGAGATGGCCGATTGCCTGCTGGGCGCCTGCGAGGTCTTCTGGACGGACAAGGAGGCTTGGACTAAGCTACAACGGCAGGCGATGGGCACCGACTTCTCCTGGAGCCGCGCGGCCGACGAGTACCTTGGCATCTATCACGGCCTGCACCCGGAAATCATCAGGTACGACCAAAAGAGGTAGGCGTGAGGGCCAAGCACGTAACGTCAGAGCTTTGCTATAGGAATCCGTTCGGCGCCGTCCAGTCGGGGGGCGCCGTTTCGCTGTCGCTGGACGTGTGGGACGAGCCGGCGGCGACCGCCCGCCTGCGCCTCTGGGTGGATGAGCGGGGCGAGCGCCTGCTTGACATGCGGAGCAGGGTCGAGGGTGACCACCTGCGCTTCTCGGTGACCTTCGTGCCCGACCGCCCCGAGGTCGTGTGGTACAGCTTTCAGGTGCAGGCGGCCGACGGGACGGTGTGGCGCTACGGGGCGGCTCGCGAGCACGCCTGCGGGGAGGGGGCCTTCGCCTACGGAGAGCCACCCTCGTTCCAGCTGACCGTATACGACGCGGAACGCGGGCGGCTGCCCGCCTGGTACGCGCAGGGCGTCGTCTACCAGATCTTTCCCGACCGCTTCGCGCGGGGCGCGGGCTGGCGCGAGCAGGTGGAGGGCGACCTTGCGACGCCGTATCGCGGGCCCGAGCGGCGTCTCGTCGAACGATGGGACACCTACCCGAGCTATGAGCGCAACGCCGACGGCAGCATCGCCGCCTGGGACTTCTACGGAGGCACGCTCGAGGGCATCCGCGAGCGCCTTGACTATCTCCGGGGCCTGGGCGTCTCGGTCCTCTACCTCAACCCCATCTTTGCGGCAAGCTCCAACCATCGCTATGACACGGTTGACTACCTGCGCATAGACGGAGCCTTGGGAACCAAGGAGGATTTTTGCCGCCTGTGCGCGGACGCCGAGGCGCGGGGCATCTCCATCATCCTGGACGGCGTGTTCAACCATGTGGGCGCCGACTCCAAGTACTTTAACCGAGCTGGCGTGTTTGCGGAGCTCGGCGCCTTCCAGGGCGACGCCTCGCCGTATCGCAGCTGGTTCACGTTCAGGGACGACGGCAGCTACGACGCCTGGTGGGGTGTCGAGGACCTCCCCGCCGTGCGCGATGACAGCCCCGAGTTCCGTGAGCTCATCTGCGGCTATGACGGGGTGGTGCGCACGTGGCTGCGCCTGGGCGCCCGTGGTTGGCGCCTTGACGTGGCCGACGAGCTTTCGGACGAGTTCATCGAGGACATCAAGAGCGCCGCCCTCGCCGAGAGGCCCGACGCCGTCGTCATCGGCGAGGTGTGGGAGGACGCCTCCCACAAGGTGTCTTACGGCAGGCTCCGCCGCTACTTTCAGGGCTCGGAGCTTGACGGCACCATGAACTACCCCCTGCGCAGCGCCCTGCTGGGCTTTGTCACCAACAACCGCACGGCGGGCGAGCTTGCGGCAACGCTCCAGTCGCTCCATGAGAACTACCCTCCCCAGAGCTTTGCCGGCGAGCTCAACCTCCTGGGCAGCCATGATCGCAGACGCCTGCTCACGGTGCTGGGAGACGCCCCCCAGGCGGACGAGCTGACCGACGACGAGCGCCGCGTCTTTCGCCTGGGCCCGGACGAACGCTCCCGGGCCGTGAGCAGGCTCTGGGTGGCCGCGCTCCTCCAGATGTGCCTTCCGGGCGTCCCGAGCGTCTATTACGGTGACGAGGCGGGCCTTGAGGGCTACGCCGACCCCTACTGCCGCGCCACCTTCCCCTGGGGCCACGTCGACGAGGACTGCTTTGCCATCTATCGCAACGCCATCGCCCTGCGGCGGGCGCTGCCGCCCCCCACGGACGGGAGCTTTGAGCCCTTCTCGCAGGGGGATGACGTCTTTGGGTTCTGGCGCCGCGGCGAGGGAGGCTCAGTCTGCGTGCTCGCGAACGCCTCGCTCACGGAGTCGCGCGTCATCCACATCCGGGTGGACGCCCCCATTGCGGACGACGTGGTGAGCGGCGCGCGCCAAAAGGTGCGTGACGGCCAGGTGGAGGTTCGCCTCTGGCCGCTGGGGACCGCCGTCATCCACCCGCACGAGGAGCTTCGTCTCCAGAGGCCCCTCGAGCGCGGGCTCGGCGTGATGTGCCACATCACGTCGCTGCCCAACCTGGAGCGCCCCGGGCATGCGGGCACGCTCGGCGAGCCCGCCCGACGCTTCATCGACATGCTCGCCCGCGCGGGCGCACGGTACTGGCAGGTGCTGCCCGTCAACCCGACGGACGAGTTTGGCTCGCCCTACGCCGGCCTCTCGGCCTTTGCCGGCAACGTCTCGCTCATGTGGGGCATCGACGACGATGACGGCCCCTCCGTCCTGCCCACGGACTTTGAGGGGACCTCGGAGTTCCGTCGCTTCGTCGAGAGCAACGAGCGCTGGCTTTTGCCGTACGCCACCTTCCGCGCCATCAAGGACCGCATGGGCGATACCCCCTGGCAGGAGTGGCCCAGCCGCTATCGCAGCTGGCATACGGGCCTGCCCGCCAGGCGGGAGCTCAAGAGGGGCGTCCGGCGCGTCCTGGGCCTGCAGTTTGCCTTCATGCGGCAGTGGGGCGAGCTGCGTCGCTACGCCCATGAACGGGGCGTCGCCATAATCGGCGACATGCCCATGTACGTCTCGGCCGACTCCTCGGACGTGTGGGCCGAGCGCGAGCTGTTCTCTCTGGGAGAGGACGGGCTTCCCGCCGAGGTGGCAGGATGTCCGCCTGACGCCTTCGCGGCGGCGGGGCAGGTGTGGGGCAACCCCACCTATGACTGGGAGCGTCATCGGAAGGACGGGTTCTCATGGTGGCTCCGGCGTCTTGAGCGCGCCTTCGAGCTCTATGACTACGTGCGTCTCGACCACTTCCTGGGCTTCTCGTCGTACTTCAGCATCCCGGCGGGCGCAAGCGCCTCCGAGGGCCGTTGGAACTACGCTCCTGGGCTTGAGCTCTTCAAGACGGCCCACGAGCGCCTGGGTGCCCTGCCGGTGGTGGCGGAGGACCTGGGCTCCGTGACGCCGGCGGTGCGGGCGCTCACGGCCCTGACGGGGTTCCCGGGCATGGACATCATCCAGTTCCAGGACACGGACGTGCGCGAGGGCTACCATCCCGCCGCCGGCTCCGTGGCCTACAGCTCCACGCACGACACCAACACCCTCCTGGGGTGGGTGGTACGGCGTTATGGCTTTCACATGACAGATTCTGACGACCGTCACGCGGCCCTGGACGTGGCTCGCAGACTGCTGAGCGCCTGCGCAGACGCGCCGTCCGACGTGGTCATCCTGCCCTTGCAGGACCTGCTGCTCTTGGGTGAGGGTGCGCGCATGAACGTGCCGGGCGTGGCCTGCGGCAACTGGCAGTGGCAGGCCGAGGTGGGCTCGCTTGACGCGGCCCGCGAGGTGCTCCACGAGCTCGTGAGCGAGAGCGGGAGGTAGGAGCCACGCCCACAGGGTCGCTCGCAGATGAGGGCGGCAGGACGGGCGCATGTGAGGGCACGCTAGGACATTTTCCTTTCGTTTGGTTGGAACGTAATGCTTATCAATCGTGTTTCAGAACTGCTCTTCTCGGCGCGGGAGCTCGCGTCCGTCAAGGCCGACCTCGAGGCGGGCCGCGACGCCAACCTCTCCGTCGCGCAGAGCGCCAGGCCCCTGGTCGTCGCCTGCGCCTGGGCCGCCCGTCCCCGCCCGACCCTGGTCATCGTCTCGGGCGAGGAGGCGGCGGACCGCATGGCCCGCGCGCTCGCCGCCTGGGTGGGGGCCAAGGACGTCCTTCGCTACCCCGAGCGCACGGACCTTCCCTGGTCGGAGCGCGACCCCGACGACGCCGTCGTCGGCGCTCGCGCGCAGGCGCTCGCACGTCTTGCTGCCGGCGACGACTGCATCGTTGTGGCGAGCGGACGCTCCCTTCTCAGGAGGGTGCCGCCCGTGGGGTCGGGCTTCTTCGCCTCCTGCACCCTCGCCGTGGGAGACCAGCTCGAGACGGACGAGGCGGCGTCGCTTCTCGTGGGCATGGGCTATGCCGACGCGGGCTCGAGCAAGGACGTGAGCGCGCCGGGCAGCTTCCACCTGCACGGCGACGCGCTTGACGTGTTTGCCGCCCAGGCGACGGCCCCCGTGCGCGTGGAGTTCTTTGGCGACGAGGTTGACCGCGTGCGGCGCATGGTTCCCTCCACGGGACAGACGATCGGCGAGCTCGAGGAGGTGGCCGTCAGGCCCTGCCGCGAGATCGCGCTCACGCCGGCGACCGTCGCCGCCGCACAAGAGTCGCTCGAGGCCCGCGCCAAGAACTCGACGCGCATCGCCGCCGACCTCGAGCTCATCGAGAGGGGCGCCCGCGCGCCTCAGCTCGACAAGTACCTTCCCGACCTGTACGGGGGCTCCGCCAGCCCCCTTGAGCACATGTCCTCGCACGCGCTCGTCATCCTCTCGGAGCCCCGAGCCCTCATCGACGACTGCCAGCGCGGCTTCGACGACGTGGCCGGGGCGGCGCAGGGCGCCCACGAGCCGCTGGATGGTCTATACACGAGCCCGCGCGACCTCGACTTCGGCAGTCAGCAGCGCCTCTCGCTCTCCTCGCTCGCGAGGGCCAAGACCGCCGCGACCTCGGGGCTCATGGTGGAGCAGCCCCACATCGCGGGCGGCAACGCCAAGCTCGTCGGCCGCCTGCGTCAGCTCGTGCAGAAGCGCGACGCCATCGTGTTCGCGGTGCCCGACCGCGCCGCCCGCGAGAGCGTCAAGCTCACCCTGGTGGACGAGTCGATTCCCTTCGAGGAGCGGCTCTCGACCGGCGCGTCGCCAGACGCAGGCCCGCTTAGGGGGGGCATGGTCACCGTCGTGGACGCCCCGGTGCCCGCCGGCGTCGTGGTGCCCCCCGCGCACCTTGCCGTGCTGTCCGTCAGCGACCTCAGCTCGCGCCTGGCCTCCCGGCGCAAGGCCAGGCGGATCGATCCCACGGCCGTCACCTTTCCCTTCAAGCCCGGCGACTACGTGGTTCACGCCACGCATGGCATCGCCCTGTTCACTCAGATCGTGCGCCAGGAGGTCGCGGGCAGGGAGCGCGACTACTTCCTGCTCGAATATGCGGCGGGCGACAAGCTCTACGTCCCGCTCGAGCAGGTGGACCGCCTTACGCGCTACGTGGGGCCCGACGGCGCGCAGCCGCGGCTCACGCGCCTCAACACCGCGGACTGGTCGCGCGCCACGGGCAAGGCCCGCTCGAGCGCCAAGAAGCTCGCCTTCGACCTCGTGGACCTCTACACGAGGCGCTCGGCCGTGGCGGGCTTCGGCTTCTCGGCCGACACGCCCGCCCAGGCCGACATGGAGGCTAGCTTTCCCTACGCGATGACGCCCGACCAGGCCTCCGCCATCGCCGACGTCAAGACCGACATGGAGGCGAGCCGCCCCATGGACCGCCTGCTCTGCGGCGACGTGGGCTTTGGCAAGACGGAGGTGGCGCTGCGCGCCGCCTTCAAATGCTGCCAGGACGGCAAACAGGTCATGGTCCTGTGTCCCACGACCATCCTCGCCCAGCAGCACTTCGAGACCTTCTTCGCGCGCTTTGCGCCCTTCGACCTCAAGGTGGCGGTCCTCTCGCGCTTTGTGAGCCCCGCCCGGCAGCGCCGCGCCCTCAGCGGCTTTGGCGACGGCAGCGTGAGCGTGCTCATCGGCACGCACCGCCTCCTCTCCGCCGACGTGAGTCCCCATGACCTGGGGCTGGTCATCATCGACGAGGAGCAGCGCTTTGGCGTCCAGCACAAGGAGCAGCTCAAGAACATGCGTGAGCAGGTGGACGTCCTGACGCTCTCGGCCACGCCCATCCCCCGCACGATGCAGATGGCCATGAGCGGCGTGCGCGACATGAGCCTCATCATGACGCCGCCCCCCGGCCGGCTCCCTGTGAAGGTGAGCGTGGGAGAGTGGGACCCCGACGTGGTCTCGGACGCCATCCGGACGGAGCTGGGGCGCAAGGGGCAGGTCTATTACGTGAGCAACCGCGTGACCACCATCGAGGACGCCGTCCAGCGCGTGATGGAGGCGGCCCCCGAGGCGCGCGTGGGCGTGGCGCACGGCAAGATGAGCGCCGATGCCGTGGAGGACGTGATGCTTCAGTTCCAGGAGCACGAGATCGACGTGCTCGTGGCGACGACCATCATCGAGAGCGGCATCGACAACCCCCACACGAACACGCTTGTTATCGAGGACTCGCAGCGGCTGGGCCTCGCCCAGCTCTACCAGCTCAAGGGCAGGGTGGGCCGAGGTCGTCAGCAGGCCTACGCCTACTTCATGTTCCCCACCGACGGCGCGCTCACGCCCGAGGCCACCGACCGCCTCCTTGCCATCGACGAGTATCAGGACCTGGGCAGCGGCATGCGCATCGCGATGCGCGACCTCGAGATTCGCGGCGCGGGGTCCCTGGTTGGCGCGGAGCAGCACGGCAACCTCTCGAGCGTGGGCTTTGACCTCTTCACGCAGATGCTGGGCGAGGCCGTCGCCGAGGCCCGCGGCGAGGGGGGCGCGGTGGAGCTTCCCGAGGTCATCATCAACCTGCCGGCCGACTTCTTCCTCGCGGAGGAATACCTGCCCGAGGTGGACCAGCGCGTGCTCGCCTACCGTCGTCTGGCCGCCGCCACGGAGCTCAAGACGGTGGACGAGCTGCAGGCGTCGCTCGAGAAGGAGCGCGGCGCCCTGCCTCTTGCGGGCAAGAACCTCTTTGACAGGGCCCGCATTCGCATACGTGGAGAGCGCCTGGGCCTCACGAGCGTGTCCGTGTCGGCAGGCAGGCTCATCTACCAGGGACTTGACCTCACCCGACCTCAGGCCGTCAGGCTCAAGCAGCGCCGGGGCATATATCAGACAAAGAGCAGGCGCCTCTCGTACCCGTATCACGCCGGCAAGGAGGAGCTGCTGCCGGCGGCCCTGGGCGTCCTGGAGGAGATAGGCGGCGCCGACGAGGCGGACGAGTAGGCGCGAGCGAGGCGAGGAGGATGCATGACAGACGGATCGCAGGCGGCGTCGCGGGACGCGGGCCTTTGCGCGGGGTCCCTGGACCGGCAGGCCCAGGAGGCCGACGAGCAGACGAGGGAGCGCACGGGCTGTCCGGGGACGCACGCGGAGTTTGACCGGCTGGTGCGCACGATATGGCGGCTGCGGCAGCCGGACGGCTGCCCCTGGGACAGGGAGCAGACCCATGCGAGCCTCTCCGCGCATCTGGTGGAGGAGGCCTATGAGGCCGTCGAGGCCATCGCGGACGGCGACGTCGCCCATCTGCGCGAGGAGCTGGGCGACGTGCTGGAGCAGGTGCTGCTCCATGCGCAGGTGGCCGCCGACGAGGGCGACTTCACCGTGGACGACGTCTGCCACGACCTCAACGAGAAGCTCGTGAGACGACATCCCCACGTCTTTGGCGCGCGAGCCCAGGACATGACGGCTACATCCGCCGACGCGGTGCTTGACATCTGGGACGACGTGAAGCGTCAGGAGCGCGAGGCCAAGGGCGCATCCGACGACGGCGAGACGTCAGGTCTCCTGGATAGCATTCCCGTCTCGCTCCCGGCGCTGCTGCAGTGCCAGAAGATATCAAAGCGCGCCGCCGCGGCGGGCTTCGAGTGGGAGGACGTCCGAGCGGTATGGTCCCAGGTGCAGAGCGAGCGCAAGGAGTTCGAGGCGGAGGCGCCAGGCAGCGAGGCGGCGGCCGAGGAGTTTGGCGACCTGCTCTTTGCGCTGGTCAACGTCGCCCGACACGAGGGCATCGACGCTGAGGGCGCGCTTGCCAGGAGTAATCGCAAGTTTCGCCGTCGCTGGGCGTTCATGGAGCGGCAGGCCCGCGAGCGACAGATCTGCCTGGACGAGCTGTCCGTACGGGAGTTCAACCAGCTCTGGGACGAGGCCAAGCGGTGGGAGCGCGGCGCCTAGGCTCGCCGGGAGCCGCCCGCCCACGGGGAGCTGTCGGTCCTACGGAGTTCGCGCCGGCCGGCCCTCGCCCCGTTGCAGCTTTGGTATAACTAGGGCAGGGGCGCCCGCAGGCCATGTTGGCACCTCTCCCGTCGGGTTCGCCCGTCGGGGAGGAGGGCGCGTTCCTGCCCAACCGACGATGAGACGAAGCAGAGTGGCATGAGCACTGACGAGCGGCACAATCCGGAGGAGCGGGCGTCAGCGACGTCGTCGTCGCCCATGCCGACCGAGCCTGCCGTCGCCGGTGCGTCCAGCGGGCCCGAACGCCCCCATCGCGGGACCAGGCGCACGCGAGGAAAGATCGACAACAAGCCCCTCAAGACCAAGGGGGACTTTGACGACCTCGACTACCGGCAACCCCGAAGCCGCAGTGCGGGCGTCGCATCCAGACCCGGCACGGCCCCCTCCGTCGCGCGGGAGAAGACGCCTGGCCACCCTGCGCCGACGGCCGCTCGCGCACGCGCCGACGCGCGGGACCATGCGGAGGCGAACGGTTCCGGAGCCGCACCTTCCACGCCCCCGCTCAAACAGCGCGCGGAGCATCTTCGCACCTGGGTCGCGACGCATCCACGCCGCTGCGTCGCTCTCGTCGCGCTGCTGATCGCCCTCGTCGCGCTATACGGACCCACGCGCGACTACTACGTGGCCCGCAGGACGGGCGAGGTGCTCCAGCTCAAGTATGACCGGATCCTCTCGAAGAACGAGGCGCTTGCCAGCGACGTCAACCGCCTGCAGACGCGTGAGGGGATCGAGGAGGAGGCACGCAGGCTCGGCTACACGTCCAAAGGCACCGACGCCACCGACTCGGGAGAGCACGCCGACGCCTCCACCGGGCAGGACGTCCCGTCGCAGACGGCCGACCCCTCGGCGCCCATGACGTACCCCGACGGTCGCAGCTGGTATGTCCAGGCGCTAGACCTGGTGTTTTGCTATGACCCGGAGGCAACATGGAACGCGTAGCCTGCATTGACGTGGGCACGGTGACGGCCCGCCTTGCCGTGGCAGACCTCGAGGGCGGCGTCGTCCGTCGCCTTGCCAAGAGCTCGACGATCTGCAACCTGGGCGAGGGGCTTGCCGCCTCGGGTCGCATCTCGTCGGCGGCCCGGCGTCGGGTGAGCGCCTGCGTCGACGGGTATCTTCGGGCGGCGCGATCGGCGGGCGCCGCGCACGTCTGCTGCACGCTCACGGCCGCCGCCCGCGACGCTTCCAACGCCGACGAGCTGCTGGGTGCCCTGCGGGGTCGCGGCCTTGACCCCGAGGTCATCCCGGGCAAGATCGAGGGCCTCCTCACCTTTCTCGGCGTCGCCCAGGACCTTCCGGGCGAGCGCCTGCTCGTCGCCGACAGCGGGGGAGGTTCGACCGAGCTTGCCCTGGGACGCCTTGACGAGGCGGGAATCCCGGACGTCGAGCGCGTGTGCTCCACGAGCGTCGGCTGTCGCCGCATGACGGAGCGTTTTCTGCTGCGGGAGGACCCACCCGCTCCGCAGGACGTCGCCGCCGCCCGCGCCCACGCGACGCGGATCTTCGCCAAGGCGCTCAACGAGGGCGGCTACCTGCGCACGAGGCCGCAGCGGCTGGTGGCGACAGGGGGTACCGCGACGAGCCTCGTCGCCGTCAAGGAGCGCCTCGTGCCGTATGACGCGACGCGCGTGCACCTTGCCTCGCTCACCGCGCGCGACCTTGAGGCGCTTCTCGACCAGCTGGCGGGCCTCAGCGTTGCGCGTCGCGCCGAGCTTCCCGGCCTGCAGCCGCAGCGGGCCTCGGTCATCGTGGCGGGGGCCGTCGCCCTGGCGGCGCTCATGGAGACGACCGGCTTCGATGAGCTGACCGTCAGCGAGAGCGACCTGCTCTTTGGGCTCGCCATCTGCGCGGGGCGGGCGCAGGAGGGCAGGGGGACGCCCGTGGGATGGACGCCCAGCCTCACCAGGCCCTAGCCCCCGGTCGTGCTAAGCTGCCAGTGCGACGGTTGCCGACGTGCGGGGGCGTGGCGGAATTGGCATACGCAGGAGACTTAAAATCTCTCGCCGCAAGGATTGTGGGTTCGAGTCCCACCGCCCCTACCATGCGCGCTCTGGCGGTGCGGTGCCGCGGGTTCGTTGCAACACCGCAGGCGACGAACCCGCCAGGCCTGAGACCGGCGGGTTCGAGGAGACTTCAAATGGTGCCCCCAACGAGACTCGAACTCGTGTCGTCGCCTTGAAAGGGCGATGTCCTAACCACTAGACGATGGGGACGCGGCGATTAGTATATCAGAGCGCGGCCTGAGGAGGTCCCTGCCATCCTTCGCCAGGACGCGGCGTCAGGCGGCTCCCGCCATCCTGCCAAGGCGATGTGTTGATTCTCTTCTTCTCGCGACGCCCGATGTGGCCCAGGTCCTTCGGTACGTATCATGTATCAGGCTTGTATAGTCTATCTTGTATATCACTTGTCCAGCTTATGGACTCCAGCGGACGGGCCCGTTGACTCCTGGACGAGAAGGAGGGAGGAACGATGTCGCGTCAGAGGCCGTTCTTTCCCACGCCGGAGGGCGTGACGGGCCATGCGGGCGGCACGGCTGCGGGCGACGTCCCCGCGAGCCCCCTCTATCTGCAGATCAAGCTCATGATGCGCGACAAGATTGACGCGCGCACGTGGAGGGCGGGCGAGGCCATCCCGTCGGAGGCCGAGCTCTGCGCGCAGTTTCAGGTGAGCCGGGGAACCATACGACACGCGTTGAGGGAGCTCGCCCTGGAGGGCTACATCATCACCAAGAAGGGCAGCGGAAGCTTCGTGGCGCAGGGGGGGCTGCCCCGTCCCGCGGCCCATGTTCCGCTCTCGTTCGCCACGCTCCTTCACGAGCGCGGCATACAGTTCACGACGCGGGTGGTCACGCGCGAGGTCGTCGGCGCCCCCCGATCGGTCGCCGCTCACCTGGGCGTTCTTGTCGGCGCGCCCACGCTGTTCATGCGTCGCGTCCGCAGTGTGGGCGGCGACGCGATCGTGTGCCAGGAGAGCTGGTCAAACTTGGAGGCATGCCCCCGGCTCGACGAGGCGGTCTTTGAGCGCGAGTCGCTCTTTGACGCCGTGCAGCGCTGCTCCGGAAAGAGGGTCGCCGCGTCAAACGTCCGGTATCTCTCCTTTGAGGCGGGGCTGGAGCATGCGGCGCTCCTGTCCTGCGCCCCCTCTGACGCCCTGCTGGGGCTTGAGCAGGTCATTAGTTTGGATGACGGTTCCGTCGTCGAATGGAGCCTCACCAGCCTGAGGCCCGGGACCTCGATCGTGGCGAGCGCCCTGCCGGACGACGTCACCCGAGGTCACCTGGAGACGGACGCCATCGTCCGGGGCGGCGATCGGCCGCAGGGAGGCCCGGGCGGAGAGGCGGCCCTCAGGCGACGGCTTGAGCTTCAGGCGCTGCAGGTGCGTCGCGACGTCGTGTCCCTGGCCCATCGCTATGAGGGCGTCCCCTTTCACCTGGGTGGAGCCCTCTCCATGGTCGAGATCGTGGTGACCCTGCTCCTGCATGTCATGAGGACGGGCAAGGACTCGACGCCGTGGGAGGAGCGCGACCGGCTCGTGCTCTCCAAGGCGCACGCCTCCGTGGCCCTCTATCCCGCGCTGCTCAGGGCGGGCCTCATCAGCCAGGACGACCTTGACCGCGGCCTGTTCGGCGAGGGGGCAGTGCTGTTCAAGCACCCCCAGCGCGACCCCTCGCGCGGCATCGAGACCTCGGGCGGAAGCCTGGGGATGGGCCTGGGCTACGCGGCGGGCCTCGCCCTTGCGCTGCGGCGCACCCATCCGGGCGCGCGGACGTTCTGCATCGTCGGTGATGGCGAGTGCGAGGAGGGCTCCGTCTGGGAGTCCGCCGCCTTCGCGGGCTTCAAGCGCCTGGAAAACCTCACGGTGATCGTCGACGCCAACGGCATGCAGCTTGACGGACCCACGTCAGAGATCATGGACAACGGTCCCATCCAGCGGAAGTTTGCCGCCTTTGGCTTTGAGACCCAGGAGGTGGACGGCCACGACGTCATGGCGCTCGTCCAGGCGCTGTCGCTGCGGACGGACCGTCCGCGCGCCATCGTCGCCCGCACGATCAAGGGCAAGGGCGTCTCATTTGCCGAGAACAACGTCATCTGGCACGACAACGCCCTGTCGCGGGACGACTACGAGCGTGCCATGGGCGAGCTTGACGCCCGGGAGGAGGCCGTCCGTCATGGCAGAGGCTAAGGGACAAACCACGCAGCGGGCGGCGGCGCCGGACCTGCTGGTGTCCGCCGAGGACGCGCGGCGTCTGTCGACGCTCTCCCACAAGGACGTCTTCGGGGAGGTCATGGGGCGCCTGGCGACGACTGACGCGAGCCTGTCCGTCGTCGTCTCGGACTACGGCCGCAGACTCAACCTGTCACGGTTTCGGGAGCTCTGCCCGGAGGGCTTCGTGCAGTGCGGCATCGCCGAGCAGAACCAGGTCGAGGTCGCCTCGGCCCTCGCCAACGAGGGTCTCACCACCTTCGCGCCCTCGTACGCCACGTTCATCACCTCGCGCGTGCTCGACCAGGTGAGGGTCAACCTGGGCATCATGGCATCCCCGGTGGCGCTCGTGGGGGTGGGATGTGGCTGCGACGCCGCCATCCTGGGAGCCAGCCACATGGCCCTCGAGGACCTGGGCGTCATGCGGCAGATTCCCGGCATGACGGTCGTGAGCCCCTGTGACAACGCGGAGTTCGCCGCGACCCTCCTTGAGCTGGGGCGCGCACCGCGTCCCGCCTACGTGCGCATGAACGAGGCCTGGGGGGCCAACCTTCACCCCGGGGGCGTGGGTCGCGCGCCCGGCCGCCCGCACCTCCTGCGCCGAGCCGCGGGCGCCCGCGTGGCCCTGGTGAGCACGGGCACCATCAGCTGCCGCGCCTTGAGGGCGGCCGAGCTCTTGGCCGCCGAGGGCATCGAGGCGAGTGTCCTCGCCCTGCCCACCGTCAAGCCCCTCGACGCGGGGGCGATCGACGCACTGGGGGCGCCCGCCCTGCTGGCGAGCGTCGAGGAGCATAGCGTCGTGGGCGGGCTGGGGTCCGCCCTCGCCGAGGCCCTCGCCGAACGCGGCAGGGGGACCGCCCTGCTGAGGCTGGGGCTTCCCGATCGCTATCTTGAGGCTGACGCCCGCGACGCGGTGCTTGCGCGCGCCGGCCTTGACCCTGCGGGCATCGCCGCGCAGGTGCGTGACGGCTACAGGAGGGTGCGCTAGCGCCCTCTGCGGCGCGGGGCGCTAGAACTCAAACCCTGACCTTCGTGCGAAGGCGGCGGCGGACTCGGTCATCCCCGGCACCGACTCGACCCAGCTCACGAGGTCGGGCACGTCCACGATGATGGCGTCGGCCTCGTGGACGGCGAGCGTCGTCTCGTCAAAGCCGTAGGGTGCGGTGGCGGGGCGGTCGGGCATGTAGGGCTCCACGTAGACGGGGCGAAGCAAGGCAAAGACCCCGCCCTCGCAGAGGCGGTCGTAGCCGGCGAGCGCCCGCCGGGCTGCTGCGGGCCGCGCCAGCTTGAACAGGAGTATCAGCCGTGCGAGGCCCTGCCATGCGTCGCCTCGTCCCCCGAAGCGGGCGACGAGCGCCTCAAAGCCGGACTCGTCCTCCAGGCGCGCGCATGCGAGCGCGGCGGTGTGACGGGCGCCCAGGCAGTCAAGGGGCGAGAGCCGCAAGAGCTCCAGGGCGCTCTCGCGCGCCCGGTCGTATCGGGCCGACTCGAGGTACGTCCGACAGATCGCGGCCTTCACGCGCAGCGCGGGACGACAGAGCACGTCGGACCACGGGTCTGCGCCCCGCTCGCCGTCGGCGGCGTCGAGGGACGGCAGGGCGTCCCGCTCGAGCCCCTTAAGCTGCCACAGGAGGTCGTCGGGGTCGAGGTCGCGCGCGATGAGCGCGCAGAGCCGCGCGTCAACGCAGGAGGGGTCCTGGCGCAGGATGGCGGCGCACGCCTCCTGAAGCGTCGCGAGGCGGACCTGGCGGGCGCGCAGATACTCCTCGTCGTCACGTGACTCATCCGCGCCGATCGATGCGGCGTAACGGTCAAGGGCGCGTCCCAGCAGGGCCATGGACTCATCTTGGGGCGCGCCCGCGAAGCGTTCTGGGTCATGGCGCACCGCAAGGAGCAGCTCGGCATAGGCTGCGTCGGACAGGCCCCGACCCCTCCTCTGTCGCTGCGCGATGCGCAGGACGTATTCCTCCCTCGCGTCCATCAGGCGCTCCCCTCCTTTGAGGGGGCCGAGCCGCCCTCGCCACGTCCGTCCTGGACCTGGGCGTCTCTGAGCTCATCGAGCTCCCGACGTTCGCGGGGCGAGAGCTCCTTGGCGACCTCGTCCATGACCCACGCGCCAAAGCTGCCCCTGCCGCGTCGGTCGCGCCCCTCCTGCAGCAGCACGGTTGCCTCGGAGACCGCAACGATGAGCTCGTCCTCGCTCAGAGGGGGCAGGGCCAGCCGTGCGAAGACGCCGTCGGGCAGCTCCTTCTGCAGATAGAGCGTCGCGCGCGCCTGGGGGTATCCCTCGCAGACGCCGTGCAGCCATGAGCGCGCGCGGGCGAGGTCGTCCTGCTTGTAGGCGAGCGCGCAGCGGGAGAGCTGGAGCCAGGCGTCCTGCGGCCGGCGGGGACGGTCCAGGTCCATCGCGCCGACGCGCCGCTCGAGCTCGTCGAGTCCCGTCGCATCCTCCAGCTTGGCGAGGGCGAGGGCCTGCGTAAAGCGGGCGTCCGCCGCGTCCGAGGGGTCAAGCGCCAACAGCCTCTCGCAGGCGTCGACGGCGGCGTGATTGTGGCCGCAGATCAGGGCCTTGGACGCCAGGGATGCCAGCCAGCGCAGGTACGGGGCAAGGGCAAGAAAGGCCCCGAACGACGAGCGCTCATGGTTCCCCTCACAGAGGGCGCGCTCGCGGCGCTCCTCGCACTGGAGCCTCACCTGCTCCTGCCCCTCGAGGAGGAAGGCGTAGAAGGGCTCAAAGCCCACGATCAGGGCGGCCTGCCTCATGCGTCGTGCGTCGGCGTTGGCGGGGTCCAGGGACAGCGCCTCCTCGAGGAGGGTGTGGGCCCTTGAGACGATGCCCTCGGCGTCAGCGTCGTCGGCAAAGGGGAGCTCATAGTCTATGAGGTGGGCGGCATCCGCCATCAGATGGAAGGAGCGCTCCTCGTCGCTCTGGGGAAGCAGGTCGCTCTCCTGGTTGTAGAGACGCCCAAAGTGAGCGAAGGCGCGCAGCGCGTCATCCGCCTCCTGTCCGTCCAAGGTTCGGACAAAGCGCAGGGCCATCCTCTGATAGTCCTCCCTATGAGGGTCAAACGCCATGTGCTCGTGCCCCCCCTTGAAGACGTGAGTGGCTGCCGCTCGTATGCCACCACATCCTACCCGACTTGCCCCGTCGGCACGCGCGCCGCGGCTCGATGACACATCCACGGCGCAAGCTCGATTTTGCGTGGCGAAACAAGTTGGTTACAATAGGCAATTGTATGGCAGATGACATGTTTGCCATGCGTCCGGGCCTTAGGCCGGGACGTCGGACCGTTCGCAACGTGAGGGGGATTTACATGGGACGCTTTACCAATCCGCGTGACCTGTACTTTGGCGAGGGTGCCCGACATGAGGTGAAGAACCTCAAGGGCAGCAAGGCGGTCATCGTCTCGGGCGGCAGCAGCATGCGGCGCGGCGGCTTTTTGCAGGACGTGCAGGCGGACCTTGAGGCCGCAGGCATGGAGGTCAAGCTCTTCGAGGGCGTCGAGCCGGACCCCTCCGTTGACACGGTCATGCGCGGCGCCGCCTTCATGCAGGAGTTCGGCCCCGACTGGATCGTCGCCATCGGCGGAGGCAGCCCCATCGACGCCGCCAAGGCCATGTGGATCAAGTACGAGTACCCCGAGACCACGTTCGAGGACATGTGCAAGGTCTTCGGCCTGCCCAAGCTCCGCACCAAGGCCCACTTCTGCGCCATCTCCTCGACGTCGGGCACGGCGACCGAGGTGACGGCCTTCTCGGTCATCACCGACTACGAGAAGGGCATCAAGTACCCTCTCGCCGACTTTGAGATCACGCCGGACATCGCCATCGTCGATCCCGAGCTCACCTACACCATGCCCGCCAAGCTCTGCGCTCACACAGGCATGGACGCGCTGACGCACTCCCTGGAGGCCTACGTCTCCACGGCCGCCTCGATGTTCACCGACGCCAACGCCCTGCACGCCATCCGCGAGATCACCCAGTGGCTGCCCGCGTCCTTCGAGGGGCAGAAGGAGGCACGCCAGCACATGCACGAGGCGCAGTGCATCGCGGGCATCGCGTTCTCGTCAGGCCTTCTGGGCATCGTGCACTCCATGGCCCACAAGACCGGCGCTGCCTTTGAGAACGGACACATCATCCACGGTGCCGCCAACGCCATGTATCTGGGCAAGGTCATCCAGTGGAACGCCAAGGACGCCCGCGCGAACGAGCGCTACGCCTTTGTCGCCAAGGACATCCTGCATCTTGAGGGCAGCACCAACGACCAGCTCGTCGAGAACCTCGTCCAGTACATCCGCGGCATGAACGACGCGCTCAAGATTCCGCAGTCCATCAGCAACTACGCCAACGGCGGCATCAAGGCCGACGAGACCGGCGAGCCCGTGATGGTGTCCGAGAAGGAGTTCCTCGAGAAGCTCCCCTCCGTCGCCGCCAACGCGGCGCTTGACGCCTGCACGCCCGAGAACCCCCGCGAGACCAAGCCGGAGGACTTCGAGAAGATTCTCAAGTGCTGCTACTTTGACGAGCCGGTCAACTTCTAGGGTCGCACGGACGAAGACACGCACGGTTTTGCAGGGGGCGCCCCGGGTGATGCCGGGGCGTCCCCTCGTCATGCGAGGGGACGCCGCCCACAAGGCCGCGAGCGCGGGCAGCCGACCGCGCGCATGCCGAGACCCGCGAACGATGGCCAGGCTCAGCGAGCCGGGCGCTAGCGCAGGGCGAGGAGCGTGCGCAGGGCCTGGCAGAAGCCGTCGGTGGAGCCTGCCGCCGAGACGAACGCGCTGCCGACGCCCGCGAGCGCCGCCTGCGCCTTGGGGTTGTCGATGCCGTTGCGCATGAGCATGAAGGTGCCCACCTCGCGGGCCATGCGGCAGTCGGCCGGCGAGTCGCCGCAGGCCAGGCACTCGTCGGGGTCCCATCCTTTGAGCTCGATGTAGCGTCTCACTGCCGAGCCCTTGTCGAGGCCGCGGGGCATGACGTGGTAGGTGTGGACGTCCTCGACCTTGCCACCCCCGAAGGAGGGCAGGATCGTCGCCCCCGTTATGCGACTCACGAGGCCGTTGTCGGCCAGGTAGAGGGGGAGTCCCGTCTCGTCCAGCATGGCCTGCGCCTCGTCCTCGACGACGGCGCCCCTGAGCGCGACGGTGACCTCGCGGTACTGATAGCCGATGTTGTTGTCGTGGTAGGTCTCAAGGCAGTCATACCAGCGCTCGAGCATGCGGTCGATGACGCCGGTCTCGGTGATGACGTCGTGGGGCGTCTTGCCGGAGGCCTCGTCGTAGGGCATGTCGGCCGTGAAGTAGTGCCAGGTGCCCGCCCCCGCCTCGCTCAGGCAGAGGATGCCGCCCATCTCGCCGATCCATCCGTCCATGCCCAGCAGGCGTGCGTCCTCGCGGGCCATGGCGCGATTGCGCCCGGTGCAGGTGATGACGTCAAGGCCCGCCCGCCGCGCGTCCACGAGTGTGCGGGCAAGCTCAAAGGAGGGAGTCCCGTCGCTGGCGACGAGGGCGCAGCTCGAGCTCAGCATGGTGCCGTCGGTGTCCGAGAACACGTGCCTGACGCGCGAGAGACGATCCGCCAGGTCCTCGGGAAGAGACGAGGCGTCGGTGGGGAAGGTGGGAAGTGACAGGGCGGGCATGTGCCCTCCTTTCGCTGGGCCGTGTGTCCGGGCGGGCGCGGCAGGCTCCTCTGGGTCAGGACGACGCCGCCAGGTGGTCCGCGACCGCCCGCCTGAAGAGCGTGGCGTCCGTCTCGCAGGGCACAAACGCGTCCCCCTTGTGCTGAAGGGTCTCGTCCCCCTTTGCCAGCAGGCAGACCAGGGCGCCCGTCGGGCTGGAGAACGCCAGGTCAACGGCACGACGTATGGCCGCCTCACGGTCGAGGACGATGTCGTGGGGCGTGTCGGGGGGCGTCGCCTGGGACAGCTGGGCGCAGATGCTCGCCACGTCCTCGCAGGCGGGGTCCTCCTCCGTGTAGATGAGGTGGTCGGCCCAGCGCGCCGCCTCCCGGGGCAGTTCGACGCGCCGCTCGAAGGCCTTGCCGCCCGGGGCCCCAAGTACTGCGATGATGGCCCTGCCGGCGAACTCCTTGCTCATGGACGCAAAGAAGCGCTGGTACGAAAGCTTGTTGTGGGCGTAGTCCACGATGCCCGTCACCCGGGGGTCAGCGGTGGGGAGCAGCTCCATCCTGCCGGGGACCACGGCGCGTGCCAGCCCCCGGGCGATCTGGTCGGGACCTACGCCCACGCCCTCGCAGGCCGCGATGGCACACAGGGCGTTCTCGACGTTGAAGCTCCCGGGCATGGGCAGCGTGAGCTCGCGCTCCCATCGAGGGGTGTGCGCCACAAAGCGCAACCCGTCCCCGGTGGAGGTCACGTCACGCGCCCAGACCTCGGCAAAGCCAGGCGCCGTGTGGGTTCCTGCCGAGAAGCGCGTCACGCGCTCGCAGGCTGCTGCCGCCCTCGCCGCGCGCTCGACCTTGGCGGCATGGTCCATGTCAAGATTGACCACCGCTGCGCGCGACTGGTCAAAGATGCGCAGCTTGCTGTTGAAGTAGTCCTCGAAGCTGGGGTGCTCGGCCGGCGAGATGTGGTCGCGACCAATGTTGAGGAAGCAGCCCACGCTCAGGTCAAGTCCCACGACGCGCTCATACTTGAGCGCCTGGCTCGAGACCTCCATGACCAGATAGGGAAGGCCCGCGGCGACCGCGTTGGCAAGGTGGCGCCAGAGGTCGGGGGCCTCGGGCGTGGTGTTGACGCTCTCAAAGCGCTCCACGCCGTCAAAGGTCTCGATGGACCCCAGGATGGCGGCGCGCGCCCTTCCGTCCGTCGCGCCCGCGTCCAATATGGAGCGAATCATGTAGGTGCAGGTGGACTTGCCCTTGGTGCCCGTGACGCCGATGATGCGGAGGTGACGCTCGGGGTGCCCCCAGGCCTCAGCGGAGACGAGGGCCATCGCCCGTCGCAGCTCCTTGTCAGGCACCACGAGGGCGCAGGCGTCGGGGGCGACAACCGCAAGCTCGACAGCACGGCTCTCGGCGCAGAGGTATGCGCCGCAACCCGCCGCGAGCGCGTCGGCAAGATAGGAGGGCCTGAACGCGGCTCCCTTGCAGACGAAGAGGCGGCCCGCCCCCGCGCGGCGCGAGTCGCAATCCACGCCGCAGACGCCCTCGTCGCCTCCCTGCGGGCAGCGCACGAGCCGGGCGTCGATGCCCTCCTCGCGAAGCAGGTCGGCCAAGGCGGTCAGTGTGGTGTTCGTCTTCATGGGGCTAGTATAGCCTGCGCGGGCGTCGCAAGACCGGCTCGTCTCGCGCCTTCGCCCGTCACGGGTGGTCCCGCGCGTCCTTGTGCGGCGCCTGGCTGCCTGACGTAGCCCTGTGACGGCCGGGGGCGCCTGTCGCGCTGTGCTACACTCCTGGTGCGCACGGGCGATTGGCGCAGTGGCTAGCGCAGGTGCTTTACACGCACAAGGTCGGGGGTTCGAATCCCTCATCGCCCACCACGAGCGCTCTGGACCTCGCATGAGGCCCGCCTGGCGTCGTCGAGAAGAGGTGCCATGCCGCAGAACCCTGGCGTCCCGCTGTCATGCGGGCGCTCCCACGACCGACGTCCCGACCAGATGAGGCCCGTCAAGCTCACGCCGGGCGTCATGAAGCACGCGGACGGCTCCTGCCTGGCGGAGTTCGGGGACACGCGCGTCATCTGCACCGCCGTCATCGAGGAGGGCGTGCCGCCCTGGCGCAGGGCGACGCGGCAGGGTTGGGTCACTGCGGAGTACGCCATGCTCCCCGCCGCCACCAACACGCGCGGCAAGCGCGAGTATCGCGGCAGGAAGGGCCGGTCAATGGAGATTGAGCGGCTCGTGGGCAGGAGCCTGCGCGCCGCCGTGGACCTCAGGCGCCTGGGCGAGCTCACGGTGACCTGCGACTGCGACGTCATCCAGGCTGATGGGGGGACGAGGACCGCGTCGATAACCGGGGCCTGGGTCGCCCTGCATGACGCCCTCATGAGCTGGGTGCGCTCTGACAGGATCAAGCGCCTGCCGCTCACGGGCCAGGTGGCGGCCGTCAGTGCGGGGCTCGTCGGGGGCCAGGCCCTGCTCGACTTGGACTATCCCGAGGACAGCCACGCCCAGGTGGACCTCAATCTCGTGGGAACGGACTGCGGCGGCATCGTCGAGGTGCAGGGCACCGGCGAGGGCGCGACCATGGGTCGCGACCAACTTGACGTCCTTATCGACCTGTGTCAGGCGGGCGTGGCGCAGCTCGTCCGCCTGCAGAGGGACGTGACGGGCTTCGAGCGTTCCTCATAGACATCTGGGCCGCGACGCGGCATGACGCAAGGAGACCTCCCCATGACAGACCTCGACCTCTCGACGCTTGACCGGGCCACGACGGTGGTCATCGCGACGGGCAACGCCCACAAGGTGGGCGAGATCACGGCCATCCTCTCTCCAAGGCTCACGGACGCGCGTTTTGTCGCCCTGGGCGACCTGGGTTCCTATCCGGACCCCGTGGAGGACGGCGCGACCTTCCATGACAACGCGCTCATCAAGGCCCGCGCCGCCCTGGACGAGACGGGCCTCACCATGGCCGTGGCCGACGACTCCGGCCTCTGCGTTGACGCGCTGGGAGGGGCGCCCGGCATCTTCTCGGCGCGCTGGGCCGGCGAGCACGGCAACGACGACGCCAACAACGACAAGCTCCTGCACGAGATGGCCGACGTCCCGGAGGGGGAGCGGACCGCCCGCTTTCACTCGTCCGTCGTGTTTGTGAGGCGTGACGAGGACGGCGAGGAGGTCATCTCGGGCGAGGGGGACTGCCCCGGCAGCATCGGCCTCGCGCGGCGGGGGAGCCACGGGTTTGGCTACGATCCGCTCTTCGTGCTCGACGACAGGCCGGGCGTCACGATGGCCGAGCTGGACGCCGGGCAGAAGAACCAGATCTCGCACCGGTATCGCGCGCTGGCCGACCTTGCCGCCAAGCTGTGAGCGGCCTCCCATAGGCGTACCATCGTCAGCGATGACGTCATGCCATACCGTTCGAGCAGGAAGGATGCACGCAATGAGAATCGTCAGGGCACATGATTACGACGACATGAGTCGCAAGGCGGCCAACATCATCTCCGCGCAGGTGATACTCAAGCCCGACAGCGTCCTGGGGCTTGCCACGGGATCCACCCCCCTGGGCATCTACGCCCAGCTCATCGAGTGGTATGAGAAGGGCGACCTGGACTTCTCGCAGGTCTCCACCTTCAACCTGGACGAGTATCGCGGGCTCGCCCATGACGACCCCCAGAGCTACCATCACTTCATGCGCGCCAACTTCTTTGACCGCATCAACATCGATCCCGCCAACACGCACGTGCCGGACGGCTCCAACCTTGACGCTGAGGGGGTCTGCGCCGCCTATGACCGCAGCGTGGCCGACGCTGGCTACCCCGACCTGCAGCTTTTGGGCATCGGGCGCAACGGGCACGTGGGCTTTAACGAGCCGGGCGCGGTCTTCTCGAAGGGAACCTACTGCGTGGACCTCACGCCCAGCACCATCGAGGCCAACAGCCGCCTGTTTGACCGGGTCGAGGACGTTCCGCGCCAGGCCTATACGATGGGTGTCCAGACCATCATGTTCGCCCGCAGCGTCCTGGTGGTCGCCAGCGGCGAGGAGAAGGCCGACGCCGTGCGCGCCATGTGCCTGGGCCCCGTCGACCCCCAGTGCCCCGCCTCCATCCTGCAGCTGCATGCCGCCTGCACCGTCATCGCGGACGAGGCGGCGCTCTGCAAGATGCCCGCCTGACGCCAGGCGCGACGTCGCGAGGGCGCAGGCACGCCCCTGGTCTTGACCCATGCCCGCAGCGCCCCGGACGGCCGTCCGGGGCGCGTCGGCCTCAGGTGAGGGGGCAGATCACACGCCCAGCACCAGCGGAGACTTGGGATAGCGGTTGATGACCTCGCAGCCGTCCTTTGTGACGATGACGAGGTCCTCGATGCGCACGCCCATCTCGCCCGGAAGATAGACGCCCGGCTCTATGGAAAAGCACTGGCCGGGCCTAACGGGCTCGTCATGGGTCGCGGACACGTCTCCCGGCTCGTGGTCAACCAGGCCGATCTGATGCCCCAGCCTATGCGTGAAGTTGGGCCCAAACCCCGCCTCCTCGATGACGGCGCGGGCGCAGCGATCTATGTGGGCAAAGGTCACGCCGGGGGCGACAAGCGCCTCGGCCGCCTCGTTTGCCCGGCGGACCGCGTCATAGACGGTCAGCTGCCGCCTTGTGGGCGCTGCCGTGAAGAAGGTCCTCGTCATGTCCGAGCAGTACCGCCGGCGCCTGCAGCCCACGTCAAAGAGGACCATGTCCCCAGGCCGCAGGGTCGTGTCGTCCGGCTCGTGATGGGGGTCCGCGGCGTTGGCCCCAAAGCTCACGATGGGCGAGAAGGAATGGCCCTCGGCGCCCAGGCGACGATACTGCGCCAGCAGGCCCTCGGCAATCTCGCGCTCGCTCACGCCCACCCTGACCTGCGAGGCGAGCCAGCCCATCGCCTCGTCGTTCACCAAGCTCGCGGCGCGCATGAGCTCCTGCTCCCGGGGCGACTTGATGGAGCGCGCCTCGTCCACCGCTCGTGACGCCAGCACCCAACCGCTGCCGGCCCCGGCCTCCATGAGGGGGAGCAGCCAGCGCGCCTCAAGGGCCTTGTCCACGCCCAGGCGCGCGTCGGCGTCAACGTGGGAGGCCACGAGCGGCACGGGGTCGTCCGTGTCGGAAAAGGTCACGACCTCGTCAGCCGCGCCCTCAGGGTCGGGAAAGAGGCGGTTGGCAAAGAGGGCGCCCCGCGCCGCCCCGCTCGCAGGGTCCCTCGTGACGAGCAGCCCGAGGAAGCGCTCGAAGGGTTCGGTGTGGTAGCCCGTAAGCCACCAGATGGAGAGAGGGTCGCAGACGAGCATCTGGGAGAGTCCGAGGTCCGCGAGTCCTCGCAGCACGGCATCTGCGCGTGAGGTGTCCATGTATGCAGGCTCCTATCCCTTTCATGAACGATTGGCGACGGGCACGACGGTGCGTCATCCATGGCCTAAACTATATCCTTGCACCTATTATGGCGTCATTTTGGGCATTTGGCGCTCGCTTTGGAGGACCGCATGCATTCAGAGGCATCACCGGCCAACAGGGTCGATCGGATTCGCGACGAGCTCACGGAACTGCGGGGCAATGCGCTGCGAGTTCGCGCAAACCTGGGCCGCTCGCGCATCGTGGAGCGCACGGGAACGCTCATCGGCACCTATGACGCGCTGTTCATCATTGAGGTCGAGGAGCGCCGCGGACGTACCTCTCGCCAGTCCTACCAGTACGTCGACGTCCTCACCTCGACGGTCGAGCTCTACGACCCGGACACGGGCGAGCGCCTGCTGGACTTCACCGGCCTGGAGTAGGCGACGTGGCCCACTCCGTCGTGCTGCGCGCACCTGCGAAGGTCAACCTGCACCTGGGCATCTATCCGGGACGGGACGAGCGGGGCTACCATCGCGCGGACTCGATAATGGTCGCGCTCGACGTGGCCGACGAGGTCCGGGTGAGCGAGCTCGATAACGCCGCCGATGGCGATGCCCCCGCCGCCGACGTGTTCCCCCGGCTCACGCTGAGCGAGGACGTGGGGGTGCCCGCCTCGCGGAACACGGCCTGGGTGGCCGCCCGCCGTCTGTGCGAGACCTTTGGGCGAAGCCCACGCTATGCCGTGCGCCTGACAAAGCGCATTCCGCCGCGCAGCGGCCTGGGTGGCTCCTCCTCAGACGCGGCCGGAACCATCTTGGGACTCTGCCGGCTCTGGGGCATGAGCCCCGCGCAGGCGGCGGGCGACGCGCGCGTGGTGAGGGTCGCTCGTTCCGTCGGCGCCGACGTGCCGTTCTTCCTGAGACCCGACCCCACGCTGCTTGTGGGGAGGGGTGACGTCCCCGCGCGGTCGTTCCCGAGCCTCGCGGGCGTGCCCGTCGTGCTACTGCGGCCTTCGTGCGGCGTGGGGACGCCCGAGGCGTACCGGGCGTATGACGAGGCGCCCAGCACACCGCAGGACCCGGGACCCCTCGAGGAGGCGCTCGAGCGCGGTGACGTCGTGCGTGTGGCAGCGTCGCTGCACAACAACCTGGCGCCCGCTGCCGAGCGCCTGGTTCCCGCCTGCGGCGAGGCGCTGTCCTGGCTGCGGGCCCAGAGGGGCGTTATGGGCGCGCAGCTCACCGGATCGGGCAGCTGCGCGTTCGCAATCGTGGACGGAACGCCCGCCGCTCGGCGCGTCGTGCGCGCCGCGCGCGTCTGGCGCCCCGGCTGGTGGGCAATCTCGTGCGAGACAGTTGGATCTGGCACGCAGTTCTGCTAGAGTGGCTCCGTTACGGGACGTAGCGCAGTTTGGTAGCGCGCACGGTTCGGGACCGTGAGGTCGCTGGTTCGAATCCAGTCGTCCCGACCAGAAACGGCAGGCCAGAGGCATAAAGCCCCTGGCCTTTTCTTATCTTGGGCACACGCTGGCCATAAGCATCGTCTCCGACCTGAGCGAGCTACATCAATTGCGCGAGTCGATTCATTCCTCGCGTATCTCGTGCTATTTTGGCCAGCTCTACCTATCGAACGTTAGCAGTGGATGACCGGGGCGACTCAGTCCCTTATAGCCGTTCGTGGCTGCTTTCTCTGCGCTGCGGCCGGCAATCCATCCCTTCGCAACCGTACGTGGGCGATCTTGTCGCCGCTGCACTCCCTGCGAATCGCATCGTCGAGGTGGCACACATGCCGTTCGGTTTCCTTGCGGTCAGGTGAGTCCTCCTCCAAGGCTCTCCAGCCCATCGCCAGTGACGTGGCCCTCCCTGTGCGCCCCCCACGGCGGCCGACTCTTCGCAAGTAGCTAACGCATGACCGTCCTTGTGTGCTTGACGCGCCCGGTCGTCATGCTGAGGTCCATGGGTGGCCCCCCTTTGCCAGCGCAGCCATATTAGAGAGCAAGCATGCCGGGTGACGCCCCGCCGCCGTGGTAGACTTTGAGCGCTGACGACCTGAGGAGACGTGTCATGCGTGACAAGCTGAAAAAGCTCATCGAGGCCTACGAGGAGCTCGAGAAGAGGATGATGGATCCGGCCGTCGTGTCGGACCCCAAGGAATACGCGCGCATCGCCAAGGAGCACGCCAACCAGTCCGAGCTCGTGGAGAAGGCCCGCGAGTATCTGGGCGCGCTTGACGACATCGACGCGGCCAAGGAGATGTTGCGCGAGACCTCCGAGCCCGACGAGAAGGAGATGCTCCAGGCGGACATCTCCGAGAACGAGGCGAAGCTTCCGGGGCTTGAGGACACCATCAAGGTCATGCTCATCCCCGGCGACCCCAACGACGAGAAGGACACCATCGTCGAGATCAGGGCTGGCGTCGGCGGCGACGAGGCGGGCATCTTTGCCGGCGACCTCTTTGCTATGTATGAGCGCTTCGCCGCCTCGCGCAGGTGGAAGGTCGAGGTCCTCTCCGCCAGTCCGTCCGAGGCCGGCGGCTACAAGACCATCGAGTTCAAGGTCCTGGGCGACAAGGTCTACTCCGTGATGAAGTACGAGAGCGGCGTCCATCGCGTCCAGCGCGTCCCCAAGACCGAGAGCCAGGGTCGCATCCAGACCTCCACGGCCACCGTCGCCGTGCTTCCCGAGGCCGATGACATTGACATCGACATCAAGGACGAGGACCTGCGCATTGACACCTACTGTGCCTCGGGACCCGGCGGCCAGGGCGTCAACACGACCTACTCGGCCGTGCGCATCACGCACCTGCCGACCAACACCGTGGTGCAGTCGCAGGACCAGCGCTCGCAGATCCAGACCCGCGAGGTCTGCATGCAGATGCTCCGCGCCCGCCTGTACGAGGTGGAGCTTGAGCGCCAGCAGGCCGAGCAGGGCGCCAGCCGCCTCGCGCAGATCGGCCACGGCAACCGCTCCGAGAAGATTCGCACCTACAACCAGCCTCAGGACCGCGTGACCGACCATCGCATCGGCTTCAACGGCACCTATAACGGCGTCCTTTTGGGCGACACGCTCCCCTCCGTGATCGAGGCCCTCGCGGCCGCCGACCGCGCCGAGAAGCTTGCGCAGGCAGTCTAGGCAGGGCGCTCGGGCATGGACGGGCAGCAGATGGGGGGCGTCACGCGTCCCCGGGCCGACGAGGCGTGGACCGTCAAGCGCATGCTCGACTGGACCCGCGACTACCTTGAGGCGAGGGGGGACGACCATCCCCGTCTCTCGGCGGAGTGGCTCATCAGCGACGCCTGCGGCCTGTCGCGCATCGAGATCTACACGAAGTTCGACCACGTGCTGACGTCGGCGGAGCTCGACGCCATGCGTTCCGGCGTCCTCAGGCGCGGCCGGGGGGAGCCCCTGCAGTACGTCACGGGCGAGATGCCCTTCAGGCACATCGTGGTGCGCTGCGAGCAGGACGTGCTCATCCCGCGCCCCGAGACCGAGGTCCTGGTGGACGCGGCGCTTGCGGGCGTGGACGCGGCGCGTGCGGCCGGCCACGCGGCCCACGTGCTCGAGCTGGGCTGCGGCTCGGGCTGCATCGCCTGCTCCGTGGCCTGTGAGCGTCCGGGCACCAGGGTGGTTGCCACGGATCTCTCGCCCCATGCCGCGAGCCTGGCCAGCCGCAACCGAGACGCCCTGGGCCTCGCGCGCTCGATAGACGTCATCGGCTGCGACCTGGCCGAGGGCGTGGACGCGTCTCTCATGGGAACCTTTGACGTGCTCGTCTCAAACCCGCCCTACATTCCCAGCGCCCTGGTTCCCACCCTGCCCGCCGAGGTGTCCGCCTTTGAGCCGACGCTCGCCCTGGACGGCGGGAGGGATGGCCTGGACGTGTTTCGTCGCATCCTCGCGCTGGCCCCCGCGGCGCTGCGGCCGGGCGGCCTCATGTGCGTGGAGCTCTTTGAGGGCAACGTGGGCACGGCGGCCGAGCTCACGCGCGCGCAGGGCGGCTGGGCGTCGGTCGAGGTGCGCCAGGACCTCACACGCCGCCCCCGCGTGCTCGTCGCCCTGCGAGAGGGAAGCCTGAAAGAGGGAGGAACCATGGTGGAGCGCACCAAGGTGCTCGGCGTCAACCAGGACGACCCCAGTCCCGTGCTCGTGCGGGACGTGGCGCACGTGCTCTTGGAGGGGGGCGTGGTCGTCATGCCCACCGACTCCGTCTATGGCATCGGCTGTGCCGCCATCCCCCATAACCCCGCCCTCGGGCGCATCTTCACGATCAAGCGCCGCGACCCGGCCCAGACGCTGCCCTGGCTCGTCGCGGACGTTCGTGACCTGGCCATCTATGGCGACGACGTTCCCGCGTGGGCCCAGGTCCTCGCCCGGGAGCTTTGGCCGGGCGCGCTCACGCTCGTCGTCAAGGCGAGTCGACTCGTTCCCCAGGAGTACGCGCTCGCCTCGCCGGACGGGGGCGAGCCCACCATCGCCCTGCGCTGCCCCGCCTCCGCGCTCGTGCGCAGCGTCGCGCGGGAGCTGGGCGTGCCCCTGGCCACCACGAGCGCCAACACCCATGGGGAGGCCTCGGCCACGTCGGGCGCCGAGGTCGAGGAGCGGCTCGTGCGGATGGCCGACCTCACCCTGGACGCGGGCCCGGCGCCGCTGGCGGTGGCCTCGACGATCGTCGACTGCACGGGGGCGGAGCCTCGCATCCTGCGGGAGGGCGCCATCTCACGGGATCGAATCTTTCACCTGCTGGGCCTGTGACGATCCCTGCCTCGCCGTCAGGACGCGCCCGGGATCCGTCACGCCTGAGCGATGCCCTGACGGACGTCCTGGCGGGCGGGTGCCATGCGCTACACTGCCCATAGGAATCCCCAATCTGGGCAGGGTGCCCGCCGTCGTAGCGAAGGAAGACGTCATGAGAATAGCCATTGGGTCTGACCACGGTGGATTCGACCAGAAGGAGCCCCTCGCCGCATACGCGCGCTCGCTGGGCCACGAGGTCATTGACATGGGCCCCGCGACCGGGGGCCGTTGCGACTATCCTGACTATGCCGACAAGGTCGCTCGCTACGTCGCGGCCGGCAAGGCCGACCGCGGCATCCTCATCTGCGGGACGGGCATCGGGATGGCCATCACGGCCGACAAGGTGCCCGGCATCCGCGCCGCCGTCATCCAGACCCCTCAGTTTGCCCAGCTCTTCCGCGAGCATAATGACGGCAACGTGCTCTGCATCTCGGGACGCTTCACGGAGCTCGACGTCAACAAGGAGATCGTTCGCATCTTCCTGACGCAGGAATGGGAGGGCGGCCGTCATGCCGTCCGCGTCGAGAAGGCCATGCGCGAGAACGACCCCGACTTCCATGGCGTGGGAGAGGATTTCCAGGCAGAGAACTAATGCTTGAGGGACCCGGCTCGCCCGTACCATAGGTGGTGCTGCGTGTCCCCGTCGGAAAGGAACATGGATGACAGACTATCTCGCGGGCCTTCGCGCCCAGGACCCTGCGGTCGCGGAGCTCGTCGGCGAGGAGCTCGCTCGCCAGCGCGACTCCATCGAGCTCATCGCCTCCGAGAACTTCGTCTCGCCGGCCGTCATGCAGGCCGTGGGGACCCCCCTCACCAACAAGTATGCCGAGGGGCTGCCCGGCAAGCGCTACTACGGCGGCTGCTGGGCGGTGGACAAGGTCGAGAACCTTGCCATCGACCGCGTCAAGCAGCTCTTTGGCTGCAACTTTGCCAACGTCCAGCCTCACTCGGGAGCCCAGGCCAACTATGCGGCCGAGTCCGCCTTCGCCAAGCCCGGCGACACCATCATGGGCATGGACCTCTCGAACGGCGGTCACCTGACCCACGGGTCGCCGGCCAACTTCTCGGGCAAGCTGTTTGACGTTCAGAGCTATGGACTCGACCCCGACACCGAGCGCATCAACTACGACGAGGTGGCAGAGAGGGCGCAGCGCTGCCATCCCGCCATCATCATCGCTGGCGCCTCCGCCTACCCGCGCCTGATCGACTTTGAGCGCTTTGCCAAGATCGCCCATGACAGCGGCGCGATCCTCATGGTCGACATGGCCCACATCGCCGGCATCGTCGCCGTGGGCCTGCACCCCAGCCCCATCCCCTTTGCCGACGTCGTGACCTCCACGACCCACAAGACCCTGCGTGGCACCCGCGGGGGCATCATCCTGTGGAACGACCCCGCATACTCCCGGCGCCTCAACTCCGCCGTCTTCCCTGGCTCGCAGGGCGGCCCGCTCGAGCACGTCATCGCCGGCAAGGCCGTCGCCTTTGCCGAGGCGCTCCGACCTGAGTTCAAGACCTACATAGGGCAGGTGCTCATCAACGCCAAGGCCCTGGGGCGCGGCATGGAGTCTCGCGGCATTCGCCTGGTCACGGGCGGCACGGACAACCATCTGGTCCTCGCCGACCTCACGAAGGTCGCGGACGGTCAGGTCAGCGGCAAGGATGCCGAGCAGGCCCTCGAGCGCGTGGGCATCACCGTCAACAAGAACACCATCCCGGGCGAGCGCCGCTCGCCGTTTGTCACGAGCGGCATCCGCGTGGGCTCGGCGGCCGCCACGACCCGCGGCTTCGGCGAGCAGGACTGCGAGCGAATCGGCGAGCTCATCGGCGACGTCGTCGCACACATCAATGACGAGCGGGTGCTCGACCGCGCGGAGGCCGAGGTCAAGGAGCTTCTCGCTCCGCACCCCCTGTATCCCGAGCTGGGCTAGAATCTCCTCGGCGCAGCTGACGCCCCGGCGCTCTGCGGCATGTCACGCGCGTCCGGGCGCCCACATGAGAAGAGAGGACTTCGCGCATGGATTTTGACACGAGTCGCCTGACGATCATCGACCACCCCCTTGTCCAGCACAAGCTGCACATTCTCAGGGACAAGGGCACGTCCACCAAGCAGTTCCGCGAGCTGGTGAGCGAGCTGGCCATCTTCGAGGGCTACGAGGCCATGCGCGACTTCCCGCTCGAGGACGTCGAGGTCCAGACGCCCCTCGAGACCACGGTCTGCAAGCGCATCGCGGGCAAGAAGGTTGCCATCATCCCGATCCTGCGCGCCGGCCTCGGCATGGTTGACGGCCTGCTCTCCCTCGTGCCGGCGGCGCGCGTCGGGCATGTGGGGATGTATCGTGACCCCGTCACGCACGAGCCCCATCAGTACTACTGCAAGTTTCCCCCTGACATCGAGAGTCGCACCTGCCTCGTCGTTGACCCGATGCTCGCCACGGGCGGCTCGCTCACGGCCGCGATCCAGTTCCTACGCGAGGCGGGCGTCAGGGACGTGCGCGCCCTCACCCTGGTGAGCGCCCCCGAGGGCGTCAAGGCGGTGCTCGACTTTGACCATGACGTGCGTCTGTACACCTGCGCCCTCGACCGCGAGCTCAATGAGTCCGCCTACATCCTGCCTGGTCTGGGCGACGCGGGCGACCGCATCTACGGGACGATCTAGGCGGGAAAAGCGCACCTTTGGGCATCGCGGCTCAAGGCGTTTGCGTGGCATGCGCCGGATGGGGAGTCCTTGTGGATTTTGGGTGGTCGGCACAGAAGAACCAGACGCGCTGGGCGCATGTCATGCGCCGCTGGGTCGGCGGGGCGCTGGTGCTCTGCTCCGTCGTCCTGCTCATCCTGCTCATTGAGTTCTTCGTGGGAGAGCCCGACCCCGCGCCCGCCGTCATCATAGTCTCCGCGATCGTGCCGCTCTGCTTCTTCTACGCGTACGTTCTCGTCATGCCGGACGACCTCACGCTCACGGCGACGGACCGCACCCTTCAGATCGCCTCGCACCTCTTGGCCTATGCGCAGCATGGCCTTACCCCCGAGATGGCTCAAGGCATCTGCGAGACGATCCTGCCGGAGACCTTTGCTTCGGCTATCTGCATAACGGACGGCCGACAGATGCTGGCGAGCGCCGGCAAGAACGCTGACCACTATCCGCTGGGAAGTCCGGTGAGCGAGGCCACCACCAGGGCGCTCGAGAGCGGCAGCGCCAGCATCTTTCAGCGGGACGACCTGCCCCCCTCAGACATCTTTCCGCTGAGGGCGGGCATCGTCGTGCCGCTCTCGGTTCACACGCATGTGGTGGGCACCATCGAGCTGTACTACACGCGCGTCAACCAGATAGACCAGCGTCAGATTGCGCTCAGCACGGGCTTTGGCGAGCTTCTCTCGTCCCAGCTCGTCTCCTTCGAGCTCGAGCAGCAGGCCAAGCGCTCGATGCGCATGGAGCTCAGCGCCCTGCAGTCGCAAGTCGATCCCCACTTCCTCTTCAACACCATCAGCGCCATCGTGTCGATAGTGCGCGTTTCACCTGACCGCGCCCGCTCCCTGCTCATAGACTTCTCCAACTACTATCGGCAGACCCTGGGGGACTCCGACGAGCTGGTGAAGGTGAGCCAGGAGGTGGAGCAGGGGGCACGCTACATAAACCTCATGCAGGCACGGTACGGGGCCGAGCGTCTGAAGGTCGCCATGCACATCGACGACGCGACGCGCGACCTGCTCGTGCCCCCCTTCATCGTTCAGCCCATCCTGGAAAACTCCGTCAAGCACGGCATGCGCGAGGAGGAGCCCCTGCACGTCGTCGTGACGAGCAAGGTGCAGGAAGACAGGCTGACCATCTGCGTGGAGGACGACGGCATCGGCATGTCCGAGGACGTCCGCGCCTCGCTCTTTGACCCGGAGCGCCGCCCGGAGGGCGGTGAGGTGGAGCAGCACCATCAGGGCTGCGGACTTGCCCTGTGCAACGTCCTCGCCAGGGTCAGGCTGTCCTACGGGGCGGATTCCGGCATAGAGGTGGAGTCGCAGGAGGGCCAGGGCACGCGCGTGACCATTTTTCTTGTCGGAAGCCCCACCCCATCCGAGGGGACGGCACGCCCTCTTGGGCAGGCCTCCTGAGTGCGTTTGCGCGCGCTGCACTAGGATGGCTGCTGGACGCACATGACCCT
Source organism: Olsenella sp. HMSC062G07 (assembly GCF_001811895.1). Taxonomy (NCBI): domain Bacteria; kingdom Bacillati; phylum Actinomycetota; class Coriobacteriia; order Coriobacteriales; family Atopobiaceae; genus Olsenella; species Olsenella sp. HMSC062G07. Next base: position 163,630 of record NZ_KV806945.1, read on the forward strand.
GGTCCGATTTCGCAATCAGAGGTGACACATGGCAGGCTGGAACATTCTCATCGTGGATGACGAGCCCCCCATTCGGGAGGAGCTGCGCTGGCTGCTCTCCCAGGACGGACGGGTGGATCAGATATACGAGGCCGGAGGGGTGACTCGCGCCGTCGAGCTGATCATGGCGGGCGGCGTGGACGTGGTGTTCCTCGACATATCGATGCCCGGACCCAGCGGCGTGAGGCTCGCGGAGTTTCTGCGTGACTTCAAGTCGCCGCCCGTCGTCGTGTTCATCACCGCGTACGCCGAGCACGCCGCCCACGCCTTTGACCTCAACGCCGCCGATTACGTGCTCAAGCCTGTCGAGGCGTCCCGCCTTGAGCAGGCCCTCTCCAAGGTTGAGAGCGTCATCAGGCAGCGCGACAGCGAGTCTTCGGGGCGTGACTTGCGCATCGCCGTCGAGGGAGACGGAAGCAGGATGTTCTTGCTCGCGCGAGAGATTACCTACGTCGAAGCGTGCGGCGACAATGCGGACGTCCATGCGCGCGGCATGCTCTATCTGGCCAAGACCTCGCTGAGCTCCCTCGAGGAATCCCTCGCCGAGGAAGGTTTTTTGCGAGTCCACAAGAGCTTCGTCGTCAATCTGGCGCGCATCGAGGATGTGAGGGCCTTGGGCCAGGGGCTGATGGAGCTCACGTTGACGGGCGAAGATCGCGTCATACCAGTCTCTCGCCGCCGGGCCTCCCAGCTAAAGGCGGCACTGAGCATAGGCTAGCGAGGCCCCTGGAAGCCGGGGTTCTTCCTGTCGTCCCCTGGGCGAAGGGGCGGCGGGGGCGACGTCCTCCCGCCCGCATTCGCGGGGCGCGTCAGCATCCGGTGCGCCTCGCGTATTGCCAGGCCCAGAATGACCCACGCAACCATGACGAGCCACTCGCCGGCGCTGGGACACTGGGGGCTCATGGGCAGGAACATGAACGCCGTGATCACGCAGCCTGAGAGACAGGCCCAGATGATGGCGGGACGTCCGCCGGGGACGCGATAGGGGCGCGGAAGGTCGGGCTCGGTCCTGCGCAGCCGGAGGCAGGAGAGGGACAGTATCGTCGATGCCAGCACGATGGCCCGTGCCGATACGTTGGTGATCGCCACGAGCGTGTTGGGGCCAAGGAGGGGCCCCGCGAGGGTCAGGACCGTCATGACGATGCAGGCGATGCGCGGGACCCCATGCTCCTCGTCAAGGGTTCCCAGGCACGACGGGAGCTGGTCCTTGCGCGCCATGGCAAGGATCAGGCGCGTGGAGGCGCCAAAGAAGGCGTTCATGGGCCCCAGGGTTCCCAGGGCCGCTATCACCAGGATGACGGCATACAGCAGAACGTCGATGCTCTCCAGGGCGGCCAGGGCCGGGGTGGGAGACTTCACGAAGTCGACCCATGGCAGGATGGTCCCAAAGGAGTAGATGCAGACGACATAGAATCCTCCCGACGCGATGAGCGTAAGGGGAATGATCTTGCCGAACGTGCTCCAGTTAAGCCCCTCGGAGGCCTCCTCGGCCTGCTGGGGGATGGTGTCGAAGCCCGCGTAGAAGAACGGCGTCATGACCAGGACGGCGAGGATGCCGCCCAGGAGGCTGGTGGCCTCGGTGTCGCCCCCGGCGGTGTTGGAGACCTGCGAGAACACGGGCATGGCGTTGCTGGATGACCCGGTGGCGAGCGCCACTACCATGGTCAGTGCCATGCCCACGAGCAGGACCTTGGCAAGCGAGACGGACAATCGCGCGGAGCTGCCAGACCCCAGAAAGTTGAGCCGCACGACCAAAAGCGACAGACCCACCGCGATGACCGTCGGCCAGAGGTAGACGTCGGCGCCCAGGATCGTGTAGAGCCTGACGGACGTGAGCCATGCCAGGTTGGGCATGTGCGAGAAGTGCTCCGTCAGCAGGGTCGATATCGCGATGGCCTCCCAAGGACAGATGATGCAGTTGCTCAAGGTCAGCATCCATCCCGTGAGGAACGACAGGGTTGGGCCAAAGCTCCTGTCCACGTACTCCACAATGCCGCCCGAGATGGGTATCGCGGCCGTGAGCTCGCCAAACACAGCCCCTACGGGGACGAGCAGCACCATGGCAATCAGAAAGGCGATTATGGCCGGCATGGGGCCGCCGCCCACCACCATCCAGTTGCCCACGAGAAGAACCCAGCCGGTTCCGATGATGGCCC
>NZ_KV806945.1:165924-166975 GCF_001811895.1 Olsenella sp. HMSC062G07
GAAGAACCCAGCCGGTTCCGATGATGGCCCCGAAGCCCATGGTAAAGAAGTTCCAGAGCGAGAGACTCTTGCGCATGCCCTGCCCCGTCGCCCCGTCCCGCCTGTCGTCATCCATGCCGCCCCCCTTGGCGCGTCACCCGCCACTGCGAACATGAGGCGGCCCTCGCATAGGGTATCTCAGACGCGAATGATGCGGGACGCAGGGAAAAGTTAGTTAAATATAACTTAAGGTTTTCTGTCACTCGTCGTCCGTTGCTCGGGACTTTGTGCCCGATGGTCTTGCGAGACACGGCGCCTGTGGGCCTGCGACGCGCGCCCGGAAAAAAACTTCTTACTCTCTCCTACGTGCGCACGCCGCGCAAGGGGCCTGCGCACCATCGGCCCACTTACGGATAGGGAGGGATGCATGTCAGACAAGGAGATAACGCCCGCCGGTTCCGGTGGCATGAAGAAGGAGCTGACGCTCTTCAACTTCTTCACCATCGGGTTCGGGGCCATCATCGGAACCGGCTGGGTTCTTCTCGTAGGCAACTGGATGGTGATGGGGGGAGGGCCGTTTCCGGCGATAATCGCCTTTATGCTCGGCTCTATCTTCCTGGTTCCCATCGGCTGCGTCTTTGGCGAGCTCACGGCCGCGATACCCATCTCGGGCGGCATCATCGAGTACGTTGACCGCACGTATGGGCGCAAGCTCGGCTTCCTGACGGGCTGGATGCTCCTGCTCGGCAACGCGCCCCTGTGCCCCTGGGAGGCCATCGCGATATCGACCCTGCTCACGGACCGCTTTGCCAAGTTCCCCGCCCTTAACTGGCTCACGTCGGTCAAGCTCTACACGATCCTGGGCGCCGACGTCTACCTCTGGCCGACGGTCATCGCCCTGGGCTTTGCGGTGCTGGTGATCTTCCTCAACTTCAAGGGCGCCGGGGCGGCCGCCAAGCTGTCGAGCTTCCTGACGAAGGCCCTGCTCGCAGGCATGATCCTCGCCATGGTCATCTCGTTCATGACGGGCTCTCCCGACAACGCCATGCCCGTGTTCTCGCAGGTCTCCAAC
>NZ_KV806945.1:167075-181178 GCF_001811895.1 Olsenella sp. HMSC062G07
CCCCCAGCAGGCCGAGGAGGCCTCCGAGGGGCTCGACTGGAAGAAGTTCGGCATCATTCCCGCGCTCGCCCTGCTTGCCGCCGGCGGCTTCTACGTCATCTGCATCTACGCCTTCGGCTCCATCATCGACTGGCACGAGTTCGTCGTTCCCGCCGTCCCCGCCCTCGCGGTGCTCGAGCGCATAAACGTGTTCTTCTACGTCGCGATGCTCATCATCGCCACGCTCGGACCCCTGGGACCCATGAACGCCTTCTTTGGGGCGTCGAGCCGCCTCATGCTCGCCCTGGGACGCAAGAGGATGCTGCCTGAGGCTTTCGCCGAGATCGACTCCGCCACGGGCGCGCCCAAGACCGCCAACATCGTTCTTGCGGGCCTCACGCTCGTCGGCCCCTTCCTCGGGCGCAACATGCTGGTCCCCCTGACCAACGTCGCCTCGCTCGGCTTCATCTTCGCCTGCACGATGGCCGCCTTCGCCTGCCTCAGGCTGCGCAAGACCGAGCCCGAGCTCCCCAGGCCCTACAAGGTCAACGGCGGCATCGCCGGCATCTGCGCCGCGATCCTCGCAGGCCTCATCATCATCGGCCTGATGGTTCTGCCCTTCAGCCCCGCCGCCCTCAACAGCATCGAGTGGACGATCACCGTCGCGTGGGTCGCCGTGGGCTTCCTCATCTTCTTCGCTTTTGGCGGAGCCAGGGAGCTGGTTCAGGTACAGGACCAGACGCTGGCCGAGGCGGAGGACTAGGGCCGTCGAGGGCACGCATGGGCACCACCGTCCCCTTGGGGGCGTAAGCACCAGACACTGTCAGCACGCACGTCTTGAACGCACGAATTGGAGGAAGAAATGGGCAAGTACGCATTTGTAGGTGGAAAGCTCGTGGACGGCACCGGCGCCGCCCCAGTCAACGACTCTCTCGTCCTGGTCGATGACACCAAGATCACCTACGCCGGCCCCCGCACGGAGCTTCCCGAGGGCTACGAGGTTCGCGACATCTCCGGCAAGACCATCATGCCGGGCCTGATCGACACGCACCTGCACTTCTCCGGCAACCTGACCGACGACGACAACGACTGGGTCATCGAGAGCGTGGCCCAGAAGCAGGCCGAGGCCGTCAAGCAGTCATACCAGTGCCTCATGCACGGCCTCACGACCGTGTGCGAGATCGGTCGCAACGGCATTGCCATCCGCGACCTGATCAACATGGGCGAGTTCCGTGGGCCTCGCATCTTTGCGACGGGCCTGGGCTTCTGCCGCACGGCAGGCCACGGCGACTCCCACAAGCTTCCGCCCGAGATCTCCAAGAACAGCCACCCCTGGGGCGACCAGGTGGATGGTCCCTGGGCGCTGCGTCACGCCGTCCGCCTTCGTCTGCGCGAGAACCCCGACGCCATCAAGATCTGGGCTACCGGCGGCGGCATCTGGCGCTGGGACTCCGGTCGCAAGCAGCTCATGAGCACCGAGGAGATCAAGGCCGTCGCCGACGAGTGCAAGGAGACGGGCATCCCCCTGTGGTCCCACTCCTACAACTCGGTGTCCGCCGCCTACGACTCCGTGCGCTTCGGCTGCGAGCAGATGATTCACGGCTTCGAGCTTGACGAGAAGACCATGGACCTCATGGCCGAGCAGGGGACCTTCTTCACGCCCACGATCGGCTTCCTGCCCATCTGGTACGCCACGTATCCGCCCGAGTACTCGCCCGTCCTCGATCAGTTCGAGGGCGACACGGTCACCGAGAAGGAGCTCCAGCGCACCTACGCAAACCTGCGCAAGGCAAACGAGATGGGCGTCACCATCACCACCGGCTCCGACTGCTTCGCCAACGCCACCCCCTACGGCTACGTCACCATCGACGAGATGTACGACTTCGTTGACAAGGCGGGCATCTCCATCATGGACACCATCAAGGCTGCCACCATCAACGGCGCGAAGATGGTCCACAAGGAGCAGGAGTTCGGCTCGCTCGAGGAGGGCAAGCTCGCAGACCTCATCGTCGTCAACGGCGACGTTGCGAGCAACATCCATGACCTCACCGTGGACAACATGGAGCTCATCATGAAGGAGGGCGACATCGCCCGCCAGAAGGTCGACGGGTACGACATCTACTCCCCGCTGGCTGAGTAAGCAGACCCCCATCCCCCCTGCGGGCCCCGCCGTCCTGGCGGGGCCCGCGCCTCCCGAACCCCTAAAGGACCCGCGTACGACCGCCACGGGCACAGGCCCTTCCAGGTCGGCATGACGAGGCTCTGACGTTGCGCCCCGCCCAGCAGGATCGATGTCCCGGGAGCCCTTCAGCTGGGACCCATGCGTCCCGCGGGAGGGTACAAGCCGCCAAACTTGGCTACCATGAATAATGCGTGCGCTTCGGGAGACGAGTTCATGGGGGGTGCGTGTTGTCTCTGTGTTTTGCCGCAGGTGGTGCCCTGTTTGGCGTTTTGTGTGCCCTACCTGTGATTTTCGTACTTAGACGAGTGGTTCTGGCGAGGCGCGCGGGCGGGATGGGCGTTCTTCTCGCCATGACCCTCGCCTTGTTCCTCCTGATGCAAACAGGTGTGTACCTGGTGTTTCTCTGGCAGAGGGCAGGGGTTGTCCCTTTTGGCGTCGCGACGGCCGTCTCGAATTTGCTGGCTTTTCTTTTTGTAAGCGCTACCATTTGCGATGAAGACGCATAGGGGATTCGTGTGCGCCCGCGGGGGTGGCAGCCGTATGATGCTAAGAGCAACATTAGACTGCGCCCGCCGGTACGCATGAGCTACTGACGGCGTTAGAGGGAGATGATTTCTAGTGAACCCGCTTGACAAGCTCTCAGGCGAAATGGAAGAGCTGCTCGACGGCTTCATGACCCAGACGGTCGTCGGAGACGCCACCGTCGGCCTGACCAACTACATCTTTTGGATGTGCGTCGCGCTGGCGCTGCTCGTCATCACCGTGCTCCTGTTCAAGAAGATGCAGGCAAAGAGCCTCGTCCCACAGGGAATCTTCGTGAACGGCATGGAGCTTGTCGTCGAGTTCGTTCGTGATGATTTGTGCGAGTCCATCCTGGGAGAGACGTGGAAGAAGCACTTTCCCTTTCTGGCGGCGCTCTTCTTCTTCATCGTCAGCAACAGCATCGTGGGCGTCATTCCCGGCTGCCATCCTGGCACGGGCACCATCGGCGTGACCGCGGCGCTCGCGTTCTGCTCCTTCGTCTACTTCGTCGTCCTGGGATGCAGGCGCATGGGGGTCGCAGGCTACATCAAGAGCCTCGCGCCGGAGGGCGTCGCCTTTCCCATGAACCTGCTGGTGTGGGTGATCGAGCTCGTCTCCACCTTCTTGCGTCTCGTCACCCTGGCCGTGCGACTCTTCTGCAACATGTTCGCCGGCCATGTCGTCATGGGAACCTTCGCCATCCTGGCCACCCTCTTCGTCGAGCCCCTCCTTCAGAAGTTCTCGCTGGTCGCGCTTGGCTATGTTGGGGCCTCGGTGTTCTGGGTCGTGCTGCTCATCATCATCTACCTGGTGGAGATTCTTGTCGGCGTCATTCAGGCATATGTCTTCACATTGCTCTCCGCCGTCTATATACAAATCGTCGAAAACGAGTAGTATTTGTCGGCCATATCTTAGCCAACCGCGGGGCCACGCCCGCCGTTTGCATAGCAAGTCATGGAACTCGTCCCAATCCGGGACGAATGACAGAGGAGGAACCGTGGGAGTTATCGGTTATGGTCTTGGTGTTATTGGTGCCGGCGTCGGTATCGGCATGGCGGCATTTGGTGCCACCACGTCTATGGCACGCCAGCCCGAGGTCCAGGGTCGCCTGTTCACGACCTTCATCCTCGCCTCGGCCTTCGTTGAGGCCCTGGCGCTCATCGGCTTCGTCGTCACGCTGATCGCCAAGTAGAGGCGTCGCGTACGGCAAGCGCCACAGTTGGAGGAATGTAATGAACGGAAACATGAAGGAGTCCGGCGCGAGGGTCGGCGTCGCCGTTGCCGCGGCCGTCGTGGCATCGACGACGCCCAGCATCGCCCTTGCTGAGATCAGCGGTGCCGACATCCTGCTTCCGAAGGCAGCGGAGTTCGTCCCCGCGCTTATCGCGTTCATCGTCATCTGGTTCGTCCTTGCCAAGCTCGCCTGGCCGTCGATTCTCGACATGATGGAGAAGCGTCAGGCAAAGATCGCCAGCGACCTCGACGCCGCCGAGAAGGCCAAGGTCCAGGCGACCGAGGCGGCCAAGAGCTACGAGGCTCAGATCGCCAAGGCCCACCGCGAGGCCGAGAGGATCGTCTCCCAGGCAAAGAAGGAGGCTGAGGAGGAACGTTCCCGCGTTCTCGCCGACGCCCATCGCGAGGCCACCGAGATCGTCTCCAAGTCTCACAACGCCGTCGAGTCCGAGCGCAAGAAGGCGATGATCGAGCTCTCCGGCCAGGTCGTCGACCTTTCGGTCGAGATCGCCAGCAAGGTGATCGGCAACAACTTGAGCGATGACCAGCAGCGCAGACTCGCGGAGAAGTACCTCATGGAAGTGAGTGCCCCCCATGGCAACTAAGCTGAGTGACGAGGCCAAGGTCGAGGCATACGTCCGCGCGCTCATCGAGGCGGGCCGCAGCGAGGGCAGGGCTAATGCCGACCTCGTCCAATGGCTGCACGCGTCCAAGTTCTCCCCCGAGGTCCTCGAGACGCTGAGCACCATGGGTCGCGAGCACGACCTTGCCCTCGTCAAGGAGTTCTCCAAGAAATACAAGGAGATTCTCGACTCGGAGGACGAGACCGTCTCGGTCACCGTCACCACGGCGGTCCCCATGGACGACGCGCTTCGCGCGAAGGTTCGCGCCAAGGCGGAGGCAGACCTCAAGGCTCCCGTATACCTTGTCGAGCGCGTTGACCCCTCCATTCTGGGCGGCATCGTGATGGAGGTTCGCGGAAAACGCTACGATGCCTCGGTTCGCGCCCAGCTTTCCAACATTCGCAAGACCCTCTCTTCGGCCTACGTCGGAAGTGGTAAGTAATGACAGACATGATCAGCTCCGCGGAAATCATGGACACGCTGCGCAAGCAGCTTGCCCAGATTAATGCGACGGTCGACAACCAGGAGGCGTCCGTCGTCTCCGAGGTGGGAGACGGCATCGCCCACGTCTCGGGGCTCAAGTCGGCCATGGCCGGCGAGCTTCTGGAGTTCACAAGCGCCCGCACGGGCCACAGCGTCTTCGGCCTTGCTCAGAACCTCGACACGGACGAGGTCGGCGCCGTCCTCTTCGGCGACGTCGATTCCATTCGCGAGGGTGACGAGTGCCGCACGACGGGGCGCGTCATGGACATCCCCGTCGGCCGCGCGATGCTCGGCCGCGTGGTGAGCCCCCTGGGCCGTCCCATCGACGGCCTGGGCCCCATCGACACCTCGCATCACCGCCCCATCGAGTTCAAGGCACCTGGCATCATGGAGCGCCAGCCCGTCTGCGAGCCCGTGCAGACCGGCCTGCTTGCCGTCGACGCCATGGTCCCCATCGGGCGCGGCCAGCGCGAGCTCATCATCGGAGACCGCAAGACCGGCAAGACGGCCATCGCGATCGACGCCATCGTCAACCAGCGCGACGAGGACATGGTCTGCATCTATGTGGCCATCGGCCAGAAGGCCTCCACGGTCGCCGCGATCAGGGAGACCCTGTCGCGTCAGGGCGTGCTCGACAAGACCATCATCGTCGCCGCCACGGCCGCCGACTCCGCGCCCCTCCAGTACATCGCTCCCATGGCGGGCGCCGCGATCGGCGAGTTCTTCATGTACAACGACGTCGAGGGCAATCCCGCCGACGCCGAGCATCCCGGCGGGCACGTTCTCGTCGTGTATGACGACCTCTCCAAGCAGGCCGTCGCCTATCGCCAGATGTCCCTCACGCTGCATCGCCCGCCCGGACGCGAGGCCTACCCCGGCGATATCTTCTACCTCCATTCCCGCCTTCTCGAGCGTGCCTGCAAGATGTCAGAGGAGAACGGCGGCGGCTCGCTTACCGCGCTGCCCATTATCGAGACCCAGGAGGGCGATGTCTCGGCGTACATTCCCACCAACGTCATCTCGATCACGGATGGCCAGATCTATCTGCAGTCCAACCTCTTCTTCCAGGGTCAGCGTCCCGCGGTCGACGTGGGCATCTCGGTGTCCCGCGTTGGTGGCGCCGCGCAGCTTGCGACCATGAAGCAGGTCGCGGGCACGCTCCGTCTCGACCTCGCCTCCTACCGCGAGAAGCAGGCCTTCGCGCAGTTCGGCAGCGACCTTGACGCCACCACGCAGTACCAGCTCAACCATGGCGCCCATATGATGGAGCTGCTCAAGCAGGGACGCTACGAGGCGCTCAGCGTGTCAAGTCAGGTCATCTCGATTTTTGCCGGCAAGGAGGACTTCCTCGACGACATCGACATCGAGCACGTGACCCTGTTCCGCGATGGCCTTGCAAGGTACATGGACGAGAGGCATCCTCAGCTCTGCGCCCGTCTCCGCGTGGGCAAGATTGACGACGCCACCGCCGACGAGCTCAGGACTCACATCGGCAACTTCAAGAAGCAGTTCCTGGAGGAGTTCCCCAACAAGGCAAAGGCCCAGGACGTCTCCGTTGAGGCAGAGGATGCGCCCAGGCCGGTCGACATCCAGGATTCGCGCCTGGCACAGGAGTAGCGAACGATGGCGAACCTTCGCGAGATATCAAGGCGCATGAGCTCCGTCAGGAGCACCATGCAGATCACGCGCACGATGGAGATGATCTCCACCGCACGCATCCAGAAGGCCCTGGGACGTGCGGAGGAGGCCGGTCCCTACAAGGACGCCATCACCAACATGCTCGCAAACGTCGCCGGCGCGGGAAGCGACGGCGCCCACCCCCTGCTCATGCCCCACGCCACCGAGAGGCACGTCCTCCTCATCGTCGTGGCGTCTGACAGGGGGCTGGCCGGAGGCTTCAACATCCTGCAGCAGCGTGCGGCAGAGAGCGAGATGCACACCCTCAATGCGCGGGGGATACGCACCTCCATCATCACCTGCGGTCGCAAGCCAACCGAGTACTTCACCTATCGCAAGATAAAGCCGGCGCTCTCGTTCGTCGGCAGCTCGTCCGATCCCACCATCGACCAGGCGGACCGCATCGCGTCGTACGTGATGGACGGCTATGTCGCGGGAAAGATCGATCGCGTCGTGCTGATGTACTGGCACGCGAAAAATCGTGTCGACCAGGTGCAGGTGAGCGAGCAGCTCCTTCCCATCCGCAAGGAGAAGCTCATGATGCCCAACCAGCCCCGCACGTCCGAGGCGATGTCGGAGGTCAAGCACGAGCTCTTTCCCAACTACTCCTTCGAGCCCTCGGCCACCGAGGTCCTGGGCTACCTGATGCCGGCCTACTTCAGGACGGTCATCTATCACGCGCTTCTCGACTCGGCCGCGGCGGAGCACGGTGCGCGCCGCAGGGCCATGCAATCGGCGACCGACAACGCAAAGGAGGTGCTGTCCACCTTGGGCCGCACCTACAATCGCGAGCGTCAGGGCGCCATCACCACCGAGCTCAACGAGATCATCGGCGGCGCTTCCGCATTGGAGGACAAGTAATGGCAGAAACCACAGGTCAGGAACGGACCCTCCTCGAGGAGGCCGCCTACAACCAGATGAACAGGAGCGTGGGCACGGGCAAGGTCGTCCGCATCGTCGGCCCCGTCGTCGACGTCCAGTTTGACGGCAACGTCCCCTCGATCTACACGGCCCTCACCGTCGACGACAATACGCCGGTGGGCAGGGTCTCCACGGTGCTTGAGGTTGCCTCGCAGCTCGCGGGCGGCGTCGTCCGCACGGTGGCCATGTCGTCGACCGACGGCCTTCAGAGGGGGCTCAAGGTCAAGGACACCGGGCATCCCATGATGATGCCCGTCGGGCCCTCCACCCTGGGTCGCGTCTGGAACGTCATGGGCCAGCCCGTCGACGGCAAGCCCGTCCCGGACGACGTGCAGTACTACCCCATCCATCATCCCGCCCCCGCCTTCGAGGACCTCACCACCACGACGGAGGTCTTCGAGACGGGCATCAAGGCCATCGACCTCCTCGAGCCGTACGTCCGTGGCGGCAAGACCGGTCTCTTCGGCGGCGCGGGCGTGGGTAAGACCGTGCTCATCCAGGAGCTCATCAACAACCTCGCCCAGGAGCACGGCGGCACGTCCGTCTTCACGGGCGTCGGTGAGCGCACCCGCGAGGGCACCGACCTCTACCTGGAGATGACCGAATCCGGCGTCATCAACAAGACCTGCCTGGTCTACGGCCAGATGAACGAGCCGCCCGGAGCCCGTCTGCGCGTCGGCCTGGCCGGCCTCACCACGGCCGAGTTCTTCCGCGACCAGGGCCAGGACGTCCTGCTCTTCATCGACAACATATTCCGCTTTTCGCAGGCCGGCTCTGAGGTCTCCGCCCTATTGGGTCGCATGCCCTCCGCCGTCGGTTATCAGCCCACGCTGGCCACTGAGATGGGCGACCTGCAGGAGCGCATCGCCTCCACCAAGGAGGGGTCCATCACCTCCGTCCAGGCCGTCTACGTCCCCGCCGACGACCTCACCGACCCGGCGCCGGCCACAACCTTCACGCACCTCGACGCCCAGACGGTCCTGTCGCGCTCCATCACGGAGCTTGGAATCTACCCTGCGGTTGACCCCCTTGCCAGCTCCAGCTCGGCGCTCGACCCCTCCATCGTGGGCGAGGAGCACTACCGGGTCGCCATGGCCGTCCAGGAGACGCTCCAGGAGTACTCCGACCTCCAGGACATCATCTCCATCCTGGGCATGGACGAGCTCTCCGAGGAGCAGCAGCTGGTGGTCTCGCGCGCCCGCAAGATTCAGCAGTTCCTCTCGCAGAGCTTCCACGTCGCCGAGAAGTTCACGGGCAATCCTGGCGTGTACTGCACCGTCAAGGACACGGTCCGCTCATTTGCCGCCATCGTCGACGGCCAGTGCGACGACATCCCCGAGCAGGCGTTTCGCTATGCGGGGACGATTGACGACGTGCGCGCGAGCCTGAAGCCGACGGCCGAGCCCGCGCAGTAGGGAAGTGCCATGGCTGAGCTAACCTGTCAGTTCGTGCGGCCGGACCGGCTCCTCTTTGAGGGGCCGGTGGCCAGCCTCATCCTGGTGACCACGTCCGGCGAGCTGGGCGTCTGGCCGGGTCACGCCCCCGAGATCTGCGCCCTGGGCGACGGCGTCGTCCGCCTCCACCTGCGTAAGAAGGATGGGGGTGGCACCGTCAAGGTGGTCGTCTCGGGCGGCTATGCAGAGATCGACGACAAGGGCGTCATCATTCTCGCCGATCACGCCCGCCGCGTCGACGACATCGAGCCCGACGTCGTGCGCGACACGCGCGAGGCGGCCTTTGACGCCCGCGACGCCCTCCCCGAGGACGATCACCGCCGCGCCTATTGGAGCAATAAGATACAGTGGTGCAACCTGCTGCTCAAGGAGGCGCAGGAGGCCGGCGGCGCACACGCCTGATGACGGTGTGGCCTACGTTTCAGGAGGCAAGGTGGAAGTAATCAGGGTCGAGGGCGGCGCGCCCGTCGAGGGGGCGGTCACGGTGGAGGGCGCCAAGAACTCCGCCCTCAAGCTCATGGCGGCGACCCTCATGGCCCCCGGGGTGAACACCCTCACCAACGTCCCCAACATCGCGGACGTCCACGTCATGGGTAAGGTGCTCAAGTACCTGGGCGCCAAGATCGACGTCCTGGGTGAGCATGAGCTCAGGATTGACACCACCACCATCGACAAATGGGAGGCCCCCTACCATCTCGTGGCGCAGATGCGCGCCTCGACGGCTGTGCTGGGGCCGTTGCTCGCCCGCTTCGGCAAGGCGGTCGTCGCCATGCCGGGCGGCTGCAACATCGGGGCTCGCAAGATAGACATGCACATCCTGGGCCTTGAGGCCCTGGGCGTCCACTTTGACATCGATCATGGCGACATCCACGCGACGACTCCCGGCGGCATGCGCGGCGCGCTCGTCACCCTCGACTTCGCGAGCGTCGGGGCCACCGAGAACCTCATGATGGCCTCCGTGCACGCCAAAGGGACGACGGTCATCGACAACGCCGCCCGCGAGCCCGAGATCGTGGACCTCGCCAACCTCCTCAACGAGATGGGGGCCAAGGTGCGCGGCGCCGGGTCGCCCGTCATCGAGATCGAGGGCGTCGGCGAGCTGCACCCCGTCACCCATCGCGTCGTGGGGGACCGCATCGAGGCGGGCACCTTCGTCGCCATGGCGGGCCTCTGCGGAAGGCCCGTCACCGTGCGCGGCTTCGAACCGGTCCATCTGGGGCTCGTGCTCAAGAAGTACGAGCTCATGGGCATTCGCGTCGAACGCGGCCAGCATCAGGTCACCATCAGCCGGGATGCCCCTCTTGCGTCCGTGGACATCCAGACGCTTCCCTTCCCGGGTTTTCCCACCGACATGCAGGCGCAGACCATGTGCCTGCTCGCCCGCGCCTCAAACTCCTCGGTCATCACCGAGAACGTCTTTGAGAATCGCTTCATGTTCGCCAGCGAGCTGCAGCGCATGGGGGCGGACATCAGAATCGAGGGGCATCATGCCATCGTGCATGGCGTAAAGGCCTTCTCGGGGGCAAAGGTCAAGTCTCCCGACCTGCGCGGCGGCGCGGCGCTGGTCATGGCGGGCCTCGTCGCCGATGGGGTGACGACCGTCTCGGACATCCACCACATCGACCGCGGCTACGAGCGCTTCGTCGAGAAGCTTCAGGCTCTGGGCGCCTGGGTGACGCGCGAGGAAGTCCCGGATCCTGAGGCCGACGACGACTGACGTCACGCCGTCCGCTGCCATATGCGGTAGCATGAGAGGTAAAGGGACCCCTGCGGCGCCCTGCGAGCGGGCAGGGCAGGCGGGGGCTATCACCTCAAGGGTCGAGGACGTTTTGACGGGGGGCGGAGCATGGATGAGGTGCCAGGCGTCAGGCATGTGGTGAAATGGGATTCGGTCAGCGCCGGCGCGCGTGATCGGAAGTCAGGTGAGGAGCAGCACCTTACCATGGCCAACGAGGACTATCTTGAGGCCATCTACCGCATCATGGAGGCGCAGGGGAGCTTTGACGGTGTGCGCTCCGTGGACGTCGCCGAGCAGCTGGACGTCTCCAAGGCGAGCGTCAACAAGGCCGTGAGCACCCTCAAGGAAGCCGGTTACGTGACGCAGAGCCACTACGGTCGCGTCCAGCTCACCGATCAGGGCAGGGCCTACGCGGCCCACGTGTGGCGCTGCCACAGGATGCTGCGCTCCTTCCTCGAGAACGACCTCGGCGTCGACCACGAGACCGCAGATGTCGAGGCTTGCCGCATGGAGCACGCGCTCTCCCTCGAGACGCAGTCCAAGTGGCTGGCCTACCTGGAGGGTCAGGGCATCACGGTAGAGGGCTGAGCGCCGCCCTCGTTTTTGCCCACGTCAACGTTTGTGTCCAAGTTGTGGGCCGGTGCGCGCACGCGCGCGATAAGGTGGCGCGGCACGCCATCTGCGAGCCAGCCTTTGGCCGCCTCGTCGTCGCGGGGTATCCTTACGCAATGAATGAGCGCCGCCCGCCCCGCCTGACGTGGGGGGCGGTCGTCGTGACATGGACCGAAAGGAGACGATTCGTGAAGGCAGTCATTCCAGCGGCTGGTCTGGGGACCCGCTTCCTCCCATCTACCAAGGGGACGCCCAAGGAGCTCTTGCCGGTGCTCACCAAGCCGGTCATCCAGTATGTCGTCGAGGAGGCGCTCGAGCCCACCGGGGTTGACGGCGTCGTCATCGTGAACTCGCGCGAGAAGCCGCAGATCGAATCGTACTTCAAGGTGGACAGCGGCCTCGAGGACCAGCTTCGCGACCGCGGCAAGCAGGCCGAGGCGGACGCGGTTCATGCCGCAGGCTCGCTTCCCGTCAGCTTCGTCTACCAGGACGAGCCGCGCGGGCTGGGCCACGCCGTCCTGTGCGCCGCCGACGTCACGCGCGACGAGTCCTTCTTCGTGCTCCTAGGTGACTATTTCGTTCCCGACCGGCAGATGTGCGTCAACATGAAGCGCGTCTCGGACGCGCATGGCGGCGCCTCCGTCATCGCCGTGGCTCCCGTCCCGGCCGACCAGGTGAGTCGCTACGGCATCATCGCCGGGAGCTGCGTCGAGGGGCTGTCGGGCGAGGTTCCCGCGGACGAGGAGTCCGTCGGCGCCGTGTGGAAGGTGAGCGGCCTCGTCGAGAAGCCGGCCGTGCAGGACGCCCCGAGCCACCTGTTCATCGTGGGGCGCTACCTGCTCTCCGCGCGCATCATGGACCTGCTCGCCACGCAAGGGGCCGGCGCCGGCGGCGAGATTCAGCTTACGGACGCCATGCAGCGGCTGCTGGCCGAGGAGGACATGTACGCCCTGGTCGTTGACCCCGAGGAGGGTTGTGACACCGGCACCCCGGCCGCCTGGGCGGCGACAAACGCCCGCATGGCCCTGACGGACGCGTCCGTCAGGGAGGCCTTCGTCGAGGCGCTCGGTCCCAAGGCCGTAGGGCTGCTGAGCGAGTAGGGCCCATAGATGCGCGCCATCAAGTTTGGCGTCAACGGGTGGTTTGACCGCTTTGATTGCGCCTTCGACGAGGAGGGCGTGAGCTCCGTCGCGGCCGCCCTCGCGCGCCGGTGGGTCGAGCAGGGCGCTGTCGGCCCCATCTACGTGGGTTTTGACGGACGCCAGAAGTCCTCGGGGCTCGCCGCCGTGGCAGGGGAGGTGCTGTCTGGGGCAGGTTTGGTCACCACGGTCCTCGAGCGCCCGTGCTGCGCGGGAGCGCTGGGCATGGCGGTCGCGACGGACGCCGACAGCCCGGGAGGCGTCATGCTGAGCGGGTCGGATGCGCCCGGGCCCTATTGCGGCCTCTTTGTGCGCGGAGCGGACGGCGGCAGCGTCTCCGCGCGCTTCGCCGCCGACGTCGACCAGCTCGCCGGCATCATCAGCGCCGAGAGGCGAGCGCCGTTTCGGTCCTATGACGTCACGGACGCCTACCGGCGCTGGCTCCTCGCGGCGCTTGATCCCTCCCGCCCTGGCTGGGGGCTCTCGGTCGTCATCGACGCCCTGCACGGCGTGGGCGCCCGCCCGCTCGCCGAGATCCTGGAGGGGCTGGGATGCTCCGTGTCACTCCTGCACGAGGAGCCGCGGGCGGACTTCGGCGGCCTTCGTCCGCAGCCGTCGGGGCCCTGGGCGAACGAATGCACGGCTGCGGTCGCGCGCCAGGGCGCCGACCTCGGCATCGTCCTTGACGGCGACGCCATGCGCTCCGCCCTCGTCGACGAGCGGGGACGCCTGGTGCCCCCTCAGCAGCTCGTGGCTCTGGTGATGGGCCATCTGGTGCGGGATCGGGGCATGTCGGGACGAGTGGCCTCGACGCTTGCGAGCTCGGCCCTCGTGCGTCTTGAGGCCGAGGACCTGGGCCTTGAGGTCACCTCCGTCCCCGTCGGCTTCGAGAGGCTGCATGACGAGATCGCCGAGGGTGACGTCCTGCTCGCCTGCGACGAGTTCGGCGGGGTGAGCGTGCCTCAGCACCTGCACGAGCGCGACGGCGTGCTGAGCGCGCTTCTTGCGGTGGAGGCCCTGGTCTTTGCCGGCCCCCGGGCTAGCGTCTCTCAGCTCCTGACGCGCATGGAGGAGCGGCTCGGGCGCATGGAGTACGGCAGAAGGAGCGTCCCCATGAAGCCCGGGGACCTCGACGCGCTGTCCACGGTCCTGCCGGGGCTCAACCCCGGGCGCATCGCTGGCGCAGAGCCGTGCATGGTCTCCCACGCCGACGGCCTGAAGCTCGAGTTTGACGACGACTCCTGGCTCATGATGCGACCGTCCCGCACCCTGTCCCTCGTAAGGGTCTATGCGGAGGCCCACTCGCCTCGCCGTCGGGACGAGCTCCTCAAGAGCGGCGCCGACTTTGTCCGCGGAGGGTATCTCGGACAGCTCAGGACCACGTAACGCCTTCGGGCGCGGCCTTGTCGCGCCCGAAGGAGCCAGCATGAGCGTCAGAAAAATATGGATGATTTATGTTCGCCGAATTCCTAGGGGACACAGCCGAGTTTGGTGCGTAATATATTTCCTCGCGCCGCACGGAAGGGCGAGGCCCCGAGGG
>NZ_KV806946.1:0-502 GCF_001811895.1 Olsenella sp. HMSC062G07
GAGGGGAAGAGCACCAGTGCCGCCACGGCGACCGACCCGGCCATTCCCGCGGGCGATCTTCTGGAGGGGGCGACGGAGGCATGGATGCCCCTGTGGCGCATCCCCCTCGACGGCATCACGGTCGGTAAGCCTGTCGCCCTTTTCGATATTCTGGCGCCGGCGGCGGATGTATGGGATTCCGTATCCCCGACAATTCTCTACGAAAACGCCTCGAACACCCTGAAAGGACCAATCACGCTCTCAGAGGCCCCGACGAACTTCGCGCGCGTCACGTACTTCTGCAAGACCGACGACGGCGACCGGTTCTCGGTCGAGGTGCCCGGCTCGTCACCGACGTTCCTGGCCTCGTGCTGCCGATGGCAGGGCAGCACGCCGGCGGTGTTCGTCAAGTCGCGCGCCTACTCCGTGTCGGGGCGGACGGTTGACACGTATGCGGACGTCGCGGGAGGGGCGACCCACTACCAGTCCGGCATGGCGGCCATAAACACCAGCACCAACACGG
>NZ_KV806947.1:0-66599 GCF_001811895.1 Olsenella sp. HMSC062G07
ATCCCACGGGTTCGTACTGAATTGCAATGGTGCGGCGTACAGGATTCGAACCTGTGACGTTCTGATTCGTAGTCAGACCCTCTATCCAGCTGAGGTAACGCCGCGTGCAAGAAGTAGGATGCCATCCTGGAGGGAGGATGTCAAGCATAAACAAAAAATAAATGACCCACATCGACCCGCTCCCGTCACAGGGCGCCTGTGGTTGGTCGGGCGCGGCGCACAGCGCCCGCAAGACGGTTACCTTGCGGGCGCCTAAGCTGTCTGGCGGAGAGCTGGGGATTCGAACCCCAGATAGTCTTGAGGACTATACTCGCTTAGCAGGCGAGCACCTTCGGCCTCTCGGTCAGCTCTCCAACGTGATGCTTGTGCATGATACCCCACAACGAAGTGGGCCACAACACCCACATAGCAGCGGGGCAAAAAGTCCCTCAGGCCATCAGGGTCTCGCGCACCGTCACCTGGGGCGGGCAACGCCGCACGACATCCCAGTCAAAGCGACTCACGAGGTCGGCCGGCGCAAGCTCCTCGCCCGGCGAGGCCAGGCCGACAAGGGACGCCAGCGCGCCCGTGACGCGACGAGGGCTGACGCCCGCCGCGCGCAGCGAGTCCAGGCCCAGGGCGCGGTCTCGCTTGGAGAGCCTCCGACCGTCAGGGGCGACGAGCAGGGGCACGTGCGCGTAGCGCGGCGGCTCAAGCCCCAGAAGACGGGCTATGTACATCTGGCGAGCGGTTGATCCTAGCAGGTCATGCCCGCGCACGACCTCGCTGACGCCCATCAGGCCGTCATCCACCGTGACGGCCAGCTGATAGGCCACGACGCCGTCGCTGCGCCGCACGAGCACGTCGCCGCAGTCGCGGGAGAGCAGCTCATGGCGTGCGCCGCAGCAGAGGTCAATGAATTCGACCCTGTCGTCGGGGCTCCCCTCGTCAGGAACGCGCAGTCGCAGGGCAGGGGGCCTTTGTGCCTGCCTGCGCGCCACCTCCTGCGCGCTCAGGTGTCGGCAGGTTCCACGATAGACGTATGTGCCGTCGGAGGCGTGCGGCGCGCTTGCCGCATGGAGCTCGCTGCGGCTGCAGAAGCAGGGGTAGGTCAGGCCGTCCCTCTCGAGCCTGTCGAGGGCGTCTCGGTAGAGCTCGCCCCTCTCGCTCTGATAGAAGGGGCCCTCGTCCCAGCACAGCCCCAGCCAGTCAAGGTCGCGCATGAGGAGCTCGGCGGCGTCGGCCTGACGGGTGCGCGGGTCAAGGTCCTCGATGCGCAGGACGAGGGTGCCTCCCTGGGAGCGGACGGAAAGCCAGGACAGGAGCGCCACGAAGGCGTTTCCCAGATGCATCCTCCCCGAGGGGGTGGGGGCAAAGCGCCCTCGGCAGGGACCGCCCGCGGGCGCCTTGGCGTCGGCCGGGGCGCTCGTGCGCGGTGACCTTTTGCGTCTGCTCGCATCCATGCGTCCATGGTAGCGCGCCCCCGGCGACGCCCGTTGTGGCGCAAGATATGCAAATGACGCGCAAAATGCAGCATAATATTGGAAATTAATTTAAATATATACAGTAAACTATCAATTTACCTTTGGAAACGCGAAACGTGCCGTTTAGAGAATCCAATAAAATCACGAATACAAACGTCTACTTTGGCGCTACTGTCAATCCGTATCGATACCGTCTATGTGGCCCGGCCGGGGTCACGGCACATGAAGGAGCGCCCTATGTCAAAGCCCTATGGCAAGCCCAACCGCGTCGTCATCGCCCTGGGGGGCAACGCTCTCGGCAACACGCCCGAGGAGCAGATCGAGAAGGTCCGCGCGGCTGCCCCCACGCTGCTCCGCGTCATCGAGCAGGGCAACGAGATCATCATCACCCACGGCAACGGCCCCCAGGTCGGCATGATTCAGAACGCCTTCGCCGCCGCCCACAAGGACGAGCCCGGCAAGATCCCGGCCATGGACCTTCCCGAGTGCGGCGCCATGTCCCAGGGCTACATCGGCTATCACCTCCAGCAGGCAATCGGCGCTGCCATGCACAAGGAGTACAAGCGCTGGCACGTGGCGACCGTCGTGACGCAGATCGAGGTCGACCCCGACGACGAGGCGTTCAAGAGCCCCACCAAGCCCATCGGCGCCTTCATGTCACGCGAGGAGGCCGACGCCGAGCTCGCCAAGCACCCCGACTGGAGCGTCGTCGAGGACTCCGGTCGCGGTTGGAGGCGCGTCGTGGCCTCTCCCGAGCCCAAGAAGATCGTCGAGGCCACGAGCATCCTGAACCTCCTCGACAACGAGTTCATCGTCATCGCCTGCGGCGGCGGCGGCATCCCCGTCGTGCGCGACTACGCGGACAAGGGCGCCTATAAGGGCGTCGCCGCCGTCATCGACAAGGACATGGGCGGCGAGCTCCTCGCCGAGGACTGCTCCGCCGACACCCTCGTCCTGCTCACGGCCGTCGATCACGTAGCCGTCAACTTTGGCAAGCCCGACCAGAGGGACCTCGAGGACCTCACGGTCGAGGAGGCCAAGGCCTACGTCGCCGAGGGCCAGTTTGGCAAGGGGTCCATGGAGCCCAAGGTGAAGGCGGGCATCAAGTTCGCCGAGAGCCGCCCCGGCCGCGTCTGCATCATCGGCTCGCTTGAGAAGGCCGCGGAGGCCATGGCGGGCATCTCGGGCACGCGCATTCACGACTAGGCGTTTACACGCGCATGCGCGACTAGGCGTCTGCGCACAGGCATGGGGGACGTCCGCGCGGCGACTCGGACTGGGTCGTGCGGAGCGTCTCGGGGACGGGGCCCGCTAGGCGGGCCCCGTCTTGCGCCTGCGGTCCGTCCTTGAGCGGGCGTGTGGGGCGTGGCAGCTGCTACCATACGGTTCACGGACACCACGACCCCAGGAGGCCCGGATGGTCGATGACATGCAGACTGCCGCCTCGTTTGAGCTGGGCGAGCCCGCGCTCGTGTGCCGCTGGCGCCTTGCCGGCGGCCGCCTTCCGCTGGAGAACCGCCACCTGCGCGCCCTGCGCCGTCGAGAGGTCGGCGGCGAGCCCGTTGACGTCGCCCTCGTCGCCTGGGCCAAGCAGCATGTGGAATGGACGCTCCCCGCAGGCGCGGCGCGCCACCCGGACGGCGTGCTGATGCTCGTCGTTGACACGAACGGCCAGGCCGCCATGACCGTGGGCCCCTACGAGGGGCTCCCTGACGTGACGCTTCGCGCGCTCGGGCGCCGGGCGCGCCGCGCGGAGCTCGAGGGGGTCGAGACGGGCATCAGCCCCGAGAGCCTCTGGGTCGTCTTTGAGGGGACCCTGCTCTGGAACGTGGCGTCCGGCGCCATGCCCTCGGGCGCCACGTCCCTCGTCGAGGACCTGGCGCACTCGGTCGGGCTTGTCGTCCGTCGCCGCGAGGGCCTGCTCGCCGACCTCCATGACGGGGAGGTCGTGCCCTCGGAGGCCTTTCTCGTCTCGGACGAGCACGGCGTGGTCGTGGCGAGCGACTGCGCGGGGTCTGAGGGGCGACGCTTCAGGGAGGGTCTCGAAAGGCTGTGGGAGCAGACGCGCAAGGAGTGACGGCGCCGCGGCGCGCGGCGAGGGCGTCCGTCCGTGCGGCGACGGGAGGGGGCAGAGTCCCCCGCAGGTGCCCGCGGCCCCCTTCTCACACGCCCCGGAATCCCCGTCCCACGATCTCGGAGCTGTTGACCATGGTGAGAAACGCCTCGCGGTCGTAGTCCTGCAGGAAGAGCCGCAGCTTCGTCGCCTCGCGTCGCGTGAGCACCGTGACCACCACCTCGTAGCGTTGGCCCTTGAAGGCGCCGGTCTCGGTGCGCAGGGTCGCGGTGCGGTGCAGCCCGTGCACGATGAAGCGGACGAGCCTGCGGGGGTCCCTGCACAGGACGGTGCATACCTTACGCTGGTTGATGCTCTCGATGGCCTCGTCAATGAAGAGCGTCTTGCAGACGAGGCCCAGCACGCAGTACAGGCCGGTGCGCGGCCCATAGAGCCCAAACGCCGCGAGGACGATGAGGGCGTCCGACACCATGAGGGCCTTGCCGATCTCTAGCGACGTGTGACGCCTGAGAATCATGGCGAGGATGTCGGTCCCGCCCGTCGAGGCGCCTATGTTGAACACGATGGCGCTGCCTACGGCAGGAAGGAGCACGGCAAAGATCAGCTCGAGCATGGTGTCGCCGGTCAGGGGGGCCGCCAGGGGCAGGGCCCATTCCACGGCGGAGACGTAGGCCGAGAGGGCAAAGGACGAGAAGACGGTCCACCCCATGGTCGTGCGGTCGAGGAAGACGAGGCCCAAGAGGACGAGGCCGGCGTTGACGATCCACATGAACGACCCCACGTGCAGCGCCGGGAAGAGCGTCGAGAGGATGATCGAGATGCCCGAGGTGCCGCCGAGCGCAAAGTGGTTGGGCGCCTTGAACAGGGCGATACCGATCGCGGTGATGGCCAGCCCAAGGTTGATCTCGGCAAAGAACACGATGCCCCGGGGGCGCTCCCGTCGCTGCGACAGGCGCAGGGCCTCGGCTCGCTCTGCGGGTGTCGTCTCATTCTCCAGGCGTTCCACGAGGCAGTCCCTCTCTCTCATTGAAGGCGAACCCCCACCGCGGCAGGGGGCATCGCTCGTGACGTCACCATGCGACCATACAGGCTAGAATACAGAGGGCTGTCCCGCAACTTGTCAAGGGGTGTCACGGCGGGCGGTGGCGCTCGCCGGTCGCTTGTTCAACAAGGAGGTGGCAAGACGTGAATCGTTCCGTTGAAGCCAGACGGGAGGTGGGCTGCGCCCCTGACGCGGCCGCTGCCGACGCGCTCGCGCGCCACATGACGCGCATCGCCGCGATTGCGGCGCTCTACGCGGCGCTCACCCTGGTGTGCCTGCTCTTCTTGGGGGGGCTCGCCTGGGGTCCCGTGCAGTTTCGCCTCTCGGAGGCCGTCTGCGCCCTCGCCCTGCTCACGGCGGATGCCGTGCCGGGCCTGACGTTGGGCTGCGCCCTTGCCAACCTCATCAACATCGCGCTGTCGGGCACGGGCATGCTCGGCATGTTGGACGTGGTCTTTGGTTCGGCGGCAACCCTCGCAGGCGCCTGGGCGAGCTGGCGCCTGCGACGCAGGCCACGCCTCGCGCTGGCGGGCCCCGTCCTCGCCAACGCCCTTATCGTGCCGGCCTATCTGCCCCTGCTCCTTCAGGGCGTGGGCTTCTACACCATTCCCTTCACGTCCATCCCGCTCGACGGCAGCTACCCGCTGATGTACCTCTTTGGCCTTGTCGCCACGGGAATCGGCGAGGCCGTCGTGGTCTATGCCCTGGGACTGCCGCTCGCCCGCGCCCTGCGCGAGTCCCCGCTCTTTGCACGGCGACACGACGACGGTCACGGTGATGAGACGGGTGCGGCCGCGTGAACCCTGCGATCGTCATACCGTCGTACTGGACCGAGAGGGACGCCCCTCCCGTCATCGGGCAGGTGGTGTCATATGATCACGCCACGCCCATCGACAAGCCCCTGCCCGAGCTCGAGCTCTGCCTTGACTCGCTCGACGCGGTCCGCGGCGTCCTGCGCGTCATCGTCCTGCTCGTGTCCCCGCCTGAGTGCGCCGCGGCGGCCCGTGCCCGCGTCGAGGGCATCTGTCGCATGCATCCCGCGCTGAACCCGCTCATCGTCGGTCCCGACGAGGGCAAGGAGATTCTGCGCGTGGTGGCGCGCGCCGCGCCGCGCCTTTCGGGCGAGCCCGTCGCCCTCAGGGGATATGGCGCCATCAGGAACATGGGAATCGCGGCGTGCGCGGCACTCGGGCACGACGTCGCGGTGTTTTTGGATGACGACGAGGTGGCGGCAGACGAGAACTTCCTGATCGACGCGGTCCACGGTCTGGGCATGGAGACCCGCCAGAGGCTCTCCATCTATGCAAAGAGCGGCTTCTTCCTGCGCAAGGGCGAGTCGCCGTTCGCCCCGGTGGACACCGTCGCGTCCCGCACTCGCTTCTGGCCGAAGAACGCCGAGTTCAACCTGTGGATGCGCCGCGCGCTCACGGCCACGCGCATCTCTCGCTCAAACACGCTCTGCGGCAGCTGCTTCGCCCTGTCGGCGCAGGCGTTCGGGCGCGTTGCCTTTGACCCCTTCATCACGCGCGGCGAGGACCTCGACTACCTCCTCAACCTGCGTATGCGGGGCATGGACGTCTGGTTTGACAACGCCTGGCGCGTGCGCCACACGGCGGCGAGGCAGCCGTCCTGCGCGGCTTCCTTCCTGCAGGACGTCCATCGTTGGGAGTACGAGCTTGCCAAGCTCGCCGCGGGCAACGCCACCATCGGGTTGCGTCAGGTCCGCCCCGAGTCGCTCGAGCCCTATCCGTCGGCGTGGCTGTCGCCCACCGTGCAGAGGCGCATATTCCTCACGGCGCTGCTGAGGGTCGTGCGCGGCCCCGAACGTCGCGCTTACCTGGGCATCCTGCTCATGGGACAGCTGCGCGCCCGCCGTTGGGCGCGTCGCGCGGTCGAGCGCTACTTTGAGCTTCAGACCTATTGGCCGCGCATCGTGGCCGAGCTGTGGGACAATCGCCCCCTCGCGCTGCGGCTTCAGCGACTCGGCCAGCCCGCCGAGTCGCCCTTTGCCCCCTCGTTGACGGATGACGACGATGAGTAGCGTTCGCAGGTGGTCCGTCGCACAGGCCTCCCTCGCGCTCCTGGCGCTCCTGATGGTGGGAAGCGTCCTGCTGTTGGGGCTGTTGTCCTGGGGCATCATGACGGGCAGCATCCTTGCCACCGTCATGGCCGGCGCCGGGTTCGCCGCGATCATCGTCTTGGCCGGGGCGGCCTTCCTTGCCCCCGAGGACCTCAGGTCTCAGTCCGCCGAGCGGACCCTGGGCGTCGCCTCGGCCACCCTGCGCCACATGTCGGGCGGCCTCACCAAGGAAAACGCCGCCGCCGTGTGCCAGCTCCTCCTCTCCGAGACCAACGCCGCCGCCATCGCCCTGACCGACACCGAGCAGACGCTCGCCTACGTGGGCGACGGTGTCCTGGGGTATCAGAGCGACACGCCCAACTCGGCGGCGACGAGGGAGGTCTTGGTCTCAAAGCGGGTCCAGACCTTCTCGGACCTGGGGCAGTCGGAGTGGGTGGGCGTCGCGCCCGACGAGAGCGGACGGGGGCTTCCGGCGGGCATCTTTGCCCCTCTCACGGTGGCCGACCGAAGCGTGGGAACGCTGAAGCTCTTCTATCGGCGCGGCGGCGAGGTTGACCGCACGCAGCTCGCCATCGTGCGCGGCCTCGCCGAGCTGCTCTCCACCCAGCTTTCGACCCATGAGCTTGAGGTGCAGGCGGAGTTGACGGCGCGTGCCGAGGTCAAGGCCCTGCAGGCGCAGATCAACCCCCACTTCCTCTTCAACGCGCTCAACACGATGGCGGCGCTGACGCGCACCGATCCCGTGCGCGCCCGCGACCTCCTGCGCGAGTTCTCGGTGTACTACCGCCGCACGCTCGAGAGCTCGGAGGCGCCCTTCTCGCTGAGGGAGGAGCTCGCCCAGACGCGACGCTACCTCAAGATTGAGCGCGCGCGCTTTGGCGAGGAGCGCATCGTCGAGGCGGAGGTGGTGGAGCCCGGTCTCGAGCGCGTCCTGGTTCCGGGCTTCATCGTGCAGCCCCTCGTGGAGAACGCCGTCCGTCACGGGCTGCGCGACGAGGGCACCCTGCACATTGACGTGCAGGCGACCACCGACGGCGACGACGTCCTCATCGCCGTGGCCGACGACGGCGTCGGCATGAGCGAGGAGTCCGCCCGGCGGCTCCTCTCCGACGCGCCGCAGGACCGTGGGGCGCGCGGCCGCGGGAGGGGGGCGGGCATCGCCATTCGCAACGTCGCCGAGCGCATCGAGCGCCGCTACGGCACCGGATCGGGCGTCGAGGTCATGTCAAAGGTGGGCACGGGCACCGTCGTCACGCTCAGGCTGGTGGGGGCGGTTCCTGACGTGACCGAAGTCAAGGAGTAGAATAGATGGTCGTGGTCCGCCGGCCTGGCCCCAGGCACACGCGGCGTCCGGTCAGTGGTCTTCCGCCCAAGGCGGAGAAGGTTGGTGAAAACGGCATGTTGAACGCGCTAATCGTGGATGACGAGGCACCCGCCCGCTCCGAGCTGAGGTTCCTGCTCGAGGAGACGGGGCGCATCGGGCTCATCGAGGAGGCATCCAACGCCCGCGAGGCCGTCGAGACGCTGGTCCGCCACAAGGAGGGCGGCAGCGGGCACAAGGGGACCGACGTCCTGTTCCTGGACATCTCCATGCCCAAGACCTCGGGCATGCAGCTCGCCGAGGCGCTCCATCAGCTCAAGAATCCCCCCGCCGTCGTCTTCGTGACGGCCTATAGCGAGTACGCCCTCGACGCCTTCAACGTCGACGCGATCGACTACCTCATGAAGCCCGTCGAGACGGACCGCCTGCTTCATGCGCTTGACAAGGTCGAGGCGCGCAGCAAGCCCGTGCAGCCCGTTCGCACGTCGGTGGAGCGCATCCCCGTCGAGAAGGGTGGGCGCAAGGTGCTCGTGCCGGTTGACCAGATTCGCTACATCGAGGCGAAGGACGACTATTCCTGCATCTACACCGACGTCGACCGCTTCCTCTCCACGATCTCGCTCGCCAAGCTCGAGCAGAAGCTCACGCCGCACGGCTTCTTCCGCGTGCATCGGGGCTACATCGTCAACCTCGAGCACGTGGAGGACGTCGAGGTCATCTCCAGCGGCATCCTCCAGCTGGGCATCAAGGACGTCGCGGAAAAGAAGATCCCGGTCTCGCGCCGGCGCGTCGTCTCACTCAAGCGCGCCCTGGGCATCTGACGGGCCGCTCATGCGCTACGACGTCGTCTCGGACACCCACGGGTTCCTCTCCGACGAGCTGCTTTGCGCCCTTGAGGGGGCGGACGTCATCATCCATGCGGGCGACATCTGCTCGACGCACGACCTGCGGCGCCTGGAACGGATAGCCCCCGTCAAGCTGTGTCTGGGCAACAACGACTACGGGTATGACTTTGGCCCCTTCGTGACGTGCACCTGCCGCTTCTTCTCGGATGAGCTGCGTTGGCAGGTCAACCACTATCGCGAGCGTCTTGATCTGGACGTCTGCGACGTCGCCGTCTGCGGCCACACGCACAGGCCCCTTATCGAGACGGACCGTCGGACGGGCGTGCTGGTCATGAATCCTGGCAGCCCCACCTATCCGCGGGCCGTGGGGCCCAGCATGGGAAGGATCGTCGTCAAGGACCGCCGGATCGTCTCGGCCGACATCGTGCGGCTGGGGTAGGCTTGCACGAGGCGGCAGCAGCGCCACGACCACATGCGCCGGACGAGGCATCTCTGGGCGGGTGAGGACTGCGTCGGCTGCGGCTTGTGCGCAAGAACGTGCCCGGTCGAGGCCATGCGCATTGAGCGGGGCCGATCTCGGTGGGTCGCAGACTGCTGCGCCATGTGCCCGGTCTGCCTCCGTCGTTGCCCGACCCTCTCGATCCAACATGGATTGCACACCAAGGCGCATGGGCAAAACCGGCATCACACGCCCTGGCGAGGGGGGAGGCCCGAGTCGGTGGGGGTCTCGCCCATGAAGACGGGCACGAAGACCTTGGTATAGAGGCCCAGCCAGGCCAGCGACACGCAGAATCCGGCGATGACGTCCGTGGCGTAATGGACCCCCAGGTACACCCTGCTCAACCCTATCGCGACGACCACGAGCGAGAAGCCGAGGCAGCAGACCCACCTGACGACGCGATCCTTCTCGTAGTGCCAGACCATCCAGGCCAGCAGCCCGTAGAACGCCATGGCGACCATGGAATGTCCCGAGGGAAAGCTGTAGCCGGACTCGGCGATGAGCCTGAAGCCTTCGGGGCGCGGACGATGCACGATCTGCTTGAGCACCTGGTTGAGGGCGAGTACCAGCGTCAGGTTGACAGCGGCGCAGACGCCCGGGCGCCGTCCGGGGGCAAAGGCCTCCACGGCAAGGAGCAGCACCACCAGAACGACCGGAAGCGCCAGCTCCGAGATCGACTGCATGACGGGCGTGAGCCAGGCGCTCCTCATGCGAACGACCACCAGCTGATAGGCCATGGCGTCCAGGCGAATCGCCTCCCCCTCGAGGACCTCCTGGAGCAGCCCGACGAAGACGACGACGGCCACGAGGATGACGACGGTCCAGGCGTTGTGCCTGACGAGGCCGGCAAGGCTTCGGCCGGCGTGACGCATGTGCGAGGCGGTGCGTGAGTGATCCAATCCTGCTCCTTACGAAGGCGGGCGCATGAGGCGCCCAGGCCGGGCGGGCGCGCCCTGGGTGCGTCGGAACGCCGCGCCAGACGGGCGCGCCCCCAGCATAGCAAAGGGGACGCCCCGAAGGCCGTCCCCTGGGCGTGCGCACGACTCCCCGCGCGGGGCCATCATGAGGCCGCCGCCGCCCACCGCATGCGTCACGAGCCTGGCCGGCGCCTTTCCTAGATGTTGGCCTCGATCTCCTTGACGAGGTCCGCCTTGGGCATGTTGCCCACCATCACATGGACGGGCTTGCCGCCCTTGAACAGGATGAGCGTGGGAATCGACACGATCTGGAACTTCTGGGCGAGCTCCGACTCGTCATCGACGTTGCACTTGTAGACGGCGAGCTTGTCGGCCATCTGCTCGGCGACCTCCTCCACCACGGGGCCCAGGGCGCGGCAGGGGCCGCACCAGGAGGCCCAGAAGTCCACGAGCACGGGCTTGTCAGCCTGGACGACGAGTTGGTCAAAGTCAGAAGCGGTCAGTGCGTTTGCCATTGGTCTCTCCTCCTTGCGACGCCACAGGGTCCTGTGCGTCAGTTGCAGTTGCTGCGTATATACCCACAACGCGCGGGCACCTCAGCGGTAGAATCAAGAACGTGGCAGGGGAGTCGGCAGGATGGGAGCGACACATGGCGCCAAGCAGCCCTCAGGAGAGGCAGGCCTACGTCAACAAGGTCGCTGCGGAAGTCGCCGGCCTCGAGCGAGAGGGCGTCGTCCTCGCGGGCAACGCCTTCTCGGGCGCATGCCTGCTCAAAGGCTCCCTCTCGCCAGAGGAGCGAGCCGGCGGCCCCCTTCTGGGCGGGCCCGACGGGACGGCCCTGCGCGCCTCGCTCACCGCCCTGGGCTATGACCCCGCAAACTGGTGCGCCGCAGCGAGCTGCCGGCGCGACGGGACGCCCCTGGGGCCGGACGAGCTACGCCTGACGCTGGCCGTGCTTGACCCCGACACCCTCATCATCTGCGACGACGACGCCGCTGCGGCGGTGCGGGGGGCATACGGCGCGGAGCTTGCCGGGCAGGACGACCCTCACCAGGCACGTCTGGACCCCGGCTGGGTCGCTCACGTCCTGGGCGTGCGCGTCATGAGTCTTGGGGGCTTCGCGGAGGCCCTGGGAGACGACCGCGCCAAGCAGCGCATGTGGGCCTATCTCAAGCAGCTGCCCCCGTTGGGCGAGCCGTACTGATCTCGCCCGCAGGTCGGCGCCCCGGCGCCGCACCCGCGCCATAACGTCGCCCGCCGAACCCCGTCACGACGGCCGTGAGCGTTCCCGCTGCGCTACTATGTGGGTGTCAGGGCGCATCCGCCCGGGGGCGTGCGCCAGGTCCCAACTTGGAGGAGCAAACATGGAAGCTGTTCCCGCACCGATCGATGCGACGATGACGACGACGTGGGGCGAGCTCGAGCGTCACTACGCCAAGCAGGAGACCCAGTTCACGCTCAAGAAGGCGTTCGCCAACGACCCCCAGCGCGTCAGGAAGCTGAGCTTTGACGCGGCGGGGCTGCACATTGACCTCTCCAAGAACCTCGTGACCGACGAGACCATCGGACTTCTCGTGAACCTTGCCCGCGAGCTGGGCGTCGAGGAGCGTCGTGACGCCATGTACGCCGGCGCCCACATCAACACCACCGAGGACCGCGCCGTGCTGCACACGGCCCTGCGCCGTCCCGCCGCCGACGCCGGCACCCTGTTTGACGGCGACCAGGATTGCGTGAGGGACGTGCACGAGGTCCTCGCCCGCATGTACGCGTTTGCCGAGAAGGTGCGCTCGGGCGCGTGGACGGGCGTCACGGGCAAGAAGATACGGACGGTCGTGTCCATCGGCATCGGCGGCTCCGACCTTGGCCCGGTCATGGTCTACGAGGCGCTCAGGCCCCTCGCCGACGCCGGCATCACCGCCCGCTTCGTCTCGAACATAGATCCCAACGACATAGCCGAGAAGACGCGCGGCCTTGACCCCGAGACGACGCTGGTCATCGTCGTGTCAAAGACGTTCACCACCCTCGAGACGCTGACGAACGCCCGCACGGCGCGCACCTGGCTCCTCGAGGCGCTCCAGGAGCAGGGCGCCATCGACGGCAGCGACGCCCAGGCGGCCGACGCCATCAAGCGGCACTTTGCCGCTGTGTCGACCAACGCCGAGCTGGTCAAGGCGTTTGGCATCGACCCCCACAACATGTTCGGCTTCTGGAACTGGGTCGGCGGCCGCTACTCGGTTGACGCGGCCGTGGGCCTCTCGCTCATCATCGCCTTTGGCCCAAAGGTCTTTGCCGAGCTGCTCGAGGGCTTCCATGCCATGGACGTCTACTTTCGCGACACCCCGCTCGAGCAGAACGTCGTGGCGCTCATGGGCCTCGTCAACGTCTGGTACGTCAACTTCTACGGGGCCGAGAGCCATGCCGTCCTGCCGTACAACCAGTACCTGCATCGCTTCCCCGCCTACCTTCAGCAGCTGACGATGGAGTCAAACGGCAAGTCGACGCGCTGGGACGGGACCCCCGTCACCACGAAGACGGGCGAGATCTTCTGGGGCGAGGCCGGCACCAACGGCCAGCACTCGTTCTACCAGCTCATCCATCAGGGCACGCACCTCATCCCCGCGGACTTCATCGCCTTCGTCAACACGCCCCATCCCGCCAAGGACGGCGATCAGGATGTCCACGAGCTCTTCCTGGCCAACTTCCTGGCGCAGACCAAGGCGCTCGCCTTTGGCAAGACGGCCGACGAGGTCCGCGCGGAGGGCACGCAGGAGTGGATGGTTCCCGCGCGCGTGTTTGAGGGCAACCGCCCGACGACGTCCATCTTTGCCGACGAGCTCAACGCCCGCACCCTCGGGGCGCTCATCGCCCTCTACGAGCACGTCACCTTCGTCGAGGGGACGGTGTGGGGCGTCGACTCCTATGACCAGTGGGGCGTCGAGCTGGGCAAGCAGCTCGCCAAGCAGATCACGCCCGCCTTCCATGACGACGAGGTCCTCGCCACCCAGGACGAGAGCACCAAGGCGCTCATCGTGTACTATCGCGAGCACCGCCGCTAGGAAGTCCCGCCCGTTGTCCCGGCAGCACCCCCCGCCCCCCGCCCGACGTCGTCAGGTGGGGGGCGTCGCCATCTGGCGGGGGCCTCGACGCGCCGGCGCCGGCGCGTCTGCCGCCGGCACGCTCGCCCGCGCACCCTGACGGCTAGCAGTTTCCCACGAACACGCGCCTCAGCCACCGGCGGGCGACCCGTGCGAGGGCGCGGACCTCGTCTGTGGGGGTGGGCTCGCAATTCGTCATGCGCCAGCGCGGAAAGAAGCGCGACAGGTGATAGGGGATCTGGTCATCCAGGCTCGCGAGCCATCGGGCCATGGCCTCGATCTCGCGGGGGTCGTCGTTCTCGCCCGGGACCACCAGGGTCGTCACCTCAAGGTGGCAGTCGGGCGCGGCGGCGAGC
Source organism: Olsenella sp. HMSC062G07 (assembly GCF_001811895.1). NCBI lineage: Bacteria > Bacillati > Actinomycetota > Coriobacteriia > Coriobacteriales > Atopobiaceae > Olsenella > Olsenella sp. HMSC062G07. The sequence goes on from NZ_KV806947.1 coordinate 13,693, forward strand.
CGCTCTATGGTCGCCCGCACGGCGTCCAGGCTCCCCGCGCCCCCATAGCGCTCGTACACGGTCGGCAAGAGGGACTTGAGGTCAATGTTGGCGGCGTCCACGAGGCCGTCGAGCCGACCCATGACCCAGGGGCTCGCGCAGCCGTTTGACACCAGGACGTTGGAGAGCCCCCGCTCGTGAGCGAGCCTCCCGACGTCGCGCACGAACTCCCATCCCACCAGCGGCTCGTTGTAGGTGTGGGCGACGCCCACGACGCGGCGGTCATGAAGGCGCTCCCGGCATGCGGCCCCGACCAGCTCGTCGGCGTCCAGGCCGTGCCAGCGGACGTCCTGCTCGCCCGCCTGCGAGATCTGCCAGTTCTGGCAGAAGGGACAGCGAAAGTTGCAGCCATAGCTGCCGTAGGACAGCAGCAACGATCTCGGCTTCCAGCAGGCGAGGGGCTTCTTCTCCACCGGGTCGAGGGCCAGCGAAGTGGCGCGCCCGTAGTTGGAAGCCACGACGGCGCCGTCCACGTTCTGACGGGCGCGACAGAAGCCGCGGCCTCCCGGGGCGATGCGGCAAAGGCGCGGGCAGCAGGCGCAGGTTCGCACCTCCCTCGCGTCGGCGTCATGGGCGTTCTCGCTCACCTATGGCGCACCACCTCAAAGCGCTGCAGGCGCCAGTCGTCCCGCTCAAGGTCGATGCCGCCCTTGCGCGCGGCGATCCTCACCTGCTCTCCCACGCCGTCCACGCCGTCAAGGTCGGGCAGAAGCAGGCCCCTGCGCCCGTCCTCGCAGCTCACGATGACACCGTAGCGACGCGCGTCCAGCTGGTCCATGTCGCTGACGGCCTCGGGCCTCTGGAGCACGTCAACGTCGTAGACGAGCTCGTCGAGCTCCTCGACGCGCACGGGCTCAAAGCGCGGATCGCGCGCGCAGGCGCTGACAGCGTTGGAGCAGATCTCGTCGGCGAGGGTGGGCTGTGTGGGGGCGATGGTCCCCATGCAGCCCCTCAGCTCCCCGTCGAGGGAGAGCGAGACAAAGCATCCCGCCCGCTCGCCGGAGATCTGCGGAAGAGGCGCCCCGCCGCCGTTCGCGCCGTCCTCGCACGTCAGGCGGCGTCCCTCGCGCACGTACGCCTCCACGGCGCGTCGGGCCAGGCGCACGTAGGGGTCCTCGGTGCCGCGGGCCTCCCGCAGGCGCTCGGCGCGCAGCGACTCGTAGCGGGGCAGGAGGGCGCAGCGCTCGTCCGAGCCCTCCGGGCCCGTCGGCTCCAGGAGCGCCACGCCGTATCCCACGCCAAAGGGCCCCTCGTAGCTCAGAAGCCGGGAGCGCCGGGGCGTTCGGTCGAGCGTCCCCGCCATGATCTGGAAGCTGCGCAGGCCGCACTCCGCCGCCCGCAGGGCCAGACGCCGGTCCATGGCGAGCAGGGGAAGGAGGTCGCCCGACGCAAAGGCGTCGCAGACCCTCCGGTCAAAGACGGGGCCCTCGGGGGCAAAGCCGTACGGCCCGTCAGGCGCCAGCTTGTGCGAGAGGTCGCCCGACGCGACCATCACCACGCCCCTGCCCAGTGCGGCGGCGACGCGCTGCACGAGCCGGCCCAAACGATAGTGCCCCTGGGGGGAGAGGCCCGAGAGGCCCATCCTGACGACGCGAACGTCCTCGTTGCGGCCGGCGTGACGGTAGGCCTCCTCGATGAAGTGCAGGGGGACCATCGTGGCATGGTCCAGCGACGGGTCCCTCTCGCCCGCGCCTCCCGCGTCGATGCCGTCCTTTCTGGCGGCCGCCGCCAGCGCCTGAGCGAACGGCTCGTCATAGCGCACGGAGTAGCGGGCCTCGGGAGCGCCAAACTCGGCGAAGCTTCCCCGCGCCCCCGTGCCGGGCGCAATGTGGACGTAGTCGCGATAGCACGGGGCGTGGGGAGACGAGATGACGATGGTCTGGGGGGCAAGCTCGACGATGCGCGCCGCGACCTCGCGGCAGGCGCTGACGGTGCGGCTGATGTCCCTCTCTCGCCCCCTTCCCACCTGGGGAACGATCAGCGGGGGATGAGGCACGGCGCAGGCTGCGAGGATGGCCATGACGCTCCCTTCGTCGGGACGATGGGCCTATGCCCAGGATATCTCACACCCCCGGCGACCTCGAGGTCGTTTCGAGGAGCCGCGGGCACGCTCCCGCCAAGGGCGGTGCGCGACCGTCAGGACGCCCGCGCGCGCATCCACTCGAACACCATCAGCTGCTGCAGGCCGCCCAGCTCGGGATGCCAGACGATGCCGTGGCGCTCCTCGGCCTTTCGAATCCAGGTGTCACGGGGAACGACCTCCTCGTGCCCCAGCCCGTACAGGCAGATGCAGTTGGCCACCTTGGGGCCGATGCCGTCCACCTCGCACAGGGCGCAAAAGTCGGCCTCATAGCCCTCCCTGCGCCCCAGGCGAAGGGAGAGCGCGGGCCAGCGGCGGCAGAGGTCCATGAGGTACGGCAGGCGGTATCCCAGGCCCAGGCCCGCCCCCTTGCCGCGCACGAGCAGGTCGAGGAGGGCCTCGGAGGAGGGGAGGGGCGAGAGCCCCGACCCACAGACGGCCGCGAGCGAGCGCCTGATGCGCGCTATGTTGTTGTTCTGGCTGATCACGAACGAGACGCAGGTCTCCCACGCGTCCTGGCGCAGCACCCGCAGGCCGCCGTACGTGCGCACGACGCGCGGCATGGGGTCGGGCAGGCGGGCCAGCTCCTCGAGGGCGTCCTCGTGGGCCGCGGCGTCATGCGGGCCCAGAACGAGGTAGTCGAGCCAGCGCCGCGCGTCGCCATGCGGCCCCAAGGGCGCCGCTGCGCCTTTGCCCTCGGCGCCTCGGACGACCCGGGCGTCCGGCGCCCCCAGGTCAACGAGGATCCTGTCGCCGTGCTGGAGCAGCGTGGCGCACCCTCCCAGGGCGGGCACGCGCCACGATCCGGCGCCGGGTCCGCCCCCGACCCGCGCGAGCTGCCGCCAGCGAAACGACTGGCCGCTGCGCGCGATGAGGTCAACGTCGTAGGTTCCTGGACAAAGCTCGATCAAGGGGGGCCTCTCTGACCGTCGGGGCGTCGTGGCTCATGGTGTCCGGTCGGCCAAAATGAGCGACCGGCCGCGTGCCTAAGCGTAGCGCACGCGCGCCGCAGGCGTCCCGCGAGGCCCAAGGCAAAGGGCGGGACTGTCGTCGTGCGCGGACGTCGCCTCCCCGCGCCCCGGCTTGCGCCGCGCGCGTCTGGTGGCCGTTTGGTGAGCCGACGTGACGCCCGTGGCGCGCCAAGGCGCGCTTTGCTACAGTGGGTTGGTCAGTGCGCCCGACGGGGGCGGACGACGCCACACCTCGAACCTGGTCAGGGCCGGAAGGCAGCAGCCATAAGGGGCCTCTGGCGGGCGTCCGTTCCCGTCGAGCGCACTGCGTGCATGTGCATACGCGCCGAGGCCGCCGCAGGCGCGGGGGCCACCCTCAGAAGGGGGCCCCAGCCTCATGGGACTCATCAGCTTTTTGGTCAACCTGCTCAAGGACCCGCGCGGCGCCATCGCCGGCGCCATCGCCGCCGGCCCGCTCGCGGCCTATGGTCTCGTCTTCCTCGTCATCTTCGTCGAGACGGGCGTCGTGTTCTTCCCGTTTTTGCCCGGCGACTCGCTGCTCTTTGCCGCCGGCTTCTTCGCGCATGGCGGGGGCTTTCACATAGGGGTCCTGCTCGGCGTGGCCTGGACGGCCGCCATCGTGGGCGACCAGTGCAACTTCATGATCGGCCACTTCTTTGGCACGCGCATCGTCGCGTCCGGCAGGGTCAAGGCCATGACGCCCGAGCGCATGGCAAAGTCCAAGGCCTTCCTGGACAAGTGGGGCCACCTTGCCATCTTCCTGGGCCGGTTCTTCCCCTTCATCCGCACGTTCGTCCCGTTCATCGCGGGCATGGGGGGCATGCACTGGCGCAACTTCGTCATCTTCAACGTGCTGGGCGGCATCACCTGGTCCACGCTCTTCACGCTTTTGGGCTACTTCTTTGGGGGCATCCCCTTCGTGCAGCGGCACTTCGAGTGGCTGATCGTCGGCATCGTGGCCGTCTCGCTCGTCCCCGCCGTGGCGGGGCTCGTTCGAGGCAGGATGCGCGCCGGCGCACGCGAGGCGCGCTAGTCAGGCTCCCTCAAAGCGGCGCGCCTGTGGTGACGCCTTACCGCCGCCGTGTTCCCTGACGCCCCGCGCCCCATCGCGCCCCCAGTCGCCCCAGCGCTCGAACCTGCCGGTCCCGGAAGGGCTCGCCGGCCCTAGACCTCGAACTTATCGACCGTGCCCGCGTTGTCCGCGCGCAGCTTGACGATCTCGTGGGGAATCTGGTCGAGCTCGTAGGGCGTCATCTGGTAGACCCAGTTGAGCCAGTTGCGGTACAGCAGGTTGGCATGGGCGCGCCAGGTGAAGACGGGCTGCCTCTCGGGATTATCGTCGGGAAAGTAGCTCTCGGGCACGCGGATGGGCAGGCCGCGCCTGAAGTCACGCCAGAACTCGTCTGCCAGCGTGTCGCGTCCGTACTCAAAGTGTCCCGTCACGTAGACCTCGTGAAAGTCGCGTGTGGCGATGAGGGCGGGGCCCGACGAGAAGCCCTCGCTGAGCACGTGGAGCTCGGGATGCTTGGCCAGCTCGCTCGTCTCTATGGCGGCGTGGCGCGAGTGCGGCATGTTGTGAACCTCGTCGAATCCGTTGGTGAGGAAGCTGTACTCGTCGCAGAGTCGCTGGGGAAAGACGCCAAAGAGCTTGGCGGGCAGAACCTTCTTGGGAATGTCATACAGGTGGTACAGGCCGGCCAGCGCCCCCCAGCACAGGTACATCGTGCTGAGGACGCGCCCCTGCGACCAGTCGATGATGTCGCAGAGCTCGTCCCAGTAGTCCACGTCCTCAAAGGCGAGCTGCTCCACGGGGGCGCCCGTGATGACCATGCCGTCGTAGTTCCTGTCGCGGAAGGCGTCAAAGTCGTCGTAGAACTTGACCAGGTGGTCCTTGGACACGTGCGTGCTCTCGTGCGAGGACACCCGCATGAAGTCGCAGTCGATCTGCAGGGGCGACTTTGAGATGAGGCGCAGGATCTGGGTCTCGGTCTCGATCTTCGTGGGCATCAGGTTGAGGATGACCACGCGCAGCGGACGGATCTGCTGGCTGCTCGCCGCCTCCTCCTCGAGGGCAAAGATGCGCTCCTGGCTCAGGGTCTTCTTGGCGGGCAGGCCGTCGGGGATGTTGATGGGCATGTGCGCTCCGTCTCGTGTGCGGGTGCCGGCGATGGCGACGGGCCCTTTGGTCCGGGCCGCGCCCTTGTAGGATAGCTCTCCGCGCGGCCTTGGGGCACCTCGAGCGCCGTCCCGGCGACGCCGGCGTCAAGGGCGCCCGGGCGACGCACGTGCGTCATGCCGTCTACCTGCAAAGGCAACCGCAGGTTGCCCGGGTGTCTCTGCATATTGCAGCCACAGGTTGGTGGAGGGTGCCCATGAGCTACCCTATCGTCGTGGGTGTCGGATGGCAGAAGAGTCAGGGTTCCTCAACAGAAAGGCAGACCCATGAGCTTTCGAGACAACCTCCAGCACCTGCGCGCAACGCGTAACATGACCCAGGAGCAGCTTGCCATGCTCGTTGGGGTGAGCCGCCAGTCCGTCACCAAGTGGGAGGCCGAGCGGGCCTATCCCGAGATGGACAAGCTTCTCAAGCTGTGCGACATCTTTGGCTGCACGATGGACGAGCTCGTGCAGGGAGACCTCACGGGGCGCGAGGCGGAGCCGTCGATGGTCATGCCCGAGGGCCCCGCCCAGGACGTCTTCGGCTACGACGAGCTCATGCGCTCGCACGCCTGGCGCCTTGCGTCGGGGGTGACTCTGATCATCGCGGGGGTGGCCTTCTCGGCCCTGTTGGGCGAGACCAACGGCACGGGCGTCGTGCTCGCTCTCGAGGGGGCGCGCGGCGAGGCGCTTGCGGGCGTCCCGGCCCTGCTGGGGGTGGCCGCAGGGTGCGCCCTCATCATCCCCGCGTCCATCACGCGCTCGGCCTTCGTCAAGGCCCATCCCTACCTCGACGACTTCTACGCAACGGAGGACCGCGCGGCGGCCAGCGCGCTGTTGGGCAAGGGCGTCGCCGCCGGCGTCTCGCTCATGATCCTGGGCTGCGTGGCCGCCTCCGCGCTGGGGGACCTGCCCGTCGCGGGGTTTTCGCTCCTGATGCCCACCGCGATCGGCGTGGGCCTGATCGTGTGGGTCGCGTCGCTGAGCGGGCGCGTCGACATCGCCTCCTATAACAAGGAGGTCCTGCATGACCTGCCCGACGATGAGATCGTGGCGACGCTCGGGCAAGAGCGGGGCCAAAGGGCCATCGTCACCAAGCGCCGCAGCAGGCGACTGGGCGCCCGCTGCGGCATCATCATGCTCGTCGCCACCATCGTGGGGCTGCTCCTGCTCTTCTCGGCTGAGGTCGGTGGCCCGTGGGCGTCGGCGGTCAAGCCCATCTTCTGGGTGCCCTGGCCCGTCGGGGGCATCGCCTGCGGCATCGTCTCCCTGTGGGAGCTTGCCTTTTCGCGCGAGGCGCGCGAGGGGTAGGCGCCACGTCAACAACCAGTCGACGCCATGGTCGTCCGTGACCGGAAGATCGTCGGGCGCCCGTGCGGCCATGTGCCGCGCGGGCATCCCTTATATTGAATGAGGCAATAAATCTCATGTAAAGAGACTTAGATAATGTATAGAATGATACTGCATGGGAACAAGAGAACCGTAAAGAGCGTTCATAGTGCCCCTCAGGCGTGGACATCGCCCGGCAGGCAGAGGAAAGGAACCGCATCATGAGTAAGATTCTCGGCATCGACCTGGGCACCACCAACTCCGCCATGGCGGTCCTGGAAGGCGGCGAGCCCACGATCATCGTCAACGCCGAGGGGGATCGCACCACCCCCTCCGTCGTCGGCTTCCGCACCGACGGCGACCGCATCGTGGGCAAGGCCGCCAAGAACCAGGCCGTCACCAACCCCAAGAACACCGTGTTCTCCATCAAGCGCTTCATGGGCCGTCGCTACGACGAGGTCAGCTCCGAGCTCAAGACCGTGCCCTACACGGTCAAGTCCGGCACCGGCAACCGCGCCGTTGTCGAGATCGAGGGCGAGGACTTCACGCCCGAGCAGGTCAGCGCCATGATCCTGGCAAAGATGAAGGCGGACGCCGAGAAGTACCTTGGCGAGACGGTCACCGACGCCGTCATCACCGTCCCCGCCTACTTCAACGACGCCCAGCGCCAGGCCACCAAGGACGCCGGCAAGATCGCCGGTCTCAACGTCCAGCGCATCGTCAACGAGCCCACGGCGGCGGCCCTCGCCTATGGTCTCGACAAGCAGAACCAGGAGCAGAAGGTCCTCGTCTTCGACCTGGGCGGCGGCACCTTCGACGTCTCGATCCTCGACCTCGCCGACGGCGTCGTCGAGGTGCTGGCCACTAACGGCGACAACCACCTGGGCGGCGACGACTGGGACCAGAAGGTCATCGACTGGATGGCCGACAAGTTCCAGGCCGAGAACGGCATCGACCTGCGCAAGGACCCCATGGCCCTGCAGCGCCTCAAGGAGGCCGCCGAGAACGCCAAGAAGGAGCTCTCCAGCGCCCAGCAGGCCGACATCAACCTGCCCTTCATCGCCATGGACGCCAACGGGCCCAAGAACCTCATGTACAGCCTGTCCCGCGCCGAGTTCGAACGCATCACGCGCGACCTGCTCGAGCGCTGCAAGGGCCCCGTCACCAACGCCCTGCGCGACGCGAGCCTCCAGCTCTCCCAGATCAACGAGGTCATCCTCGTCGGCGGCTCCAGCCGCATGCCGGCCGTCCAGGAGCTCGTCAAGCAGATGACGGGCAAGCAGCCCAACATGTCGGTCAACCCTGACGAGGTCGTCGCCGACGGCGCCGCCGTCCAGGGCGGCGTCCTCACGGGCGACGTCTCGGGCATCCTGCTTCTGGACGTCACGCCGCTCTCGCTCGGCGTCGAGACCATGGGCGGCGTCATGACCAAGATGATCGACCGCAACACCACGATCCCCACGAGCAAGACGGAGGTGTACTCCACCGCTGCCGACAACCAGACCTCCGTCGAGATCAACGTCCTGCAGGGCGAGCGCGAGATGGCGCGCGACAACAAGAGCCTGGGCAAGTTCAACCTCACCGGCATCCCCGCCGCCCGCCGCGGCGTGCCGCAGATCGAGGTCACCTTCGACATCGACGCCAACGGCATCGTCAAGGTCACGGCCAAGGACAAGGGCACGGGCAAGCAGCAGCAGATCACGATCTCGGGGTCCACGGCACTCTCGGACGACGAGGTCGATCGCATGGTCAAGGACGCCGAGTCCCACGCCGAGGAGGACAAGCGTCACAAGGACGAGATCGAGGTCCGCAACCAGACCGACTCCCTGTGCTATTCCACCGAGCAGACGCTCAAGGACCTGGGCGACAAGGCGCCCGCCGACGTCAAGTCCGAGGTGGAGGCTGCTGTGGAGCAGGCCAAGAAGGCCCTTGACGGCACCGACATCGAGGCCATCAAGGCCGCGGGAGAGAAGCTCCAGGAGGCCGGCCACAAGCTCGCCGAGATCGTCTATTCCGACACCAACGCCCAGGCGGGCGCCGCCGGCGCCCAGCCCACGGGCAACCCCGACGAGGTCGTTGACGCCGACTACGAGGTCGTGGACGACGACGCCAAGAACTAGCCGCGACGCGCGTGGCTGCCAGACGACATTCCAGACGCCAGGGCGCCCGGGCCAAGGCCCGGGCAGCCCGGCATGAAGGTCCCGAGGAGGGTGACGTGAAGGTGCCTATCAGCGAGGTGGACGACAGCAGGGACGCCGCTTTCGCATCCGGTCCCGACGCAGCGCCGGCACGGGCGGCGGACGTCCGTGGCGATGACGTGTCGGCCCAGGTGCCCGCCGCCGACGACGCGGACGAGCGAGCGCGCGTCGAGGCCGCCATACGTGCCGGCGAGCAGGCTGCCGAGGAGGAGCTCAAGGTCGATGCCGACCGCATCGCCCAGGAGCGCGACGAGCTGCGACAGAGGCTCGCGCAGGCCGACGACGAGGCGGCGGCGGCACGCAGGCGGGCCGACGATGCCGCCGAGCGTCTGGTTCGCCTCCAGGCGGACTGGGACAACTTCCGGCGTCGCACGGCCCAGGAGCGCCTTGCCGAGAAGAGCCGCGCCGCCGAGAAGCTGGTCCTGAGCCTGCTGCCCGTTCTGGACGACATGGAGCGCGCCTGCGAGCACGCCGAGCAGAACCACGCGGACGACGCCGCGGTCCTGCAGTTCGTCGAGGGCGTCGAGGCCATCCATGACAAGATGTACGCCGCGCTCAACAAGGAGGGCGTCGAGGTCATCGACCCCGTGGGCGAACCCTTTGACCCGACGATGCATCAGGCCATCGGGCGCGAGGAGGACGCGAGCGTCTTTGACGACACCGTCTCGCGCGTCTTCCGGCGCGGCTATCGCATGGGTGGCAAGGTCATCCGCAGCGCTATGGTCACCGTCAGCTTTGGCGGGGGCGTACGGCCCGTGGATGACGCGCGCGAGGGCGACGCCGGCGTCGCCGGCGGCGAAGGGAAGGCTGCGGGCGAGACGACCTAGGCCTCTGCCGCGGTTGCGCACGAAATCACAGCGAAAGGAGGCGTTCGCCTCATGGCAGGGACAAGAAGCTACTATGACGTGCTCGGCGTGAAGCGTGACGCCACTGCCGACGAGATCAAGCGCTCGTTTCGCAAGCTTGCCGCCAAGTATCACCCTGACGCGGGCGGCGACGAGACAAAGTTCAAGGAGCTCAGCGAGGCCTACACCACGCTCTCGGACCCCGAGAAGCGCAAGGAGTACGACCAACTGCTCATGTTTGGCGGCATCCCCGGCCCCGACTTCGGCGGCTCCGGCGGGCGTGGCGCGCGGGGCTACACCTACACCACCACCGCCGGCGGGGCCGACTGGTCCGAGATCTTTGACAACATCCGCAATGGCGACGGCGCCTTTGGCGGCTTTGACTTCTCGTCCATCTTTGGTGGGCAGGCAGGCGGCGCCGGGAGGGCCGGTCGTCCCGTCAAGGGCTCGGACCTCTCCATGACCATCGAGGTGAGCGCCGACGAGGCGTTCAAGGGCACGATGCGCAAGGTGAGCTACACCATCCCCTCGACGGGGGAGCGCCAGTCCATCAACGTCAAGGTGCCTGCCGGCGCCGTGGACGGGGGCAAGCTCCGCTATCGGGGGCGCGGCGAGTACGGCGCGAGCGGTGGCGCGCGGGGCGACCTCGTGGTCCTCACGCGTGTCGCCGAGCATCCCATCTTCAAGCGCGACGGCGCCGACGTGAGGATGGAGCTGCCCGTCAGCGTGTACGAGGCGGCCCTGGGGGCCAGCGTCAAGGTGCCTACGCCCGAGGGGATGGAAGTGCTTCTCAAGGTGCCGGCAGGCACCCAAGACGGCAAGACCTTCCGCTTTCGCGGCATGGGCGCCGCGGACGTCAAGCACAAGGGAAGCAAGGGTGCGCTGTACGTGACCGTCAAGGTTCGGGTCCCCACACGGCTCTCGTCCAAGGAGCGCGAGGCGCTTGAGGCGCTGCGGGCGGCCGACGAGCGGGCCTACAGGAAGGACGTGGAGAGCTATGGCTTGTAGGGACGAGGCGGAGCAGCCCATGGGCGGGCGCGCCGACAGGGACAAGCCCCTCTACATGATCAGCGTCGCTGCCGAGCTCACGGGCATGCACCCCCAGACCCTGCGGGTGTACGAGCAGAAGGGCCTCGTGAACCCGGGTCGGTCGCGCGGCAACACGCGCCTCTACTCCCATCACGACATAGAGCGGCTCAACCTCATCAGCAAGCTCACGGACGAGGGCATCAACCTTGCCGGCGTCGTGCGCATCCTGGACATGCGCGAGCGGGCCGAGGAGCGCAATCGTCAGATCGACGAGCTGCGCGCTCGCGTGCGGGAGCTTGAGGACGACATCCACGAGCTGCGCACGCGCGAGCGGATCACGGCCCTGGCCCGCTACGACGGCTCGGACCCCGAGCAGGTCATGCGCGGGCTGCTCATGCAGGGCAAGGGCGACGAGGTCCGCTAGCCGCCGGCAGCGTCGGCGTCGGTGGCCCGTGCCCTGATGGCGCCCGGCCCCTGCCCCATGCCAGTGCCCGGCGTCTCCGTCGCGCCCCATGCGTCAGCGCCGCTGTTTTCTTGTATGGGACAAGTCATATTATCTACTATAAACACACTTAGATTTTGAATATCCTCCTTCGATCTGGGAAAACTAAGTTCTGAAAGGGACAGTGGGGCCTGGACCACGACATGCGTCAAGGACGCGCTTCCAGGCAGCTACGGGAGGTTGAGGACTTATGAGGTTTGACAAGTGGGCGGTCACGGCCCAAGAGGCGCTGCAGGCGTCGCTCAGCGTCGCGGCGGACGCCGAGGCAGGGCAGGTAAAGCCCATACACCTGCTCAAGGCGCTGCTGTCGTCGGGCGAGCGGAACCTGCGCGCCGTGATCGAACGCGCGGGGGCGGACCCCGCCCAGGTCGAGGCACAAGCGGACGACGTCATCGCCAAGGCGCCGCGCGTCACGGGCGACATGAGCCAGATGAGCATCTCGCAGGAGCTGGCCGCCGTGGGAGACGAGGCGGAGCGCCTGGCGAGCAAGCTCGGCGACAGCTACGTCACGAGCGAGCACCTGCTGTGCGCCCTCGCCGACGAGCGGGGCGAGGCGGGCGCGGCGCTCAAGGCCGCCGGCGTCACCGGCAAGCGCGTCCAGGGGGCGTTCAGCGACCTCAGGGGTGACGAGCGCGTCACCGCGCAGGATACCAAGACGCAGTTCGAGGCCCTGGAGCAGTACGGCAGAAACGTCACGGACCTCGCTCGGCAGGGCAAGCTCGACCCGGTCATCGGGCGCGTGGAGGAGATCCGCCGCACCATCCAGGTCCTCAGCCGCCGCACCAAGAACAACCCCGTGCTCATCGGCGAGCCGGGCGTGGGCAAGACCGCCATCGTCGAAGGCCTCGCGGAGCGCATCGTCGCGGGCGACGTGCCCTCGACCATCAAGGACAAGGACCTCGTGGAGCTCGACATGTCGGCGCTCGTCGCGGGCGCCAAGTATCGAGGCGAGTTTGAGGACCGCCTCAAGTCGGTCCTCAAGGAGGTCGAGAAGGCCAACGGTCGCATCATCCTCTTCATCGACGAGCTGCACACCATCGTGGGCGCCGGCGCCACGGAGGGGTCCATGGACGCGGGCAACATCCTCAAGCCGGCCCTAGCTCGCGGCGAGCTGCATGCCATCGGCGCCACCACCCTTGACGAGTACCGCAAGTACATCGAGAAGGACCAGGCCCTGGCCCGCCGCTTCCAGACCGTCCTGGTGAGCGAGCCCACGGTGGAGGATACCGTATCCATCCTGCGCGGCCTCAAGGAGCGTTACGAGCAGCATCATCGCGTGCGCATCACGGACGCAGCGCTGGTGAGCGCCGCGGACCTCTCCAACCGCTACATCAGCGAGCGCTTCTTGCCCGACAAGGCCATCGACCTCGTGGACGAGGCCGCCTCGCGCCTGCGCATGGAGCTTGACTCCATGCCCGCCGAGATTGACGCCGTGGACCGTCAGCTCACCCAGATGCAGATCGAGGAGCAGGCCCTCCTCAAGGAGGAGGACGCCGCCTCTCGCGAGCGGCTTGACGACCTGCGCAAGGACATCGCCGTCACGCGCGAGCAGCTCGACGGCATGAAGGCGAGCTGGCAGAACGAGAAGCAGGCCGTCGATCGCGTCCAGGACCTCAAGGGGCAGATCGAGGGGGCCAAGGGCGAGGTCGACCGCGCCATACGCGACGGCAACCTGGCTCGTGCCTCCGAGCTGCGCTATGCCACGATTCCCGCGCTGCAGCGCCAGTACGACGAGGCGGAGCGTGTCCTGGCAGCCAAGCACGACGAGGGGGCCATCCTCAAGGAGGAGGTCACCTCCGAGGAGATCGCCGAGGTCGTCTCGGCCTGGACGGGCGTGCCCGTGTCAAAGATGATGCAGGGCGAGATGGAGAAGCTCAAGAGCCTCGAGGAGCATCTGCACAGGCGCGTCATCGGCCAGAACGAGGCCGTCGCCGCCGTGGCGGCCGCGGTGCGGCGCAGCCGCGCGGGGCTGTCGGACCCCAATCGCCCCATCGGCAGCTTCTTCTTCCTGGGACCCACGGGCGTCGGCAAGACCGAGCTCGCCAAGGCTCTCGCGGAGTGCCTGTTTGACGACGAGAAGGCGCTCGTGCGCATTGACATGTCCGAGTACATGGAGAAGTTCTCCGTGCAGCGCCTCATCGGCGCGCCTCCCGGATACGTCGGCTACGACGAAGGCGGCCAGCTCACCGAGGCCGTGCGTCGCAGGCCGTACTCCGTCATCCTCCTGGACGAGATGGAGAAGGCGCATCCCGACGTCTTCAACGTGCTGTTGCAGGTGCTGGACGACGGGCGCCTCACGGACGGCCAGGGGAGGGTCGTGAGCTTCAAGAACACGATCATCATCATGACCAGCAACGTGGGCTCCCAGTTCATCGCCGGCGTAAACGCCGCGAGCGACCCGGACCAGGTGCAGCGTCAGGTCAATGACGCGCTGCGTCAGACCTTCAAGCCCGAGTTCCTCAACCGCATCGACGACGTCGTCGTGTTTCACGCGCTGGGCCTCGAGGACATCGAGCGCATCGTTGACATACAGCTCAAGGACGTGCGCAGCCGCCTTGCCAAGGAGCGCATCACGCTCGAGTTGTCCGACCTGGCCGCCCAGTCCCTGGCCTTTGACGGTCTTGACCCGGTGTACGGGGCGCGTCCGCTCAAGCGCCTCATCCAGCGCCAGGTGGTGGACAACGTGGCCGGGCTCATCATCGACGGCAAGCTCCACGAGGGGGACACCGTCCGGGTTGACGTGGGCACGGGCGGGCTGGTGGCCACGCGGGTGGACGTCGAGGGAGGCGCCGCTGGCGCCGCTACCGACGACGACCTCGATGACCAGCCCGTCGAGGCGGACAGCATCGAATAGGACCTTTCCCTCCGGGGCGGGCGCGCCCGAACCAGAAGGTCGCCTGCAGAAGTCGGGCGGTCGGGGCATCGGTCCCGGCCGCCCGTCACGCTCGCCGTCGCGCGCTCGCCGCCGGCCGTCCGGTCATGTCATGCTACGCTGTGAGCGACCGCGTCCCGCGTTCTCGGGACGCGTGCAGGCGACGACGCAACGTGCGGGCGACGGCCCGGCTCGGCGGTTGGGTAAGGGAGGTTCCAGTGCCACGAGAGCGGTCAGGGCCTCCCGGTCGCAGGGGGGTCACGGAGCGGTGGGGCACGGCCCGCACGGTCCTTGCCGTCCTGCTCGCGAGCACCTTTCTCTGCGGCGCCGTCGTCCTGGCAACCTACGGGCTCGAGCTCTGGGGCGGCAGGACCGTTCCCGACGTGGCGTTCAAAAACCACGACGCCGCCGTGGCGGCGCTTGCGGCAAAGGGCTTCGCGGTGCGCGAGGAGGACGTGCCGGTGGATGACGGCGTAGGAAAGGCCGTCGGCACCGACCCATCGGCCGGCACTCGCCTCGCCGCGGGCAGCGAGGTCCTTCTGCGCGTGGGTGTCGCCCGCATCATGCCCGACGTCCAGGGGGTGCCGCAGGACGAGGCGCGCCGTGCGCTTTGCGACCTGGGGGCGCAGGACGTTCGCCTGAGCTACCGGGCTTCGGACGCGCCTCCCGGAACCGTCATCTCGACGGAGCCCGCGGCGGGCGCAAGCTTCAGGTCCACCGACGCCGTCACTCTGACGGTGGCGCAGGCGCTCACCGTTCCGTACGTCGTCGGCAAGACCGAGCGGGAGGCCCGCTTGCAGCTTGAGTCCGTCGGCCTGTCGCCGCAGGTTCGCTATGTCACGTCGGCCGACAAGGATCAGGGGACCGTCCTGTCCTGCGACCCCGCCCCCGGCTCCGCGCTCGCCGCGGGCACGACCGTCGCGCTGGTCGTCTCGGCTCACTCGCCCACCGACTACCACCACCTGACGGAGTACTTTGCGTATAACCCGCGCATCCTGTCGGGATATCTCTCTGACCAGGGCTTTTCGCTCAAGAGCAACTACGTTGCCGGCGACGGGACGCTCCAGGCGCTCTTTGAGTCCGACGGCAAGGGCACGCTCGTGCTGGGCAGCCGTCCCTACTCGCACACCTTTGCCGTGGGACGAGGCAAGGCCGCCGGCGACCTGCTGAGTCAGGGAACGCCGTTTGACGGAATCCGCCTTGACCTGCCCTCCTCTGAGCTGCCCAAGGGCGCGTCCGACCTCTCTGAGGCGGCCGTCTCGGCCGTCATGGACCTTTGCGGCCTCACGGGACGCCTTCAGACCGTCAACCAGGACACGGTCGCGAGGCCCGAGGGCCCTCAGGCGGAGCCCGCGTCGTTTGTCTGCGCCTATGGCACAATGGGCGACACGTGCTGGACGGTGCTCATCGCAAACGAGCAGGGAGGAACGCGCGCCACGGTGACGGCGGCTCGCACGTCGCTCTACGAGGGCGTCAACCTGAGGCCGTTTGGTGGCAGCGTCTGCTCCTTCGTCGCCTACAGTGACGCGTGCGCCACCTGAGTCACATGAGGAGCCACGATGGAGGGGGTGCGCCCATGGGACTGACAGGAAGCGCTCCGGGCGCAGACTCCCGGGACCGTCGCGCCGTCGCGACGGAAAAGGTCGTCAGGCGCGATGCGCCGGCACCTCGTGGGCCAACGGGGCCGGGGCATGACGGCGGGGCGCGTCCCAAGGAGGACGGTTCCCCGTTCCTGCGCCCGGAGGGGGAGGACGATGACGGCTACGATCCCTTCTCGGACCGCCCGCCGCGTGAGGAGCCTCTGTTTGAGCGAGATCCCTGGGCGTGAAAAATGCGCTGGCGCCGCCGGGCATTGCGAAGGACGCCCGGCCGCCGCGTCGCGCTAGCCCCGCGCGTCAGGAGGGGTCCGCAGGCAGATTGCCTACATGATCGAGCGCACGAGCGCCCCGATGACGAGGGCGGCGAGCGCCAGAAACACGATGAGGGCGACAAACGACTTGATCGACTTGCGCCGACGCGCCTGCTCCTGCGAGACGAAGATGGAGCGCCTGCCCTTGGGTATCTCAAGATACTGGCCATAGCGGCTGCCCCTGACCTGGCCCATGCCGCTACGCGTCCTGCGGTAGGCGCCGCCCGTGAAGGCGCCGGCGCGCATGCCGCCGCGAACGGCCACGTTGGAATCGTGCGCGTACTGGCCTGCCGAGGCGCCATCCTCGGCAAGGTCGTCGATGGCATCCTGCGTCAGGCGCGCCGCGCGCTGGCGCACGAAGCCGGGCTGGACCCTGGACGGTCTGCCCACGCGGTCGTGGGAAGGCCGCGCGTCGCGCGGGGACGCACCCTGGCGCGCCGCGTCATCAAGGTGCGGTTCGGCAGCGTCCCCCGCGTCAGCGACGTGGCCGAAAGCCTCCGCCCGCGCGTCGGTCTTGGAGGCGGGCCTCACGGGGGAATGACGGCACCTGGGCTGGTCTGGCGCGCATGACGCCCCGGCACCCGTCTTGGGGTCGATGTCGTCGTACCTGTCCTCGTCCATGAGCACCTCCGGAGTCGCGGCGGGCCTCCCCCCGCCGCGCGCCACGCCTGGGTCGCGGGCGCACCTAGCAGGCGCGCCTGTCATCTGCACCTATCATAGAGCAGTCGCGTCGGGCGACATAGCCCCGGATGCCGGCGAGCCCATGAGAATCACGGACAAGCCATCGTCCTTGCGCGTCCCGCCCCGTGGCCCTGTGCGCATCTTCAGGAAGCGTCACGGTTCGTCTCGTCCCACGCAATATCTTATATACAGTGACTTAGATTTCATGAGTAACTAATAGTGATAAAACCTTTGCACCAACGTATAAATTTATCGTATGGGGGAACAATAGACATGTGCGACAAGGCGTTCGTCTAAAGAACGCCGCATAGGCAGAAAGGATGGTCATCATGTCTGGATTGATTCCGTACGATCGCTACGACAGGGCTTTGCGCAGGGCGTTCGATCCGTTTGACTCGTTCTTCTCGACGCCGCTCGCAGCGCTTTCGACCGACGACAGCTTCAAGATGAACGTCGAGGACGCGGGCGACGCCTACGTTGTGAGCGCCGAGCTGCCGGGCGTCAAGCGCGAGGAGATTGACGTCGAGCTCAACGAGGGTCGCCTGTCGATCTCGGTCGAAAAGAAGGAGACCGAGGAGGAAAAGGGCAAGAACTACCTGCACAAGGAGACGACGGAGTGGCGCGCCAGCAGGGGCGTGTACCTCAAGGACGCCGCGACGACCGGCCTGACGGCCAAGTTTGAGAACGGCGTGCTGAACGTCAACATTCCCAAGCAGGAGGAGAAGGCCAACGTCACCAAGGTCACCATCGACTAGCCGGGTCACTGCCGGCTGCCGTGCGACCTTACCGGACGGCGAGCGACAACATGCGCCCAAGGCGCCCGACCGCACTGATGCGGCCGGGCGCCTTGCCGTGTCAAGACGTCGCTTTGTGCCTCGCCTGCCGAACCGCCGTCCCCGCCGCTCTGGCGTCGCGTCAGGCGGCGGCGCCAGCCGTGTGTGCCGATGGCGTGCAGCGACGCTCCCTACCACACCACCAGCGGCTCGTCCTGGCCGGCAACGCAGATGGTGAGGCTTCCATCCCGGCCGCGTGCCTCGGCCAGGGAGCCTGCCGAGACCTCCTGCGGACCAAGCGGCTGCGCCCCCAGCGCCTCGGAAAGCTCGCGAATGCAGGCGCCGGGCGTGTTGTTCTTCTGGGACAGGTGAAGCGCCACGACCGTCTCGGTGCCCTCGCCGACGAGCTGGGGAAGGGCAGCCGCGCACTGCGCGTTGGAAAGGTGGCCCGTCTCGCCTCCCACCCGGCTCTTGAGGAAGGAGGGATACGGTCCGTGCGCCAGCATCGACGTGTCATGGTTGGCCTCGATGCCCAGGATGCGACAACCGCGCAGGGCGCCGAGCGCCTCCGCCGTCAAAAAGCCGGTGTCCGTGCACCAGCCCAGGGCGTCTTGGGGCTCGTCCCCCTCGTTTGCCACCGAGAGCCTCAGGCCAACGGGGTCGGACACGTCGTGGGAGGTGGGAAAGAGCTCCACGCGCATGCCGCAGACCTCAAAGGCCTCGTCATGCCTCACCAGTGAGAAGGGCACGTCAAGCAGGCGTCGGCTCGCCGCCGCGGTGCCGGCGGTGGTGATGAGCTCGCAGGACAGGTTGCGGCGGACCACGCCCAGGCCCGAACAGTGGTCGCCGTGCTCGTGGGTGAGGATGGCTGCCGTCACCTTGCGCAGCTCGACGCCCGCGCTCTCGGCGCGCCGCGTGAGCTCGCGCCACGACAGCCCGCAGTCGATGAGCAGCGACCCCCGCGGCCCCTCGACGACGGCGGCGTTGCCCTTGGACCCGCTGGCAAGGACGCTGAGATGAAGCGTGGGCGTCACGGTGTTCCCCTCGTCTTGCGCGGGACGTGCGTCCCAGCGCAAATCTGATAACTGGTCTACTCTAGACCACGGACAAAAACCGCGCGCAGGCGCGCGCCTGCCCTGCGCCTCGTCGTCGCGGGACGCCTTCACGAAGGGAAGTTAACATGAGAGCCTATGAGCGTCTTCTGAGGTATGCGGTCGTGCGCACGCCGAGCGACGCGGACAGGGACACGACTCCCACCACCGCCTGCCAGTTTGATCTTGCCAAGCTCCTGGTCGAGGAGCTCGGCGAGCTGGGGGTGCGGGACGTGACGCTGAGCGACGAGTGCTTCGTGTACGCCAAGATCCCCGCCACGCCCGGTCTTGAGGACAGTCCCAAGCTGGGGCTCATCGCGCACATGGACACGGTGTCGCAGTTCTGCGACCACGACATCGTGCCCGTGCTGCACGAGGGTTATGATGGCGGCGACCTCGTTTTAGGCGCTAGCGGCCGCACCCTGACCGTCAAGGATTTTCCCCACCTGCCCACGCTGGCGGGGCGCACCCTCATCACCACGGATGGCACCACGATTCTGGGCGCGGACGACAAGGCGGGCATCGCCGAGATCATGACCGTGCTCGAGACCCTGCGCGACGAGGGGGTCACCCACGGCCCGCTGCGCGTGGCCTTCACGCCGGACGAGGAGACGGGCACGGGTGCCTCCCACTTTGACCTCGCCGCCTTTGACGCCGACGTGGCCTACACGCTCGACGGCGACGTCGAGGGCCAGATTCAGTACCAGAACTTCAACGCCTGTCGTGCAGAGTTCGTGGTCACGGGCGTGAGCGTGCACCCCGGCGCCGCCAAGGACGTCATGGTCAATGCCGCGATCCTCGCCTGCCACATCAACGCGAGCCTCCCCGCGTTCGAGACGCCGCGCCACACGAGCGGCTACGAGGGCTTCTATCACCTGCTGTCCATCGAGGGCGACGAGGCGACGGCCAAGGTCGAGTACATCGTGCGCGACCACGACGCGGCCTCCTTCGCAGCTCGCAAGGCGACGCTGCGACACGTCGCGGACGTCATGAACGAGCGCTGGGGAGAGGGCACCGTACGCCTTGACATCGATGACGAGTATCAGAACATGGAGTCGGTCATCGCCGAGCGCATGTACATGATCGACGTCGCCAAGGAGGCAGCAGAGCGGGCGGGCGTCAGACCGGACGTCTCGCCCATTCGTGGCGGCACCGACGGCAGCCAGCTGTCGTTCCGGGGGCTGCCCTGTCCCAACCTGGGTACGGGCGGACACGGCTTTCACGGCCCCTACGAGCACATCACCGTGGAGGGCATGGACCTGGCCGCCAAGATGGCCCTTGAGCTCGTCAAGCTCTATGGCACGAGGGGCAGTCGCCCATGACCAGCGTCATGCGCAGGTTCGCCTCGGGCGAGCGCCGCTTTGACCGGCCCTCCCCCAAAGGCGACGAGGAGACCCGCGCCCCTGTGGTGCTCATGGTCTCGGGAGGCGCCGACTCGACGGCGCTACTGCTGTTGGCCGTCGGCTCAAGCCTGGACATTGACGACGGCAGGGGGTGCGTGCGCGTCGCTCGCGAACGCCTGCACGTGCTTCACGTGAATCATGGCCTGCGCGGCGCCGACGCCGACGAGGACGAGGCGTTCGTCCGGAGGCTTGCGGCATCCTGCGGTATTCCCTGCACGGTGCGGCGCGCGGACGTCAGCTCCCTGGCCCGGAGCGCCTCATACGCCGGGTCCAACGTGGAGAACGTCGGGAGGAAGCTGCGCTATGCCGCCGCCAACGAGCTTGCCAACGAGCTTTCCGCGACGTTTGGCACGCCCCGGTCGGCGGCGCGAATCCTGACCGCCCACACGGCCGACGACAGGGCGGAGACCTTCCTCATGAATGCGGTGAGGGGGGCGGGGGCGGCGGGCCTCTCGTCCATCCCCCGACGTCGCAACCGCGTCGTCCGCCCCCTGCTCGATCGCACGCATCAGGAGCTCTGCGACTTTCTGCGCATGCGCGGCGCCACCTGGCGCGAGGACGCCAGCAATGCCGACACGCGCTACCTGCGCTCGTTCGTGAGGCACCGCCTGCTCCCTTTGATGCGCGAGCGCAACCCACGCGTGGTGTCGAGCCTCTCAACCACCTGCGACATCCTCTCGGAGGAGGATGCCTATCTGTCCGGCGTGGCGGCCCGCGCCCTGCGGAGCCTGACGAGAAGGGACGAGGGCGGCGTCGTCGCCCTGGACGCCCGCAAGCTTGCCGCCCTGGACCTGGCCGTGGCGCGACGCGCGGTGCGCGCGGCCATGCTGCGGGCCTCCTGTGACGCGCGACTCGAGGCGCGTCACGTTGACGCGGTGCTGTCCCTTGTCGCCGCAGGTCATGGCTCGCTCTCAACGCCCATGGGCTGCGACGCGCGCGTCGAGTACGGGATGCTGTTCCTGAGGGCCCCGGGAGCCTCGCGGCAGGGCGAGCCCCTGTGGCTGAGGGTGCCGGGCGCGCGGACGCTCGCCGACGGCAGGGTCCTGAGGGCGCGTTTGCTCCCGCTTACGGACGCGCGCGACCCCGTCGCGGTCGCACGGGCGCACGGGATGGAATGGCAAGGCATGTCGGTGCTGCTCGACGCCGACGCCTGCGGTCTCAGCCAGCGTCAGGACTCGCGCCTGTGGGTGGACGCCGCGGCGCCCGGGGACGTCCTCTGCCCGCTGGGCATGCACGGTCAGTCAAAGAAGCTCTCGGACCTGCTCAACGAGGCGCACATACCTGCGGCGGACCGCGCCGGCGTGCCCATCGTGCGCGTCGCGCCCAACAGGGAGATAGTGTGGGTGGCGGGCATTCGCGCCGACGAGCGCTTCCGCTGCACGTCAGACACAAAACTGCTGCTAGTATTAAGCATTGTCCGGCAAGGGTAGGTCCCTTGCCGCCCGGCGTCTCATGAAGGGGGATCATGACATGGAGAGCCTGCATCCCGACGTGCAGAAGCTCCTTTTGAGCGAGGACGACATCGAGCGCATCGTCGAGCGCCTGGGAGACGAGATATCGCGTGACTACGCGGGCAAGAACCCGCTGATCGTGGCCGTGCTGCGGGGCGCCTTCGTCTTCACGGCCGACCTCATCCGCTCCGTCACGGTGCCCTGCGCGGTGGACTTCATGGCCGTGAGCAGCTACGGTGACGGCATCAAGAGCTCGGGCGTGGTGCGCATCGTCAAGGACCTGGACACCAAGATCGAGGGGCGTCACGTGATCATCGCGGAGGACATCCTTGACTCCGGCCTCACGCTGAGCTACCTCATAGACCTTCTCAGGGCCCGCCATCCCGCCTCGGTCGAGGTCGCCACCTTCGCGGTGAAGGACATCGAGGGCAAGACCCCCGCCATCGAGCCGCGCTATGTGGGCACGCACGTTCCCAACGAGTTCATCGTGGGCTACGGCCTCGACTTTGCCGAGAGGTACCGCAACCTTCCCTACGTTGGCGTCCTCAAGCCCGAGGCGTACGCCTAAGATTCCGCCCCGAATCCGCCCCGTCCTGCGGGGGGCGCACGACAGCAAGGAGCACCGTCGGTGTCAGATACGAAGCGCGACAGCAAGTTCCAGCCGGACGGCCGCAGCCGCAACGCAGACGGACCCTCCGGCCCTCCTCGTCCGGGGTCCGGCGGCGGTCCTTCCGGCCCGGGCCTTGGCGGCCCGGGGGGAAGGAAGCTCCCTCTCTGGGGCATCATCCTGGGCATCGCCCTCTCCCTCTACTTGGTGTGGCCTGCGGGTCGGATGCTCATGGACCCCTCCGCCACCGCAGACGACCTTGCCACCAACGACTTCGTCGTCGCGGTCAAGGACGGGCGCGTGAGCGACGTCACGTACAAGACGGACGACGCCAGCCTGAGCGGCAGCTACTGGAAGAGTGCCGACGACAAGGGCGACAAGAGCAAGCTGTCTGGCTTTACGAGCACGTATGTGGGAAGCGACAGCCTTCAGGAGCTCATGGCGGAACACCCCGAAACCACCTTCAAGATCGTGGTCCCGGACGGGCTCTTGAAGATGGTCGTCGAGTCGCTCGTGCCGACGCTGCTCATCCTGGGAGCGTTCATATATTTCATGCGCCAGACCCAGGCGCAGAACGGCAGGGCCATGAACTTTGGCCGTGCCAATAAGGCGCGCACCAACGAGCAGACCCGTCCCAAGGTCAAGTTTGACGACGTCGCGGGTGTGGACGAGGCCGTCGAGGAGCTCAAGGAGGTGCGTGACTTCCTCATGGACCCCGAGCGCTACCAGAGGATGGGCGCAAAGATCCCGCGTGGCGTGCTGCTCGTGGGTCCGCCGGGCACCGGCAAGACCCTGCTTGCCAAGGCGGTCGCCGGCGAGGCGAGCGTCCCGTTCTTCTCGATATCGGGCTCCGACTTCGTGGAGATGTTCGTGGGCGTGGGCGCCAGCCGCGTGCGCGACCTCTTCAAGCAGGCCAAGGAGTCATCCCCGTCCATCATCTTCATCGACGAGATCGATGCCGTCGGGCGGCAGAGGGGCGCCGGTCTCGGCGGCGGTCACGACGAGCGCGAGCAGACGCTTAACCAGCTGCTGGTCGAGATGGACGGCTTTGACGAGAATTCGGCGGTCATCCTCATCGCGGCCACCAACCGTCCCGACATCCTTGACCCCGCGCTGCTGCGTCCCGGGCGCTTTGACCGGCAGATCACCGTGGATCGGCCCGACGTCAAGGGGCGGCAGAAGATACTCACGGTCCACGCCAAGACCAAGCCGCTTGACGCGACGGTCAAGCTGGACCGCATCGCCAAGCTGACCCCGGGATTCACAGGCGCCGAGCTTGCCAACCTCATGAACGAGGCCGCGCTTCTCGCCGCCCGCCGCCGCCGGGACAAGATCTCCATGGCGGAGGTCGAGGAGGCCATGGAGCGCGTCATCGCCGGGCCCGAGAAGAAGGGCCGCGTGATGACCGAGGAGGAGCGCCGCGTCATCGCCTTTCACGAGAGCGGCCACGCCCTGGTTGGTCATATCCTCGAGAACAGCGACCCCGTGCACAAGATCTCGATCATCAGCCGCGGTCGCGCCCTGGGCTACACGTTGCAGCTGCCCGAGGAGGACCACTTCCTCGAGACCCGTGACGGCATGCTCGACCAGATAGCCGTCCTGCTGGGAGGACGGACCGCAGAGGAGCTCTTCTGCGACGACATCACCACGGGGGCCAGCAACGACTTGGAGCGCGCCACCAAGCTCGCCCGCGAGATGGTCACTCGCTACGGCATGAGCGAGGAGCTGGGCACCCAGGTGTTCGGCGAGGCGCAGCACGAGGTGTTCCTGGGCCGCGACTACGCCAACCATAACGACTATGCCGCTGAGACGGCAAAGCGCATTGACGACGAGGTGGAGCGCATCATGCGCGAGGCGCATGACCGCGCCCGCACCGTGCTCGAGGCGCGTCGCGACCAGATGCACACCATGGCGCAGGTCCTGCTCGCCCGCGAGACCGTCGATGGCGACGTCGTCGACGCGCTCCTCAATGACGACTGGGACGAGTACGTGCGTCAGCACCCCGAGGCGCGCGCAGAGGCTGACGCCCCGGCCGGCGCGACCTCGCCGGGCGACCTCGTCGAGGAGGCGGCGCTCGAGGCGTCGGCTCAGGCGTACGCCCAGCGCATGATGGGGTTCAAGGCGGACGAGCCGTCCGCGACGTCTCAGGGTCAGGATGAGGGGCAGGGCAAGGAACAGGATGAGGGGCAGGCGACGTCTGACGTCCCTGCCACGGCGAAGGGAGATGGGCGGGATGCCCATGAATAGCCAGAGCTACGAGCTGGGAGTCGCCACGTCGTCCATCCGCGAGATCGCCGCCTATGCCGCGGCGCGCAAGGCGCAGATAGGCCCCCAGAACGTGTTTGACTTCTCGCTGGGCAATCCCTCGGTGCCCGCGCCGTCCGAGGTCCGCGCGTCCATCGAGCGGTCATTGGCGCTGGATGCCACGGCGCTCCACGGCTACACGCCCGCCGCCGGTCTCCCGGAGGTCCGCAAGGCGGTCGCCGCGTCGCTCAACCGGCGCTTCATGACAAGCTATGACGCTGGCGACGTCTATCTGACCTGCGGGGCGGCCGCGTCGATCGCCATAGTCCTCAACGCCCTCGTGAGCCCGGGTGACGAGGTCATCGTCATCGCCCCGTACTTTCCGGAGTACCGCGTGTGGATAGAGGCCGCCGGTGCCCGCTGCGTGGAGGTCAGGGCCGACGAGCGCACGTTCCAGCTGGACGTCGACGCCGTGGCGCACGCCGTCACCGAGCATACGCGGGCGGTGCTCATCAACTCGCCCAACAACCCCGTCGGCACGATCTATCCCCGCGAGGACCTGGAGCGTCTCGGTCGCGTGCTGGATGAGCGTGGCAGGGAGCTTGGCGGCCAGATCCACCTGATCGCAGACGAGCCCTACCGCGAGATCAGCTATGGCGCCGAGGTGCCCTGGGTGCCCGACGCATATGGGCGCACGGTCGTCTGCTACTCGTACTCAAAGAGCCTGAGCCTGGCAGGCGAGCGCATCGGCTGGGTCTTGATCCCCAAGACCAATCCCGAGCACGACGAGCTGGTGCCCGCGGTGGCGGGGTCGGGCCGCAAGCTGGGATTTGTGTGCGCCCCGGCGCTGTTCCAGCGCGTGGTGGCGGACTGCGTGGACGTCCCCAGCGACGTGGCCGCCTACGCCAGGAACCGCGCCGCCCTCACGGAGGGCCTGTCTCAAGCCGGTTACACGTATGTCGAGCCGCAGGGCGCCTTCTACCTGTGGGTCAAGGCCCTGGAGCCTGACGCCAAGGCGTTCTTCCGGCAGGCGCGGGAGCTCGAGCTTCTGCCCGTGCCGTCCGACAGCTTCGGCTGTCCCGGATGGGTGCGGGTGGGCTACTGCGTGAGCCACGAGACAATCGTCAACTCGATTCCCGCCTGGGAGCGGCTGGCCCAGCGTTACGGGCGACGTCATGGATAGTAAGCCCACCTGCGCAGACTGCCTGTTCATGCAGAGAAGGACGGGGCTTCTTCGGACGCGCCTTGCCTGCTTTGGGCCGCAGGGGCGCAGGGGGCAGGTCAAGCCGGGGGATCCTGCCTGCGAGGGCTTCGTCCTGACGCAGCGGGCAAGCTTCGGGCTTGGCGCCCTCAGGCGCGGGCCTGCCGGCGGCGGGCATCCGACCAGGGCAGCCTCCCAGAGGCGGGCCGCACAAGCCACGGCCGGCCCGGGAGAGGGCCAGGAGCTGCGCATCGCCTGCGACGTCCACACCCACACGGTCTTCTCTCGCCATGCCTACGGCACCATCGAGGAGAACGTGCGCGCCGCGTCAGAGCGAGGTATCGAGCTGCTGGGGTCGACAGATCATTTTTCGCCCATGACCTCGACGCTCTTTGGCGCCGACGTTCGCCCCGACGACCTGGGAGACGTCGTCTCCAGGGACTATCAGCACTACCTCAACTATGCCTGCTGGCCCAAGGAGTGGCACGGCGTGCGCGTCCTGCGTGGCTGCGAGGCGGACATCGTGGACCTTGAGGGGCGCCTCTTTGGCTGGGACGTGCCCGTGGCGCGACGCATCGACGGCAAGCGCCTGCGGCGGGCCGTCACGCTCAAGGAGCGCGTCTTTGACGCGTGCGACTACGCGATTGCCTCCGTCCACGATGACGACTTTGCGGAGGGAGCCACGCCCGCCCAGGTCACGGCCATGTACGTCAGGGCCCTGGAGGACCCCAAGGTCCTCATCCTGGGGCACGTGGGCAGGTCGGGCCTTGACTTTGACCTCGACGCCGTGCTCACGGCCGCCCGCGACCTGGGCAAGATGGTCGAGATAAACGAGAGCACCTTTCGGCAGCGCCCGGAGGCGACGCCGCGCTGCCGGGCGATTGCCCAGCGTGCGGCCGAACTGGGCTGTCTGCTCTCGACGGGCACGGACGCCCACATAAGCCCCCGCATAGGGCGGCTGGACAAGACGCGCGCCCTCTTGGAGGACGTGGGCTTTCCCCAGGAGCTCCTGGCGACGACGGACGCCGCCAGCTTCCTGGGAGCCCTACGCCGCGCCCTGCCCGAAAGCTCCGCCTGACGCCTGCCAACGCCTGGGTCCGGCCTGACGCTTGCCGACGACTCCTGATGTTCCCTGACGCCTCCTGGCGCGCGGGAATCTCCTGGCGCGCGGGAACCTCCGGTGTCGGGAGGCTCGCGTCATCGAGCTCGCCTCACAGCCTGATGCGCAGCGACACGGGGCAGTGGTCGCTGCCAAAGACGTCGTCCAGGATGGAGGCGCCCTCGATGCGCCCCGCCGCGTCGTCGCTCACCAAGAAGTAGTCGATGCGCCAGCCCACGTTGCGCTCGCGGGCGCGCATGCGGTAGCTCCACCAGCTGTAGGCGTCCGTGCGGTCGGGGTAGAGCATGCGGAAGCTGTCCGTGAAGCCGGCGTCCAGGAGCCTGCCAAAGCTACCGCGCTCCTCGTCCGAGAAGCCGGCGTTCTGATGGTTGGTGTCGGGGTTTTTCAGGTCGATCTCCTCATGGGCGACGTTAAAGTCCCCGCAGGTGACCACGGGCTTCTGCTGGGCGAGCCCCACCAAGAAGTCCCGATAGCGCTCGTCCCACACCATGCGCTCGTCCAGGCGGGCGAGGCCGTTCTTTGAGTTGGGGGTGTAGACGTTGACGAACCAGTAGCTGGCGAACTCCAGGGCGCACACCCTACCCTCGTCGTCTGCCACCGGAGACCCAATCTTGCGGATGACCTGGAGGGGCTCCTCCTTGCTGAAGACGGCCGTGCCTGAGTAGCCCTTGCGCTCGGCGTAGTTCCACGTCTGGTGGTAGCCGGGAATGTCGAGGTCCACCTGGCCCTCCTGGAGCTTGGTCTCCTGAATGGCGAAGACGTCGGCATCACAGGACGAGAACACCTCGGCAAAGCTGGGGTCCTTCTTGATGACGGCGCGAAGTCCGTTGACGTTCCAGGAGACGAGGGTCTTGACGGGAGTATCTGCAGTTGCAGTGACGCTATCGAGAGGCACGTGGTTCTCCTTTGCTTGTGAGCTGGCGCTGCATCGTGCGGCGCACGTGGCTAGGGTACCCCAGCGACGGTGGACCGTGAAGGTGGACTGTGAGGCTCTCGATTTCCTCCTGTTTGAACCTAACGAGGCACTTTCTTCGCGTCTGGCGAAAAAAGAGGTGCAGGTTGGCAGACTGGGTATTGAAAAACCCTTCTTATGAGTTCAGCCTGAAGTAAGCTTTCTTATTGGTACTGGCAACACAGATTCACGTCATAAACGCGGAGAGAATCATGACTATACGTGGTCGCCTTGTCCAGAGAGCCGCCCGGCGCGGAGCAGTCCTGCTGTCTCGGCAGATTCTTGCGGTGGTCCTGTCGCTTGCCATGATCCAGTGGCCCACGACGTATGCGCTGGCACGACCTGCGGCCGCTACCGAAGTGGCTATTTCGACCGAGGTGGCCGCAGGGGAAGCTGCTCCGTCCACGGACACCGCTGCCGACTCTGCGGATACGGAGAACTCTGCTGCGGCTCAGGACGAGACGCCCGTCCATACCTGGAAGTTCGACCTCGCGGGTGGCAAGCTCGCCGACAGCGTGGGGGCGACAGATCCCACAAAGATCGATGACGTCACGATCTCGGGCGACGACGAGGCGACGCTCCTGGACACGGGGATCGCAGCTGACGTGAGCAATGTCAAGGACGTCTTTGCGACCGGCGAGCTCGTCCGTGACGGTTATGTCTTCAGGGGCTGGGCCTACGACACCAAGACGACCGCCTCGGACGGCCTCCCCCAGACCATCATCCCCGCTGGCGCCAAGGTAAGCGGGCTCGTCTTCAGCTATGACGAGGACAAGGACGGCACGACGGAGACGACCGTGGTGCCCGACAAGTTCGTCGATCCTCAGGAGGGGGCGCCTGAGGGCTCGGGCGTCGCCACGCTCCATGCTGTCTGGGAGAAGGTTGCCGAGACTGCAGCATCTGCCCAAGACACTGGTGCGGCGAAGTCGGAGGCCGAGCCTGCCACAAGCGCGGAAGACCAAAGCTCCGCCGAGGCTTCCGCGGCGACGACCTCCGAGGGCGGGGAAGCAGACACGCAGACTGACTCTTCCAAGCAGGAAGAGGAGGCTGCCACACCCTCCGATGCCGCAACGAACGCAGCGACGCTCTCAGAGGACGTGATTGCCTCGAGCCCCACCGCCCGCGAGGCCCTGCGCGAGGGCACAGCGAACGCTGGCGCTGACGTCAAGGACATCGACCAGGGCGCCGGGGACGACCTCAAGGCGGAGGTCACGACGAACGACACCCCGGCCGCCGCTCCCGTGCAGCGATTCTTCTCGACCCTCGCATCAGCGGCATCGGGAGCCATCGGTGGGGACGTCACCTCCGCTGATGGCACGACCATCAACTCGTTTGAGGTTAAGTGGGTAACACCCGACTCGCATAACAATGATGATAAGATTTCCGAGAATCTTGTATTCGCCCCTTATAGCAACGCATCGATTAACCTCAGGGGAAAGGTGAGTTTCTCGCTCTCGGGTGAGCATGACTACCAACCCGGGGATATCTCCTTCACCCTTCCCGGCCACATCTTTACTGACCGTAGCGACAAACCCTATGGAAGCCTCTCGCTTCCTTTGGCAGAGGCGCCCAGCACGAAGACGAACTTCAACTGGAGCTATGACTCCGGCACTGACACCTACACGATCACCAACACGGGAACGATGAGCGCCGCCTCAAGCGTGGAAATCGAGTTTGGTATCACGGATGTCACCCCCTCGGAGGTTGTGGACAGTAAGACGTTTGGCACCATCAACTCAACACTCTTTGTGACGACAAATGCTGGTTCCGGGCTTCATGCTACTGCCGGGGGCCTCACAGCCCAGGTGAACACCCAAGAGGTTCTGGGCCGAGCCTCAAAGATTTACCAAAGCTATGAGAGCACGGATGACCTCTCGAGGATTCCCGACGAGGTCAAGGAAAAGTATCCCGACGAAAAGAAGTTCCTACTGGTCACCTACTACACCTATGCCTACCACTCCGGATGCACGTACTACACGCTCACATGGAAGGACACGCCGACAGACTCGTTTGGGGGAACACCCATAGAGAACGGTGATGGTATCGACCTACAAGACTCGTATCGTCCGGATGGCAATAGCAACTATCACTACGTCACAATCGCATACCCGTTCTCTCAGTTCGAGGCAGAAAAGCACTATACCCTCACCAACAGTGTCGAATGGACGCTCACGCAAACCGACCCCAACGCTGACGGCACGTACGCATCATCTGTCCAGCAAGCGACAGCGACATGCAACTTCTACTATTCGAAGCCGACAGTAAAGCATCCTGGTGGGCGCTTTGATGCCGACAAAGTGGGCGAGTTTGGAAACAAGCAGCCCGACTGGTCTCTCGGAGACTCCTATCCAACTGCCCTCAACAGCCTCTCCGCAGGTAAGGACGTATCCGACATCTCGTACAAGTCGAGCATGATTGGCTACGTCCTCCCGTATCTTCAGACGGAGGGTACCGAGGGAACTAAGGTATCCGACTTCGAATCTTCAAAGTCGGTCCACATGCAGATAGAAGACGGAAAGCTCGACTTTGCTGATACGAAATATGGCTCGGGCACACTTTCCCCGGGAGTTGACTATGAGTTTACGGCGCTCGGGCTCGATGCGCCCAAACTGCTCGCTGCCGTGGAGTATGACGCAACTCTTCTGGATGCCAGCAAGGCTGTTACTGTCGATGGACGGGCGGTTTACGACGAGGGTGGGAGGCAAATTCATGGTGGTAGCTATGGCATTGGATACACTGACGATGCCGACCTAACGCACTCCCCCGACTTTGTCGTCCAGGCTCAAGTTGGAGGAGCGTGGAAAGACGTAGCAGCAGTCTCGTGGAAAACTGGGTCAGTCTTCTACGCTGACGGGTCTGCCCAGTCGTTTACTCCCCGTTCTGGTGTCACGGTGAGCCTCCCCGCTGGCACCACCTCGTGGCGGTATGGAGCCGATGTCAACATCGCAGGAATTCGCGAGGCTGTAGTCCATCCCAAGGTGAAGTTGCACCCCACTTCTGAAGTTCGCCGGCTTGCCCAAGACCAGATTGCAGACAGCACGTCTCCCGCAGCATTCCTGCGCAACACCCAGTCCGCCACAGCGACGCAGGGAGACGAGATTCTCTTCCAGCAGGAGGATGCCGGTGCAGACGAACTTCGCGGTTATGATGTGAAGATTGCCGCGGTGCCCTCAAAGGACGCCATGACCGACCCCAATAGCGATGTGAATTACGAGGACAGCAACGTCACGCTCCACTACTCCGCAAAGGTCGAGCTTCAGAGCGACATCGCGGACAAGGACGCATATGAGTCTGCCGTCGCCAATGGAGACATCAGCTCGCAGACCTCGGGGGTCTGGTATGACCTGCTTCCAAAGGGGGTCGTACCCAACCTCTCGACCATCGACGTCACTCGCCGCGAAGTCCGGGGAAGTGAGGTAAGCTCTGCCGACGGCGTGAAAAGCGTGCGAACGATCGACAACTACAAGGGTACCGGACGCACTCTTCTCGTGGTAGGGGTGTCCCTCGTTCCCACCGCCCAAGCTTATCTGCCGGGCAACTCCTACACGTATATGTACGAGGACGTCCCTCAGATTCGCTTTGATGCCACCTACTCCTTCAATGACAGCAGCGACTGGGGCACCGACCTGCACAATGTCATCGCCTTCGAGGGCGGATCATCGGAGCTCGCTCAACGTGAGGGGTACCAAGGAGAGCCCGACAGCCCCGATGGCAAGAACACCGTTACTGATGCGGCGACAACATTTGTCGACGAAGCTGAGCGCTCTGCCATGACTGATCTCGACCCTGCGAGTTCGGCGCAGAACGTGGTGTACGCAGGAGCCAGCACGAGCATTCAGAAGCTCAATTACTACACGTTCTCCCTGTCAAAGCAGGTTGATGTCAATAACGAGGGCTCTTGGGGAACGGGAGTAGGAACTGCTGACCAACCAAACGCGAACGCAAAGAACGCCTGGGCGGGCGGCCCCTACTCGTATCGCCTCGCCATGGTCTCGGGGGAGAACTCATCCACCAGTAACATGGTCATCTACGACGAGCTTGAAAACTACGTCCCCACAGAGGACAAGCCCGACGTAAATGGAAAGCGCTGGCGAGGAGCCCTCGTCTCGGTGGATGTCTCCCAGCTGAGGGCAAAGGGCGTCGACGCCAAGGTCTATTACTCCTCAAAGCCAGACATCGACCTTGCCAACGATGGCGCGACCGGATCAAGCGGAGAAGTGACAAAGAATGCCGACTCCGACCTCGCCAATACCTCGGTTTGGTCGCTTATCCCTCCCGATGACCTTTCTCGGGTGACCGCCATTGCGGTGGATGCAAGCACTGCTACCGATGGGTCACCTTTCGTGCTCGCCTCGTATGACACGGCAACGGTACGCGTCAACATGGTGGCGCCATCTGGCGAAGATGCGGCAGCACTCATTGACGAAGATGCTCATGCGTACAACAGCGCCTACATGAGCGCCACGGGCACTAACTCAGCGACGGGAGCATAGACACCCTCATTCATTCGCAAGGACTACACCAAGGTCGGACTTTCCGCCTATTCCATCCAGGCGACGAAGCTGTGGGTGGACAATGGTAACAGCGACGGATACCGACCCGACTCGCTGGCAGTCGACCTGCTGGCTAATGGCGAGACAACGGACAGATCACTCACGCTCGACGAGGCCAATGGCTGGGCTGGGTCGTTTGAGAACATCCCCTACCTCGATTCGGACGGCAAAAGAATCGACTACACACTTAAGGAACGAAGCGTTTCCTCCGTGGGGGACCTTTCCAAGTACCACGGGACCATTTCGTGGACCTCTGACAAGACACAGGTGTATCTCACGAATGTCCACGAACCAGAGACCGTTTCAATTCATGGCCACAAGGTGTGGAACAACGATCCCGAAAACGCCTATCACTCCTATGTGGATATGTGCCTGTTGGCCGACGGTAAGACACGGCTGGACGATGGGACATACCTGCCCGCCAAGACCGTATATGAGGGAGAAGACGGGAGCTGGTCGTTCTCCTTCGACAATATGCCCAAGTACCACGATGGAGGGGTGCCCTATGAGTACTCCCTGCAAGAGCAGCGGGGAGACCAGAACTATTCCCCCAGCATCTCGGGGGACGTTTCGACAGGCTTCACGGTCACCAACACGTATCATCCCTTCGGAGATCTGGTAATCTCGAAGGCAGTCACGGGCGGTACTGAGGAGACAAAAGGTCAGCGTTTTACCTTTGACGTGCAGCTTTGGAATCAGGATGGCTCACCGCTCAGGGGGACGACCACCTGGCAGCGATCCGACGGTTCTACCGGCAGCATCACTGATGGGGTGGGGGTGGTTGACCTTGCAGATGGCGAAGCGATAACGCTCAAGGACATCCCTGCTTACGCAACGTACTCGGTCACCGAGAGACAAACCTCGGGTTACCATGCGAGCTCCTCTATGCTGCAGGGCTACATTTCCGCGAACCGCCAGTCGGACGCTGCATTTTCCAACGAGTATTCCACGCTCGGGAGGGCAAGCATCGGGGCAAGGAAGGTGCTTGACGGTCGAACGTTGATAAACCACCAGTTCCGCTTCCTGCTCCTCGACGGGGACGGAGAGGTCGTGTCCGTTGGGTCCAACGACGCATCTGGAGCCGTCACCTTTGGGTCCTTGCGGTATTCAGCTGCCGATGATGGCAAGACCTTCTCGTACACGATGCGCGAGGAAGACGCAGGGATGCCCGGGTACACCTATGACTCGAGAGAGTACAAGGTGGAGGTCACGCCGCACGACATGGGTGACGGCACAATGGAGGTCGAGGTCCGCTACCTTGACGGCAACGGATCACGGCTCGACCCCCAGGACGTCTCGTTTGGCAATTCATACACAGCGACAGGGTCCACGCATCTCACGGCCTACAAGGTCCTCAAGGACGGCAGGCTCGAGCGGGGGGCGTTTAGCTTTGAGCTCCATGGCGTGGACACAGCACCCCTGCCAGAGGTGACTTCTGCAACGAACGCAGTTGACGGAACCGTGAACTGGGGCGACATCACCTACTCCCAGAAGGACATCGGGAAGACCTATACCTACTGGGCTGACGAGATGGCGGGGACCGACGAGTCGGTGGCATACTCTGCCGAGCGGAGGGCGTGGAGCGTCTCGGTCTTTGACAACGGGGACGGCACACTCTCCTTTGCTACAAAAAACATTTCTACCGACGGTCTCTTTGATGCCGACGGCAACGTTGTGCCTGGTTGGGATGCTTCTAAGGCAAGCGCGACCGACCAGCTGCCCGTGATCACCAACCAGAGTAAGTCTGGCGAGCTTGACATCTCAAAGATTCTCACCGACGACGAGGAAACCCAGGGCCAGAAGGACCGCAGCTTTACCTTCAAGGTGACCCTTACGGGGCCGAGCGTAACGAGTGACACGGTAAAGAGCTATCAAGTTACGAATGGCGTCGAGACCTTTGGTACGCGTAACTCACAGGCAGGATCGAGCTCTGATAAGCCAGATCAGAGCTCCAAGAGTGCGGACATGGCGCCCGCTCCCGCGAAGTCCCTACTCCAGACTCTGTCCGATGCCTGGGGTGGACTTGTGGGAAGCGTCGCATCGCTGTTCGTGCCCACACCGGCCCTTGCAAACACCACTGATGACTCTGGCGTGACTGTCTGGAAGACGTGGGGAACAGCCCGATGGGGCATCGATGGTGACGGCACGCTTTGGCTTGAGCCGGAGAGCGGAAGTGCCAGCGACACGGGGTATTTGGGGAAGATTCCTGCCTATTCCTTTGAGGTTTGGGACGACCACAACGCTGATGTCAAGGAGATAATGACAAAAGGCAGGGTCGTGCTTCCGGTCGAGTCGAACCATCTGTTTTATAACTTCGTAAACTGCACGTATGCCGACGTTTCGGGACTCGATCCTTCAAGGTCAAAGGACATTCAGAGCATGTTCTATGGCTGCAAAAAGCTGAAGACGATCGTGGGCATCAGCGACTGGGATACTCGCACGGTCCTGTATCCGTACCAAATTTTTGAAGGATGCGAATCTTTGACCGAAATTGACCTCTCTGGGTGGGACCTCCACAACGCCTGGCAAGGCGATGACTTCTTCGCCGGGTGCAAATCTCTCCGAAAGATAACCCTCGGACCCCAGTTCCGAAGCAGCAAGAGGGGGATGCCAGACATTCCCGCGTATCACACTGCCGATCCCTACGATGGCAAATGGATGCTTGAGGGAAAGGGCATCGTGCTTTCCGCAGCGGACCTCAGAGATACGTACAGCCCGGAGCTTGCTGGGACTTGGGTTTGGGCGATAGTGACATATCCGCTGAAGTTCGATGCCAACGGTGGGACAGGGGCCATGCAAGACCAGACCCTCGCAAAAGGAGAGAAAACCCCCATCCCAGCAAACTCCTTCACACGTTTTGGCTACACCTTTGCCGGCTGGAACACCAAGCCCGACGGGACGGGTGATGCCTACGCTGACCAGGCTCAGATAGCCATCCGCCAGGACACGACCCTCTACGCCCAGTGGACAAAGGCAGATAACACCGTGACCATGGAGGACAACGGCTTCACTGTCACCCTCAAGGGTGGCGAGACCGCCAAGATCGACGCCCTTCCCTCCGGCACTGCCTACCAGGTGTACGAGGAGACTCCCTCGGGCTGGGTCCTCGTCTCCTCCTCCAATGCCTCCGGCTCCATCGAGCCCCTCAAGACGTCCACGGCAACGTTCACGAACAAGTACGAGCAGGGCAAGGTTTCGGCAAACATCGTTGCCCACAAGACGCTGGACGGGCTCCCGGTGGACGAGGGCGCCTTCTCGTTCACGCTCACGGGCAAGGATGCGGCGCCCATGCCGACAGATGCCCAGGGCGAGGTCAAGACCCTGGCCAATGCGGCGGGCGGCGGAATAGACTTTGGCTCCATCGTCTTTGATAAGGCGGGCACCTATTCCTACCAGCTCGCCGAGGTGGCGGGGACCGACGAGTCCTTCACGTACGACACGCATGTGGAGGACGTCACTGTGACGGTCACCGATGACGGGCAGGGCAACCTCTCTGCCGCTGTCGCCTACTCTGGTGGCAAGGCGTCCGGCCCCACCTTTGCCAACGCCACCAAGCCCGGTAGCCTGACCGTCTCGAAGACCGTGTCTGCGGGCAAGCCCGACCAGGAGTTCACCTTTGACGTGACGCTAACCAACCCCAAGAACTCTGCAGAGCCCGAGGTGAGGACCCTCACGGTCAAGGGCGGTGAGTCCGCCACGATAGATTCGCTTCCTGCGGGGACGAGCTACTCGGTGGTCGAGCGCCCAAGTTCGGGCTGGACCCAGACCGCGTCCGAGGGGGCAACGGGAACAATTTCCGCAAACGTCGCCTCGACGGCGAGCTTCACCAACAGCTACGCCGCCAGCGGCAGCCAGGACATCGTGATTCACAAGGAGCTTGTCGAGGCAACGGGCGCGACCCACCCCATCGAGGGCGGACGCTTCACCTTCACAATTGAGGGCATTGACGGCGCCCCGCTCCCCGCGACGACGGTGGCGAGCAACGAGCCCTCTCCGAGTGCCCAAGGTCAGGGTGGCGATAGTGCTGCCGTTGACTTCGGTTCCGTCACTTTCCAGAAAGAGGACATGTACACCTATAGGATTCGCGAGGCAGCGGGCTCCGACGAGGGCATCCGATACTCCGACGAGGTCATCACACTCACCGTCAAGACCAAGGACAACGGAGACGGCACGCTTTCGTGCACACCGAGCTACAGCGGGGCAAGTGGCGAGGGCGACGACACCATCACAAACAGCCTTGTCTCCAAGCCGCCTGCGCCCACTCCCCCCGAGCCCAACGGTGCCGAGCCCGAGCTGCTTTCCCAGACGGGAGACAGCGATCCATTCGGGGGACTTACGACACCTGTCCTGGGGATTGCCGGTTGCGCGCTTGCCGTGGCAGGATATCGGCGACGCCGCAGGGAGGGCGGATCGAGAGGGGACGCATAACCCTCAGGCAGTGAGGAATGTAGGCAAAACACAAGGCGGACGCCCGGAAGGACGTCCGCCTTTCTCGTGCGGAGCGAGGTTCTTTGTTGCCCTGCGGTGCTAGGGGCGTCGGGAATCCCCTCAGTCCTCCGTCTTTTCGTTACCCGTGCTGATGGTAATGTAGCCGTCGTCGCCGTCCGCGTCCCGAACGCGCTGACGCATGAGCTCGGGGTCGGGTTGCGGGCCCCCGTCCTCGGACCCAAACAAAAAGCGGCGCCAGCGCGGCAGGTCGCGCAGGGCCTGATGACGCCCCTGGTCATAGGCGTCGCGCAGGAGCGCGGGGTCGAGCGTCTCGCTCTCCACGGGCATGACGTCGGGATACGCCATGAGGCAGCGTCCCTCCTCGGCGAGGCGCTCCGCGCGGTCCAGCTCCTCGTTGTAGCGTTCCCAGCGCGTGAGCAGCGCGTTTCTCAGATACGGGTAGTCGCGCGAGACGAGTTCGTATGCCTTGCGCTCGCGCGCGGTGGGCGGCTGCTCGCGATAGCCCTTGGGGCGCGTCGTCACAAGGAAAAAGCGCTCAAAACCCTTCTCCTCCGCTAGATGGAGCGAGATGCCCGCGCCCTTGCCCAGCCCACCGTCGAGCAGGGCGGCGTCTCCTGCGGCAGGAGACCTCATGGTGCCAGGGCGGGTGGAGCCGGCACGTATGAGGTCGAGCAGCGCCTGGGCGTTGGGCATGTCTTTCTTGCCAAAGGCGAGAGTCCTTCCCGTGTCGCGCTCAAAGGCCTGAATGCGCACGTCGGCAGGGTTGTTCGTAAAGGCGTCCCAATCAAAGGGAAGGCCGTCGTCCTCCATGCAGCCCTCAAAGGGCGAATCGGCGGCAAAGGGACTGACGGCCAAGGGACTGGCAACAAAGGGGCTGGCGGCAAAGGGGCCCGACCCGTGCAGCAGGGAGGGCAGAGCGCCCAGCGGTAGGCCTGCGGACCTGGCGTCAACAAAGGTGGAGCGCGTGCGCCTCAGATCGCGCGAAACGTAGTTGACGGCATGACTCGCCCCCGCGGCAACACCGCATACGAGGGAAAAGCGTATCTCGTGCTCAAGAAGGACGCGGACAAAGCCTGCCGTGTAGGCTCCGCGACGCCCGCCTCCCTCAAAGATGAGGGCGCAGCCAGGGACGTTGGGCGTAGGCGGTGGCGTTGTCCTTTCCATGGCGAGCCTCCTCTGGACGGGAATATGTTCGCCTTGTACCCAATTGCATCAGGCCGCCGACCCGGCAAGGCTCATGCGCGACAATGCTCCACAAGCGCTACGATGGGAGCCAACGCAACGCCGTCACGGTGCCATGGCGCAACGGCGCGGTGGTGCCATGGTGCCACCGTAATGCGACGCCGCGGCTCGTGCGACTCACGAGCAGACCACGGGAGAGGGGCGGACCTATGGGCAGGACCATCACCGACGCGGCGGAGGCGGCCCAGGAGCTACGCCGCAGGATAGACGTCGCCGGCTCCGTCGTGTTCTTTGGTGGGGCGGGCGTCTCGACGGCCAGCGGCATCCCTGACTTCCGTAGCCCCAGCGGCCTCTATCACCAGCACTTCTCCAGCGACTATGCGCCCGAGGAGCTTTTGAGCCACCATTTTTACGTGGCGCACACCAAGGAGTTCTTTGACTTTTACCGCACGATGATGTGCGCGCCCGAGGCTCGGCCCAACCAGGCGCACCTCAAGCTTGCGCAGCTGGAGGCCGAGGGCAAGCTCACGGCCGTCATCACGCAGAACATCGACGGCCTCCACCAGGCCGCCGGCTCCAAAAACGTCATCGAGCTGCACGGCTCGACGCACCGCAATCGCTGCCAGCGCTGCGGGGCGCTGTACTCGCAGGAGTGGGTGCTCGCAACCGAGGGCGTTCCCCACTGCGACCGCTGTGGGGGCGTGGTGAAGCCCGATGTCGTGCTGTATGAGGAGGCGCTCGACGAGGGCGCCATCTATGCCGCCGTGCGCGCCATCGCGAGCTGCGACATGCTCATCATTGGCGGGACGTCGCTCGTGGTGTATCCGGCGGCGGGCCTCGTCAACGAGTTCAGGGGCAATGACCTCGTCATCTGCAACAAGGGAACGACGCCTCAGGACGCCCGCGCCGACCTCGTCTGCGACTGCGACATAGCCCAGGCCTTTGCGTGGTAGAGAGGCCGAGAGGGGCGACGTCCGCCCCTTGGGGGCGCCTCTCGCGGTTCCATCGTCACGGGAGGGCGTCCGCACGCCGTAGGATGGTCGTGTGGCGTGTGCCCGCCGGCTTGCGGGCCACACCCAAGCAGGTACAATCTACAGGAACCATGCGCGTTCCGACCCGCCTCAGCTCCATGGGCATGCGGGGCGTGCGCAGCCGTTTTCCGGGAGGTTTGGCACCCATGCTTCGAGAGGACTACGCTACCTGGCGCTGCGGTCGGCACGAGCTGTCACTGACGCGTCCCCGCGTCATGGGCGTCCTCAACGTCACGCCCGACTCCTTCTCGGACGGCGGACAGAACGCTGACGCGCGGGCTGCCATAGACCGGGCGCTTCAGATGCTCGACGAGGGCGCCGACATCATCGACGTGGGAGGCGAGTCCACCCGCCCGGGTCACACGCCCGTGGACCCCGAGGAGGAGGGCAACCGTATCGTCCCCGTGGTCAGGGGCATCCTCGCCGCGGCGCCTTCGGCGATCGTCTCCATTGACACCCGTCACGCCGCCGTCGCAAAGATCGCCGTGCGCCTGGGCGCCTCCATCGTCAATGACGTCTCGGGCTTCACGGACCCCGCAATGGTGGAGGTTGCCGCCGAGTCGCGCTGCGGCTGCATCGTCATGCACTGGAACAGGCTCAGCGGCGTGAGCACGCGCCGCTCCGTCACGCTCGACTCACCGCGCCTGCTCTCGCGCCGGCCGGCCCAGCCGCGCGTGGTTCCCACGAGCACCCGTCGCTTCACGCTGCCCGAGGAAGCGCCCATCATGCGCGAGATCATGGGCTTTCTGGGCGATCAGGCCCGCACGCTCATGCGAGCGGACGTGAGCCACGACCGCATCTGCATCGATCCCGGGCCCGGGTTTGACAAGACGGCCGACGAGGACGTTGTCGTGCAGCGAGCCACGCACAAGCTTGTCTCCATGGGCTATCCCGTGGTCACGGCCGTCTCGCGCAAGCGCTTCGTGGGGGCCGTGTCGGGTGTGGCGGATGCCGCCCGGCGTGATGCCGCCACCATTGGCATGGTCCTCTCGGCCATCGAGGCGGGTTCGCGCATCGTGCGCGTTCACGACGTCGCCTCCACGACCCAGGCCGTCAACGGCTACTGGTCGGTTGCCAAGCCCGACGCGCGCCAGGGCTTCGTGTCCCTGGGGTCAAACGTGGGCGACCGTGTTGACAACCTCACGCGCGCGGTGAAGCTCATCAACAAGATTCCGCTCACCCGCGTCGTCCTGGTGAGCCGTGCGTACGAGACCGAGCCCGCCTATGGCATCGACACACCCGTGGCCAACGCCGTGGCCGAGATTCGCACCGAGCTTCATCCCCTCGTGCTCCTTGATGCCCTGATGGGTGTCGAGGAGGAGCTCCAGCGCGTCCGCGATCCGCGTCAGGCGGGGCATGGCCCGCGCACCATCGACTGCGACCTCGCATTCGTCGAGGGCGAGCGGCATGCCGGGCCCAAGCTCACGCTTCCCCACCCGCACCTGGGCGAGAGGGACTACGTCCTGGTGCCCATGGAGGACCTCATGCACGATCCCGTGCGCTTTCTCATGCATGCCGGCGTGCCCGTCTTCGCGCCGGAGGAGCGGGTGGGGCACGTCCTTTCCGAGCTGGGGGAGCTCGACTGGCAGGAGGCATGATGCCGCCGTCCACGCCGGCGGCGCGGCCGTCGAACCCAGCGGCGCCGGCACCGTCCCCAACGCCGCCTCCGACGTCCCCAGCGTCCCCAACGTCCCCAACTGCAGACGCAGCGGAGCCGTGCTGGTCTTTGACGTTGCATCCCAAGCTTCCCCTGCATTACGTGCATGGCGTTCCCTGGTGCGTTGCCCTCGGCGTCGTCGACTATCTGCGCGACGCCGGCCTTGAGCGGGCGGGCGTCTTTTGGCCCCACGACATCGACCGTGGCGACGGCGAGCTCCTGACGATGACCGTCTCCGGCGGCGCGGACGAGGAGGGCATGTATGTGACGCTGCGGGTGCAAGGCGAGGCGCCGGGCATGGACGTCGGTGCCCTGGATGCCGCCGTGCGGCGTCGCGTGGACGCCTGGGAGCGCGCCGTCAGCGAGGGGCGCTGCGCGGCGGGGCCCCTCGCCTCGTTTCTGTCCGAGCTCTTTGACCGCATGACGCTCATGGGGGCAGACGTTGACGTGCTCTATCCCAACGGAAGGCCGTTTGACCGGGGCTCGCTTGCCGGCCTGGACGTTTGGGGTCGGGCCACCGTCAGGTGCGCCGACGGCTCGGAACTGCAGATCGCGCCTGAGCAGGCGCGCCTTCGCAGGGCTCGTTAGGGCCGCCCGCCAATGCGCCGTCCGCGATCGCCGCACTCTGGCACCTGCGGAGCGACGCCCGCCATTATCTGAGACGCGACGCTTTTCGTCACCTAGCGGTCGCGCTGCGAGGCCCGACGCTTCTGGTTGCGGTGCGCCCAGATGCGATAGATGCCCCGCACGGTGAGGTCGCAGTCGATGGCGTCAAACATGTCCGTGACGCCGGAAATCTCGTGAGCGAGTCCGCCCGTGCCCACGACGGTCACCTTGCCAAGCTGAGGATCCTCCGCCCCCAGCTCGTCGATGATGCGCCTGACCAGGCCCTCGGCCTGGGCGGCGGCGCCAATCACGAGGCCCGACTGCACGGCCGTCTCGGTGCTGTCGCCCAGGGCGTGCGCCGGCGCCACCATGTTGACGCTCGAGAGCCGCGCCGCCTGGGAAAAGAGCGCGCTTGCCGATAGCAGCAGGCCCGGCATGATGGCACCGCCCCTGAACGCGCCCTTGCGATCCACCACGTCTATGTTGGTGGCCGTGCCAAAGTCCACCACGATGACCGGCGCCCCGTAGCTGTCGCGCGCGGCGACGGCGTTGGCGATGCGGTCGGCGCCCACCTGGCGGCGGTCGGGCATGTCGATGGCGATGCCGCAGTCGCGCGTGGCGTCAACGACCAGGACGTCCTCCTGCTTGAGGATGTGACCCAGCATGTACTGCCACTCGCGGGTCAGGATGGGCACGACGCTCGCCAGCGCCACGCGGGTGACGTCACCCAGGCGCAGGCCAAGCATCAGGAAGTAGCCAAAGAGCCGTTCATGCAGCTCGTCCGCCGTGTCCGTCTTGTCGGACGCCATGCGCCACTGGCGACGACAGAAGCCCGTCTCGTCAAAGAGTCCGAGGGTGGTCTGAGTGTTGCCAATGTCGACGGTCAGAAGCACGGAAGGTCTCCAAGTCTGGGAGGGCGCGCCATGTGCGCCGGGTGCCTGCATGGTCTCTCCATAGTATGCAAGATCGCGCAGGCGATGGGGAAGAAGTGCGGACAATCTGCTACACTGCATAGGCTCACTGTCTCGCATGCTGTCGAGACACCCCCTTGCCTGGTCGGAAACCAGGCCAACCAAAGGAGTGCCAGAACATGAAGCAAGGAATCCATCCCAAGTACATGGAGTGCACCGTTCGCTGCACCTGCGGCAACACCTGGGTCACCCGCGCCACCAAGAGCGAGATGACCGTTGACCTCTGCGACAAGTGCCACCCGTTCTATACTGGCCAGCAGAAGCTCGTCGACACCGGCGGACGCGTCCAGCGCTTCTCCAGCAAGTTTGGCGGTGCAGCCGCCGCCCAGCTCAAGAAGGCCGAGGAGGCCAAGGCCGCAAAGGCCGCGAAGGCCGCCGAGGAGGCAGCTGCCAAGAAGGCCGCCAAGGAGGCCAAGGCTGCCGAGAAGGCCAAGCGCGCCGCCGAGTTTGCGAAGAAGGCCGAGGCCGAGGCTGCCAAGCAGGCCAAGGAGGCCGAGGCTCAGGCGCAGGCTGCCGCCGAGACCGTCGAGGCCGCGCAGGCTTCCGCGGATGTCGCGCCGGCTTCCGCCGAGGAGGCTGCCGAGTAGGTGGCTGGCTAGGGCTCCTCTCGCCAACTCACGTCAAGGCACGAACACGAGGCGCTCGCTGAGACGGGCGCCTCGTTTTTGCTTGAATGTCGTGTCGGACCGAAGCGTGGGGCATCTCGCGATGGGGTGCCTCGCGCCGAAATACCTCGCGCCGAAGCGTCGCGTGATAAGGTGCCTCGCGCCGAAGCGCCGCACGATAAGACGCCTCGTGCTGAAGCGCCTTGCACCGAAGCGCCGCGTGATAAGGCACCTCGCGCCGAAGCGCCTTGCACCGAAGCGCCGCACGATAAGGCGCCTCGCAGCGCTAATCTTGCTTTTTGACTCAGAATTCGGCCTCTTTTGGGCAAAAAGTGAGTCAAACGACAAGATGAGCGGGAGGGGCGCGGGCATGGTCACTGTTCGGGAGCCAGGGTCCCGAGCCAGAGTCCCGAGCCAGAGCCCCAAGTCAGGGTCCCGAGGTAAAGCCTCGGGCCAGGGTCCCGTGGCAAGCCGAGACAGCGTCTGGCCAGGCGTGCGTCGCAAGCAGCCGTTTTTGGTCTATGCTCATCTCAGCACTCAGCAATGTCTTATGGCGAGCGCTGGATGCGGCGACGCCAGAGCAGGGAGAAACTGAGCAAGGGAGAGACAATGGCGACAGCTTCGGAGACGATGCCCACCTTGGCGGACGTCTTGATCATAGGGGCGGGGCCGGCGGGCATCTTTTGCGCCCTCGGCCTGGTGCGCGGCGGCTTTTCCGGCTCCATCGTCATGGCGGAGAAGGGGCTTCCGGTCGAGCGGCGCAGCTGCCCCAAGAAGAAGGTCGGGCGCTGCGTCGGGTGCTCGCCCTGCCGCATCACGACGGGCTTTTCGGGCGCCGGGGCCTTCTCGGACGGCAAGCTCTCGCTGAGCCACGAGGTGGGCGGTGACCTGCCGCAGCTCATCGGGCCTTCTTGCGCTCAGGCCACCATCGATCGTGTTGACCAGATGTACCTGGATTTTGGGGCGGACCCCCATGTTGAGGGCCTGGGGCATCGCGCCGAGGTGGCGCAGATTCGCCGTCGTGCCATCAAGGCGGGGCTCAAGCTCGTTGACTGCCCCATCCGCCATCTGGGCACGGAGAAGGCCCAAGAGATCTACCTGCGCATTGAGCGGGCGCTGCTTGACGCCGGCGTGCGCATGCTCTTTCAGACGGAGTGCACGGAGGTGTGCGTGGAGGACGGTCGTTGCGTGGGCGCCGTCCTCAAGGGGCCTGACGGGCAGGAGCAACGCGTCGCCGCCGGCAGGACCATCGTCGCCACGGGACGTCGCGGCGCCAGCTGGTTTGACGACATGTGCGAGAGGCACGGCATCGACCACTCGTCCGGTCCCGTTGACCTGGGCGTGCGCGTGGAGGTGCGCAACGAGATCATGCAGGAGGTCAACGACGTCCTCTACGAGAGTAAGCTCGTGGGCTATCCCGGGCCCTTCCGCAACAAGGTTCGCACCTTCTGCCAGAATCCCGGGGGCTTCGTGAGCCAGGAGAACTACGACGGCAGCCTTGCGGTGGTCAACGGCCACAGCTACAAGGAGCGCAAGAGTCCCAACACCAACCTGGCGGTGCTCGTCTCGTTCAACTTCCGCGAGCCTTTTGACCAGCCCATCTCGTATGCGCAGCACGTGGGGCGCCTCTGTAACATGCTGGGCGCGGGGCATATCCTGGTGCAGCGCTTTGGCGACATCATGGACGGCAAGCGCACCTGGCCCAAGGAGCTGGGCCGCTCAAACGTGGTTCCGACCCTGACGGACGCTGAGGCCGGCGACATCACGGCCGCCATGCCCCACAGGGCCATGGTCGAGATCGTGGCGTTCATGAAGGCGGTCGATCAGGTGGTGCCCGGCTTTGCCGCCGACGAGACCCTTCTCTACGCCCCGGAGCTCAAGTTTTATAGCAACCGCGTGGGAATGGACGAGCGCTTTGACACCAACGTCAAGGACCTGCACTGCCTGGGCGACTCCAGCGGCTGGACGCGCGGCCTCATGATGGCGAGCGTCATGGGGCTTCTCATGGGCGAGAGGATCATGGCGGAGGCGTAGAGGTTGAGGCATGGAGAGGTCGTCGGGTCTCTTGAGGGCGTCTCGACAAAGGGGAGCCTTGACGGCTTGTGCAATTGCCGGCCTGGTGAGGGCGTCC
Source organism: Olsenella sp. HMSC062G07 (assembly GCF_001811895.1). Taxonomy (NCBI): domain Bacteria; kingdom Bacillati; phylum Actinomycetota; class Coriobacteriia; order Coriobacteriales; family Atopobiaceae; genus Olsenella; species Olsenella sp. HMSC062G07. The sequence continues at coordinate 58,332 of NZ_KV806947.1, forward strand.
AGGTGGTTACTCGTGGCCGTCGGTCTGCCCCGCGCATCTTGCGTGATGACCTCCCGCGCGCAGGCCTCCTCGCGCGCCTCTCGTGCAGACCTTTTGAAAACGAGGCTTTTTTGGTGCGTTTCTCCCAACGTCAGCTGAGTGCTGTATACTTCTAGGGCTTTTCCACTGAGCCCCGTAACCTCACAGAAAAGCATGCGACGGCCTGTCCAGAGGTCGCCGATCGTCAGGTTCGTAGGAGGAGTCACGTGAACAAATCGACTCAGTACGCCAAGAAGGGCGAGGTCGAGCGCCACTGGGTGCTCGTCGACGCCGATGGCGCCACGCTCGGTCGTCTTGCGACCAAGGTCGCTACGATTCTTCGTGGCAAGAACAAGCCCCAGTACACCCCCAACGCGGACACCGGTGACTTCGTGGTCGTCATCAATGCCGACAAGGTCAAGCTGACCGGCACGAAGGCGGAGCACAAGAGCTACTGGCGCTATTCCGGCTGGCTGGGCGGCCTCAAGACCGAGTCCTTCAAGGAGGCCATGGCCAAGCACCCCGAGCGCGTCATCGAGCACGCCATCAAGGGCATGCTGCCCAAGACCACGCTTGGCCGTCAGCAGGGCATGAAGCTCAAGGTCTATGCTGGGCCCGAGCATCCGCATGCCGCGCAGAACCCCGTCAAGATCGATCTGGAGGCGTAACTCGATGGCTGACAACACCGCTGTTTACACCGGCACCGGTCGCCGCAAGGAGTCCAGGGCGCGCGTCCGCCTGGTTCCCGGCACCGGCAAGGTTACCATTAACGGTCGCGACGCTGCCCAGTACTTTGGCCGTCAGCAGCTCGTTGACAACGCGCTCGTTCCTTTTAAGGTCACTGACACCGTTGGCCAGTTTGACGTCCTCGCAAACTGCGACGGCGGCGGCATCAACGGCCAGTCCGGCGCCTTGCGCCTGGGCATTGCCCGCGCCCTTCTCGAGGCCGGCGAGTATCGTGCCGACCTTAAGAAGGCAGGCCTCCTCACCCGCGATGCCCGCGCAGTCGAGCGCAAGAAGTACGGCCTGAAGAAGGCTCGCAAGCGTCCGCAGTTCTCCAAGCGCTAAGGCCTCCGGCGCGAACCGCGCCTTTACGCGCCTTCAGCCCATTTGCACGTTCGGGACCCGCCTCGGCGGGTCCTATTTTGCGCGATGCTCGGGGGGTGCCGTTCAAAGCGTACGTTTTGACGGGTCTGAATGATCGAATCCTGGGCAAACGCAAAAGGCAGCCTCCGCGACGCGCACTGTAGGCGGGGGGCCGAGCATCCGGCCGCGCGCCGGGCCGGCCCGTAGCCAGAACACGACGCTTGTGTCAAAATCGCGGGCTTTGGGCCGGGATTCTGACACAAATGTCGTGCTTTGGCTAAGCCCCGCGGCCCGGCCAGACGTCGCGGACCGGTTAAGCCCCGCGGACCGGCCAGACATCACGGACCGGCCAACCGCCGCGCTCTGGCCAACCGCCGCGCCCCGACCACGGACGTAAATCCATCCGCGCCCGCCCAATTGTGAAGATACCCGCGCCCGGCATGGAGCGCTGTCGTGCGCCGCCGGCCCATGGGAGTCTGCTGCTAGAATGAAGCGCGTCCGTATCCATCGCAGTTCATTCGCAGCAGGTGACACGGGAGGACGCATCCATGAGGTACTTTGGCACAGACGGGTTTCGCGGCAGGGCGAACGAGGGCCTCAACGTTGACCATGCCTATAAGATCGGTCGCTTCGTGGGCTGGTACTATGGCGCCCGCCTGAACAAGAAGGCTCGTGTCGTCATCGGCAAAGACACCCGCCGTTCCAGCTACATGTTTGAGTCGGCCCTGGTCGCGGGCCTCGTCGCCTCGGGCGCCGACGCCTACATGCTGCACGTCATCCCCACGCCCGGCGTCTCCTACGAAACGGTGGACGGCCAGTTTGACTGCGGCATCATGATCACGGCCAGCCACAACCCCTACACGGATAACGGCATCAAGCTGGTCGGCGGCGAGGGATACAAGATGGACGAGTCCGTCCTCGCGCAGATCGAGGACTACATAGACGGCAAGGTGGAGGTGCCTCTCGCCACAGCGGACGCCATCGGCTGCACGGTGGATTACATGCAGGGGCGCAACCGTTACATCGCGCACCTCATCGCAAGCGCCAACTTCTCCCTCCAGGGCGTCAAGGTGGGGCTCGACTGCGCCAACGGCGCGGCGTCGTCTGTCGCCAAGCCCGTGTTTGACGCGCTGGGCGCCGACGTCCGCGTCATCAACAACGCGCCCAACGGCTTCAACATCAACGTGGACTGCGGGTCCACCCACATCGAGCGCCTGCAGCGCCACGTCCTCGAGCAGGGTCTTGACGTGGGCTTTGCCTATGACGGCGATGCCGACCGCTGCCTGGCGGTGGACGAGAGGGGCCGCGTCGTCGATGGCGACCTCATCCTGTACGTCTGCGGCAAATACCTGCACAAGCACGGTCGTCTGGCGGCAGGCATGGTCGTCCCCACAATCATGAGCAACTACGGCCTCCTCAAGGCCTTTGACCAGGCGAGCCTCTCGTATACCACCACCGACGTGGGCGACAAGAACGTCTATGCCTGCATGCGCGAGAACGGCTACTCGCTGGGCGGCGAGCAGTCCGGCCACGTCATCTTTGGCGACATCGAGCGCACGGGCGACGGCATCATGACCAGCCTTCGCATCATGGAGGTCATCCGGGCGGAGCGCGAGACCCTCAGCCAGCTCGTGGCGCCGGTCAAGCTCTATCCACAGCAGCTCGTGAACGTCCGAGTTGCCGACAAGGTCGCCGCCATGGAGGCCGCGGAGGTCAAGGCGGCCGTCGAGCGCGCGGAGGGCTTTCTGGCGGGCAACGGGCGCGTCCTCGTGCGCGCGAGCGGCACGGAGCCTTTGGTCCGCGTGCTGGCGGAGGCGCCGACGGACGACCTGTGCGCCGAGGCCAACGCGATCGTCCTGCGCGCGCTCCAGCCGTTTGCGACGCAGGAATAGCATTTGGGAAACGTGGTGTGACGACGGCCCCCGCGCGGGCATGCGGGCGGCACAGACGGTCGAAAGGAGCCGCGCATGTGCGGAATCGTTGGGTTCACGGGAACGAGCCAGGCAAGCCACTACCTGATCCAGGGCTTGGCAACGCTGGAGTATCGCGGCTATGACTCCGCCGGCGTCGCGGTGGTCTCGCCGTCGGGCAACCTGCATGTGGTGAAATGCCAGGGCAGGGTCGCCACCCTGCGGGAGCGCTGTGACAACGCCAACCTCGTGGGAACGTGCGGCATCGGCCACACCCGCTGGGCCACGCACGGCGCCCCGGCCGACAAGAACGCCCATCCCCACGTGGACTGCACGGGCAGGATCGCCATCGTCCACAACGGCATCATCGAGAACTTCGAGGACCTGCGCCGCGACCTGCTCGCCGCTGGCCACGAGTTCAAGAGCGAGACGGACTCCGAGGTCATCGTGCACCTCATCGAGGACGCCTGGAACGGTCCGGCCAAGGGCGACCTTGCCGGCGCCGTGCGCAACGCCGTCGCGCGTCTTGAGGGCTCCTGGGCCATCGCGGCCGTCTGCTCCGACGACCCCGGCACGGTCGTCGTGACCCGTAAGGGCAGCCCGCTGGTCGTCGCCTCCACCGACGACGGCGCCTACGCCGCCTCCGACGTCATGCCCCTCTCGGCCATCACGAGCCGCGTCATGCAGCTTGACGACGGCGACGTGGCGGTTCTCTCCCCGGACGGCGGCGTCGCCATAACGGACGCCGCCGGCAACCCCGTGCGCTCGCCTGCGACGCTCGACATCGACTGGGACGCCTCCGCCGCCACGCTGGGCGGATACCCCGACTTCATGGGCAAGGAGATCGCCGAGCAGCCCGAGGCCATCGAGCGTCTGCTCAAGGACCGCCTGGGTGCCCACGGCATCGAGATGGACGAGCTTGACATGACGGACGAGGAGCTCGCGCAGATCGACCGCATCTACATCGTCGGCTGCGGCACCTCCTACCATGTGGGCATCATTGCCAAGACGCTCATCGAGCACTGGGCCCGGGTCTTCGTCTCGGTGGAGTACGCCTCCGAGTTCAACTACGCCGACGTGCTCGTGACCGACCACACGCTCTGCCTCATCATCACCCAGTCCGGCGAGACGGCCGACACGCTCTCGGCCGCCCGCCGCCTCAGGGGCATGGGCTGCAAGGTCTTTGCCATCACCAACGTCCTGGGAAGCTCCGCCGCCCGCGAGAGCGACGGCACCCTCTACGTGCAGGCCGGCCCCGAGGTGGCCGTCGCCTCCACGAAGGCCTACACCGCCCAGATGGTCGCCTCCGCCCTCGTCGGCCTGCGCCTGGCGCTGGCCAACGGCAGCATGAGCCAGGCGGAGGTCGAGAAGGTCTATCACGAGCTTGAGCTGGTGCCCGACCTCATGCGCGAGGTGCTCAGCCGCAGCTGGCAGGACAAGCAGGCCGTGCCCATCTTCCGCGACGCCCCTGCGGCGCTGTACCTGGGCCGCGGCACCAACTCCACGACCGCCTACGAGGGCGCTCTCAAGATGAAGGAGATCGCCTACGTCCACGCCGAGGCCTATCCCGCCGGCGAGATGAAGCATGGTCCCATCGCCCTCATCGAGCCCGGGTTTCCCGTGCTGGCCGTGGTGCCCGCCGACCACGTGCATGACAAGACCGTGAGCAACGTCATGGAGTCCATCGCCCGCGGCGCCCGCGTCGTCGCCGTGGCGACTGACGGTGACGAGAAGCTCGCCAAGCTCTGCGACCAGGTGCTCTGGGTGCCGCCCATGGACGAGTACCTGGTGCCCATCGTCGCCGTGGTGCACCTTCAGATGCTCGCCCGCTACGTGGCAAAGGCCAAGGGGCTCGACGTTGACAAGCCGCGCAACCTGGCAAAGTCCGTCACGGTGGAGTAGGTCCAGCCTGTAGGGTCGTGGCGCGCGCGGGCGCGCGGAAGAGGGGAACGTGTCAGATGGCGTTTGCCGGCATTGGCGTTGACATGGTGGAGATCGCGCGCATGGCGCGGGTCATGGAGAGACGCCCCAGCTTCCTCGACCGCGTGTTCACCGCCGAGGAGCGCGCCTACTGCGACGGCAGCGCCCGGCCCGCCCATCACTACGCCGCCCGCTTCGCCGCCCGCGAGGCCGTTCTCAAGGCGCTGGGCGTCGGCTTCTCCGAGGGCGTGGGCCTGGCCGACGTCTCGGTCGCGCGCGGCGAGTCCGGCCGCCCCTCGTGCGTGCTCAACGGGCGCGCCGCCCAGATCGCCCGCGAGAGGGGGGTGCAGGAGGTGGAGCTCTCGCTCTCGTTCACGCGCGAGCTCGCCGTGGCAAACGCGCTCGCCGTGACGCAGGACGTCAGGCCCCGCCAGGACGAGAGGCCCACCCCCAGGGAGGAGCTGGCGCGGTCGTTCAAGCGCGCCCGCTCGGTGATTGACGAACTTGACCGCCTCCAGGACGGCATAACGGATACATTAGAGGGGACGCCGGATTCCGTGCGCCGTGCGGGCGAGGGCCCTCTCGCCAGCGCGGATGATGACCCTGCGGGGCAGGCGGCGGCCGAGGGCGCTCTCGCGCGGGGGGCGACGACTCCGGCGGACGACCATGAGCGACCAGGGAGCGTGACAGCATGCAGCCAGTCCTAAACGTCGAGGACGTCAGGCGGGTGGAGGAGGCCCTCACCGACGTGGGCGTGAGCATTTCCGAGCTTATGCACCGTGCCGGCATATCCGCGGCTCGCGAGGTGCTGGGGCTTCCCAAGGTGGAGAACGTGGCGGTCCTCTGCGGCCTGGGCAACAACGGTGGCGACGGGTGGGTGTGCGCCGAGCATCTGCGCGGCAAGGGCGTCAACGTGACCTGCGTGAGCCCCCTGGCCCCCGACGACATCCGAGGCGACCTCGCGCGCGTCGTCGCCAGCAGCGCGGAGCGCTCGGGCGTGCCCGTGATGGTGGCGCCTCCGCGCGACCAGCTCGAGGAGCTCCTGTCGGGCAGCGACGTCATCGTCGACGCCATGCTGGGGACGGGGTTTCACGGTCTGCCCCGGGCGCCCTTTGACATCTGGATCGACTGCGTCAACGAGTCCGGCGCGCGCGTCGTCGCCATCGACGTGCCCAGCGGCCTCTCGGCGCAGACGGGGCTCGCCCAGGGGGCCTGCGTCGCGGCGGACCTGACGATCACCATGCTCGTGCTCAAGCCGGGCCTGCTCGCCGACCGCGGGCGCGACGTCTGCGGGACCATCGTGGTCGCGCCGCTCGCCGAGCAGACGGAACGCCTCGTCGTCGAGGCCGACCCCGTGGCCTGGCGGGCCGACCTCGAGGACTACGCCGGCATGCTCGCGCCGCTCTCGTATGCGGACGACAAGTTCACCCGCGGGTCGGTGCTGGTGGTGGGGGGGTCGCAGCGCTTCGTGGGAGCCCCGGTGATGGCCGCCCTGGCTGCAGCGCGCGCGGGCGCCGGCTACGTGACGCTGGCCGTGCCGGCGCCCATCGCACCCATCGTCCAGTCTCAGCTGCTCGAGATACCCGTCCTCGCGCTTCCCGCCTCGGACAGCGGCACCTTCTCCTCCGAGGCCGCCGACAAGGTGGCGGAGCTGGCCCGCAAGCGCTCCTGCACGCTGGTTGGGCCGGGCATGCGCGTCAACGCCGGCACGGTCGCCGTCGTGTCACGGCTGCTCACGACCGAGGTGCCGCTGGTGGTGGACGCCGATGGCCTCAACTGCATCTCGCGCCTCACCTCAAACGCCCTTGACGACTTCCCCGAGCTGATCCGAAGGCAGAGGCCGCTCGTCCTGACGCCGCACCGCGGCGAGCTCGGCAGGCTCGTGGGCCTTCAGGACACGCCGCCGGCCTCCCTCACGGCGGCCATGGAGGCGGCGCGGCGCATCGTGTGGTCCGACGGGGGCAGCGAGATCTGCGTGGTGGCCAAGGGGTCCGCGACCGCGTGCGTGAGCACGGAGGTGGCCGTGCTGCCCAAGCCCGGCCCCGCCTCCCTCGCCACCGCCGGGTCGGGCGACGTGCTGGGGGGCGTGCTGGCGGCGCTGCTCTCGCGGGGCGAGGTGGAAAACGCCGATCTGCCCGTGCTCAGTGCGCTCGCCTGCGAGATTCACGGCTATGCCGGACAGCTCGCCGTCGAGCGGCGCGGGTCGAGGGGCGTCATGGCGCTCGACATCATCGACAGTCTGGGGCTTGCGCAGGACGCCCTGGAAGAGGACATCGCCTTCCCCGAAGGCGATCCAAAGGAGTAGACGATGGCCCGAATGGACGAGGGATGGGGCGTCAGGGACGAGAGGCGCCCGAGGGGCGGCGCGTCTCGCATCGGTCGTACGGGGCTGGCCCAGGACGACGCGCTGCGCAACTGCCCCGACGACCGCTGGGCCTGGGTCGAGGTGGACCTTGACGCCGTCCGCGCCAACGTGCGGGCCTTCAGGGCGCTTCTCGCGCGGGGCACCAAGATGATGTGCGCCGTCAAGGCGGACGCGTACGGCCATGGCGCGGCCGCCTGCGCGCGCGCCATGCATGACGCGGGTGCCGACCAGTTTGCCGTGGCTACCGTGGCCGAGGGCGTGGCGCTGCGCGAGGCGGGCATAACCTGGCCCATCCTCGTGCTGGGGGAGCCCCCTGCGACCGCGCTTGACACCCTCATCGAGCATGACGTCATGCCGACGGTGTACACGAGCGAGTTCGCGCTCGCCTATGGCGAGCGGGCGGCCGCCCTGGGCACGGTGGGCAAGTACCATCTTGCCATCGACACGGGCATGACGCGCATCGGCGTGCTCCCCTCGGAGGCGGTGGAGCTCAGGCGCATGATCGACTTCCATCGCGGTCTTGCGTGCGCGGGCACCTTCACGCACTTTGCCACGGCGGACGTGATCGGCGACTGGGACTTCAAGCAGCAGGCGAGACGCTTCTTGCAGACCGTCGGCGCCCTGGAGGAGGCGGGGCTGGAGCACGGCCTGGTGCACTGCGACAACACGCCCGCCACGGTGCTTCATCCCGAGCTTGACTTTGACATGTGCCGCGTGGGCATCGGCCTGTACGGCCTGCATCCCGCGGACACGACGGTCAGGCGCATTGACCTCGTGCCGGCCATGAGCGTGCGCGCCCGCGTCACCAGGGCGATCTTCCCTGCCGTCGGCGAGGGGGTCAGCTACGGCCTGACCTATCGCGTTCCCACGCCCAACATCCAGGTCGCCACCGTCCCGATCGGCTATGCCGACGGCCTCGCTCGCTCGCTGTCCAACCGTATGGACGTGATCGTGGCGGGCCAGCGCCAG
>NZ_KV806947.1:66699-89137 GCF_001811895.1 Olsenella sp. HMSC062G07
GCCAGCGCCAGGTGGGACGCATCTGCATGGACCAGCTTATGTTTTCCGTGGACGTCAGCAAGAGGCGCCCTCACAGCGTCGAGACGACCGCGCCCGTCGCCCCGGGCGACGTCGTCACCATCATGGGTCGCGACGGCGACGAGTACATCGGCGCGGACGAGATGGCGACGCTCCGAGACACGATCAACTACGAGGTCACCTGCAACTTTGGGCAGAGGCTGCCCAAGGTCTACGTGTGAGCGCGTGAGGGACGGTGGCCGTGGGCGAAGGGAGCCCTCCGACATGAGCGCACTCAAGATACCCGGACATGACGCCCCGGCGCCCGGCGAGGTCGCCTTGGACGAGATTCGGGCGGTCATGGGCGACTGCCTGCGCTGCGAGCTGGGACAGACGCGCACCAACATCGTGTTTGGCGTCGGCAACCCGCACGCGCGCGTCATGTTCATCGGCGAGGGTCCCGGACGAAACGAGGACCTTCAGGGGGAGCCCTTCGTGGGCGCGGCGGGCCACAAGCTCGACGAGCTGCTCTCGGTGGCCGGGCTCACGCGCGACGAGGTCTACATCGCAAATGTGGTCAAGTGTCGTCCGCCGGGCAATCGCAACCCCAAGCCCGGCGAGATCGAGGCCTGCTCGCCCTTCCTGAGGGAGCAGGTGCGCAGCGTCTGGCCCGACATGATCGTGACGCTGGGCAACTTCGCCTCGCAGTGGCTGCTCAAGACCGAGCGGGGCGTCACCAAGCTTCGAGGCGCGCTCTATCAGGTGGGCCACTTTGTGGTGTGCCCCACCTTCCATCCCGCCGCCTGCATCTACCATGCCGACTGGCTGCCCCTGCTCAGGGAGGACCTCGCCATGGCGGGGGCGTGGCTCAGGGTCAACCCCGAGGCGTCTGACGAGGGGGTAAAGGATGGAAGCTGAGTTCGTGACGACGTCCCAGGACGAGACGATCGCGCTTGGTCGCAGCCTGGGCGGCCTTCTGCGCCCGGGAGACGTGCTCGTGCTCACAGGCGACCTGGGCGCCGGCAAGACGCAGCTCACCAAGGGCATCGCGGCGGGCATGGGGGTGGCTGGCGACGTGACGAGCCCCACCTTCACCATCGAGATGGTCTACCAGGGCTCAGAGCTGCCTCTGTACCACTTTGACCTCTACCGCCTCTCCGACCCCGACGAGCTCGTCGACGTGGGCCTCTACGACGTGCTCGGCGGCGACGGGCCCTGCGTCATCGAATGGGGCGAGCAGTTTGTCGAGCAGATCGGCGACGAGCGCGTGGACGTCTTCGTGTCTCGGCTTGACGGACAGGTCGCGCCCGGCGTGGAGCCTCCGCGGTCGCTGCGCCTCGTGTCTCACGACGCGCGCGGCGACAAGCTGGTTGGTACGCTGCGCGACATGGTGGGAGGTGGCGCCCGGGCGTAGTCGTCCCTGGCGCCCCCGGTCACCCACAGCCTCAGCCTCCCGGCCCTGGACCGCAGGCGTAACCCGCCCGCCCGTTGCAAGAGGGCTACACTAGCCCCCGTACCCACCGACCGATGCCGACCGCGGCGTGCGCGGCCGACGGATTGGCTGATGCCATCATGTCCATCGTCCTTGCCCTTGACAGCTCCACCGACATGCTCGCCTGCGCCGTCGTGCGCGTCGACGAGGGGCGTCTTGACGTGCTGGCGTCGTCCGACCACCTCTGCCGCCGCCGGGCGAACGTCGAGCTGACGACCACGGCCCTCTCGACGCTTGCCGCCGCCGGCCTCACCATGGCCGACGTGACCAAGGTGCTCGTGGGTCGGGGTCCCGGCTCCTTCACGGGCGTGCGCATTGGCATCGCGACGGCAAAGGGCCTTGCCTGCGGCCGCGGCGTGCCCCTGCACGGCGCCTCCACCCTTGACGCCGTCGCCTGGACCGCCTGGCAGTCGGGCGTGCGCGGCAGGCTCGCCGTCGTGGGCGACGCCATGCGAGGCGAGCTGTATCCCGGCGTCTACCTGCTTGACGAGCGAGGCGCCCATCGCGGCTTTGACGTGGAGCGCGTTCTCAAGGCTGCCGCAGCGGCGCAGGAGCTTGCCGCGCGCCCCGACGCAGACGAGCTCGTCCTCACGGGAGACGGCCTCGGGCGCCATGCGGAGCTGCTCGCCCAGGCGGGACTCACGAGACGGCTTGACGAGAGCCTGTGGCATCCCACGGGGGAGGGGCTCGCGCGTGCCGCCTCCGCCCCCGACGCGCGGCCGGCCGTCGGCGACGGGGACCCCGCGCTGGTGCTTCCCATCTACACGCGCCTCTCGGACGCCGAGGAAAACGAACGGGCCCGCCTGGGGCTCAAGCGTCTTGCGTCCGCGGGGCTCACGGGCGTGGGCGATGCCCTTGCCGGGCGTCATCTGCAGCTGAGGCCCCTCATCGCCGCCGATCTCGACGCGGTGGCGGCGCTTGAGGGGCGCGTCTTTGCCGCGGCGGCTCACACCCCCTGGACGCGACAGATGTTCGCCGACGAGCTCGCCCAGCCACGGCGCAGCTGGTGGGTGGCGCATGACCAAGGCAGGATAGTCGGCTTTGCGGGCGGCCGGCTTGCGGGCTCGGACCTCGAGATCACGGACGTGGTCGTCGCCCCGGAGCGTCGGCGGCAGCAGGTGGCGAGCCGGCTCGTGGCGCGCGTCGCCTACGACGGCCAGACCTTTGGCGCCACGAGCGCCTCCCTTGAGGTGGAGCGGGGCAACGAGGCGGGTAGGTCGCTCTATGGCTCGCTCGGCTTTTCGCAGGTGGGCGAACGACCCGGCTACTACGGCGTTGACGCCACGGGAACGCCGGTCGACGCGCTCGTCCTGCGCTCGCCGCTGCCCCTGCGGGCGGACGAGAGGCTCCAGGCGCGGATGCCCGAGCCTTCCGCCTCGATTCGCCCCTGGCCCATCAAGCCCAAACCGCGTGACGAGGCGACGCGTCGGGCGCTCAGCGAGGCGGGCGACCTCGTGCTCGCCATCGAGTCCTCCTGCGACGAGACGGCCATGGCCGTCATAGACTCGCATGGCGTCATCTGCTCAAACGTGGTCGCCACCTCCGTTGACTTTCACGCCCGCTTTGGCGGTGTCGTCCCCGAGATCGCCTCGCGCAAGCACGTCGAGGCCATCGTGGGCGTGTACGAGGAGACGCTCGCGCAGGCGGGGGCCCACTTTGGCTGTGACACGCTGGCGCCGGAGGACCTCGCCTGCGTGGGCGTCACGACGGGACCGGGACTCGTGGGTGCGCTGGTGGTGGGCCTGGCGTTTGCCAAGGGACTCTGCGCCGCCGCCGACCTCGCCCTCACCTCCGTCAACCATCTGGAGGGGCATCTTCTGGCCAACCTCTTCGAGACGCCCGACCTCACGCCCCCCTTCGTGGCGAGCCTGGTGTCGGGGGGCAACACGATGCTCGTGCACGTCAAGGGCTGGGGTCGCTACGAGATCCTGGGCACGACCATAGACGATGCGGTGGGCGAGGCGTTTGACAAGGTCGCCAAGGCGCTTGGCCTGGGCTATCCGGGCGGCCCCGTCATCAGCAGGCTAGCGGCGCGGGGCAACAAGAAGGCCATTCACTTTCCCCGCGCCATGCTGCACAGTCACGACTACCGCTTCTCGCTGTCGGGGCTCAAGACGGCCGTCATCACCTACATCGAGGGCGAGAGCAAGGCGGGGCGCGCCATCAACCTGCCCGACCTCGCCGCCTCCTTTGAAGCCGCCGTCATCGACGTGCAGGTTGCCAAGGCCGTCGCGGCGGTGGAGGAGACGGGCGTCAACGACTTTTGCGTGGGCGGCGGCGTCGCTGCCAACCCGCAGCTCAGGGCCGCATACCGCCGCACCTTCGAGCGACGGGGCATTCGCGTGACTGTGCCGCCTCTGGCGGTCTGCGGCGACAACGGCGCCATGATCGCGCTGGCGGCGCTGCGCAACTGGCAGTCGGGCGTGCTCGTCGCGCTCACCCAGGACGCGGACCCCAACGCCAGGCTCGGCTGTTGGTCATCTGAGGCGCAACCCGTCGTCGCGCCCGGGTGGCCGGGGCGTTAGGCCCTTGCGAACAAGCGAGCCTCGGGAGACTTTGAGCCGCGTCCTCCGTCCCCCTGACGCTCCATGACGCTTGGACGCCGCACACCACGAAAGGCGTCGGCGGCACTCACCAGCGTGCTGAATTGTGTAATTGTCGGTCAATTTGACAAATTGCTTGAAGCCCCTGCCGTCAGGGCATACGGTATGAAGTCTGCACGAGCAACGACAAGGTGACGTTCAGGCGGGGTGGTGTGATTGACCAGGCACGGGCTCAAGCTTGTCGTCACGGTCGTGGGGCTTGTCCTTGCCGCCTTCATCCTTGCGCTCTCTGTCACGGTCATGACGACGCCCTTTGGGCTGATCCAGGAGCCTGACGCCGTGCTCGTGCCCTTCTGACGCGCATAAGGCCGCCGATGCGCATGAGGCCGTGTCCAACGTGTCGTCTTGACGTGCGCCCTCGCCGGTCAGAGTGCATATTTTTGTCATGACTTCTGCGTTTCTGACAATTCACGCAGATGTTCATGCGGTTTCAAGGCCATTACGTTCTGCTCGCCTCCTCCGATCGCTCGAAAGACGGTCGTACACTGGTCCGACAGTTCACCAGCCAGGAAGGGGTTCCGTCATGAACGCAGCCAACGCCAGCACCCGCCGTGACTTCCTCAAGGCCTCGGGCCTGGGCGCTGCGGCCCTTGCCAGCTCGACGCTCCTGAGCGCGTGCGGTCCCTCCACGCAGACGGCCAACACGGGCTCGTCCTCCCCATCCGCGGCGTCGGGCTTTGGCGACAACGGCACGATGCGCGTGGGCATGGAGGTTGCCTATCCGCCGTACAACTGGCAGACCTCCGAGTCCACCGACGACACCATTCCCGTGCAGGGGCAGGACGGCGCCTATGCCGACGGCTACGACATCGTCTTCGCCAAGAGGATCGGCACGGCCCTGGGCCTTGAGCCCGTCGCGGTGAAGATGGAGTTCTCAGGTCTGGTTGAGGGTCTGACCAACGGTGTCATCGACGTCATCTGCGGCGGTATGACCGCCACGGACGAGCGCCGCCAGTCCATCGACTTCTCCGACCCCTACTGGGTGGGCCACTATGGCCTGCTCGTCAAGAAGGGCTCTTCCTACGAGGACGCAACGAGCCTGAGCGCCTTCTCGGGCGCGGCGGTGCTCGGTCAGCGCGACACGCTGCTCGACACGGTCATCGACGAGATCGACGGCGTCAATCACATGACGCCCGTCGATTCGGTCCCCGCGCAGCTCTCGGCCCTCAACCAGGGTACCTGCGACGCCATCACCTTTGACGTCGAGAACGAGAAGGGCCTTCTGGTCGCCAACCCCGACCTTGTGGCCGTTCAGATCGACGGCAGCAAGATCCTCTTCCAGGAGGACGTCCCCATCAACGTCGGCATCGCCAAGGGGCACGATGACGTGCTCGCCAAGATCAACGACGCCATCAAGTCCGTCTCGCAGGACGAGCGCCAGGCCGCCTGGGACGCCGTGCAGGAACGCCTGCCCCAGTAGCGCCTTTGCCTGTCCCGTCGCAAGGAGCCTCGCACATGAGCCACGAATCTGCCGCGCATCCCACCCGATGCGCGTTGATGACGCGCTTTGTCACGCGCGACCACCGCTACGTCTTCTTGGGGACGAGCGCCCTCGCGCTGTGCGGCCTCTGGCTTGCCAACACGCCGCATCCCGGCATGAGCTTTCTCGCCGCGTCCTATGTCGTGGAGTCGATCCTGTATTACCTGCTTCTGGCCTGGGTCGCGGTGTCGCTCGTCGCGCTCGTCAACAAGCTGCTGCGCTGGAGGGGCGACGCATATAGGGCAAGCTCTCCCTTCTGCCGTCCCCGGGCGCTTCGGGCGGAGCGGTACGCCTCGTACGTCATATGGGTCATCGTCCTGCTCTTTGCGGTCGATCGCGTGGTCATGGGCGGCATCAGCCTCGTGAGCTGGGCGGCGGCCCAGACGACCAACCCCACGGACTTCTTTGGGTCCATGGCGTACATGCTGTGCAACATGTGGCCCACCTTCGTCCAGGGCGTCGCAAACACCGTCATCATCGCCCTGGTGGGCACCGTGGTCGCCTTCTTCCTGGCGCTGGCGCTCGTCTTTCTGCGCCTGCAGCTGCCCGACCGCTCCGACAACGACTTCGTGCGCCTTCTCAAGATCGTGGGCGCCGGCTTTGCCAAGGTGTACTCGCAGGTCGTGCGCGGCACGCCCATGATGATCCAGGGCCTCATCATCTACTACGCGGGGACGGGCGTCCTGGCGGGGAGGGGCCTCTCGGCCTCGCAGATTCTCGTGGTGTGGTCGCCGTTCGTAGCCGCGCTGGTGACCGTCTCGCTCAACTCCACGGCCTATATGATGGAGGTCCTGCGTGCCGGCATCGGCGCCGTGGACGCCGGGCAGACCGAGGCGGCGCGTTCGCTGGGCCTCTCGCAGTGGCAGGCCATGCGCAGGGTCGTGTTCCCGCAGGGTATCAAGAACGCCATTCCCGCCCTGTCAAACGAGCTGGTCATCAACATCAAGGACTCGTCGGTGCTCATGGCCATCGGCGTCCTGGAGCTCACCTTTGCCACGCGCACCATAGCCGGCGTGTACTACAAGCAGATGGAGGTCTACGTGGCGGCGGCCGTGGTCTACCTCATCCTGACCCTGGCGGCCTCGTGGCTGCTGGGCAAGTTTGGCAAGCGCTTTGACGTGCAGGGCACCCAGGTGGTGCTGGGGACGTCCGACACGCCCGCCGCAATGCCGGCCAAGGGGGAGGCACGATGATGCGCAACACCACTGAACGGCAGGACGCGTCCCCGGTCGTGAGGGTCGCGGGCCTGCGCAAGTCGTTTGGCAGCCATGAGGTGCTCAGGGACATTGACTTTGAGGTCATGCCCGGCGAGGTCGTGACGGTCATAGGCGCCTCGGGTTCGGGCAAGTCCACCCTGCTGCGCTGCATCAACCTGCTCGAGACGCCCGACGCGGGGCACATCTGGTTCCATGGGCAGGACCTTGCTGCCGAGCATGTTGACGTCAACAGGCTGCGCGAGAACATAGGGATGTGCTTTCAGGCCTTCAACCTCTTTAACAACATGGACGTCCTGGGCAACTGCACGCTCGCGCCCGTCACGCTCAGGAAGGCGAACAGGGCCGAGGCGGAGCGGATGGCGCTCGAGCACCTGGGCGAGGTGGGTCTCGCGGATTTCGTCCATGCCATGCCCTCCACGCTGTCGGGCGGTCAGAAGCAGCGCGTCGCCATCGCGCGGGCGCTCTGCATGAGTCCCGACCTCATGCTCTTTGACGAGCCCACCTCCGCCCTCGACCCCGAGATCGTGGGGGAGGTACTCGAGGTCATGAGGCGCCTGGCCGCAGACGGCATGACCATGGTGGTCGTGACGCACGAGATGTCCTTTGCCAAGAACGTCTCCGACAGGGTGGTCTTCATGGACCAGGGCGTCATCGTGGAGGAGGGGGCGCCACAGAAGATGTTCTCCAGCCCCACGCAGCCGCGTACTCGCGAGTTTCTTGCGCGCTATCTGAAGGACTAGGTGCGCCGCTCGGGCGGCTGTTGTGCCGTCGCTTAGCCAAAACACGACGTTTGAAACAAGAATATGCCCCCTGGCGGCGTTTTCTGACACGTTTGCCGTGTTTTGGCTAAGGTGGGGAATGCGTTTCTCAACGTGCCGCCCGCAGGTGGCGCATGTGCCGCCGCAAGGAAAGAAGTCCCATGGCCGGACCAGGCTCCTCGCTTGCCGTCATCACCTCTCGCCACGTCTATCTTGACAAGCGCCGTCCCGACGTCCCTGCGGCCCTCGTAATCGAAGGCGATCGCATCCGCGACGTCCTACACCCTCGCAGTCCCGCGCTCGCGGCCCTGACAACCGACGGCGCTCGCGTGCGCGACCTGGGCGACGCCTTCGTCTGTCCCGGCTTTCACGACGCCCACCAGCACGTGTTTCACACGGCGCTCTTTCGCTCGCCGCTCGCCTGCCACTGCGACGGCGCAAGCGAGGAGGACTGCGTCAGCATCATGCGCGCGTTTGCCGCCACCAAGTCGCCCGCGGGCAAGGACGGATGGCTCATCGGCCAGGGTTGGCGTTCGGCCCTGTGGGATGACCGTACGCCCCCTACCAGGGCGTCTTTGGACAGGGTCTTTCCCGACAGGCCCGTTGCGCTCTATGCCGGAAACCTTCACACGCTCTGGCTCAACTCACGCGGGCTGGAGTGTCTGGGCATCACGTCCCAGAGCGCCCCGCCGCCCGGCGGCAGCTTTGAGAGGGACTCAGTCGGCCAGCTCACGGGCGTGTTGCGCGAGGCTGCTGCCATGGTGTATGCGGCCAAGGTCTTTGACACCCTGCCCCGCGCGGAGGTGCTTGCGGCCTATCGCTCCTACATGCGCATGAGCGTGTCGCAGGGCATCACCTCCGTCTGCGACATGGCGCTTTGCGCCGTGCCGGGCGTGGACTATGTCTATGAGGGCATCTACGAGGACCTGCTGGACGAGGGGGAGATCGGGCTGGGTGATGAGCGGGGCAGCCTGCCCGTGCGCGTGAGCCTCTTTCCGCAGAACGTGGGCAGCTACCAGCGCGTCGAGACTCTGCGGGCGCGCCTGGCGGGCAGCTATCTGCGAGTGCCCGGCACCAAGCAGTTCTTTGACGGCATCTCGAGCGCTCACACGGCGTGGCTGCACGAGCCGTACGCAAACCCGTACGTCCCGGGCGACTGCGGCCGGCCCACCGTGGATCCCGAGCTGATGCGCTCCTACGTCCTCGCGGCAGCAGAGAGGGGCCTAGCCACGCGCATCCACGCCATCGGAGACAAGGCCGTATCGACCGCCATCGACATCTTCGCCGAGGCTCGTGCGCGCTACGGCAGCCCCCGCCAGGGACGTCATGCCATCGAGCACGTCGAGAACCTCCTGCCTGGTGACGTCGCGCGCATGGCCGCAGCAGGCGTCGTCGCCTCCGTTCAACCTCAGCATCTAATCATCGACACGGCTCAGCCCGTTCGCGACCTGGGGCCAAAAAGGGCAAACTTCATGTGGCCCTTTGCGAGCTTTGAGGCGTCGGGCGTCATGATGGCCTTTGGCACCGACGCGCCCTGCGTCGCGGACTCGGCCTTGGACGTGCTTGCGTGCGCGGTCACGCGCGCGGACCCTCACGCCGACGGCCCGGCGGGCGGCTGGCTGCCTGAGCAGCGCATATCAATGGCGACGGCGATTGACGCCTACACGCGCGGCTCGGCGTACGTATGCGGTCGCGAGGGGGAGCTGGGCACGCTCGCGCCGGGCAGGCTGGCCGACCTCGTCGTGCTCGACGCCAACCTCATGACGGCGGACCCGGGGCGCATCACCGAGGCGCGCACGCTTGCCACGTACGTGGGCGGGAGGCTCGTCTGGGAGGCGTAGTCGCCTTGCCGCGTCTTGCGCCGCCCGATCCCGCGCCGCCGCGCCGGCGCCCCGTGACGCGTCGTGTCGCCCGCGCACCGCGTCTGGTGCCCCGCGGCGTGCCGGACGTGCGACAATGGCCCCACGAGGCCGGCGTCCCCACCAGGGCGGCGCCACCTTGAGGCTCGCGCAGGCGCGAGGCCAACGTCACCATACGCAGGGAGGAACCATGCAGGACGGGTTTGTGAAGGTCGCCGCAGCGTCGCCGCAGGTCAAGGTCGCCGATGTCCAGGCCAACGTCGAATCGTGCATTGACGTGGTCACCCAGGCCGTCGAGGATGACGGCGCCAAGGTCGTCGTGCTGCCCGAGCTCTGCGTCACGGGCTACACCTGCGCAGACCTCTTCTGGCAGGACGCCCTGCTCGACGCGGCGGAGCGCGGCCTCAGGCGCCTGGCCCAGGACCTCGCCTCCCTCGACGCCCTGGTCGTCGTCGGTCTGCCCGTTCGTGCGGGCGGCAAGCTCCACAACTGCGCCGCGGTGCTCGCCCATGGCAGGCTCCTGGGACTTGTGCCCAAGCTCAACGTCCCCAACTACAACGAGTTCTACGAGCTGCGTCACTTTGTCCCCGGCCCCAGGGTGCCGCGCCGCGTTGACCTTGCCGGATGGCATGACGTCCCCTTTGGCGCCAATCAGCTCTTCTGCTGCGAGGAGCTTTCTGAGCTGGTGGTGGCCGTCGAGATCTGCGAGGATCTGTGGGTGAGCGAGCCTCCCTCCATCAGTCACGCCCGGGCGGGTGCCACCCTCATCGTCAACCTCTCCGCCTCGGACGCCGTCGTGGGCAAGGCGGACTACCGACGCTCGCTCGTCGTGGGCCAGAGCGCCCGCCTCGTCTGCGCCTACGCCTACGCCAGCGCGGGCTGGGGCGAGTCCACGCAGGACCTGGTGTTCTCGGCTCACGACCTCGTTGCCGAGAACGGCGCCCTTTTGGCGGAGGCCAGGCCCTTTGGTTCGGCCTCCGCGCTGACCGAGGTGGACGTCCGCGCCCTTGCGGCGGAGCGCCGCCGCCTGACGACCTTCAAGACCCTTGCGGACCCCGCGGCCGCAGGCTATCTGTGCGCGCCCTTCTCGCTCAGGCGGGAGGAGACCCGCCTGACCCGCCGCGTCGACCCGCATCCCTTTGTTCCGGCGAGCTCCGCCAGGCGCAACGAGCGCTGCGAGGACGTCCTTGCCATCCAGGCGCATGGTCTGGCCAAGCGCCTGTCGCACACCCGCTCGGAATGCGCGGTGGTGGGAGTCTCGGGCGGCCTTGACTCCACGTTGGCGCTGCTCGTGACGGCGCGGGCCTTTGACATCCTGGGGCTGGCGCCGGCCGGCATCATCGCCGTCACGATGCCGGGATTTGGCACCACGGACCGCACGCACGGAAACGCCCTTGAGCTCACGAAGGCCCTGGGCGCCACCCTGCGCGAGATTCCCATCGCGGCGGCGGTGCGCCAGCACTTTCGGGACATCGGGCACGATGAGAGCGATCGCTCCGTGACCTACGAGAACGCCCAGGCGCGCGAGCGCACCCAGATTCTCATGGACGTCGCCAACCAGGAGGGCGGACTTGTGGTGGGCACGGGCGACCTTTCCGAGCTTGCCTTGGGCTGGGCCACCTACAACGCCGACCACATGTCCATGTACGGCGTCAACGCGGGGGTCCCCAAGACGCTCGTCCGCCACCTCGTGCGCTACGTGGCCGACACCTGTGCCGCTGACGCGCTCTCGCGGGTGCTCCTTGACGTCTTGGACACGCCCGTCTCGCCCGAGCTTCTGCCCTTTGCAAAGGACGGCAGCATCGCGCAGCGCACGGAGGACCTCGTGGGTCCCTACGAGCTGCATGACTTCTTCCTCTATCAGGTGCTGCGCCGCGGCTTTGCGCCCAGGAAGGTGTATCGCCTGACACGCTACGCCTTGGGCCGGGGGACTGCGGCAAACTATGACGACGCGACGATCCTCAAGTGGCTGCGCACGTTTTACCGTCGCTTCTTTGCCCAGCAGTTCAAGCGCAGCTGTCTGCCCGACGGCCCCAAGGTGGGGTCGGTGGCCGTGAGTCCCCGCGGCGACCTACGCATGCCGAGCGACGCCTGCCCGGCGGTGTGGCTGCGCGAGCTGGCGGAGCTGGAAGAGGGGCGCTGACGCCAGGTCGCCGGGCCCTCGCCGACCCCCGCCGCTCGATTCCGCGCGGCCCAATGTCTCTCGACCCCGCGCGCGTCTCACGGTCGTGTGGGCCCCCGCAGGCCCTGTAGGCCGCGCGCAAAACCATGAAGAAATTGTCCTGCTTCTTGGGACAACAGAAAATCTAAGTCATTGTCTGAAGATTTCTTATCTCGTGGGTGTATAGGGCTCTCGTGAGGGGTACTATTCTCAACGGTAGAGAGGCGAAGATTCCCAGCCTTGCGCCTGGGGTCAACGTCATCGCAGGAAACGCGCCTGGCGGCGCACAAGAAGGAGGTTCTTGAACATGACTCTTAAGCCTTTGGGCGACCGCGTTCTCGTTAAGCCTGCCCCCAAGGAGGAGAAGACGGCAACCGGCCTGTACATCTCGTCCGGTGCGCAGGAGAAGCCTCAGCGCGGCGAGGTCGTGGCCGTCGGCGCCGGCAAGCTCAACGACAAGGGCGAGCGCGTCGCCCCGGACGTCAAGGTTGGCGACCAGGTCTACTACGGCAAGTTCGGCGGCAACGAGATCAAGATTGACGGCGAGGACTTCCTGCTGCTCCGCGCCGATGACATCTACGCCATCATTTCCGAGTAGCGCTCGCGCCATCGTCGCGCACATCGCATCACGGCAAGCAAAAAAGGAGAGAACACATCATGGCAAAGGACATCGTCTTCGGCACTGACGCTCGTGCCAAGCTCGCCAAGGGCGTGAACACCCTGGCCGACGCCGTCACCACCACCCTGGGCCCCAAGGGCCGCTACGTGGCGCTCCAGCGCTCCTACGGCGCCCCCACGATCACCAACGACGGCGTCTCCGTGGCCAAGGAGATCGAGCTCAAGGACCCCATCGAGAACATGGGCGCCCAGCTCGTCAAGGAGGTCGCCACCAAGACCAACGACACCGTGGGTGACGGCACCACCACCGCCACGCTCCTGGCCCAGGTCATCGTCAACGAGGGCCTGCGCAACGTGGCCGCCGGCGCCAACCCCATCGCCATCCGTCGCGGCATCGACAAGGCCGTCGCCATCGCCGTGGAAGAGATGAAGGGCGCCTCCCGCGACGTCTCCACCTCTGAGCAGATCGCGTCGGTGGGCACCATCTCCGCGGTCGATCCCGAGATCGGCAAGAAGATCTCCGAGGCCATGGACGTCGTGGGCAAGGACGGCGTCATCACCGTCGAGGACTCCAACACCTTCGGCATCGACATCGACACCGTCGAGGGCATGCAGTTTGACAAGGGCTACATCTCGCCCTACTTCGCCACCGAGAACGAGACCATGACGGCGGAGCTCCAGAACCCCTACATCCTCATGACCGACCAGAAGATCTCCAACATCCAGGACGTGCTCCCGGTCCTCGAGGGCATCCAGAAGAGCGGCTCGCCGCTGCTCATCATCGCCGAGGACGTTGACGGCGAGGCCCTGGCCACCCTGATCCTCAACAAGCTCCGCGGCACGCTGAACGTCTGCGCCGTCAAGGCCCCCGGCTACGGCGACCGCCGCAAGCGCATGCTCGAGGACATCGCCATCGTCACCGGCGGCCAGCCCGCGATGAAGGAGCTCGGCGTCGAGCTCACCGACGTCACCGCCGAGATGCTCGGTCGCGCCAAGTCGGTCAAGGTCACCAAGGACAGCACCACCATCGTCAACGGTGGCGGCGCCAAGGAGGCTATTGCCGACCGCATCGCCCAGATTAAGGGCGAGATCGAGCACACCGACTCCGACTTCGACAAGGAGAAGCTCCAGGAGCGCATGGCCAAGCTCGCCGGCGGCGTCGCCGTCATCAAGGTGGGCGCGGCCACTGAGGTCGAGCTCAAGGAGATCAAGCACCGCATCGAGGACGCGCTGCAGGCAACGCGCGCCGCGGTCGAGGAGGGCATCGTAGCCGGCGGCGGCGTCGCCTTCCTGCAGGCCGAGGCCTCGCTTGAGGCCGTCGAGTGCGCTGACAACGACGAGCGCATCGGCGTCGAGATCATCCGCAAGGCCCTCGCCGCTCCCGTGAAGACCATCGCCCAGAACGCCGGCTTTGAGGGCTCCGTCGTTGTCGAGAAGATCAAGAGCCTGCCTGCGGGTCAGGGCCTCAACTCCGCCAACGGCGAGTGGGGCGACATGATCGAGATGGGCGTCCTTGACCCCGTCAAGGTCACCCGCACCACGCTCCAGAACGCCGCCTCCGTGGCCTCGCTGATTCTCATCACCGAGGCGACCGTCTCCGATGAGCCCAAGGACACCTCCATCGAGGACGCCATCTCTCGCGCCGCCGCTGCCGGCGGACAGGGCGGCGGCATGTACTAGGCCTCTGCGGCCTGGCCGCACGCCGTGACGTTCCGCGCGTCGGGACGTTTCGCAGGACGCGACGCCCCTGCGTCGCACCGCCTGATCTCAAGGGACCCCGCCGCAGTCGCGGCGGGGTCCCTTCTTGTCGCGCGAGGCTGCATGCCATGCCGCATGTTGGGACGAGGGCAGGTGGATGCTCGGCACCCCCGTTCAAAGCGTGCGCCACTAAGGCAAACACGTACGTCTTCCCAGGATTCGATCATCAAGGCCCGCCCAAACGTGCGCTTTGAACGGGACCCCCCAAGCACCCGGCACCGTCGTGGCCATCTTGACGGACGCGTGCGGTACGGGATAGCATCGGCCCGTCTTCGCCAGCAAGGCCAACCGGAAAGGCGACCCCATGGATCTTAACGCGCGCATCGACCACACCATCCTCAAGGCAAACGCGACCGAAGCCGACCTTGCTCGCCTGTGCGACGAGGCCAAGCGATACGGCTTTGCGACGGTCTCCATCAACGGCTGCTGGACGGCCTTTGCCGCCAGGCGCCTTGCCGGCTCCGGCGTGGGGGTGACCACTTGCATAGGATTTCCCCTGGGGGCCGCCACCACGGCGGGCAAGGTTGCCGAGGCGCGCCAGGCGGTGCTGGATGGCACTGCGGAGATCGACATGGTCATCAACGTGGGCAAGCTCATCGACGGAGACGACGAGTACGTGAAAAACGACATCGCCGAGGTCGTGAAGGCCGCGGACGGCCACCCCGTCAAGGTCATCCTCGAGTGCTGTCTGCTGGATGACGAGCAGATCGTTCGCGCCTGCAAGGACTGCATGGCCGCTGGTGCCGCGTTTGTCAAGACGAGCACGGGCTTCAGCACGGGGGGCGCCACGATTCATGCCGTCGAGCTTATGAAAGCGACGGTGGGAGACGCCTGCCAGATCAAGGCGGCGGGCGGCATCCATAACCGACAGGAGGCCGATGCCATGGTGGCCGCCGGCGCCGATCGTCTGGGCACGAGCGCGAGCATCGCCATCGTCGAGGGATAGGCGCCACGTGGGGCAGGTCGCGCCGTGCTAGAATGGCTGCTCAGGGCAGACGCCCGGCGAGCACCTCTCGCCCCGGCGGAAAGGGACCTCATGGCTGACGCACGTGACGAGCACGATGTTCTCGATGACCTCATAGACATCCGGGACGGCTTCAGCGGCCTGCAAAACCCTCTTGGCAGCCTGACGGATGCGGTGATCGACCCCTCAAAGGTCAGGCAGTACGACCCCTCCGACTACAAGGAGCGCCCCCGCTCCAACTCGGTCTTCTGCACGCGCTGCAAGGCCAGCTCGCTCGTGAGCCAAGAGGTGGCCGACGCCTGCTGCAGCCTGTGCCTGGACATCTGTCCGGTGGACGCCATCGAGATCCACAAGGCGAGCATTCGCGTCCTGGACACGTGCCGCATGTGCGGCCTGTGCACCATGGTCTGCCCGAGTGAGGTCTTCGTGGCGCAGCGACTCATGACGCGGCAGCTCTATGACAAGATCGTGCGCGCCGCCAGCGCCCATGAGCAGTGCTACGTCACCTGCACGCGCGCCCTCGGCAGGCTTCCCAAGGACAACGAGGTGCTGCTGCCCTGCGTGGGCCTCATCCCGCGCGAGCTGTGGTTCTCGCTGATCGCCGACTATGACAACGTCAGCGTGTACCTGCCTCTAGGCATCTGCGACCGCTGCCGCACCACCACGGGCGAGGAGGCCTACGCCACGGAGATCTCTGTGGCCGAGGAGTGGTCCCAGGCGTCGGTGGGCCTCGAGGTGGACGAGGGGGAGCTCAATCACGAGCAGACGCGCGCCTATCGACGCGGCCAGTTCCTCAACGAGATGCGCCGCGCGGGGCAGGCCGCCCTGACCTCGATGAACCCGGCGCTGGCGGGCGCCCAGGCAGTCGCCAAGAAGGTCAAGGACCACGCCGACCAGCTCTATCGCATGCAGCAGTCTCTGGAGAACGCCGTGGGCGGCAAGACCTCCGCCAGTCGTCAGCGCATCCTCACCCAAAAGCGTCGCACCGTGCTGGGCATGCTCCAGGGCCACCCCGCCCTAGCAGGGCGCATGCGCCTGCAGGTTCCCTCCTGCGACACCACGCGCTGCACCATGTGCGACGTCTGCACGCGCATGTGTCCCGTCAACGCCTGCGAGCTCGACGCGCAGGGGCATTTTTCGGTGGAGACGGCCTACTGCATCAATTGCGCGGCGTGCGTGCGGGTGTGCCCGGAGGATGCCCTGACCATGGAAACCTGCGACCCCAGCGAGCTTGTCGTGCGCGACAAGGAGGCAGAGCGTCGCAAGCGCGAGGCACAGCAGCAGATGGAGAGGGCGCACAAGGCTGCCAAGGAGGGAAGGCGCCAGCTCAACCGTGCGCTCGACGCCCTTGAGCGCCTGGATGACGATACGAAGTAGCGTCGGCGGGCGCGGTCGGTGCGCCACCCGCCGCACGCCTGCGACGCGGCGGCATGGGAGCGACGCCACGGCATAGGTCGCGCGTCATGGTCCCCACTGCGCTAAGCTAGGGTCCGTCACACCGTAAGGGTTCGTTACACCATAAGAGTCTGTCACATCGGAAGAGCTGCTAAGGAGCATACCGTGTCGCTGTCTATCGGAATCGTGGGGCTGCCCAACGTCGGCAAGTCCACCCTGTTCACGGCCCTCACCAAGAAGGGCGGCCTGGCGGCAAACTACCCCTTTGCCACCATCGACCCCAACGTGGGCGTCGTTGACGTGCCCGACGAGCGGCTCGGGCAGCTTGCCAAGATAGTCAGCCCCGCTCGCGTCGTGCCGGCCACGGTCGAGTTCGTGGACATCGCAGGACTGGTGCGCGGCGCTAACGAGGGGGAGGGCCTGGGCAACCAGTTTCTCGCCAACATCCGCAACTGCGACGCCATCTGCGAGGTCGTGAGGTACTTTTCTGATGCCGACGTGGTGCACGTGGACGGGCGCGTGGACCCCGCCGCCGACGTGGACACGATTCAGACTGAGCTCGTCCTGGCCGACCTGGGGTCGCTGGAGCGCTCGATTCCCAAGCTCGAGAAGGAGGCCAAGCGCGACAAGGAGTGCGCGCCGCGCCTCGCTGTGGCCAAGCGCCTGCAGGCATGGCTCGACGATGGCAACCGCGCCGCCGACCTCCCGATGAGCGATGACGAGCGAGCCTGCGCGCACGACCTCTTCCTGCTCACGATGAAGCCGATTCTTTACGTGGCGAACGTTGACGAGGACGCGGTGACCCAGGTTCCGGCGCCCATGGGAGCCCGGCAACCCATCGCGATCTGCGCCAAGGTGGAGGCGGAGCTTGCCGAGCTCGACGCCGACGAGGCGGCGGAGTACCTGGCGTCCCTGGGGCTAGAGCACAGCGGCCTGCAGACCTTGGCGCAGGCGGCCTATCGGCTGCTGGGCCTGCAGAGCTACTTCACCGCGGGGCCCAAGGAGGTGCGCGCGTGGACCGTGCGCATCGGCGCCAAGGCACCCGAGGCCGCCGGCGTCATCCATTCCGACTTTGAGCGTGGCTTCATCAAGGCAAAGACCATCAGCTTTGACGATTACGTTGCCCTGGGCGGCGAGACGGGCGCGCGCGAGGCGGGAAGGCTCCGCATGGAGGGCAAGGACTACGTGGTCCAAGACGGTGACGTCATGGAGTTCCTGTTCAACGTGTAGGCATGCTTGCTCGCGTGAGCGGGTGGGCGACCCTTGGCGCCTCCCGCCGGGCGCCTTCTGGCGGCCTTTTACGATCTTCTCTGGTTGGGCTGTGGGGCTTGACCGGTCCGCGGCGGTTGGCTGGGCCGCGATGCCTGCCTGGCGCGCGGGGCTTGACCGGTCCGTGACGTCTGGCCGGGCCGCGATGCCTGGCTGGGCCGCAGGGCTTAGCCAAAGCACGACATTTGTGTCAGAATCCCGGCCCAAAGCCCGCGATTTTGACACAAGCGTCGTGTTCTGGCTACGGGCCGGCCCGGCGCGCGGCCGGATGCTCGGCCTCCCCCGCCTAAAGTGCGCGTCGCGGAGGCTAACTTTTACGTTTGCCCAGGATTCGATTATTCAGACCCGTCCAGACGTACGCTTTGAACGGGACCCCCCGAGCATCGCGCAAAAAAAGAACCCGCCGAGGCGGGTCCTGAACGTGCAAATGGGCTGAAGGAGCGATTTTGAGGGCACGAGCGACATAACCTGGGCCAAAACGGTTTACAGACGGATGGCTATTTAGGCACTCTTGCTTGTTTGCAAGCTGAATACATGGTAAAAGGACTTAATATGCACGTATCAGCCAGCGCACGGCCGTACGCCGGCTGATACGTGCAATTTTGCTGTATTCGCGCGGCTTGTCACCCGTGCGGGGAAGGGAGAGCGCCATGCGAGACACTAGGACCAACACGCCACGGGGAGGTTTGCGGTCTGCGTTGTGCGAGCTCCGCCGCAACGCAGGCCTGGCGTTTGCCGTCGTCCTCCTTGTCGCTGCGGGCGTGGCGCTTCCCGCCATGGCCGCTCCCGCCGCCGAGAACAGTTCTGCGCCCGCTGAGGCGTCTGCAGCTCCCGCCTCCACTGGAGATGCTGCCGCCTCCGCCGAGGAGACCTCCGCGTCAACGGTGGCCCCCGCTGACGCCGCTGCCTCCGCTTCTGCGGCCACGGCGCCCTCCGCTCCCGCAAAGGCCCCCGCCCCTGCGGAGCCCGACTACAAGTTTGTGGCCAAGTGGGGCAATCCCTTCAATGCGACCACCACGGGCTATGAATATGAGAACCCCGCTACCCTATCGTTTGGCACTGCCTCCCATCCGCTGTACAACAGGCCGTATGTTGCATCCGTGGACATTTCCTTCAATCTTACGGACACGGGAAACGTCACGAGCCTGCCGGCGGGCTCGGTTACGGTGAGCGCCCCCTCCTCGCTGTTTGTCACTTGGGATGGCGACACGAATACCTACGTTGACATCAATAAGAACCCCCTCAGCCCCCTGAGCCAGTTCCAGACGCAGGTGCCCTCCGCCCCCGCCATCGCCGACACGACCAGCTTCAACTATGCAACAAGCGACGACGGCTCAAGGGTCATCGCCACGAACGCCAAGGCCATCTCGGGATCCAAGGCGGACAGCTTCCTGTTTAACTATCACTTCATCCCAACTGTCCTGAGCGTGGACGCGCAGGGAAACTACGAGAAGACCTTTGACGTCACCCTGAGCGTGGACAAGGACCTGGACGGCAACGCTGACTTCACGCAGACCGTCACGCTCACGGTCAAGGTCCACACCGAGGCAAAGCCGCCTGCGCTCACCATCAAGCGCCTGAGTCAGGCCACCCCCAGGCCCACCGAGGACACCTATCTGACCTGGCAGCCAAGCTGGGGTCCCAAGCCGGCCGACGCGGACGATTACTTCTACGTTGCCTATGCCGCCCAGATCAGGCGCTTTGGGACGACGACCGAATCCAGCAGCCAGCCCTTCACCTACACCTTCGAGAACGTGGGGTCTGCCGCGGGCGAAGGTGGGCAGCTGGTCGGCGCCTGGACCGCCGACCAAAAGGTCGCGTTCAGCGATCTTGCCCGCATGTACCAGGGGCTCAACCTGACCACGCTCGGCGACCTAGCCAAGGACTGGGAGGGGCGTCTGTGGTCTGACGGGGCTGCAAAGACGAGCCCCATCGTATACGAGGGCATCCAATCCTCCCTTGTCAACTCCCGGTGGAACAGCCAAGCGTATCTCGATCTTGGCGGCACGTACAACAACGCAATTTCCAGCGGCAACGCCGGCGGATGGAAGGCCTTCGTCCTCCTGATGCGCTATCCCAACACGCTCATTACGGATGCTAAGGCCCGTGGCGTGGACATGGAAAAGCAGGGCATCGACGTGCACAACACGGTCAAGGTCACCCAGAGCTCCAAGGACGACCCTAGCAACCCGGCAGAACCGCACCGCTTTGAGGTCAGCGCAACGACTGCGGCCAACATCTTGCTCCTCGAGAAGGGCAACTATGGATACAGGAAGTATACCCACCTGAGGTCTGACGGCAAAAACCTGAACGATACGGACGCGCGGGTCAACTATGGTGGCCAAAGCGCTCTTGACGCCGGTAAGAAGGCGGAAGTGCAAGGGGGCTTCTGGGGTACCGACTCCTTCACTCACGTTGCCGACAGCGGACCTGTGAGGCCCACCTGGGACAAGGACGCCCATACGTACTCCTGTGAGCCAAGGACCATGGTCATCTCGGAGCGGGGAAAGATTCTCTCTACCGGTGACGGCAATGGCCGCATACCCGGGACCACAGACAAGCTGATCGACCCCGTCAACCTTTCCGACGACGACTATCGCTACACTCAGGTAACGATAGGCTTGCAGGAATATGATGCGGTGTATTCCCAGGCGGGCGTGTGGGAGCGCATGTCGTCTCCTTCCAAGGACTACGCCAACCAAAAGCCCGTGAGCCTCTATATCAGGCATGCAGGGCAAAATAACTTTGAGTTTTTCCAGGACGTCAACGTTAGGGGCACGGCACGTGTCACGCTGCCGGATGACGTCGTGGACGTGCGCGTCAGCCATGAGAGCTCCTACTACGAAAGCAGCCTGTCCCTGGTGACCACGGAGGTCCTGCTTCCCTCGAAGAGGGTCAGGGACTATGTGCACCAAAACATCAAGGATGGCAAGGAGACCTACTACACGGCTCCGGCCGACTACAAGCTCATGGAGGGAAAGACCGCCGAGCAGGCTGGCGACCTCACCACGCGGAGGCTTTCCGGGGTGACGGCCAGCACGGATGACGAACACAACGTATACATAGCCTATCGCCTCAATCAGATTTCCAGGAACAGCGGCGTCCTCAAGAGCGCGAGCCCCGTCACGGACATCCCCGACAAGGCAAAGCAGCGTGTCACCTACACCGTTATGGCCTTCAATAACTTGGGTACCTTGGGCGACGGCATGAACCTCAGGGCATGCTATAGCGAGAACGAGGAGCTGATGGGCAAATACGTGATCTCATCTGGCGTCTTTTGGGATCTTTTGCCCGCAGGCACCACGCTGGACAAGTCGAGCATCGAGGTTGGGCGCTGGCATTATCCCAACACGCGTCATCTGTACGTTCCCTTTGACGCCTCGTACTATGACGTCGAGACGATTCCCAACTACCAGGGCAGCGGCCTTACGATGCTCAAGGTAACGCTCAAAGGTCTTCCGCCCGAGGAGAGCGCCTATAGCGTGCGCAACGACGACGGCACGATGAAGTACACCGGCTATGACGCGCCAACGTTTAGGCTTTACCTCAAGTTTGACCTGGTCAACTCCTATGCGAACATCCGTGACAGGGGAGCCGACATCCTCAACACGGTCGCCTTCGTGAACACCTCGAAGGGCGAGTGGGATCCCGCGCAGATTGACTTCTCCAAGACGGACAATCCCGAGACGTACCGTTACTTCACCTCGCTGGCAGACGCGGTTCGCGACGCGGAGACAGGCGATACCGTCGGCTTTGGCCTGACGCACAGGCCCGTGAGCTTCAAGCCGGTCAACGTGACCGAGGCGGGCACCGAACAGCAGGTTCGCAACGTCGAGCTGGGTCAGACCTTCGAGGACGTCCACGCAGACACGAGCGACGTCTACACGGACTCCAGCTATCAGTATCGCCTGGCCTACTACCAGGAGAAGGCCAGCAAAGGCACGGAGATCGTCTTTTATGACACCCTCGAGAACGGTGCGGACGCACACGGCGGCTCGCCGGCGCAGAGCTCTGCATGGCGGGGCCACTTTAGAAGCGTTGACCTCTCGGCTATCGCTGGACGCACCTCTTTTGGAAAGACCGGGGCAAACGACCATGCTCAGCCCGTGCTCTACTACGCTACCGCCGTCCCCAGCGAGGCAGACACAGACCTCTCCAACACGCAGGTGTGGACAAAATACGAGGGGACAGACGACCTAGCGCAGATGGGCGCTTCGCTACCCGAGACAACCAAGAACGCCATACGTGCGATAGCGATTGACGTCTCCAAGACCAAGGGTGGGGATGACTTTGTCCTGGCCCCCGGATCGGCGCTCGTGGCCTATATCAATATGGACTCTTCCACAAAGGACGAAGCCGCAAACGACAAGCTGGACGGCACGCTTGCCGTCAACCAGCACCGCGTGAGGTGCGTTAACGCAACGGGTGGGGCAAGCCCCCTGACAAACGACCTCTATGCGGCAAGCTCGGTCAAGCTCCATATGGTGAACCTTGGGCTTACCAAGTCGTCAGACCCCGCCTCGGGTACCCAAGACGCGCCCGCAAAAATTAAGAACGAGCAGGGCGAGCCCATCGCGTACACCATTACGGTGACCAACGAGGATGACGCGCTTCCCCTTGCCAACGTGAAGGTCAGCGATCCCGTACCTGAGGGACTGGACATTGATGAGGACAACATTACGGTGAGTGGCACCGACAAGGATGGCAACGCACTTACCCAGGGAATGGACGAGATTGCGGCAAGCCTCACGCGCGACGGTCGCACTCTCGCATGGACCATCCCGTCGCTGGAGCCAGGTCAATCAATCAGCTTCACAGTGCCCACAAGCCTCTCCCAAAAGGCCGACAAACCCCAGCGCTTTGACAA
>NZ_KV806948.1:0-4874 GCF_001811895.1 Olsenella sp. HMSC062G07
CGGGGGCCTCCTCAACGACGGCTTCGCCAAGCAGAACGCTCACAGGAGTTTCAAGTGTTTCCGAGAGAGCGATGAGCATGTCGGCATCGGGCACCGACCTGCCCTGCTCCCACTTGGATACTGTTTGACGGACGACGTTTAGCCTGATGGCGAGCTCTTCCTGCGAAAGGCCCTTTGCCTTCCTGAAAGCCTTGATGTTCTCGTTCAACATACGAACGACCTCCTTTCCAGCTGTTCGCCGTCCTTTTTATATGCCGCACAACCCCGTTGCCGCAAGCAACGGGTCTTAACATGCGTATATGTAACCGCATTGCCAATGCTTCACGGCCTAGCATGATTCCATATTCAATTCGAGCGCAGTAAAATTTGCTTCAAAGCCAACCTGGCGAAATCACTAGGGATTATCTCACTAGCAACAGAATCCAAAACCTGCTCCAGGTAGAAATCGGAGTCCTGATAGGTATACTTTCGCTCCCTGAAGGCATCGAGCGTCTCAAGAAGCCTCTCGACAGCCCAAGAGCAATCACGCGGACCCGCAGCAGGCTGCTTGTAAAAGGAGAGGAAAAAGACGAGCGAATTGAAAAGCTCGATAACTGCAAGATATGAACTTGAGGTTGTATTCTCTCGTATCGGTCTATGCGTGCGCCTCTGCGATCTTGGGGTCGATGAAGAGGCTGCGATAATCGATGAGCATATTGATTCCGTCCTTTCAAAACTTGATGAGTAAGATAAAGCGGCAATCGCGCATGGCAGCATTCGGGCTTGGTTCGTCGAGCACGCCGCAAAGCATGGCAACATGCGTGCTATGAGACGCAAGATTGGGATGACCGCGTTCAAGAAGCTTTCTGCTCTTATTGTTTCGTCCGGAAGAAAGAATCTTCAGCGTGAACGAACGTCTCGCTCAAGATTCAACTCGGAGATGGGTTGTTTTGCCTGCGATGTCTGATGCAGTCACCAGCTGATCTTAAAGCAGCATTTACCCAGATCAACGCTGTCACTCTCCACTCAGGATTTGTCACTCTCGGGTCGGGGAGCGCCGCACCCCGTCGGCGCTACTTCAGGCCATGTAGTCAGCTGCGCGCAATCGAACTGCGTTTCCGCAGGTCAGGCCTGTCACTCTTCGATCGGGTGAAAATACTCTCCCCAGGTGACTACAGAGCGTGTAGTCACTGCTGACTACACGGCGACTACATGGTTTTGAAGATAGGAGAGTGGAAGAAGTCCCAGTTCACCTGCCCCGCTGACTACACGAAAACGGGCTATGCAACTATTGAGTGGGAGTAGCGGAAAGGCGCATTTTTCCAGCTAAGCATGCTAAACCCCTCTGCTGGGCTGCGCTCGGCAGAGGGGTTCTCAAAGCCCTTCTAAGCCCTTTCGGACAACACATCCTTGGGCTTTCGACCATGTACAAGTTCAGCGCAAAAAGCATTGCTTCCGTGATGCGCCTGGCTTGGCAAAGCTACAAAACTGTCGACAAGAAATGGAAGTCAAACGAGTCGCCACGGCCATTGCACTCTTCGAAGGATGAGAAGGCTACCTCCTTTGGATCCGGAAGCTGCACTTCGGCCTTCTCCAGCACTTCGATGATGTCTTCGAGGATGCGCAGGCTTTCCTTACCGATGCCGTCAATCTCGGTGTAGGCGTATGCTTCCTCCATATCTCGGATGCCCTCGAGCAAGGCATCCGTCCCAGCGTCGTGATCCTTCAGCAGTGATTTCATGGTGTTGTAGGTCGTCTCATCAAGATGGTCGAAATCGGATTGCTCGAAGGTGGGAAACTCAAAGAGGTACTCGGGCAAAACTTCGAGAACCTCGCTGGCCCATTCGTCCCAGAAGGTGCCTTCGTCGCAGATGGACCAGAGCAGCTTAAAGAGGGGGCGCCAGTCGCGATCTGGATGGATGGTTATAAGGTAATTCTCCGCGCACATAATCGCGTAGCTGATTCGGCCGAGGAGGGAGACTCCCTCGAATTGTTCCATTTTCATATCGTTCCTTTCTAGTCGGTCCAACCCGAGTAGTTTCCTTTGACCCTGCCCCTGAACGCGTGGGTGCAATTAAGGCACGCGGGCCTGTCTTGCCCGAAATGCTTCTCGTCTGCGCAGATGGTCCTGATGCGCAGGTTGTTGATGCGCGCCCCGTCGTTCAACGCCCGATTGACGGCATCCACTTCAGCACAGTTTCCCACCTTGAGATAAAACCACCGCAGTCCCAAATGGCAATAAGAGCCAAACTGGCAAAAGATCAAGTGTCCTATTTTGATAAAAAATAAAATTGAGTCCACGATTGAGATGTGGAGAGTGTATAATTTGAATGTATGACTATCGATCACTAGAGTTGTATGACGTATTCATGCGTAATGAAAGGCGTGAATAATACTCAAAGGTGAAAACAAATCTACAATACTTTGTAAAAAATTATTTGGAACTAATCAAACTGATAGGAAACGTCAGAGAAAGGGAAATCCAACGCTATACCGTAGTTGGGTAAGGTAATTATGAAAACAAAAAAGCATAAAAATGTTATCAGAGGTTTTTCGCTTGTATTGATGTCCCTGATGATTTCGTTTATGTCATGGGCACCAATTACGTATGCCAAAAACTCGCAAGACGAGCCTCAGCCTGAAACGCAAATTGTCCCTCCTGTAAAGGAAGAACCATCAAATATCAAATCCAACGAGGAACAGGGCGATGGTCTAGAGCTTGGGCCGGAGATTGTTGATCAGCCAGTGCGCCAATCAACTTTACCGGCACCGACCATTGGCAAAGTCTTTTACGATGCCACAACTATTTCTGGCGCTAATGTACAACGAAAAAGAGTTGGCAACAAGACTGTAAGATCGACTGTATATGTGACCCTAAAAGATAAGAACGGTAACGAAAAAGCCACTGTTTCCGTTACCCCTAAAAGTGGAACTAGTTGGACGGTAAATCTACCTGGCGGCGTTACTGTTGCGGCAGGCGATACCGTCACTGCCTATCAAACTTTGGATGGCGCTACCTCTGATGTGGTGACCGCAAATGCTCAGCCATCAAAAGCCTTCGAGAATAAAGACAAATTGAAGATGCCCGCCGGCGAAATCTGGATTGAACACACGAACTCCAACCAGATAAATAACGATGAGCAAGCAGAAGCTATTGAAATGCTGAAGAACGCCAATCCGGACATTGCGAATGACTTTGAAAGCGTTGTATTTTCTATCGATGGCACGGATCATGCCTACTATGAAGTGACCTATACCGATAAATCAACCTCTGGGAAAATTGAAGCCCCGGACCTAAAAATCAAAACGGTAACGGAAACATCTGCTGCTCCGACAATACAAAAAGTCCAGGTAACAGATGGACAGATTATCGTTACATTTGATAAAGAGGTTGCCGCAGGTACGAAGTTTTATTTTGTCAACAATTTCACGGATAACGAGGACAATAGTTTCTGTGAAGGTGGAAAATGTATAGTGGACAAATCGACATGGCGAGAGATGTCTCAAGCAGTATCCGTTGACGGCACAAAAGTTACTTTCCCAATCAATGATGATGATTTAGAACTCGGAAAAAAGTTCGGTATTATTGTCAAAGAGCCACATAAATTCCGTTCTTGCGCGAAGTCTGAGCCGGTAATAACAGCCCCCGCCAAAGTCGCCGTAAGAGATCCCAGAAAGCTAACTGATGACGATAAAAAAGCCATCGATAAAGCCATTCGAGATGCCAATACGGTAAATGGTAAGTCTAAACTCCCCGATGGAACTGGATTTATAGACGATCCTGCGTTTATCGAGTTTGATAAAGACGGTAACGTTACAATAATCAGTCCTAATGATGTGGAAGTTGCTGATTGGGATAATAACGGCAATCCGATTTACGCAAAAAATCCTGATGGAACCTATAAAGTAAACGATGGGGCCAAAGTCACTAAATTCCCTGCTAAAGATCTGGTGAAGAATCTAAAACCTGATTCTCCCAAGATTGCCGTTAATACCGACGATGGAAAAGTCACTATTACCCCGCCTGCCTATGAAAACGCAGGTGATGATACCGACTTGGCGTCCTACACGATTACGTATAAGGACGAATCGGGAGCGGAGAAAACCGTCACCGCAACGAGAACCGTAGACGCTACAGGTAAGACCACGTGGACATCGGATGGCGCAACGGTCGATGCGAATACTGGGGTAGTAACCCTGGAGATTAAAGATTTAGCTGTCGGCGACACCATTACGGCAAAAGCAAAAGATAATGGTGGTCTTGAGGGTGACACTGAAGAGCTTGAATCAGATCTGGCAAGCAAGACTCTCGAAACTGCCACTGTTAGCTACAACGGTAACGGCGGCACCGGCGAAATGAAAGGCAAGAAGCTAAACAAGGGCTCAAAATACAAGATTTTGAGTAATGCTTTCACTGCCCCTGAAAATCAGGAATTTGACACTTGGGAAGTGAATGGCAAAAAACTAGCGCCAGGCACTGAGATTACGGTTGACAAAGATACGCAAGTCACAGCAATTTGGAAGGAGGGCCGGGTCAAGCTAAAAATCACTACATCCGTAACAAACGGAACCATTGATCCGAGCTGTGATGCGTATAAGGGAGACAACAAGACCATAAACTATGCACCAAAGGATGGTTACAAGCTAAAGAGCGTAACCGTTGATGGCGCGGAAGTAGATATATCTCAGTATTCAAGTAGCTATACCTTTACGAATCTCGATAAAAACCATGAAATAGCCGTTGTGTATGAACTCCCTACGTACACAGTGACCTATAACTGGGATGGAGAGGCACCGGAGGGAAAGGCTGTTCCAAAAGATACAGGCAGCTACCACAAGGGTGATCACTACACCGTAGATACCACCTACAAGGCGGGCGACACGGCAGAGGGCGA
>NZ_KV806949.1:0-410 GCF_001811895.1 Olsenella sp. HMSC062G07
GGGGGGGGAGCTCGTGGACCTATACCTGACCGACCCGCCCTATAACGTCGCGTATGAGGGCAAGACGAAGGACAAGCTGACGATGGAGAACGACAGCTGGGGGACCGACGAGGCGTTCGTCGAGTTCCTGAAGGAAGCTTTCTCCAGCGCCCTCGGCGTCATGAGGCCGGGGGCAGCGTTCTACATCTGGCACGCCGGAACACAGGCTATGAACTTCCAGAGAGCGTGCCAGGAATGCGGGATGCAGGTCAGGCAGCTGCTCATATGGGTCAAGAACACCTTCGCGCTCGGCAGGCAAGACTACCAGTGGAAGCACGAGCCTTGCCTCTATGGATGGAAGGACGGCGCGGCCCACTGGTTCAAGGACGCCAGAAACCTCACCACGGTATTCGAGGACGCCTACAGCGCCA
>NZ_KV806950.1:0-217 GCF_001811895.1 Olsenella sp. HMSC062G07
GGATCATCCCCGCATGTGCGGGGAGCACGAAGTGCTTGCCGTTCACGGTCATGGCGTCCAAGGGATCATCCCCGCATGTGCGGGGAGCACTGAGGTTTTCGCGCCGACCGACGGCGTGCTCTCGGGATCATCCCCGCATGTGCGGGGAGCACGTCCGCCTCGATGCTCGAGCCGGAGGATGACCCGGGATCATCCCCGCATGTGCGGGGAGCACGGC
>NZ_KV806951.1:0-53694 GCF_001811895.1 Olsenella sp. HMSC062G07
GGCGCCCTGGCGCCTTTTCAGCTCGCGCCCGGCCGGCCTCCCGGGGTTTTCGGCTCTTCAGCAATGGTAAAGGATTTATAAAGGGCTACCCGGCCGCGTCGCCGGGACCTGTTGCCGTTGTGAAGGGAGAGCCCCATGTCCATTGACGAACAGCGCTTGCCTGCCGGGGATGAGACCCTCACTGACGACCTGTTTTTGCGCATCAGCTCGCCCCTTCTTCGCGTGGCCGACGGTATGGCCCGTGGCCTGGGGTGCGACGACGAGGCGTCCCTCGTTGTCCTGTGCGCCGAGACGGGCATGGGCAAGACGAGCTTCATGGACGCCCTGCTTTTGGCTGAGGCCCAGCGCGGGGCCCAGATTCGCCGCGCGACGCTTGACGCGTGCGGCGCGGAGACGCCCCCCGTTCGGCTCAATCGGCTCTGTCGCGACGTCGTATCCCTCAGGGAGCATGGGCGCAGGGTTGCCGTCGGCGTTGATCGCGTCCCGTCCGGCACCGAGGGCGACGTTCGTCGAGAGGCTCAGGCGCTGAGACGCATGGTCGCCGCCGGCGCGCTGGTCGTCGTCTGTCTTCTTCCCGAGGCTGACGGCCTCTACCATCTGCTCTCAGAGGCCCGACGTATTGACAACCAGAGCTTGCTGTCATACGTGGCGGATGTCGTCAGCTCTCGGCCCGACGGGGGGTGTCTGGCTGAGCTGACGCACGGCATCCCCTCGCTTCTCGACGCGCTGGGTGATGACGAGCGCGCCAGGATGGGCGACTTTGGGAGCAGCTCCGCCCCCGGTAGGTTCGCACGCACGCTCAGGAGGGTGGTCATCGCGCACGTTCGTGACTCCCTCCCGCCGGATGAGATCAAGTTGCGGCTTGCCATGATCCTGCTGGGGTCAGGCAGCTTTGACGACCTTGAGGTCCTGCTGGGCCGCCTTGACGCAGAGCTCCTTGCCTGGGAGCAGGATCAGGCCCCGCTGCTGGGCGTCGATCTGTCCCGCTCGAGCTTCTCGGTCGCGGGAGTCACCGAGGAGATACCCTTTGGCTACTGCCTGGGCATGCTCAAGAGCATGCTGCCGCCGTTCTCCCCGCTTGCCACCGCCTGCGCGCGGGTGCTGTGCGCGCGAGGTCAGTTCGTTCGCGCCGAGCAGGTCTGTCGGCAAGTCACGGACGTAGGCGATTTCTATGATATCGGCATGAGCTGGGGATTCGAGCTTCTCATGCGCGGAAAGACGGATTTTGTGAGCCTCTGCCTGGGTCATGCGCGCAACCGGCCGGATGACGGGGACGTGCGACCGGCGCTGCTCGGTCGGGCGATCGAGGAGCTCAACGGGCGACATGTCTTGCCTTGCGATGGCGAGGGACGGGCTCTGCCACCCCCACAGCGGCCGTCCGATCGCGAGCACTGCGCACGATGCTGCCTTGCGGTCATGGAGCGCCAGCGAGACCTCCTCGCGGGCCTCGCCCCCGCGCCGCTCGACGAGGTCGTGCTGGCCGGCCTCGGGGAGCACGGGGAGCTGCTGGAGCGACACCTGCGCTGCACCGAACGGCTGCTGGGCGGGCGGTTCTCTGACGTCTTCAACGACCTGATGGATTGTCCGGAGCGACGGGCGCCCGACAACGTGCCGGGAGCGCTGCTCTGCGTCGACTTCCTGCTTGCCGAGGCCTTGTCGGGGTCATGCCGCTCCCCTGAAGAGGGGCGCGACCTGGACGAGGCGCGGACGCTTCTGTGGGAGGCGTCACCCGGTCGTCTCGGCCTCTATGCCCGGACGCTTGATTCGGCGTTGGACGTGTTGCTCGGCGACGCCCTAGGCATACCCGGCGTGGAGCGGCTCCTCTCCCTCTCCCATGCGCAGGGGGACGTGATGGTGGAGGCCGTTCTGCTCCTGTTGGCGGGCATGGGAGACGTCAAGTCGGGCGCCCAGGCCCGCGCGATCGTTCGCACCCAACGGGTCAAGTCCTTAATCGAGCGCCAGAACGCGCCGTTTCTGTGTGACTGCGCCGAGCTCATCGCGCTCGTCGCCCGCCTCGGGGTGAATGACGTTCCGGGCGCGGGCGAGCCCATGGCACGAGGCGCGGCGTCGCCCGTGAGAGACTTGTGTCGCATGGCCGGCGCCATCGCCCGGGGCGATGACCCTCGACAGGTGAGATTGGACGTGCTCGCGCGCTCCAGCTTCCCTCGCGAGCTGGCCTGGACGCTCAGGCTCATGCTGCGCCATGCCGGCGCACTCGCGGACGTGCTGCGCTCGGGGCTTCCCAAGAGCTGGCTGAGGGTGGAGCGCACCACGATATCCCCCTGTCCCGCGCGCATGGCCCCGCCACGACGGACGAGGCCCGTCGCGCTGGGATCGCGCGAGGGGGGCAAGGACCCCCAGCGTCCCCGACGCGTCCGCCTAACGATCATGGGAAGCTTCTCGGTCGAGGTGGACGGGGAGGTCATCGGGCCGGAGCGGCTCGTCGCGCGACGAGCCCGTGACCTTTTGGCCCTTCTTGCCCTGGTGAAGGGCCATAAGACGACCAAGCGCGACGCGCTGACCGCCATCTGGGGCGAGATCGACTATGAGCGGGGCAAGCAGCGCCTGTACGAGGCGACCTCAACGGTCCGCAAGGTGCTGCGTGCGCGTCGTCGCGGCATAGAGCCCATCCTGAGCAGCCGGACCGACGGGACCATATCGCTCAACGTCAGCCTCATCGTCTGCGACGTGGACATGTTCCGCGAGGAGGCCCTCCTCTCCCTGGGCAACGACGGCAGCGACGACGAGACGGTCACCCATGCCTGTCTGGCGCGACGTTGGTACGGGACGGGACCCTCGGTCTCCCTGGATGACGTGTCGGGCTTTGCCTC
The DNA here is from genome assembly GCF_001811895.1 of Olsenella sp. HMSC062G07. Classification (NCBI taxonomy): domain Bacteria; kingdom Bacillati; phylum Actinomycetota; class Coriobacteriia; order Coriobacteriales; family Atopobiaceae; genus Olsenella; species Olsenella sp. HMSC062G07. Next base: position 2,832 of record NZ_KV806951.1, read on the forward strand.
CCGACATGCACGCGCTCTCCAACGCCTGTACGTCAGCTCCCTGGCAGCCGGCAGCGAGGCGGCGCTCAGGCAGGGCAAGCCGTATCTCTCCTCCCTGCTCGCCCGCGACGCGCTCATGGGGGAGCCTCGTCGCGAGGACGTGACCATCTCGCTGGTGGAGGCCCTCGCCCAGCTGGGGCGCGTCGCCGAGGTGGAGTCAATGTACGAGCGCTACCAGCGCATGACGGCGCGGGGCGCGCGGCGACGATCGAGGACGCTTGAGCAGGCCTTTTCCGAGGCGATAGGACGTCTCTGCCCGGAGTCCTGACACCGCTGGTGCCGTTTTCATGGGTCGGCCGGCCGCGCGCACCTCCCCACGTCACAATTGATACAGTGATACTGGAAACTGAGCGTGGGCACGGCCTGCGCCGGGCACTGAGAAGGGGCTCGATGGCTAATCTGTTCACCAGGCTGCTCTCGCGTGGAGCGGGTAGGCAGCTCAAGGAGTTCGAACGAATCAAGGACCTGGTCAACGATCAGGGGGAGCGCTTCAGGGGCATCGACGACGATCAGCTGAGGGCAATGACCGCGCGCTTCCGCGAGCGCTATGCCGCCGGCGAGACGCTTGACGAGCTTTTGCCCGAGGCGTTTGCCGCCGTCAGGGAGGCGTCGTCGCGCGTGCTGGGCATGCGTCACTTTGACGTGCAGGTCATCGGCGGCATCGCCCTCAACAGCGGCATGATCGCCGAGATGAAGACGGGCGAGGGAAAGACGCTCGTCTCGACGCTCGCGGGCTACCTCAACGCCATCGCGGGCGAGGGCGTGCACATCGTCACGGTCAACGACTACCTCGCCAAGCGCGACAGCGAGTGGATGGGGCAGCTCTATCGCTTCATGGGCATGGATGTCGGCCTGCTGCAGAACGGCATGGACCTGTCGTCCAAGAGGCCGGCCTACGCCGCTGACGTCACCTACGGCACCAATTCGGAGTTTGGCTTCGATTATCTGCGCGACAACATGGTGACCCGGGCCGACATGCGCGTGCAGCGGGGACATCACTTTGCGATCGTCGACGAGGTTGACTCCATCCTCATCGACGAGGCGCGCACGCCCCTCATCATCTCGGGCGTGGGGACCAAGTCGGCCAGCACCTACAAGGACTTCGCGCGCGCCGTGCGCGGCCTGACCGCCGACGTCGACTATGAGATGGACGAGGCCAAGCACACCATTGCGGCGACCGAGTTGGGGCTCTCCAAGATCGAGTCAAAGCTCGGTGTGGATGACATCTACGCCGACCCCTCGGGCCAGCTGGTCAATCACCTCCAGCAGGCGCTCAAGGCGCAGTACATGTTTCATCGCGACCAGCAGTACATGGTCGTGGACGGTGAGGTCAAGATCGTCGACGAGTTCACGGGTCGCGCCATGGAGGGCAGGCGCTACTCCGAGGGGCTCCACCAGGCAATCGAGGCCAAGGAGGGCGTGCTCGTCCGCGAGGAGAACCAGACGCTCGCGACGATCACCCTGCAGAACTACTTTCGTCTGTATGACAAGCTCTCCGGCATGACGGGCACCGCCATGACCGAGGACGCCGAGTTTCGCGAGATCTACCACCTTCCCGTGCAGGCGATACCGCCCAACAGGCCCGTCATCCGCAAGGACCATGACGACCTGGTGTACCGCAACTCCCACGCCAAATTCAACGCCGTCGCCGACGAGGTCGTGGCGCGCCACGCCAAGGGGCAGCCCTGCCTCGTGGGCACCGTCTCCATCGAGAACTCGGAGCGCCTCGCGCGCATCCTGCAGAAGAGGGGCATTCGCGACTTCGAGGTCCTCAACGCCAAGTTCCATGAGCGCGAGGCGCAGATCGTCGCGCAGGCCGGCCGTCGGGGCGCCGTGACCATCGCGACGAACATGGCCGGCCGCGGCACGGACATCCTGCTGGGCGGCAACCCCACCGAGCTCGCCCGCGAGATGCTGCGCGAGCGTGGCTACTTTGCCAAGTCCGCCGAGGGGCAGGAGCCCCTGGAGCCCAGCCAGGAGGAACTTGACGCGGCGCTCGCCGAGGCCAGGGACATCTGCGCGCGGGAGCGCGAGGAGGTCAAGGCGGCGGGCGGTCTGTGCGTCATCGGCACGCAGCGCCACGAGAGCAGGCGCATCGACAACCAGCTGCGCGGCCGTTCGGGACGACAGGGAGATCCCGGCGAGACGCAGTTCTACCTGTCGCTCGACGACGACCTCATGCGCCTCTTCGGCAGCGAGAAGATGAACCGCGTGGCCTCCATCCTCGAGCGAGCCGACGTTCCTGAGGACCTGCCCATTCAGACGAAGGTCATCACCAAGGGCGTGGAAGGCGCCCAGCACAAGGTCGAAGAGGTCAACTTTGCCATGCGCAAGAACGTCCTGGACTACGATGACGTCATGAACAAGCAGCGCCAGGTCATCTACGAGGAGCGCAACAAGATCCTGGACGGCAAGGACCTGGTGGGTCACGTGAACGAGGTCACGTACGAGGCGGTGCGGCGCAACGTCGCCGTCTACTGCCCCGAGGACCAGGACATGGACGACTGGGACCTCTCGGGCCTCACCAAGTGGGTCTCTGAGCTCACGGGCAGGGACGATGCCCCCCAGCCCGAGGGCGACATGAGTCAGGCGGAGATCTGCGACCTGTTTGACGAGTACGTCACCCGCTGCTACGAGGAGAAGTCCCAGCTGCTGCCCGAGGGGGCCATGCAGGCCCTCTCGTCCCAGGTCATGCTTCGCGTCATCGACACACGCTGGATGGCCTACCTGCAGGAGATGGATTATCTCAAGACCGGCATCGGCCTGAGGGGCTATGGCCAGCGCGACCCCCTCGTCGAGTACAAGACGGAGGCCTACGCCGCGTTCACCGAGCTCGTCAGCACCATGTACGAGGATTTCCTGCGCACCATCCTGCGCATAGGCATTTCGTCGGGACGACCGCCCCGCAGCGTCGAGGCCGACGGCGGCGCCAGCCTGCGCGGCGCGCGCTTCTCGGGTCCGGCCGAGGTAGATGGCGACCAAGGGTCCCGCAGCGGCGCTGCGGGGGCACAAGGACGCGCCCCGGCGCACATGGCCCCGGCGCACGGCGCGCCCGCAGGCGAAAAGCCCGCGACCTACCGCAAGTCCGAGGACCCGAACCCCTATGTGGGGGTGGGACGCAACGATCCGTGCCCCTGCGGGAGCGGCAAGAAGTTCAAGCACTGCCATGGCAGGAACGCATAGATGGCCGAGGTCACCCAGGCGTCCATGGACGCGCTCGCGCGGCGCCTCGACGAGGTCGAGAGCTACCTCCGCATAGACCAGAAGCGCGACCTCGTCGCGCGTCTCGAGCGTCAGGTCAGCTCCACCGACTTCTGGAGCGACGCGGAGGCGGCGAGCAAGGTCATGTCCGAACTCACGCAGGCCAAGGACGAGATCTCGCAGCTCGTCCTGGCGCGCGAGCAGCTTGATGACGCCCAGGCAGCCTATGACCTGGGCAGGGAGGCCGGTGAGGAGGACGTGCTCGCCGAGGCCGACGAGCTCATCGCCGAGCTTGAGGGCCGACTCTCCGACCTCGAGCTTGCGAGCTGGTTCACGGGGGAGTTCGACGGCGGCGACGCCATCGTCACCATCACGCCGGGGCAGGGGGGCCTTGAGGCCCAGGACTGGTGCGGCATGCTCTTTAGGATGTACCAGGCCTACTGCGCCCGTCGAGGGTGGAAGGTCACGGTCAACGACGCCCCCGCCGCGGAGGTCATCGGCCTTGACCGCGCCACCTTCACGGTGAGCGGCAAGAACGCCTTCGGCATGCTTCGTGGCGAGCAGGGCGTCCACCGGCTCGTGCGCATCTCGCCCACCGACGCCAAGAGGCGCAGGCAGACGACGTTCGCCGGCGTCGAGGTGCTTCCCGTGCTGCCTGATGACGTCCAGGTTGACATTGACCCTGCCGACCTGCGCATTGACGTCTACCATGCCTCGGGGCACGGCGGCCAGGGCGTCAACACCACCGACTCCGCCGTGCGCATCACGCACCTTCCCACGGGAACGGTCGTCACCTGCCAGAACGAGCGGAGCCAGCTCCAGAACAAGGCCTTCGCCATGAACATCCTGCGCAGCCGCCTCTTTGAGCTGGAGCTCGCAAAGCGCGAGGCGGAGCTTGACGAGCTGCGGGGGCCCAAGCATCAGATCGGCTTCGGCAATCAGATCAGGAGCTACGTGCTCTATCCCTACCAGCTCGTCAAGGATTTGCGCAGCGGCGTCGAGACGGGCAACGTGGACTCCGTCCTCGTCGACGGCGACCTTGACAGGTTTGTCGTCGGCTACCATCGATGGGCTGTGGGAGGGGGGCACGATGCCTAGGCCCTTTCTGCCCCTTCCGCGCGTCTCTCGTCGCGAGCTGGCCCGAAAGCTCTTCCTCATTCTGGCGGGGTCGTTCATCTACGCGCTGGGCGTCGACATGTTCGAGATTCCCAACGGCCTTGCGGCGGGCGGGCTCACGGGCCTGGCGACGACCACGTCTGCCGTGGCGGCGCAGATGGGCGTCAACCTGCCTGTGGGCATCCAGACCATCGGCATGAACGCGCTTTTGCTCATCTACGTCTACGTGTCCACGAAGGACGTCAGCTACATCATGCAGAGCATCGTCGGCATCCTGGCCTCGGGCTTCTTCACCGACGCCCTCGCGCCCCTCGTTCCCGTGCCGGCTCAGGGGCAGCTGCTGATCTGCGCCATATGGGGCGGCGTCATATCGGGCGCCGGCATCGGGCTCGTCTTCATGAGCGGCGGCAACACGGGCGGGACCGACCTCATCTGCCAGCTCATCGCCCGACGTACGGGCAGTTCCATGGGGGTGCTCGTCATGCTCGTCGACGGGTCGGTGCTGCTGCTGTCCGTTCCTGTCTTCTCGCTCACCAACGCGCTGTACGCCGGGGTTGCCATGTATGTCGCCGCCCGCGTCCTGGACATGGTGCTCGAGGGCCCGCTTACCGCGCGTGTGTGCTATGTCATCTCGGAGCTCCATGCCGACATCGCGCGCGAGGTGCTCTACACCCTGGGGCGCGGCTGCACCGAGCTGCAGGCGCGGGGGGTGTGGAGCGGCAATGCGCGCCCCGTCCTGATGGTGGTTGTCGGGCGTAACGAGACGGTCAGGCTCAAGGAGATCGTCGCCTCCCTGGACCCCGAGGCCATAGTGATCGTCTCGGAGGTTCACGAGGCCTTTGGCGAGGGCTTCAGTCGCCTGGGGAGCTCGTAGGGGCATAGGCGCCGCGCCGCGTCAGGCGTCGAGCAGACGCTCCCCCGGCTTCATGACCATGCGCACGCCGGCGCGCCCGAGCCGGGCGAGCTCGGCGGGGTCCGCGCTCTCGTCCGTGACGAGCATGTCGATCTGGTCGGGCGTCCCGTAGCGGAAGCTGGCGCTCATGCCGATCTTAGTCCCGTCAGCGACGACGATGTGCATGTCAGCGTTCTCTATCATCAGCGAGTTGATGCTCGTCTCGTGCGACACGAGCGTGGTGATGCCCCCCTTGGCGGAGAGGCCCGAGCAGCCCATGATCGCCTTCGCCGCGTTGACGCTCCTGACGCTCTTGAGCGCGAACTCGCCGGTCATCGACCACTTGGGTAGACGGGCGTCGCCGCCCGTGAGGATGACGGAGAGGTTGGGGGGCAGCGTGAGCTGGAGCGCCCTTCCGTTGTTCGTCACGACGGTGACGTTCTGCGCCGTGATGTGCTCCAGCACCGACAGCGCGGTTGAGCTGGTGTTGACGAAGACGGTGTCCCCGTCCTCGACGAGTCGGGCCGCCTCGCGGGCGATGGCGAGCTTGGCCGTGATGGCTCGTGAGTTCATGGGTCCCCCGAGGGGGTCAATCAGCTCCACGGAGCCGTGCATCCTCCTGACGATTCCCTCGTCGGCAAGCGTGTCGAGGTCGCGTCTGATGGTGAGAGCCGAGACGTCAAAATAGGCGGCAAGGTCGGCGACCCTCGCCCTTCCTCCCTCGGCCAGCAGGTCAACCAGGGCGTCGCGCCGCTTTTTGACGAGCCTGTTATGAACGCGCATGGTGCCTCCTGCCCGCGCCGTTACCATGGCAATGTACCGTTCACCAGTCAAAACGCACCGTTCACCCGGGTGAGCGGAAAAAACCACATGAATCTTCATTCGTCCACCAGCAGCACATTTTAGAGGAATCGCTGCATTCCGTCATTTTAATGAACGAAAGAACTCAAAATAAAATAATTACATTCATCACAAACATTCAATAGGAAATTAAATAGCGCAATAAACATTCACATGAAGTACCATCAGGGGCGAGAGGTAAGGGAGAGAGGTCCTGGAACACGACCGTTTCTAGATTCCTGAACCTGGCGATCGTGCGCATACGACGACGACCTGCGTGAAGGGGGGTGTAACACATGCTTCTTTCTCAGCTGTACGAACTCAAGCACTTCAACCTGGTGGACGGGCCCCTGGAGTGGCGTGACGCCCTGCGCGAGGGAATCAAGCCGCTTGTGGCGGACGGCAGCGTCGAGAGCGAGTACGCGGACTGCCTCATCAAGAACGTCGAGGAGCACGGTCCCTACATCGTCCTCATCCCCGGCGTCGCCATGCCGCATGCGGTCGCGGGCGCAGTTGGCACCAACAAGGAGGCCATCAGCTTTATGAGGGTCAAGGAGCCGGTCCACTTTGGTGCCGAGGATGACCCCGACACCACGGCCACCGTCTTCTTCACCCTGAGCGACGTCGACGCGGAGTCGCATCTGGTGAACATGCAGCGGCTGGCTGCCGTCATGTCAAACGAGGAGGTCATCGACAGGCTCTCTAAGATCGAGAGTCCCGAGGAGCTCCTGGAGATTGACAAGCTTGTCGGGGACGAGTAAACGTACCCGCACTATCCGTTAGGAGAGGAAATGGACATTCTGCTGGCAGCGGTCAACTGGTTCTCCAAGACCATTCTGTCGCAGCCCGCTTGGATCATCGGCTTCATCGTCGTCATCGGCTACTGCCTGCTCGGCAAGAAGTGGTACGAGGTCCTCGCCGGCTTCATCAAGGCGTCGGTCGGCTACATGATTCTGTCGGTTGGCTCGGGCGGGCTCATCTCGTCGTTCCGTCCCATCACCGTCGGGCTCAGCCAGCGCTTCAACCTGAGCGCCATGGTCATCGACCCCTACTTTGGCAACAACGCCGTGGATGCCGGCGTCAAGGCGGCCGCGGCCGGCAACGGCCCCGCCTTCCTGGCCAACGCCAACGTCTCGCAGTACATGCTGCTGCTTCTGTTTGCGTACATTCTCAACATCCTGCTTGTCGCCCTCAAGCGCTACACGAAGCTGCGCGCCATCTTCACCACGGGCAACGTCCAGGTGCAGCAGGCGGCCACGGCCCTGTGGCTCATCATGTTCTGCTTCCCCAGCCTCATGAGCGTGCCTGCGCTCGTCGTCATGACGATTCTTCTGGGCCTATACTGGGCCGTCGGCTCCAACCTTACGATCGGCCCCGCCCAGGAGCTTACCGAGGGCGCCGGCTTCGCCATCGGCCATCAGCAGATGTTCGGCATCTTCCTGGCCTCCAAGGCCGCTGGATGGATGCGCAAGCGTGACGAGATCCGTCAGGCCAAGAACCCCGGCAAGACCTCCATCTTTGACAAGAAGCTCGAGGACATCGAGCTTCCCGGCTGGCTCTCCATGTTTAACGAGAATATGGTCTCCACCGCGCTGCTCATGACGCTCTTCTTTGGCATCATCCTCATCGTCATCGGCCCTGACTTCCTGATCAAGCTCTCTGACAAGGACCAGACGGCCGCCACGTACCTGCTCACGGGCAACGCCGCCCTCAAGGCGGGCAAGAGCTTCGTCTTCTACATCATGTACAACTGCTTCCAGTTTGCCGTGTACCTGACGATTCTCCAGCTTGGCGTCCGCACCTTCGTGGCCGAGCTCACGGTGTCCTTCCAGGGCATCTCCAACAAGCTCCTCAAGGGCTCCGTGCCCGGCGTGGACTGCGCCGTCACGTTTGGCTTCGGCTCCACCAACGCCGTCACCCTGGGCTTCATGGCCGGCGCCATCGGGCAGTTCATCGCCATCGCCGTCCTGATTCTCATCAAGAGCCCCGTCCTCGTGGTCGCCGGCTTCATCCCCCTGTTCTTTGACAACGCCACGCTCGGCGTCTTTGCGAACAACAAGGGAGGGCTCAAGGCCTGCCTGATCATCCCCTTCATCTGCGGCCTCTGCCAGGTCTTTGGCTCGGCGCTCATCGCCTCCTGGGTGCAGATGTACCAGTACGGCGGCTACCTCGGCATGTTCGACTGGGCGGTCGTCTGGCCCCTCTTCACGGTCATCATGAAGTACGCCGGCTGGATCGGCATCGCCATCGTCGCCGTGTTCCTGCTCATCATCCCGCAGCTCCAGTACCGTTCGGCCCCCAAGGACGAGAACGGCGAGAGCGCGTACTTCCTCGAGGTTGAGGACTATGACAAGTACGCCGAGCTCCGTGACGCGGCCCTCGCCAAGCAGGTGGCTGACGCCGCAAAGTAAGTCGTAGCAGCACTTGGGCTGGGGGCCGGCGCAACGTCGGTTCCCAGCCGTCGCACGTGCGCCCTCGGGCGCCAACGAGAGGAGAGATCATGTCTGCAAAGATCCTATGCGCCTGCGCCAACGGTTCCGGAACGTCCCTGATGATGCAGCTGACGGTCGAGCGCGTCGCTAAGAAGCTGGGCATGGACGTCTCGCAGGTCCACCATTGCGCGCTCGCCGAAGGTACCTCGACCGCCACGAGCTTTGACATCGCGCTCTTTCCCCGCAACTTTGAGAACATGTTCAAGAGCGCGGCAGATTCGGGCAAGGTCATCTGCATCGGCCTCAAGAACGTTCTCTCGGACAAGGAGATCGAGGAGAAGTTCATCGAGGCCGGCGTCGACAAGAAGTTCGCGAAGTAGAGACGCGTCCCAAAGAGAGGCGACATATGAACTACGAAAAGAGGGTCATCGCGACGGACATGCCCAAGTGCTACGCCATCGGCCTGTTTGACGCCGATGACGTGCCGGGCTTTGTCATCGCCACCGAGAAGGACGGCCCCATTCGCCGCTTCAGGCTTGACGGAACGCCGATGGAGAACGTCTGCGATGGTCCCGGCGGCGTCATGACCGTCATGCAGACGCCTGGGCGCGGCGACCAGCTCATGGCGACGTACCAGTTCTTTTCGCCCAACTTTGGCGCCGACGACGCAAAGATCGTCACGTACACGCGCCAGCAGGACGGCTCCTGGAGGCGCAGCGTCCTCTGCGACCTGCCGTACGTGCATCGCTTTGGCGTCCTCAAGGGTGCCGACGGCCAGAGGTGGCTCATCGCCTGCACGATCAAGTCCGCGTGCCGCAAGTTCAAGGACGACTGGAAGACTCCCGGGGCGGTCTATGTCGCGCCGCTGCCCGAGAGGCTCGAGGACTATGACGAGAACCATCAGCTCGAGCTGACGTGCGTCGCCCCCTATCAGCTTCAGAACCACGGGTTCAGCGCGGTGCCCGACGGCCCCGACGCGCTCGTGGGAACGGCTGCCGGCGTCTTCCGCTACACGCCGCCCGCGCGCATGGGCGAGGCCTGGCAGGTGGACTGCCTGGCGGTTGAGCATGCGAGCGACATGACCCTGGTCGACCTGGACGGGGACGGTCTGGACGAGCTCGTCGTCATCTCCGCGTTCCATGGGGACACCCTTTCGGTCTGGCATCGCAACGAGCATGAGGACAGCTACCAGAAGGTCTGGGAGGACCCTGAGAAGCGCGCCTTCCTGCACGCAATTTGGTCGGGAACGCTCGCCGGGAGCCCCTGTGCCGTCCTGGGAAACCGCAGGGATGGTCGTGACCTTCTGCGCCTGTACGTTGACGATGGCGCCTACCAGGTCGAGATCATCGATCACGACCACGGCCCGGCCAACGTCAGCGTCTTTTCCGACGAGCACGGAGACCACATCATCTCGACCAACCGTGAGACTGACGAGGCGGCCCTGTACGACGTCACGGCCTAGCGCGCGCGTCACAGAGGCCAAGACCGCCTGCGGGAGACAGGTCACGCTGGCTCCCGGAACATGAGTAAGGAGGAATGCATGTCCGCCATCGACGAGGTCACCCGCGAGGGTTGGATCATGAGCACCTTCCCCGAGTGGGGAACCTGGCTCAACGAGGACATAGAGAATTGCACGGTGCCCGAGGGCAACGTCAAGATGTGGTGGCTCGGCTGCACCGGCATGTGGGTAAAGACGCCGGGCGACGCCAACGTCACCATTGACCTGTGGACCGGCAACGGTAAGCGCACGCATGGCAACGGGCTGATGAAGGTCGGCCATCAGATGGCCAACATGGCGGGATGCCGTGCCATGCAGCCCAACCTGCGCAACATCCCCTACGTGTTTGACCCCTTTGGCTTCAAGCACGTGGACGCCGTCCTGGCAACGCACTACCACCAGGACCACATGTCAAAGGAGTGGGCGGCGCACGTCATCCAGTCCGGCATGACCACGGTTGACGAGCAGGGCAACGAGGTGCCCGTGCCCTTCATCGGGCCCGAGAAGTCCGCCGAGTTCTGGCGCACGTGGGGCGTTCCCGAGGACCGCATCAAGGTCGTCAAGCCGGGTGACACGATCAAGGTCAAGGACATGACGATCGTGGTGCTCGACTCCTTTGACCGCACCTGCATCACCACGACCGACTCCACCGGACCCGACCGCGAGGACCTGTGGGGCAAGTGCCCGATGGACATGGACGAGAAGGCGGTCAACTACCTGCTCGTCACGCCGGGCGGCAACATCTACCACAGCGGCGACTCGCACTACTCCATCTACTTTGCCAAGCACGGCAAGGACATCATGAAGGAGTACGGCGGCGTGGACGTGGCCTTTGGCTCCTTTGGTTGCAACCCCGTGGGCATGCAGGACAAGATGGAGGCCAGTGACGTCCTGCGCATGGCCGAGGCGCTTCAGGCCAAGGTCGTCATTCCCATCCACTGGGACGTGTGGACCAACTTCATGGCCGACCAGCGCGAGATCGAGGTTCTCTACCAGATGCGCAAGGACCGTCTGGGCTACACCTTCCACCCGTACTACTGGCAGCCGGGCGGTGACTACACCTACCCCTTGGACAAGGACAAGAAGGAGTACATGTACGACCGCGGCTTCCATGACTGCTTCGATCACGAGCCCAACGTGCCGTACCGTTCCGTCTTGTAAGACAGGGCATAGCCTCCAGGGCACCCAAGAGGGGGCGGCCGCGCCTGTGGCCGCCCCCCTTCGTCGTCTGGCAAGCTGACGTTCAAAGGCAACCAGGGCCTCCAATGCCAAGATGCTCGACGCCCCGTGCGTCGGCGGGGCATGTAGACCCCGTTGGGCAGCAACATGCACACGTCACCCTACGATATGCTGCGCCTCCCTATAATGTGATATATCAGCATACGAGCAGGCAAACACAGCCGACCCCGCGCGCCTCACCCCGCATTGTCGTTCGTGAAGTGCCAGGCACAGGCGAGAATCCTCCGAATGGTAGGTCACGATGGAATCGGCATTGGTGCGCGCGGTCATGAAATCCGCCACTCCCACGGCAAAGCGGGGAGGTGACGACGCGGCGTCCGAGATGAGGGTCCTGGACCGCCTGGAGGGCGAGACGAGCGCGGAGTACGCCTATCGTTGCCTCAGATACAACATCTTCATGTGTATCATGGCGCCTGGGTCGCTGCTGAGGGAGGCCTCGGTGGCGGGCAAGCTCGGCGTTTCGAAGACGCCCGTACATCAGGCGATCGGAAAGCTGCGCGAGCAGCTCCTCGTGGACGTCGAGCCTCAGAGCGCGACGCACGTCTCCAAGATCAACGTGAGCGCCATGCGTCAGGGGTCTCTGCTGCGGACCGACGTCGAGGCCGCCACGCTCTTTCGTATGGCGGGCAGGCTTCCCAGCGCTTACATCATGCGCCTGGGTGAGTGCCTCGCCCGCCAAAGGGAGGCGCTCACGGCGGACGACATTGACATACATCGCGTAGGCGAGCTTGACGACGAGTTTCATCGCGTCGTGTTCGAAGGGTCCGGGCTCGAGTTCACCTGGCGCCTGATCAAGGCCGCCTCGTCACACTATGACCGCGTGCGCTACATGGGCCTGGTGTACGGATTCAGCGAGGCGACGGAGTTCTACAAGGACCATGAGGACTTTTACAAGAGGCTTGCCTTTGGCACCCGTCTTACCAAGGATCAGCTGTACACGTTCATGTACGGTCATCTCAACCACTACGTCGAGTTCTTTGACCAGATGGTGATCGACCATGCGGACTACTTCGATTTCGGGCCCGTGCCAGGTGACAGCGAGTTGACGCCGGAGATTACCTTAGGACGCAGGTGACGCAGTAGCCTAGGCGCTGCGCAGCGCCAGCGCCCTGCCCTCGAGGGCGTGGATGGCCGAGACCACAAACTCATGGTTGGGGGCGGCGACGCCGTGCCTGGAGGCGCAGGAGACGACGAACCCGCTGATGGTGTTGACCTCGGTCCTCCTTCCGGCGGCGATGTCGGCCTGGATGCTCGTGACGCCCTCGGGGCTCGCCTCGCATACGTGGCGCACCTCGGCGATCTTCTCGTCGGCGTCAAAGTCGAAGCCCGCCGCGTGGGCGACCTCGACCGCCTCGCGGACGAGCTTGGTGCAGAGCAGCCAGGCATGCTCATCGGTAGCGACAAAGCCCAGGGGCATCTGGAAGAGGCCCGTGAGCGCGCTGGCCGAGACGTTGGTGAAGAGCTTATTCCAGATGAGCCTCTGCACGTCTGTGCTGACCTCGGTCTCAAGGCCGCAGATGGTCAGGGCCTCGGCGATGGGAGAGAGCTGCTTGAGCGTGGCGGCGGTTCCGCCAATGACCGTCTTGCCGCTGCCGCCGTGGCGCATGGAGCGAATGCCCAGGCGGGAGGCGTTGTGCTGCGTCGTGCCGATGATTACGTGGTCGGCAGCGGCGTACTTGCCCAGGACCTCCTCATGGCCGCCACCGTTCTGGAGGGTCATAAGGTAGGTGTCGGGACCGATGATGCTGGCGTCCGAGGCGAGGGCGGCATCGGTGAACAGCGCCTTCACGAAGACGATGACGAGGTCCTGGGGAGCCATGCCCTCGGTCGTCGTTGCAGCGTGGGGATGGTATACCGCGGACGTCCCATCGGGCTCGACGATCTCGAGGCCCTCGGCGTTGATGGCGTCGATGGCATCCTTCGTCACGTCGAGGACGGTCACGTTGTGGCGCTGGCTCAGGTAGGCACCATAGAGCCCGCCCATTGCCCCGCAGCCGATGACGGTGATGTTCATGAGCGCTTCCTTTCGCCTAAAACAAAAATTACAGGTAATGAAACGAGTATGAACATGCTTTGTGAACTCACAATGTAAAGAGCTCATATATTCCGTCTGAACTCGATATACTACCGTTCATGTATGAGTGCATATATGAAATATCAATTGTATAGTCTATTGAATGTGAGTGAGTTTCACCCCAGGTTCATCCTAGTTTTTGTTCCAGTGTTCCAAATCTGGAATGTCAGTACTTCCAAAAGGAAAACGCCATGTCCCAGACCATCAAGACCTCCACTCACCTGCTTGAGATGTTCATGCCCTACATGTACGACGAGGCACGCATGCTCGAGGTGCTAAGGAGGGTCGCGCGTCTTGACTTCTACCGGGGCGTCGAGCTTCCCGTGTTCTTTGACGGCGAAAATCGCAAAGCCGTCCGCTCGATCATCGAGCAGCAGGGCCTCTTTGGCGGGACCTCGGTCACGCCCTACGTCAAGGCCCAGGGCCTCAGCCTCGCCGACCTGGACAAGGACGGCCGTCGCCGCGCCGTTGACCTCGTGAAGCAGCTTGCGCGCTATGCCGCCGACTGCGGCTACACCAACATCTGCATCCCCTCGGGCGACGACCCCGGCGCGCCCCTGCGCGGCTTTGCCAAGGTGGCGCTCGCCGAGTCCATCGTCGAGATCGCCGAGCACATGGACGGCCTCGGCGAGAAGCTCACCATCGAGCCTCTCGACCGCTTTGCCTACAAGAAGCAGCTCATCGGCCCCATGGAGGAGGACGTCGTCTGGTTCAAGCCCCTGTTCGAGCAGTGTTCCAACGTCTACATCCACTGGGACAGCGCCCATGAGGCGCTGGGCGGCATCGACCTCACGCGATCGCTCGAGCTTGCCTCTCCCTACATCGCGCAGGTCCATCTCTGCGACGCCATCACTGACGTCTCGCACCCGTGCTTTGGCGACCTGCATATGGACTGCGCCATGGCCCCCGACTGGGAGACCGAGGGCTTCCTGACGCCCGAGGTGGGCTCCCAGATCCTGAGGACCGTGGCCTCGTTCGACACGCCCGCGGGCGTGAGCGACGTGTACGCCTCCGTGGAGATTCATGGCCACCCCGGGGCGCACCTGTGGCTGCTGGAGGAGCATGCCAGGAAGTTCCTCCAGCGCTGCTTCGAGCTTGCCGGCATAGACTGCTAGTCGAGAAGCCCCCATCCCGTCCGCTTCATGCGAACGGCTGACGCCAGGAGGGACGCATGAGCTACTACATCGGCCTGGACAACGGAGGCACCGCGACAAAGGCGGCGCTCTTTGACGAGACGGGTGCCCAGCTGGCCGTCTGCTCGGTCGCCACCTCCTCCCAGACGCCGCGGCCCGACTTCGTTGAGCGCGACATGGAGGAGGTGTGGCGGGCAAACTGCGCGGTCCTGCGGGGCGTCCTCAAGGATGCCGGCATCCCCGCGCAGGCCGTCGCAAGCGTTGGCGTCTGCGGGCACGGAAAGGGGCTCTACCTGTGGGGCAAGGACGGCGCGCCCGTCCGCCCCGCGATCTCGTCCACCGACAATCGCGCCCACGAGTACGTGCGCGCCTGGCGGGCCGACGGCACGGAGCGGCGGGCGTTCGCCCTGTCGTGCCAACACGTGATGAGCTGCCAGCCCGTGGCGCTTCTCGCCTGGCTCAAGGACCATGAGCCCCAGGCATATGCCAACATCGCGTATGTGTTCGAGTGCAAGGACTACCTGAGGTTCCGCCTCACCGGCGAGGCGCGCGCCGAGCTCACGGACTACTCGGGCAGCGGCCTCATGAACCTCCACACCAAAAAGTTCGACCCCGAGCTGCTTGCCCTCTTCGGCATCGAGGAGGTGAGTGGCGCCCTCCCGCCGCTCTGCTCCTCCGTCGAGATCGCGGGCGTGGTGAGCGAAGAGGCCGCCGCACAGACGGGGCTCGTGGCGGGCACGCCCGTCATCGGCGGCTTCTTTGACATCGACGCCTGTGCGCTCGCCTCCGGCGTCGTGACGGGTGACCTCGTCTGCATGATCGCCGGCACCTGGTCCATCAACGAGTACATCCGCGACGCCCCGGTCCTCGACGGCAGCGTCGCCATGAACTCCCTGTACTGCCTGCCGGGCACGTACCTCATCGAGGAGTCGAGCGCCACGTCGGCGGGAAACAACGAGTGGTTCATCCGTCGGCTTCTGCCCGAGGTGGCCCAGGAGGCGAAGAACGCGGGCAAAAGCGTCTACGAGGTTGTCAACGACTGGGTGGCCGAGGTCGGCCCCCACTGCTTCGTTCCCACGTTCCTGCCCTTTCTCATGGGTTCCAACGCCCACCAGAACGCTCGGGGGACCTTCGTGGGACTTGACGTCTCGCACGACCGGCGCCACCTCGCTCGCAGCGTCTACGAGGGCATCACGTTCTGTCACCGTCAGCACCTCGACCGGCTTCTTGCCTCAAGAAAGGACGCTCCGCGCGCCATCAGGCTCTCGGGGGGAGCCGCGCGCTCCGAGGTCTGGTCCCAGCTCTTTGCCGACGTCATGCAGCTTCCCGTCCAGACGGTCCTCGCCGACGAGGCGGGCGCTCTGGGCTGCGCTATTGCCGGCGCCGTCGCCACGGGCCGCTACGCGAGCATGGAGGAGGCCGTCGAGCGCATGGTGGGCGTGGGCAGGACCTTCTCGCCCAACGAGGCGCTCAGAGATACGTACGAGCGCAAGTACGCCGTCTATCGGAAGGCCGTGGCATGCCTGGACGGGCTGTGGGATGACATGGAGGCGCTGGCCGACGAGGCCGACCATGCCAGTCAGGCCGGCGGAGCCATGGCGTAGCCGCCCCTCTGACGTTCCTCAGCCCTTCGCCGCAGCCCCGCACTTGCGCCCTTTTGTGGCCCAACCATGCCACAGGGGACCGCGCTCAGACGGCTAAAGGGTAAAATGGGGCCGACGTAGTCGTTGCGTGCGAGCCGCCCGCGACCGAGAAAGGACGACACGATGATGCTCAAGGAACTCAGGGAGAAGGTCTACGAGGCAAACATGGACTTGCCTCGGCACGGTTTGGTGGTTTTTACCTGGGGCAACGCTTCGGAGCTGGATCGCGAGAGGGGCCTTTTCGTCATCAAGCCGTCCGGCGTGGACTATGAGAGCCTCAGGCCCGAGGACCTCGTGGTGTGCGACCTCGAGGGCAAGGTCGTCGAGGGCGACCTTAACCCCTCCTCCGACACGCCCACCCACGCCCTCCTGTATCAGAGGTGGGGAGACACCGTGGGCGGCGTCGTTCACACGCACTCAAGCTGGGCGGTCGCCTGGGCGCAGGCCGGCAGGGCCATCCCCTGCTACGGCACGACGCACGCCGACTACTTCTATGGCGAGGTGCCCTGCATGCGGGGGCTCACCCAGCAGGAGATCGAGGAGGCCTACGAGCTTAACACGGGCAAGGTCATCGCCGAGGGCTTCGAGGGCAAGGACCCCCTGGCCCAGCCCGGCTGTCTCGTGCGCAACCACGGCCCCTTCGCCTGGGGCAAGGACGCGGCCGACGCGGTCTATCACGCCGTCGTCCTCGACGAGGTGGCAAAGATGGCCGCCCGCACCGAGCTTCTCGCACCTCAGGCGGGCCCTGCCCCCCAGTATTTGCAGGACAAGCACTACCAGCGCAAGCACGGCCCCAATGCCTACTACGGCCAGAAGTAGGCCGCCGAGGCACGGCGCGCGGCAGCTGTTTCGAGAAAAACTGAGGGGGGCGCTGGCCGTGGGCGAGGGTCGGCGCCTTCTCCTTCGAGGGGAGAGACCATGACTAAGACCTATCAGCTGGGGCTGTACGAGAAGGCCACGCCCGCGGGGCTCAACTGGGAGGAGCGCCTGGGGGTGGCGGCCTCCTGCGGCTTTGACTACCTTGAGATTTCAGTGGACGAGACTGACGCGCGTCAGGCACGACTCGACTGGACGGCCCAGGAGCGCGCTAAGGTGGTCCAGGCGGCACGGAACACGGGAGTTCCCGTGGGGTCGATGTGTCTCTCGGGCCATCGCAAGTGGCCCCTGGGCGCCAAGGACCCCCAGAAGCGCGCCTACGCCCTGACGATGATGGACAAGGCGCTTGAGCTCGCCTGCGATCTCGGCCTGCATATCATCCAGCTGGCGGGATATGACGCCTACTACGACGAGGACGCCTGGGGGGAGTCCGAGAGGTACTTCTCCGAGAACCTGGCCAAGGCCACCGAGATGGCCGCCGCCGGCGGCGTCGTCCTGGGGTTTGAGACCATGGAGACGCCCTTCATGGACACGGTCGGCAAGGCCATGAAGTACGTCGACGAGGTCGGCAGCCCCTTTTTGGGCGTGTATCCCGACGTGGGCAACCTCACGAACGCGTCTTTCATCTACGGGACGCCCGTGGCCGACGACATCGCGCTGGGCGCGGGGCACATCTTTGCCGCGCACCTCAAGGCCACCAAGGCGGGACACTACCGCGACATGCTCTTTGGCGAGGGCACGACCGACTACGAGGGCGGGCTCTCGCAGCTCGTTCCCCAGGGCGTACGTCGCTACGTGTGCGAGATGTGGTATCTGGGCTCCGACGCGTGGAAGGACGACGTCGCCCATGCCTCCGCCTTCTGCCGCGAGAAGATCGAGGCGGCGCTGCGCGCTGCCGCGGCCGTCGCGGCGGCGTAGGCCCGATGCGGCGTAGGCTCGCTCCTGACGGCTTGTACGGACATGCGGCGCCAATTTGGTACCTATGGCCCCCGCCACTGCCGGCGGCCCGTCTCGACACGATACAATGGTCATAAGTAGGTTCCAACGGCTCAAGAGGTGAAAGGAAGCACGTCATGAAATTCTTCGTCGATACCGCCAACCTTGACGAGATTCGCCAGGCGGCAAGCTGGGGATGCCTCTCGGGCGTCACCACCAACCCGTCGCTCTACGCAAAGACGGGAGGCAAGCTCGCCGACTTCGAGGGCCACATGGTCAAGATCTGCGAGATCTGCGAGGGGCTGCCCGTGTCCGCGGAATCCACGGCCGAGACCACGGAGGAGATGATCAAGGAGGCCGAGCACCTTGCCTCCCTGGCTCCCAACATCGTGGTCAAGCTGCCCGTCACCGAGCAGTCGCTCCCCGCGATTCACCACCTTGCCCTTGAGGGCATTCGCGTCAACATGACGCTCGTCTTCTCTGCCCCCCAGGCGCTCCTGGGCGCCCGCGCCGGCGCGCGCTACATCTCGCCCTTCGTCGGGCGCTTTGACGACATCGGCGACGAGGGCCTGGACCACCTGGAGGAGATCGTGGACGCCGTCCACAACTACGATTATGGCTACTGGGACGAGGAGGGCGGTCCTGAGATCATCACCGCGTCCGTGCGCACTCCTCACCACGTGACCCAGGCGGCCCTCATGGGCGCCGACATCGCCACCGTTCCCTTTGGCGCGCTCAAGAACTGCGTCCATCATCCGCTCACCGACCGCGGCCTGGAGCTCTTTGCCGCCGACTGGGCAAAGGTCACCGGCGACGCCAAGTAGGCATGGCTTGCCTTGGCGGCAGGGACGAGTGCCCTGCCGCCTTCTCTTTATCGCCCGCTTTCTCAAGGACAAGGAGACGCAATGACAGATGACGAGCTCAGAAAGGTTGCCAAGGAGATTCGCAAGGGCATCCTCACGGGCACGCACGCGGCGAAGTCGGGGCATCCCGGCGGCTCGCTCTCCGCGACGGAGATCTTTACCTACCTCTACTTCGAGGAGATGAACATCGACCCGGCAGAGCCCGCCAAGCCCGACCGCGACCGCCTGGTCCTCTCGAAGGGACACACCGCGCCCGGCCTGTACGCCACCCTCGCGGAGCGCGGGTTCTTTCCCAAGGAGGAGCTCACGACCCTGCGCCACGTTGACTCGCGCCTGCAGGGCCATCCCAACATGAGGGACACTCCCGGCGTTGACATGAGCACGGGCTCCCTGGGCCAGGGCATCTCGGCGGCTGTGGGCATGGCGCTCTCCGCGAGGATCTGGGGCGACGACTGGCGCACCTACGCACTCTGCGGCGACGGTGAGATAGAGGAGGGCCAGGTGTGGGAGGCCGCCATGCTGGCGGGCAATCATCAGCTGGACAACCTGTGCGTCATCGTCGACCACAACGGCCTGCAGATCGACGGCACCCTCGAGGAGGTCAACTCCCCCCAGCCCATCGGCGACAAGTTTGCCGCCTTCAAGTTCCACGTGATCGACGTCGCCGACGGAAACGACATTTCCCAGCTGCGCGAGGCCTTCGCCGAGGCGCGCGCCACCAAGGGCAAGCCCAGCTGCATCGTCGCCCACACGGTCAAGGGCAAGGGCGTCTCGTTCATGGAGAATCAGGTCGGCTGGCACGGGAAGGCCCCCAATGACGAGCAGTACGCCCAGGCCATGGCCGAGCTTGCGAAGGAGGACTAGCAAGATGGCAGACGTTCAGAAGATCGCAACGCGCCAGAGCTACGGTGCCGCCCTGGTGGAGCTTGGCGCCGCCCATGACGACTTCGTCGTCCTTGACGCCGACCTTGCCGCGGCGACGCAGACGGGCAAGTTCAAGGCCGCCCATCCCGACCGCTTCATTGACGTGGGCATTGCCGAGCAGAATCTCATGGGGGTCGCCGCGGGCATCGCCACGACGGGACGCAAGGTCTTTGCGAGCACCTTTGCCATGTTCGCCGCCGGACGCGCCTTTGAGCAGGTGCGCAACTCCATCGGCTATCCTCACCTTCACGTGGTCATCGGCGCCACGCACGCCGGCATCTCGGTGGGCGAGGACGGCGCCACGCACCAGTGCAACGAGGACATCGCCCTGATGCGCACCATTCCGGACATGACGGTCATCGTGCCGGCGGACGACGTCGAGGCGCGCGCCGCAGTCGTCGCGGCATATGAGGCCGATGGCCCCGTCTACCTGCGCCTGGGCCGTCTTGCCGCCCCCGTCATCCATAGCGAGGGCTATCAGTTCCAGGTTGGCAAGGGCACCGTCGAGCGCGAGGGCACGGACGTCACCGTGGTCGCCTGCGGCCTGGAGGTGGGCTTTGCCCTCGAGGCGGCCGAAGCGCTCGCCGGCAAGGGCGTAAGCTGTGAGGTCATCAACATGGCGACGGTCAAGCCCCTCGACGAGGAGCTGCTTGTGGCCTCCGCCACGAAGACGGGTCGGGTCGTGACCGTCGAGGAGCACTCCGTCATCGGCGGTCTGGGCGACGCGGTGTGCGGGACGCTTTCGGCCCTTCGTCCCACGCCCGTCAAGAAGGTGGGCATGTACGACGTCTTTGGCGAGTCGGGCCCCGCGCTCGATCTGCTCCACAAGTACGGCCTCGACGGCGAGGGCGTCGCCAAGGCCATCGAGGCGTTCGTCCGCTAACGCCAACGTCGCACCGCTTTCGCACATGACGGCGGGAGCGAGACGACGTGGGGCCAGCTGTCCCGACTGCCGCCGCGCCACGTTCGTATGAGGGCGGGGCCGCCCCACCTGCAGTGGGAGCGGCCCCTCCTCCGCGCGTGCCGCTCGTCTGTGTGTGACGTGCAAATTCAGGGCACCATGAGACGCTTTGCTACAATACGTTCGAATCTGTCAGTGATTGCTACGTAGAATCAGGAGCACTTGTGGCCAACCATTTTCGCAGCAGCGAGCGGCCGGGAGACCGTGGGGACGCGTCGTCGGCGCCCCAGGCGCCCGCGCAACGACAGGGCGACGGCTCCGTGCTGGACGACGAGCTTGAGGCGGCCATGGCCGCCGTACGCTCCTCGGCGTTGTCCGGGGGCACGGCTCCTATCAGCGAACCGGAGTTCATAAGCGCCGCAGGGCCCGACGTCCGCCCGACGGGCGACGTGGGTGCGACCGACGTCCGCCCGGCAGGGGAGAACTCGCTTGACCTTACCGACGAGTCCACGGCCCTTCAGGTCGCGGATGACGAGTCGTCGGTTGACGTCCAGGGCGACGAGAGCGTCTTCTCTCCCATGATCGCCGGAGACGCGCCCACGATTGACCGCACCGGGACTCCCACCATCTCGCTCAGGAACGCGACGCTCATCTATCCCGCCCAGCCCAACAAGCCGGCGCTCGAGGACGTGAGCCTGGACATCTACCCGGGCGAGTTCGTCTTCGTGGTGGGTCATTCCGGATCGGGCAAGTCCACGTTCCTCAGGCTCGTCACACGCGAGCTCAAGGCCACGAGCGGCCAGGTCATCGTGGCAGGCCAGAACCTCACGAAGCTCCGCAATCGTAAGGTGCCGTACCTGCGGCGCCAGATTGGCACCGTGTACCAGGACTTCAAGCTTCTCCCTGACAAGACGGTGTACGAGAACGTCGCCTTCGCCCTCGAGTGCATCGGCAAGCCGCGCTCGGTCGTCAAGGTGCAGGTGCCCGAGGTGCTGCGCCTGGTGGGCCTTGCGGAGAAGATGGACAACTATCCCGATCAGCTTTCCGGCGGCGAGCAGCAGCGCGTCTCCGTCGCCCGCGCCATGGTCAACAGGCCCCCGCTCCTCGTGTGCGACGAGCCGACGGGTAACCTTGACCCCGCCATCTCACTGGGCATCATGAAGCTGCTCGACCGCATCAACCGTGCGGGGACCACCGTCGTCATGGCGACCCACGACCGCGAGATGGTCGATTCCATGCGCAAGCGCGTCGTCGCCCTTGAGGCGGGACACATCGTCCGCGACCAGGAGAGGGGAGGCTACGGTTACTATGGTGCCCTCTAATCTTGGTTACTCCCTGCACGAGGCAGGACGTCACTTCCGTCGTAACTGGTCTACCGTCATGGGTGCAATCGTCACCATCTTTCTTTCGCTCTTTGTGATAGGGCTCTTTGCCGTTGGGTCCGTGCTGCTCAACCGCATCGCGGGCAACGTCGAGGACCAGGTCACCATCCAGGCCTTCCTCTCGGACGGTGCCAACAAGGCCTCCGTTGACGCGTTTCAGCAGAAGGTCCAGGGATGGGAGTACGTCCAGGGCGTCACCTACAAGAGCAAGGAAGAGGCCCTGGAGAGCTACAAGCAGAAGATGAGCAACAAGAACGCCAGCGACGTCGTCGCCGCCCTCGACGGCGACAACCCCTTGCCGGCCTCGCTCGTCATCACGCTGTCGGACCCGAGCAAGGTCGAGAGCGTCGCGGGGAACCTCACTGCCGACGCCGACTTCAAAGGCATCGCGGACGACGCGAACGACCCCTCGCAATCCGTCCAGTACGGGCGCGAGACGGTGAAGAAGCTGCTGAGCGTGACCTACTACCTGCGCGTTGGCACGGTCGTGCTCGTCGCGTTGCTGGCGTTCATTGCGTTCGTCTTCATCAACAACACCATCCGACTGGCCATTTCCGCGCGCCGCCGCGAAATTGCAATCATGCGGCTGGTGGGTGCATCCAACGGCTTCATCCGTGGGCCGTTTTTGGCCGAGGGCATGCTGGAGTCTCTGATAGGGTCCCTACTTGCCATCGCCGTGCTGCAGGCGGGCGTCTCGATCGTGCTGCCCAGGCTGCAGGCCGGCCTGACCTTTCTGTCGTTTGACGTTCCCGTTTCCATGCTGGTGCTGACCTATGCGGCGCTCGTGGCGATTGGCTGCCTCCTGGGCCTGTTTGGCTCGGCCATCGCCATGAGGCGCTACCTCAAGGTGTAGGCCTAAGGAGTCTGACGGCACCCAGCCGGGGCCTTTGCCCTAGCGTGCGCTTTGGGCCGACGCGGCATCCCCGCGCCGGCCCATTTTATGTCTGATACTTCGGGGGTCTCGTTCAAAGCGTACGTTTGGACGGGCCTTACTAATCGAATCCTGGGAAAACGCAAAAGCTGGCCATCGCGACGCACACGTTAGCCGAGGGTGCCGAGCATCCGGCCGCGCGCCGGGCCGCCCGTAGCCAAAACACGACATTTGTGTCAAAATCGCAGGCTTTGGGCCGGGATTCTGACACAAATGTCGTGTTTTGGCTAAGCCCCGCGGCCCGGCAAGACGTTGCGCCCGGGCCTGCTCCGACGCGTCCCACGTTCGACGCATTCTATAGAATGATGATGACGCCCGTCCCGGCGGACGACCCGGATGGCCCGGTTTGAGGGAAAGGTGGCATGACATGTCCAGAGGCACCTCACGGCCGCGCGGTTCCCGCAGACGCAAGCGCAGCGCGGGAACGCGCAAGCGTCCGCCGCTGGCACAAGGCGTCATCCGCGTCTCCCGTTCGGGCTCTGCCACGGTAGAGACGACCGAGGGTCGCTTTCCCGTCGTGCGCGGCGGCGTGCGAGAGGCCATGAGCGGTGACACCGTGCAGGTGAGCCTGTCTCGACCCCGTCGCGGCCAGGAGCGCGTCGCCCGGGTGCAGCACGTGATCGAGCGCGCCTGCCAGTCCTTTGTCGGCAGCTACGGCACGGCCGACCCCCTTGGCGTGGTCGTGCCTCTTGACGTGCGTCTGCGTCGCAACTTCTTTGTGACGCCCCAGGATGACTGCGCCCGACGCCTTGGCGTTCACGCGGGCGACGTGGTGGTGGCTCGCATCCTCGAGTATCCGGGTCGAGCCTCCGCGGGCATCGTCACCATAGAGCGTCGGGTCGGGAGCCGGGATGCCTTGGACATCCCCATAGAGTCGGTCATCGCCTCCTATGACCTACGCACCGAGTTTCCCGACGCGGTCCTGGACGAGGCTCGGGCGTTGAGGGATGACGTGACGGAGGCCTTCGCGGCCCCCGATCGGGAAGACCTTCGCAGCCACTGCGTCGTCACGATCGATCCGGCCGACGCTCGCGACTTTGACGACGCCGTCGGCGCCTGCAGGCTTGAGGACGGTTTTGAGCTTGAGGTCCATATCGCGGACGTGAGCCACTACGTGGCGTGGGGCTCGTCCATTGACAATGAGGCCAAGCTGCGGACCTGCTCGGTGTATCTGGCCGACCGCGTCATCCCCATGCTGCCCGAGCGCCTGTGCAATGACCTGTGCTCGCTGAGGCCGGCCGAGGACCGCCTGGCGTTGAGCATCCTCATGCGTCTGGGCGCCGACGGCAGGCTTCTGGACGTCCGCGCCACGAGGTCGGTGATCCGCTCCGATGCGCGCCTGACCTACGGGCAGGCAGACGCTCTGCTGGAGGGCAGGCTGACGGCCGAGGACCTTCCCTGCGCCGCCGACCTGGCCCAGGCCGTCGCCACGTCAATCGCCGTGCTCGACGAGATCGCCCGCCTGCGTCTGGGCATCCGGCACGACCGCGGCGCCATAGACTTCCTGAGCAGGGAGGCAAAGGTCACGCTGGACGACAGGGGCCGTCCCACGGGGGTGGTCGTGCGCGAGCGGACCCGCGCCACCAGCCTCATCGAGGAGGCCATGCTCCTTGCCAACGAGGGCGTCGCCAAGATGCTGGCGGACGCCGACGTCGAGTGCGCATATCGCGTCCATGAGCGGCCGTCTCCCGAGGCGCTCAAGGCGACGCTGCCCGCCCTCCAGGAGCTGGGTCTGGCGCAGGGGTCGTTGGGAGACGCGCTTGCGGCGGGTAGCCCCGTGGCAATTCAGCAGGTGCTTGCGGACGCCCGCTACGGCGACGGCGAGTTCCTTGCAAACTCGCTGCTGCTCAGGGCCCAGAAACGCGCCATCTACCTGCCTCACAACGAGGGTCACTTCGCGCTGGGCGCAGACGCGTACTGCCACTTCACCTCGCCGATTCGCCGCTACCCCGACGTCACGGTCCACCGGGCGCTTTTGGCCTACCTTGACGGGACGCTCGACTCACGGGAGCAGCGGGAGGTGCGCCTGGCGCTCGCCCAGATCTGTCGCAGCTGCTCGGACCGCGAGCGGGCCGCCGACGGGGCGTCGCGAGACTCCCAGAGGGTCAAGATGGCCGAGCTCTTCCAAGAGCGGCTGGGCCAGAGCTTTGCCGGCGTCGTCGTCGGGGTCGAGCGCTACGGCCTGTTCGTGATGCTCGACGACAGCTGCGCGGAGGGGCTCGTCCCGGTACGCGCGCTGGGTGACGAGTGGTTTTCCTACGACGACGCGCGCATGACCCTCACGGGCGAGGAGAGCGGCATGACATGGCGCGTGGGTGCTCGCCTTGAGGTCACGGTGACGGGGGCCAGCCCCGAGCGGGGCCAGATCACCTTTGCGCTGACGCCGCGACGCCAGGCTGCCGCTCCTGCCTCCCCGGCGCCCGGGGGCTTCTCGCACCCCTAAAGGGGTAGGCTACTACATGCACGTGTACGCACATGACGCCGCAGGTCCGAGGGAGGGCAGCGTGGGGCTAGACAACGAGCGCGATGAGTCGGCGATGTCGGAGCGACTCCAGGTGGCGGAGGGCTACCTGATGCAGGGCGAGGCGGACGCCGCCTGCGACCTGCTGGCACGGCTTGCCGCCGACGTCGAGGAGTACGTCAGCGAAAACTGCCCCTCGTCGGACGAGGAGGAGTGGTTCAGCTTTGGCTCCGACTTCGAGAGGGTCGCCTATCGCCGGGTGTCAGGCGACCGACGCACCCTGCATGACGTCGGCGAGCCCATCGACCGTCTCTACGGCGATCTGGGGCTTGCCCTGGCGCAGCAGGGGGACCGCGAGCTTGCGGTGACCTCGCTCAAGCGGGCCATACGTTGGAACCCCATGGACGTTGACAACTACCTGCGCCTTTCGAGCCTGTTGCGCCAGGCGGGCGACGTCGAGGGCAGCGTGCAGCTGGCCTATGAGACCTTTGAGCGCGCGAGCGACCCCGCGCAGCTGGTCCAGGCGTACCTCATATTTGCGAACTTCTTCCGCGAGCTGGGACGCGCAGGCCATGGGGCGGCCTGCCTGCGGGCCGCGCGACGTCTCATGCCGCACAGCGAGGGGCTTGCATCGACGATTGATCAGCTCAGGGGCAGCGACCTTGACCCAGACTCCCTGGATGACGCCGAAGAGGCAAGGCTCCTGGATGACGCGCGCATCCCGCGCGGCGCCAACATCGAGGTCGTGATCGAGTTGCTGTCGTGCGCGCTCACGGCGGAGCTGGCCGGCAACGAGGAGGCCCGGACGTCCTTCGTGCTCAGGGCGCGCGGCCTCTCAGACGATCAGACGGTCGAGGGCATCCTCGCCGAACTGCGCAAAAGTGACGAGGAGGACGCTCATGGCCAAGGGTAGGCCCAGCGTCGTCGCTCAGCCCAAGGCGGGCGGCGGGCAAGGCGCTCGCGTTCGTCAGAAGAGGACGATCGCCCACAATCGCGCCGCCCGACACAACTACGAGATCGAGGAGACCTGGGAGGCGGGCATAGAGCTCACCGGCACCGAGGTCAAGAGCATTCGTGAGCGCCCGTGCCAGATCAGCGACTCGTTCTGCATCGTGCGCGGCGGCGAGCTCTTTCTCGTGGGCGTCCACATCCATCCCTACTCCAACGGCGGCGTCTGGAACGTCGATCCGGACCGTCGTCGGCGCCTCCTGATGCATCGCCGCCAGATCGCCGCCATCGACCAGCGCATGAAGACCAAGGGCGTCGCGCTCGTGCCCCTGGAACTATACTTTGACGAGCGGAATCGCGTAAAGCTTCGCGTTGGCATGGGCCGAGGCAAGAAGCTCTATGACAAGCGTCGAGACATGGCCAAGCGCGACACGGAGCGAGAGGTGCAGCGCGCCCTCAAGGCTCGCGTGCGCTAGTGCGTCATATTGGGACGGTCCGTCCGGGCCGCAGGGAAAGGAAGGAAGCGATGGCGACAGACGAGCTCTTTGACGAGAGGGCACTGTTCAAGTTCACGTCGGGCCTTTATGTGGTGTCGGCGGCCGACGGCGACGAGGTGGGGGCCTGCATCATCAACACCGGCCTCCAGGTGACCAA
Source organism: Olsenella sp. HMSC062G07 (assembly GCF_001811895.1). NCBI lineage: Bacteria > Bacillati > Actinomycetota > Coriobacteriia > Coriobacteriales > Atopobiaceae > Olsenella > Olsenella sp. HMSC062G07. Next base: position 29,815 of record NZ_KV806951.1, read on the forward strand.
CAAGCCGTTTCAGGTCGAGGTCGTCGTCAACAAGGAGAACCACACCGAGCAGGTCATAGAGAAGGCGGGGCACTTTGCCCTCTGCCCGCTCACGCAGGACGTCGACATGCTCTACATAGGGCGCTTCGGCTTCAGGTCATCCGCTGACATTGACAAGTTCGACGGCGTCAAGACCGAGACCACCAGCCTGGGCGACCCCTATGAGTGCGAGCACGCGGCGAGCGTCATCGCATGCGAGGTCAGGCAGACGCTCGACGTGGGCACCCATATGATCTTCGTGGGCGAGGTCAAGGAGGCGAGGCCGCTCTCTGACGTGCAGCCCCTTACCTACGGGTACTACCACACCGTGCTCAAGGGCAAGACACCGCCCAAGGCTTCATCCTACATCGGGTAATATGAAGGCAGCATGAAAGGGGACGGTGCCGGAACCCGCAAATGGGTACCGTAGCATCAGGCCCGCAGTGTCCGGCGAACTTGGCGCGCAGAGGGCGCGCCTCCATGACATACGAGAGGAAGTAACATGGCCGAAGAGAAGAAGACGTACAAGTTCCGCTGCCTGGTCTGTGGCTACGAGACCGAGGTTGACACTCCCGAGCTGCCCGAGGACTTCGTCTGCCCCGTCTGCGGCGTCGGCCCTGACCAGTTCGAGCTGGTCGAGGAGTAGCCTGCCCGGCGCATGAGGCGCCGGCGTACGGAAGGAAGAGGGGGCCTGCCGCGCGCGTGCGCCGCAGGCCCCTTCGCATGCGCCTACAATGGGCTGGCGGCCACGCAGGGGTCGGCAGCCATGCGTGGGCGGCGGGGCGCGATGACGTACTGTCAACGAGAAGAGGTGCGTGCCGGTGAGGCATGCGACGCAGACATCCGAATCCATGGAGCTTGCCGTCTTTCTGGCCCTGTCGGGAGGCGTCATGGACGCCTACTCCTATAGTGCGCGCGGGCACGTGTTCGCCAACGCCCAGACGGGCAACATGCTGCTGCTTGGCGTGGGCCTGTCGCAGGGAGACCTGGGAGGCTGCCTGCGCTACCTGCTGCCCGTCGTGTCGTTTGCCCTGGGCATCGCCGCGGCCCATGCCCTCAAGCTGCGCGCGCCAAAACGTGCCCTGCATTGGCGCCAGATCGTGCTCGCGTACGAGATGCTGCTGCTCGTCTGTGTGGCGGCCCTGCCCGAGTCCCTCAACCTCCTCGCCAACAGCCTGACGTCGCTCGCCTGCGGCATGCAGGTGCAGGCGTTTCGCAAGCTCCACGGTCATGCGTTTGCCACCACGATGTGCATCGGCAACCTGCGCAGCGGCACGCAGGCTCTCGTCTCATTCCTGCACGCCCGCGAGAGGCGCCACCTTGAGACGGGGCTGCTGTATTACTTCGTGATCGCGTGCTTCGTACTGGGGGCCGTCCTGGGCAACCACCTCGTCGGCCCCTGGGGGCTGCAGGCCATCCTGGCCAGCCCCGTCCTGCTCGCGGTGGCGTTTTTCCTGATGTTTCGCGTACGCTGACGGCGGGGATGCCCCGGTCGACCAGATGTGCGTCGTGTGTTCTCGCGATGCGCGGCAACGGCGGCCGACACTTGGGTATACACGAAGTAGGTCGAACCTTAATGCCCCCGGGGGCGGAAAGAAGGTCACTATGTCCAACGAGAAGATTGACGCCAAGGTTGACGGTGCCATCGGCAGCGTCAAGGAGGGCATCGGCAAGGTCGTGGGCGACACCAAGCTCCAGTCCGAGGGCGTCGTCGAGCAGGCCGGCTCCAAGGCGCGCGAGCTCGTCGAGGATGCCAAGGGTGCCGTTGAGGGCATCGCCGAGGGCGTTGACAAGCTCGTTCACGGAGACAAGAAGTAAGCTCTGACATACATGCGCGCGAGAGGGGACGAGGCGACGTCGGTCGTCTCGCCCCCTTTTCATAGGCGCGTGCGCGTCGCAAGGCGGGCGCATCCGCGCCTGGTGTCGGCCGTCACAGGTGGTGTGGCATGGACTTTTGCACACGCCTTCTGTCGCGACGGGTCATTGGGTAGAATGATGACGTGAGCCTCGCCGCGAGCGGCTCATGACGGTACGTTGACATTCGCATGGTGGCAGTGACCCCAGAATCCGTGGGGGTGACTGGTTTCGACAGGGTATGTCTGAGGTGGGCAGCAGGCCGTGGTCTCCTCGCCACGTTAAACAGGGGTACCGTCAAATTGAATTGACGACAACTCGTATCAGGGCTCTTACGCCCTCGCCGCTTAATTAGCTAGCGGCCGTCAACCCGGGGGATGCTCCCGACCCCGGCGCGACGTCATCTAAGGGAGACGCCCGTGCGGACGTCGTTGGTATGCCGCACGTCAAGACCGAACCAACTGGGGCGCGGTGCGCGGGTCACGAGGCGCGCCTCGCCTAAGATGCAACACGTGACTGAGCTTGGAGACACCTGCCAGGGATGTGCTTTGGACCGGAGTTCGATTCTCCGCACCTCCACCAAAAGAGGAAGCGTTGAACTCTATTTTATTAGGAATGAGTTGGCGCTTGTATATAGATTTGCGGATGATTATTGACCGCATATGACGCTCTAGGAAGGCCGTAGAGCGACTTTAAGAACTTAGGCGAGGATTACCTCATCTAAGTTCTTTTTGTGTCTTAAAACGGCTATATGAGCCGCAAATTGTTTGAGTGATGTGGGTCGGGACGGCTGCGCCGTCCGCGACATTTTAGTTGGGTCGGACAACTGCGGCGCTTCGCGTCTCCGTTGTCCTCAAGACAGTAGACACAGGAAGGGATGACATGCGTGAGTGTGCTCCTTTTTAATCTGTCGCCTGTCTAAATCTGGCGGCCGCAAGGCCGCCCTATCTTGCATTGAGGACGCGTTAGCGTCCGAAATGCACCTTGCCATACGACATGCGAAAAGAGGCAAAAAAACGTGAATCCTCATAAACGAATGCATTCGCTGACCACTTGACCACAAGAAAAATTGATGTGGTCAGGGTTGTGGTCAGCATTTTGGACTTATTTATGAGGATAAACTTTATTTCTGACCACATGACCACATCATTAGGCACTTTTTTATAAAAATTTGAAACGTGTTATAAATGCATATATAAAATAAAAAAAGTCGGTTTATATGTGGTCATGTGGTCAAGTGGTCAAAATGAAAAAAATCCCCTCGTAAACGAGCGTAAATTTTTCAAAAAAGCTGACCACATACTATTTTGATGTGGTCACACATGTGGTCAGCCTCCAGCTGTCGTTGGTGTGCTCTTCTGGCTATCCCACCAGAAGCTATAAAAATATTTTTGCTTATTTTTGCTCATATATGAGGGGAACAGCCTTCTGACCTGCTGAAATGCGAATATTTACCTTGCGTTTTAGTTGTTGATGGAGTATTATTGAGTATGATAAAGAAAGACTCAGCACCCGTCCCGTCTTCGATGCGGGGTAACTGTCGGGAATAAGAGTCGAGCGCAAGGCGGAATACCGCCGAGCGTCGCAGGTGAAATAACGACGAACGAAGCTCCTGCCAAAACCAGAGATAGACATGACTTTCTGTTGTGTCCGCTTCTGGTTTTGGCAGGGGCTTTTTTGTTTGTCCAAGATGTTGAATCAGGAGGTATGGGACATGGAGGAGAAAAGCAACAAGAAGGATTTTCTGAACACGTATGAGGCGGCTGACAGGCTGGGCGTGGCCCCCGCCACGCTTCGCACGTGGAGGGCACAGCACAAGGGGCCTGTGTTCTACAAGTTCCACCGTGCGGTCTTCTACAAGGCAGAAGACCTGAACGCATGGATTGACAAGCATTACAGGGCTGTAATGCCGAAGGATTGAGGAGGTGATATTTCATGAGCGGCATAAAAAAGACAGCTCCCGCGCCTTGTCAGCAAAGGGAACTGTCCCATCAACATATATAAATAATAACGCGATTCCACCCGTATATCAAGCACCAGATAAGTCTACGCATAAGGACTGGACGATGGGCCGTGGCTACCCGTCCGGTAATCAGGGGGATGTGTACAACCCCGCCTATCTCTATGGTGGCGAGAACTATCACAAGGCACTGCACGACGCGGTGACCTATGCCTTGCGTGCACGAGCAGGAAAGAGCCTGTCCGAGCTGTCCGAGGACGTGGTCAAGACCACGAACGACCTCATCAAGTGGGTTCGCATGAACGAAGCGCCGGGCAATCCCGAGCCGGACAAGAAATACGGTCGCAGCATCCGCAACTGGGCGCTCGTCAAAAGCATCGACCCTGTGCAGGCGGCAGAGCTTGTGTTCGCGTGCGAGTACATCCGCATGGTGTGCACAAAGGAGACCATCGAGAAGGAGACGTCAGAGGGCGTGTTCGCTATGTACGAATGGTCAGAGGGCATCTACCATGAGATTGGCGACGGACAGATAGACGCATGGTGCCATGAGATAGCAGGTGCTGTGAACGGCAACTGGAAGAAGAACTTCGTCCAGAAGCTTCACGACATGGCGTCCCGCCGCGAGAACCGAGTCTGCGAGTGCGATGACCCAGACCTGGTCTTCATGGCAAACGGCATCTGGGATTATGAACATGGTCTCATGCTGGATTTTGACCCGGAGATTGTGGCTCTCAGAAAGAGTGCTGCTGCTCTTCCTGCTGCAGAACCACCAGTTCCCGTACACACGATGCCTGATGGCACTGTAATTGATTTTTGGCAGTTGTTGGACTCCTACGTGCCGTATGAGGGCGGACGTGACCTTCTGGTCAAGGTGGCGGGGGCATGTCTTCGCAGCTACTACAACTGGCGTGTTATGGTGACCGTCTACAACAAGACGGGTCACAACGGCAAGTCTACGTTCCTTGACTGTCTCAAGGCGATGGTTGGGTACGACGGTTGCATGACATCGAGCCTCGCTCTGCTTGCCGGAGGCGGCGACGGCGGACGTTTCGGCGTGTCTAATATCGTCGGTGTCTCGCTCATTACGTGCGAGGACTCCGATTCCGGTTCGTATCTGAAGGACAACTCCCGTCTGAAGTCCATCATTTCGCACGACGCCATAGGCGTTGAGCGCAAGAACAAGGGCATGTTCGACTACACCCCGCACGCATTGATTGTCTGCGCTGCCAATGACATCCCCAAGACGAGGGACAAGGGCGACGCGTGGCTGGACAGGAACATCTACGTTCCGTTCACGGGTCAGTTCATTGGCAAGGCAGACGACAAGACAATCCGCTCCGAGTGGGTGGTGTCCAAGGAGTTCTGCGAATACATGGCCTATCAGGCGCTCGTGAAGTGGGACTGGTACTACGAGCTTCCGGAGCCTGAAGAGGCAGTTCAGCTCAAGCGTGAGTGGGTGCTGGGGAACGACACGGTTGCCGAGTTCTGGGAGGACTTCAAGGACTCCGTGCAGGCGGATTTTGTGCCCAATGACTACCTGTCCGAGCGCTATGCCGAGTGGTTGCGCACAGAGCATCCTGGCATGACGTCGCCTATGAGCAACAAGGCTCTGGCTTCACGTATTGCCGAACTTGCGTGCTCCGACGGTGAATGGATGCAGGACAAGGGAGCAGATGGGAAAGTTCTCAAGACACCGTGCGAGAAGTGGTGCCCGAGACTTTACGTGAACGATGTCTATAACCGCCCGAGACGGCGACGCGGGCTCTACCGCACGAAAGTCTTCGAGTACTGCCGTGCCCACAGTACGACACCAGCAGACCTCGGAAGCAGCTACGAGGCCGTGAGGGCGTCGCTCGGGATTGCAAATCGAAGTGGCGATTGATTGGAAGGATGAGGTGACGATATGAGAGATTTCGATGCGGAGCTGAAGAAGCTCCAAGAAAAAGCGAACGAGGTGCGCAAGGCGAAGGCCATGGCACAACGAAGAGTCGATGAGAGGCTTGGGAAGGCGCTCAGGGACATGTTCCCTGACGTGCCGGACGATGCCTCGATGCTTCGGGAGTACCTCGAAAACTGGAAGGATGCGCCTGTCGCTTATCCTGAAGTTTCGAGTGCGACCGACGCTGACGAGTATGTGTTCTCAGGCACAGAAGGTGGCGAGACAACATACGAGTCCAGCGGGGAGTCAAGAGGGGCGCAGCGCCCTCTTGGCCAGGAACTTATCGCTAGATAAGTCCGGAGGGTAGATATTCGCACTTGACTACGACAATTCTTTGATATGGGTGCGAGTAGGTCTTATATGGCGGGGCTACCACGAAGGGAATGCCCCTGCCTAAAAATCATGAGTGACACAGACGAAGGAGGTGTCGAAAATGGGAATCAAAGTCGGAATGCCGATGTTGAAATTGAAGAGAGGTGCCGCGAGCGGAAAGCACGCTGGCAACCTCAGGGCGATAGCTATGGAAGCGGGAGAGGAAAGGGCGTCGAAGACGAAGAATCTCGACCCTTCCAAGAGCGACCTCAATCTCCATCTCGGCCCCTACTCAAAGGGGTGGAATGCCACACAGGCGATAGAGGAAGAAGTTGCAGATTACGAGACGGAGTACAAGAAGACGTCGTATCTCGGAAGAGGTCTGAGGTCGGATGCAGCTGTAGCAATAGCACTCATCGTCAAGCCTGACGGGGAGTGGATAAATTCTCAGACGCCAGAGGAACAGGAGAGGTTTTTCTCTGACTCGTATGAAGTTCTGTGCGAGCTTGGAGTTGTGCGGGATGAGGATGTGCGCATGAGGGAACGCCACCTCGACGAGGGAGCGCCTCACGAGCACATCATCTCGATGGCGTACGACAAGGATGGCAAGCTGGCAGGCTCACGCGTCGTGAACCTGAAGACGTTTGCCAAGCTCAACCGTGACTACCCGAAGCGAATGAAGGAGAAGGGCTGGCCTGTCGATGAGCTGAAGGCGTATGACCCCGAGGCGGTCAAAGACATGACTGACGAGGAGAAGAGGGCGTATAAAGAGGAGCACATCCAGAATAAGCAGACGAAGCGTCACGGTCTGTCGGCGAACGAGTATGCGGCCATGAAGGAGGCGGAGAAGGCAAACGAGCTGAGGCACGCGTTGGATGACGAGAACCAGAGGCTGACAGGTGAGGTCAACGAGAAGATAGGCGACCTTGAGGACGTGCAGGAGCGAGTCGCGGACGCAGAGAATGAACTGGCAGAGCTTGAGCCAAAACACGCGCAGGCAAAGAAGGATATTGAGGAAGCTGACAAGAAGAAGCATGAGGTGTTCGAGACGACATATGCCCTCAAGAACGCCATGGGGATGCCCGAGATATACAACGACAAGCAAATCATCGCGAACGCCAAAAGGTGGGCTGACGACCTGACGGAACGCGAGAGTGAGATTGCCCGCCAGAAGGCCGTAAACGACCGCAGAGCGCATCTGATTGCCGACAAGGCAAAACAGGTCGATGAGCTGTTGAAAGATGCGCAGGAGATGGGTTCTGCGCCCTCTGGCTTCACCCAGTTCGTCATCGACAAGGTCAAAGAGAAGTACCCGAACTTCTACGCAGGCTGCGAGAGGGCATGGCAGACGATACAGAACAAGAGGGATGCCAGCAAGGACCGCGCACGTCGCCTTATAGACATGGTGGCCGAATGGGACAAACCGAAGGACGACGAGGACTAGTATTACTAAACCTTATGTAAGACTTATTGCATTTAGAGCTGTTCCATGGCATAATAGGTTCATATACGAGCGGTTTTGTGCGAGGTGACCCCATGGAAAGCAAAGAGAAGAAAGAGAAGCGCGTGTCCGTGTCTATATCGCTCAAGGACAGCGAGCGTGATGAGCTTAGGGGCTGTGCCGAGAGGTACGGCCTCTCTCTGTCTGCGTTCCTGCGCCTTGCGGCGAAGGAGTATGTAGATAATCGCAACTCGATTCAAGAAGGAGAATAACAAATGCCAACAATCTATACCACGAACGAGTGGAAGGGCTATGGCAAGCAAAATTACTACTGGAATGAGTACAGACTCGAGGGGAGCACAGTCACAAAATATAAGTGCCATCGACAGAAGTTTTTTGATGGACATGAGAATAATTGGGACCGCGAGGAGACGGAAGTTGAGTCTTGGTCTGTAGACGACCCGAACATGCCCGAATGGCTACATCAGTACATCAACGATTAGGAAAAATATTTAAGGAGAACTTTTATGAGTAGATATGCAATGTGTCCTGAATGTGGGCACAGGATGAGACGTGTGCTTGATTCTTGGGGTAACTGGGACGGAGAAACGTACCAGTGCGATTACTGTTCTTCAGGGTATGCGGATGATGAGGAAGATAGCGAAAGTTTGAGCGTATATGATGCCGCGCTGATTTGGGCTTCAAATGGCAAGGATGAGGATTACACGTTCGGGTATTCAGAAGATGAGCTAGAGGATGCGCTGTAGGCGATAGCAACTTAGCAATGAGCAAACAATTCAAGCAAAACGACAACAACCTCGCCATAGCCTACTATCGCTTCTCTTCCCACAGTCAGAACGAGGCGTCGATAGACCAGCAGCGGGAGCAGGCACAGGCGTTCGCCAAGGCTCACGGGTACAACATCGTGAAGGAGTACGAGGACGCCGCCATGTCGGGCACGACAAGCGACCGTCCGCAGTACCAGCTCATGCTCTCCGAGGTGGGCACGATAAGGCCGGCCGCCGTCATCCTGTGGAAGACGGACAGGCTGGGGCGTGACCGTTTCGAGCTTGCGGACGCGAAACGGCGGATTCGCGACGCGGGATGCCGTATCTGCCTCATCGCAGAGCCCACGCCAGATGACTCGCCGGAGTCGGTGCTCATGGAGACGATGATGGAGGGCATGGCCGAGTTCTACTCAAGGCAGCTGTCCGTCAACATCAGACGTGGCATGACCTACAACGCCGAGCACGCCTTCTACAACGGACACAGGGTGTGGGGCTACGGCGTGGACGATGAGAAGCATTACGTGGTGGATGACTCTGTTGCCCCTTTCGTGCTGGACATGTTCACGCGCTATGCCGACGGGGAGGCGATGCAGTCCATCTGCGACGACTTCAACGCTAAAGGGCTTCGGACGACGCGCGGAGCGCTCTTCAGTGTCAAGACCATGAACAAGCTGCTCAAGAACAGAGCCTATATCGGCGAGTATCGCCACGGTGGCATTACCGTCGAGGGCGGGATGCCTCAGATTGTGAATGAGGAGCTGTTCGACAGGGCACAGAGGAGGCTTGCCGAGAACAAGCGCAACGGCTCAAGGAGAAAGGCGAGCGCACAGGCGCAGGATGCGCCACGCTACTGGCTGACGGGCAAGCTCTACTGCGGTGAGTGCGGAGGCTCCATGCAGGGCGTCTCTGGCACGAGCAAGACGGGAGCCAAGCACTATTACTACTACTGCAAGGAGCAGAGGGCGAAGAGGTGCACGAAGAGGCCTGTGCGCAAGGAGTGGCTAGAGGACGCCGTCACGGGCGTTCTCAAAGGGCTTCTGGACGACAGTGAGAATCTTGCGTCCATCGCCGTTGACGCGGCAAAGTATTATGAGGATAATTACAAGAGCACCGAGTATCTCTTCAGCCTTGAGCAGCAGCGCAGGGACGTTGAGAAAGGGCTTGCCAACTTCGTCAAGGCGATAGAGGCAGGAATATTCAACGAGGCCACGCAGAGGCGCATGGCAGAGCTTCAGGAGCGAAAGGACGCCCTGAACGACGCCATAGAGGCTGAGACGGTCAGGCAGTCGCTTTTCGAGGGCGAGCACTCGATAAGGGCGTACTTCGACAAGTTCCTTCATGCAGACTTTGACAATCCAGAGGTGAGAGATTCCGTTCTGGAATACTTTGTCGACAAAATCTACCTGCATGAGGACAGGCTCGTGGTGACGTCTTGGTACTCGGAGGACAACCGCGAGGTTCCTATGGAGATATCGAACGGGGAGATGGAAGACCCTTTTGCTGAAGGGGAAGCCGTCAAGTTCGATTGCTTCCCCTTTGGCTCCACCAAATAAGGAAGCATATTTTGATAGAATAATATGTTTCCTTTTTCATTGCCGAAAAGCCTTGATTTCAAGGGATTTCAGCTTTTTAAGGCATAAGTTAGCCAGCCCCGGAGTCGTTTCCGGGACGGGTTTTTCTCGTTTTTTATAGCCTGTGTGGGCTGGCTTAAAAGTAAAGGTTTGCTTTTTAGGTAAAGGTTTGCTTTGTGGGTATATCGTTTGACTTGCTTTATGGAGGAATCAAATGGCATCCTTTATACATGCGGCACAGGCTGTGAATTCGCAGAACGGCAAGGTAAAACTCGTCTGCCAGTTCAAACTTTGTTCAATATGTAGTCTGTAAAGTGTGTAATAATACAATATTACATGTTAGACATGACTAACTAAAATTTGAGGTGATTGAATATGATTATGCATGATTGGAACAGCGAAAAGAAAGATGTCATTCTGCTGATCCATCCGATGCTTTCGTCAGCAAATGGAATGAAGACTTATGTTGCCGACATTATCGGAAATGAGTACCGCTACCTCGCACCCGATCTTTCCGCACATGGTGATGCAGTGAAAGACACCTTCAAAAGTGCTTTAGAAGAGGCAAAGCAAATTCATGATTATCTGGGCAAAAATCAGATTATGAAGCTTAAGCTTGGTTTCGGAGCCTCCCTGGGAGGCGTGATTCTTTTGCAGCTTCTCAAGTATGACGATATTCAGTTTGAGCATTTATTCTTTGAGGGAATGAGCTTTTACACTAACGCGAAACTTCCGGAACTGATCCTCAGATCCGTATTTCTGAAAAAACATAAAAAGGCCGTAGCAGATCCGGCGCTCAGCGTAAAAAGGATGTCTTCAATGTTTGGAACAGAAGCCGCTCCGCTTCTGGCAAAGCATTTTATCGCCATGAGCGAGGAAAGCATAAGGAATATTGTTCACGACTGTGCATTCGTGGAGCTGCCGCCATTGTCCGATATGATGCAGAAGAAATGTATGTTTGCCTATGGTGATAAGGATTTCGATTACAAGAAGGCAAGGAGGATGCTCCGGAAAACATATCCTCATGCAGGAATGAAAGTGTGGGGAGGCTACGGGCATTGTGAGAGGATGACGAAGGATCAAGAAGGTTATTGCCATGACATTGAAGACTATATTCGTGCATAAATACAATGCGAGATGAGGTTTTCAATGAAGAAAGAAAAAACAGCCATGCTTTGTGGCATCATTCAGATTTATAAGGTAAATATAGTCAATAAATTAAATAAAAATAATAAAATGAACCCGGCATAAGTTGAAGTTTTAGGATGAAGGAGCAGTTATGGGATTTTTTCAAAACACAGCAAAACCTATCGGCTTTGGAGGAAAGTTGATGGTTAAATTTATGAATATTGGGCATGCCAAAGTAGCTGAATGGGGCTTTTCTCATGTCAATGTTTCTTCTTCTGCAACTGTCCTTGACATAGGTTGCGGTGGCGGGGCAAATGTGGCAAGTTGGGTAAAGCGCTGTCCACAAGGCCATATAACAGGATTAGACTACTCTCCTGTAAGCGTAGATGCTTCACAAAAATACAATCAAAAAGCTATTGCAGAAAATCGCTGTCAAATTGTTGAGGGCGATGTTTCCCGTTTGACTTTTGCCGAAAATACCTTTGATGCAGTTTCCGCTTTCGAGACCGTGTATTTCTGGCCCGGGCTTGAAAACTGCTTTCAAGAAGTATTCCGCGTGTTAAAAAAGGGTGGAACATTTCTTATTGTCAATGAGTCGGACGGAACTAATCCCAAGCAGGACAAATGGATAAATATCATCGAAGGACTAAAAATTTATAAGGAGAGCGACTTGACAAAGAGACTTCAAAAGGTCGGATTTTCTAATATAAGAGCATTTCACACAGACAAACATTGGCTTGCCATCCTGTGTGAAAAAACTTTATAACATTTTTCAAAGTGTAGAGGGGTGACTGACGGAATTTACGCATGGGTAAGGCATCCTATCTATTCGGCATTTTTCCTTATTGTAATCGGAGCAATCCTAATTCGGGGAAACTGGATTTTATTTTTTCTTATTCCTTTGTATTGGCTCTTCATGACATTTTTGATGAAGAATACGGAAGAAAAATGGCTGATAGCAATCTTTGGTAAAGAGTACGAGGCTTATAAGGATAGAACAAACAGGTGCATCCTCTGGATTCCAAAGAGATAGGACGAAGGAGTGGTTTTATGGATGTAATGCGAGCGATTTTAGACGGGATTGCGATAGCCGCAATCTTTAGCGGTTCGGTGGCAGCCGTAGCGCTTATTGATCCGAGATATTTTTTTGATTCTTATCCAAAGGCAATTCAGAGAGCCGCACACGAACAGATGACAAAAAAAGAGAAAAAAATAAATCACATTTTGACAATTATAATTTGCGGGATTTGCTTCATATATTCAACAGTAAGTATTTTACATACAGGCATTGCGGGCTTTTGGAATCTTTTTTTGATGGGATATATTCAGTGGAGCATATTAAACCTTGGAGATTTCTTTTTGCTGGATTGTCTGTTATTTCAGGGAAAATATAAGGATAAAATCGTCATTCCCGGCACAGAAGGACACCCTGACTATGAGTTCGGCAACTGGATGAAGCATTTGGCAATCAGGGAACATTTTGTAGTCACACCATTTTTGATAATACCGTTTGTTGCTGCGATCCAGGCTTTGATTACTGGGTTGATAGGAAGATAAGTTTTTCGGGTTGTTTATCTAAATCATGGAAATGCTTCTATCAAAATGCATAAAATGGGGCTGCACCCACACCCTTTGGATTGCATCCACGGGTATCAATTTGCACCCATAGGCTGAAATTCTATCAAAATATGATTTCCTTTCCATTAGTGTAGTAGGCGAACACCTCGGGGTGTTCGCCGTGCGTCGGGCGTTCATACTGCTCGTCGGATAAGAGAGGGGGCCGCCCTGGCTTGGGCGGCCCCCTCTTCTTCGTTTGCTATGTCTGCGGCATGACCTTCCGCTTTCCGCTCTCGTCGAGGTACGGCATGAGGCGCGCGCCGCCCTGCCCTGTAGTCAGCAGCAGATGCTCGCGGTTATGGCGGTCGCAGACGACCTCTTGCCGCACGTAGCCCGGAAGGTCGAAGATGGGGCCGTCGGCGTGGGTGTCCGTCACGTCCATGTCTCCGCCGGCGAAGGCCTCGGCGCCCTTATCGGGCTTATCGTTCTTTTCGGGGTCCATGTCCCTCTCCTCTCTCCTGGGTTTGTTTGCGCGCTTCCCTGCGCGGGACAGGCGGGTTTTTCTCGCTATCCCAAGCGAGGAGAGGGTATCGGGGGTGTCGCCGCGGCATGAAAAAGCCGCCCCGTGGGGCGGCCTTCGCGGTTGCGTCTCAGTCAGATGGTCTCGGCGTCGTACGCCGCCGGGCTAGAGGAACTCGATGGTCTTGCCGGTGAAGCCGTGCTCGCCGCGAATCCCGATAGGGTTGTTTTTCACTTGCGAGATGTCCCCCGCGTACATTGGGCGGAGCGCCTCGAACTTCTCGCCGTCAACGGCGACGCTCTTCCATGCGCCGTCCGGAAGCGGTTCCGAGAGGGTGAGGACGGTCAGCCCCGCGACGTTCCAGTTGTCAGTCACGTTCATCGATACCGGCCTCCTTCAGCTTCCGCAGGTAGTACTCAAGAGCGAGCTCGGTCTGGCGTGTCTCGCTCTCGGGGATATTGTACCGCTCGGCGACGCCAATCAGGTGTTTCTGGGCGTCCCTCTCCCTCAGCAACCTTCTCACCTCGGCGCCGTACTCATTGTAGTCCCCGCGCTCTTCCTGCTGGAAGTGGAAGACCTCCTCCAGGACGTCCGACGTGGTTGGGCGCTCCCGGAGCATGATGATGCCCGGGAGGTGGGAGGCGTCGGCGCCGACGACGTCCAGGTGGCGCTCCACGTCCTCGCCGCCGCGCATGACGACTCCGCCGTGGCGCTCAACGTAGTTCTTCTTCGCGTTGTAGAGGGACTCGTTCACGGGCTTTATGTTTGCTCTCCTGAGCTCTCGCTCCGTCGGCTTCCTGCGCGTGAGCGCCTTCGCGAAAAGATCGCGCTGCGTCGACCTACTCAGGTATTTCCAGCTCGCATCTGGAACGCCGCGGTCGCCGAGTTCGGCGGAGATCATGAAGCCCGCCTGCCGCTCGGTCATGCCCCGCGCCTTGAGCGTCCGCTTCACACCGTCCCCGTCCAGGAACTCTTTTCATGGACCGGCGGCTCGCGTCGCTCCTGCGCACCCTCGGCATGTCGCCGGCCCACTCGCGCCGCGGCCTGCGGTCCAGCACCGGCGCCTTGCCCTTCGACTCGCGCAGGTTGTCGTGCCCGGTGAACAGGCTGAGCTGACGGATGAGTTCGAGGCCCAGTGGGGGAGGGGGGCTAGCCCCTGCCGACGACAGGTTCGATGAGGATGACGTCTTCGCCATCTGGTCGATGGACGACGACGGGGAGATATCCATCAGCTTCCGCGACCAGCTGCCGCAGCCGGCAAGAGGATGACAACCAGCCATGCCCGTCCCGCCAGGCGAGCAGTCTCCCGGGCAAGGGGCTCGCGTGGCCCGTCACCCGTCCAACACGGGGTTGGGTAGACTGTGATATGTGGACGGTCGGAATGGTCGGGAGGTGCCATGGATGCTGACGTGATGCGACCGCGCACGGCGGACGGAGGCGTCGCCCTCGTGCTCGAGGGTGGTGGCTTCAGGGGCATGTTCACCGCCGGCGTGCTTGACGTCCTGCAGGAGCGGGGGCTCACGGGCTTCTCGAGCGTGTGGGGCGTGTCTGCCGGCGCCATCAATGCCGCCAGCTTCAAGTCGCGTCAGCTCGGGCGCACCATGCGCATCATGCTGGCGTACCGTGACGACAGGCGCTTCATGAGCCTGTGGTCCTGGGCCACGACGGGCAACCTTGCCGGCGGGGAGTTCATGTACGACGAGGTGCAGAACCAGCTGGATCCCAGCGACGACGCCACGTTCAACGCCAATCCCCTGCGCATGTTCGCGGTCGCCTCGGACGTCGTGTTTGGCTCTGCGGCCTACCTCGAGTGCTCCCATTTTCCCGACGACATCGTCAAGGTGCGCGCCTCCGCCTCTATGCCCCTCGTCTCGCAGATGGTGGACATCGAGGGCCATCGTTACCTGGACGGGGGGACGACCGACTCCATACCTTACGCCGCCGCGCTGGGCCTTGACGGCGCCACGCCCATGCCCGACTGCCCGCCCGCCCGCAGGGCGCTCGTCGTGCTCACGCAGGACCGCGGCTACGTCAAGGAGGGCGGCAACGAGGTCATGGCCCTGCGCTCCCATCGCTACGACGGATACCCCTTCTACCTGGAGGCACTCTCCTCGCGCGCGGAGCGCTACAACGCCAGTCGCCGGCGCCTCTTTGACCTTGAGCGCGATCCCCGCTCCCCCGTGCTCGTGCTCGCCCCGGAGCGTCCGGTCGAGGTGTCCACCAACGAGAGCAACGGCGGCCGTCTGCTCGACCTGTACCTGCGGGGTCGCCGCCAGGCAGAGCGCAGGCTGGGCGACCTGGCCGCCCTCTTGTCATGCGAGTCTGTTAGCAACTGAATAATTTGGCGGCCCGTCACCCAAAATCTGACATGAGAGGCCCTAACCTGTGAAGCCGCGCGCATATCAGCCCGCCGCAACGTTAGGAGTGAGCGCCCATGTCCCGTGTATTCAACTTCTCCGCAGGCCCCGCCGTGCTCCCCGAGGACGTCCTTCGGGAGGCGGCGGACGAGATGCTCGACTACCGGGGCTCGGGGATGTCGGTCAACGAGATGAGCCATCGCTCCAAGACCTTCCAGTCGATCATCGACGCGGCCGAGGCAGACCTTCGAGACCTCATGGGCGTGCCCGACGACTACAAGGTGCTCTTTCTTCAGGGTGGCGACTCCCTCGTCTTTGCCTCGCTCTTCCTCAACCTCGCCCTTAACAAGAAGGCGGATTACATCCTGACGGGCAACTGGGCCAACAAGGCCTATCAGGAGGCTAAGATCCTGGGTGACCCCAAGGTGCTCGCCAGCTCCAAGGACAAGAACTTCTCCTATATTCCCGACTGCTCGGACCTGGACGTTCGCGACGACGCGAGCTTTGTCTACATCTGCCAGAACAACACGATCTATGGCACCGCCTACCACGAGCTGCCCAATACGAAGGGCCACGAGCTCGTGGCCGACCAGTCCTCCATGTTCCTTTCCGAGCCCGTGGACGTCACGCGCTTTGGCTTCATCCATGCGGGCGTCCAGAAGAACGTGGGGCCGGCCGGCGTCCAGGTAGTCATCGTGCGCGAGGACCTCATTCCCGACGACCTGCCGGGCGTGCCCACCCTGCTGCGCTTTAAGACGCAGGCCGACGCGGGCTCGCTCTACAACACGCCCAACTGCTGGGGCATCTACGTCTGCGGCAAGGTCTTCAAGTGGATCCAGGCGCAGGGCGGCCTTGCGGGCATGAAGGCAAGGAACGAGGAGAAGGCGGCCCTCCTCTATGACTTCCTGGACAGCTCCGACCTCTTCCGCTCCACGGTGAACCCCAAGGACCGCTCGCTCATGAACGTGCCCTTCGTCACGGGCGACTCGCAGCTCGACGCTAAGTTCGTTGCCGCCGCCGCCCAAGAGGGACTTGTGAGCCTCAAGGGGCATCGCAGCGTGGGCGGCATGCGAGCGTCAATCTACAACGCCATGCCCCTTGAGGGCGTCCAGAAGCTCGTCGGCTTCATGAAGGGGTTTGAGACGGCCCATCATCGGGCGTAGGGCCCGTGCGCGGCGCGCCGCGGGCGCCCGCGTTTGCGAGATTGCGACCTCACGGCATTCCAACGAAGGGGAGACACGTGCACACCATCCACTGCATGAACAACATCGCCAAGGTCGGCACGGACCGCCTTGGGCCCAACTACGCGCTCACGGACGACCTTGGCGAGGCCGACGCCATCATGCTGAGAAGCGCCAACCTTCACGGCGTGACGTTCCCCCGGGGGCTGCTCGCCATCGCCCGCGCCGGCGCCGGCGTCAACAACATCCCGGTCGACCGCTGCGCCGAGGAGGGCATCGTCGTCTTCAACACGCCTGGGGCCAACGCCAACGCCGTCAAGGAGCTCGTGTTCTGCGGCCTGCTCATGGCCAGCCGCGACATCATCGGCGGCAACGAGTGGGTTCGGGACAACTGCGACGACCCCGAGCTTGCCAAGAAGACCGAGAAGGCAAAGAAGCGCTTTGCCGGCTGCGAGCTGGCGGGCAAGAAGCTCGGCGTCATCGGTCTGGGCGCCATCGGCGCGGCCGTCGCCAACACCGCCACGCGCTTTGGCATGGAGGCGCTGGGATACGACCCCTACCTCTCCATCAACGCCGCCTGGGGGCTCGACCGCCGTATCCGTCACGTCACGGACGTCAACGAGATCTTCCGCACCTGCGACTACATCACCATCCACGTGCCTGCCACGGACGACACGAGGGGCATGATCGGCGCCGAGGCCCTCTCTCAGATGAAGCGCGGCGTGGTGATCCTCAACCTTGCCCGCGACGTCCTTGTGGACGAGCAGGCCATGGCCGAGGCGCTGGACGATGGGCTCGTCGCGCGCTACGTGTGCGACTTTCCCAACCCGGCCACCGCGAACATGAAGAACGCCATCGTTCTTCCGCATCTGGGCGCCTCGACGGGCGAGGCGGAGGACAACTGCGCCATCATGGCCGCCACGGAGCTCAAGGACTATCTTGAGAACGGCAACCTGAGCCACTCCGTCAATTATGGCACGATCGACATGGGGCCGCTGCCTGCGGGCCGCGCGCGCATCAGCGTCTTTCATGCCAACGCCCAGGGCCTCATCGGCAAGATCAGCTCCACGCTCGCCAGTTCCGACCTCAACATCGAGAACATGGCCAACAAGAGCCATGGCGGCAACGCCTACACGCTCATCGAGGTCACGGGCGACGTCACCAAGGCGCCCGTTGACGAGCTCGCCGCCATCGAGGGCGTGCGTCGCGTGCGACTCATCTCGCCCGCGTAGGCTGCGGCCGGGGCGTCGGCAGGCTCACGAGCCACGTCTGACTATATGTGGGGCACCGCTCGCCGTGGGGATGGGCGGCGCCCCACTGCCTACGCCAGTCGCGCCAGTCGCCCCGAAGGGGCCTGAGTGCCTTGGATCTGAAGCACTGGCGCTACATCTCGGAATGGCCGCTGGCCGACTCGGAGACCGAGTTGTTGGTGTACACGTTGTAGATGCAGCGCGCGAGCGAGTCCGCGACGGAGATCTGCCTGATCTTGGATGTGTGCCCGTTGATGGCGGAGCACGGGACGGCGTCGGTGACGACGCACTCCCGGATGGGGGCGCTCTCAAGGCGCTCGATGGCGTTGCCCGAGAAGATGCCGTGCGTCGCCGAGACGTAGATGTCGCCCGCGCCCATCTCCTTGAGCTTGTTGATGGAGCCGCACAGGGTGCCGGCCGTGTCGATCATGTCGTCGTTGATGATGCAGGTCTTGCCGACGATGTTGCCGATGATGCCCATGACCTCCGCGGAGTTGTGCCGAGGACGGCTCTTGTGGGCGATGGCGAGCTCACAGCCCAGATAGTCGGAGAGCTTCTTGGAGACCTTCGCGCGGCCCATGTCAGGGGAGACGACGACGGTGTTGGCCCAGTCGAACCCCTTCTCCTTGAAGTAGTCGCCAAAGAGGTAGAGGGCCGTGAGATGCGTCACGGGGATGTCAAAGAAGCCCTGAATCTGGCCGGAGTGCAAGTCGAGGGTGATGACGCGATCGACGCCGGAGGTCTCGAGCAGGTTGGCGACGAGGCGCGCCGTGATGGGTTCGCGGGCCGCGGCCTTGCGGTCCTGGCGGGCGTAGCCGTAGTGGGGCAGGACGGCCGTGAAGCTCTCGGCCGAGGCGCGCGTGGCCGCATCGGCCACGACGAGGGTCTCCATGAGCAGGTCGTTGATGCTGTTGCCCACGATGGACTGGACGAAGAACACCTCGTCGCCGCGGACGGACTCCTCAAAGCGGGCGTAGATCTCGCCGTTGGCGAACTTCTCGATCTTGAGGCCCTGAAGCTCCAGGTGGAGAATGTCAGCGATGCTTCGTGAGAGCTCGGGGTTGCTCGTGCCGCTATAGAGCTTGATCTCCTTCTGATAGAGCGTGGGCTTGCTCAGGTTCTCGTACATGCCGTCAGTCCTCTTCCTCTAACCGCTCCCAATACGTGTCTGCCCAGCCCTCTTTGACGAGCTGCCTGGAGCGTTCCAGCGAGAGGGCCCCCGCCGGCACGTCCCTTGTGATGCACGACGCGGCGCCCACCAGCGCGTTGTCGCCAATGGTGACCGGCGCCACGAGCATGACGTCGGAGCCAATGAACACGTGGTCGCCGATCTCGGTGCGACTCTTGTGCTTGCCGTCGTAGTTGCAGGTGATGGTGCCCCCGCCGATGTTGACGTTGTCGCCCAGGCGGGCGTCTCCCAGATACGAGAGATGAGGGACCTTTGACCCGCGCCCCACCTCGGTGCCCTTGAGCTCCACGTGGGTGCCCGCCTTGGCATGGTCATGCAGGTGGGCGCCGCCTCGCAGATACGCGCGCGGACCGCAGCTCACGTCGTCGTCGAGGGCCGACCCGACGATGACGCTCTCGTCTACCAGGCAACGGTCGCCGATGATGGCGTCGGTGAGGCGGCTGTTGGGGCCGATGGTGCAGTCGGCGCCCACGCTCGTGCGTCCCCAGAGGAAGGTCTGGGGCAGCAGGGTCGTGTCGGGTCCCACCGTGACGTCGGGACCCACCCAGACCTGACTCGGGTCGAGCATACTCACGCCCTCGCCCATGAGGCGCTCGTTGATGCGCCGCCGCATGACGTCCGTCGCTGCGGCGAGCTGCGAGCGACTGTTGACGCCCAGCAGCTCGCGATAGTCCTCGGCGGCCAGGGCGCAGACGGGCTCGCCCAGGCCCACGAGGATGCCCACCATGTCGGTGAGGTAGTACTCGCCCTGCGCGTTGTCGGGGCGCATCTTGTCCACGTTGTCAAAGAGCCGCCGCCCGCAGAAGCAGTAGAGGCCCGAGTTGCACGAGACGAGGGAGCTGCGCTGCTCGGGGGTGCAGTCCCTGTCCTCGACGATGGCGCTCACCGCGCCGTCGGCGCCCGTGACGATGCGTCCGTAGCCGGAGGGGTCGGGCGGGGTCATCGTGAGGACGGTGCAGGCGTTGTGATGCGTCCGCGCCTCGCTGACGAGGGAGCGGATGGTCTCTGGCCTGACGAGCGGCATGTCACCATACATGACGACGGTCGGCCCCTGGAGCCTGCCGAGGGCCTCGCGCACGCACAGCACGGCGTGCCCCGTTCCCTTGCGCTGGGTCTGCTCGACGAACTCGACCGTCTCGTCTTGCCCCGCACCGTCGGTAAAGTAGCTGCGAACCTCCGCGGCGCCGCTGCCCACCACGAGGACGATGCGCTCGACGCCCGCCAGGCGCGCAGAACGAACCGCCCACCATATGAGCGGACGGTCTAGGAGGGGGTGCATCACTTTGGGGTGGGCGGACTTCATGCGCGTACCCTCGCCGGCGGCGAGGATGATCGCTGTAGTTGGCATGCTGCCTCCAAGCAGGTGACGTCCGACGGGTCTGCGAACGGTCGCGCAGACGCCCACGGCCCATGATAGCTCAGGGGTCGGCGTAAGGGGAGTGTAACGTTTGACGGATGACGCCGGCACAAAAGATTGCCGGAACGTCACGCGATGGCTGGGGCAGAGGGATTCGAACCCCCATTGACGGCACCAAAAACCGCTGTCCTGCCATTGGACGATGCCCCAGTTGTGACGCGCCTTGCCGCAGTCTTGCCAGCCCTGTGATTCTAACAGAGAAGCATCGCGCGCGCCCGTGCCGCCCGCGTCGGGGCCGTGGGCGCGGGCGGCGTCTAGCGGTCGAACGCGGCGCAGATGGCGTCCAGGAGCATCACGGCAAAGGTCTGCGCGTCGCCCGTGGTGAACGTCCCGTCGTACTCAAGGCCCAGGGACAGCTCGATGCGCACGACGGGAGGGACGCCCAGGACGCCCTCGCAGGCGGTCCTCAGCCGCTGGGGCAGGGTGTCGATGTCGTCGAGCGCGAGATTGGGAACCTTGCTGTAACGGGGCAGGTGCGAGGAGGCGAGCACGAGCACCACCTCGTCGTCGGGATGGGACGCCCCGACGCCGTCGATGAGGTCCAGACAGCTTCTCTCGCTGGTGGCGGAGGCGAGGTTCCATATCCTGCCCGCGACGTTGCGCGAGATGGGGTCCTCGGCCGTGATGGAGATGCGCGTGCCCTCGAGGACGCCGGCGGCACGGGCAAAGCTCATGCCGCCCATGGGGTGGGGACCGGCGGCCTGCTTGCCGGACCATACGTGATGCAGGCGCTCGATGTCGTCAAAGGTGTCCTGAAAGGCCATGCCGTCGGCAAGTTCGCCTTGGCTCTCCTGGAACTGCTTGACGGCAGACTCGGTGAAGACGCCGTAGTAGCCGTCAGGGTCGCCGCAGGAGAAGCCCAGGATGTTGAGGCGCTCCTGCAGCTGTTTGACGTCGTTGCCATGGAAGTTGGGAAGACGCAGGTAGAGCGTGCGGTCGCCCAACTGATACCCTTCGTCCACCAAGGACATCCAGGTGGCGGCGTCAACTTCGGTCCCCAGGCTCATGCCGTGGTCAAGGCGGAACTTGGCCACCGCCTGCTCCGTGGACTCGCCAAAGGACTGGTCGTCCAGCTCCCGCTGGTCAATGCGATAGCCCAGCGCGCCCAGCCGGTCCTGGATGTCGCTGACCGCAGCCCCCGAGGCACCCGCTCTGATTGCTTCCATCTGCTCTCCTGTTGTCGTGATGGCGGCAGGCTAGCTGCTTCTGCCAATGAAGTAGTCGGTCATCGAGAGAAGCAGCTCGCGCGGCCTCTCGCAAAGCTTTGCCGCGCCGATGATCCTCTTGGCGTCGTCGGCGAGCCTGCGCGCCCGGCGGCGTGCGGCGTCGAGGGAGCCCGCCTTTCCCATGAGCGCGACGGCCCTCTCAAGGAGCTCCGGGTCGTCGCTGTGCGCCGAGAGGATGGCGACGAGCTCGTTCTTCCCGGCGCGGTCCAGGCGCTCGAGGGCATGGCACACCATGAACGTGCGCTTGCCCTCCGTGACGTCGCTCCGGAAGTCCTTGCCCTGCGCCGCACCGTCCCCCGTCAGGTTGAGGAGGTCGTCTTGGAGCTGGAAGGCGAGGCCGGCCGCCATGCCAAAGGTCCGGAGCTCCTCGATCTGGCCGCGATTCCCCTCGCCGCAGAGGGCGCCCGCGACGAGGGGGGTCGCTGCAGAGTAGAAGGCGGTCTTGTGCGCCGCCATGGTCAGGTAGTCCGCGCTGCTCACGTTCCAGCAGTCGTCGCGCACCCAGCCCAGGTCAAGCGCCTGCCCCTCCAACGTGCGCTCCTCCATGGACAGCAGCTCGTCGAGCAGCCTCAGGCGCAGGACGGCTGGCAGGGCCTCGTCGCGCAGCACGAGGGCCTGCACGCAGACGAGCGCGAGGTCGCCCACGTTGACGGCGACGCCCAGGCCGTCGCTCAAATGAAGGCAGGGCTGGCCACGGCGCAGCTCCCCCTCGTCGGCGATGTCGTCATGAATCAGCGCCGCGCTCTGGAAGAGCTCGACGGCCGCCGCGCACGAGAGGGCTCGGGCGGGGTCCCCTCCCACGGCCTCGCAGCCCAGCAGCGCCAGGGCCGGACGAATCCTCTTGCCGCCTGTCGCCGTGAAGCGCGCGAGCGGCTCGTAGAGGTAGCGTTCGAGGGCGTCTGCGACGGAGGCCTCGTCGTGCCGGGGGCGAGGCAGGTGGGCGTCGAGGTAGGCCTCGATCAGGGGGCGCCGCGCGGCGAGGTAGCCCACGAAGGAGGTCGCGTCGTCAGCCATGGATGCCGCCTAGCCCTCGTAGCCGTCAGGGTTGCTCGACTGCCAGCGCCAGGAGTCGCGACACATGTCGTCGATGTCATAGCGCGCCTGCCAGCCCATGAGCTCGCGGGCCTTCGAGCAGTCGGCGTAGTTGGCCGCCACGTCTCCCGCTCGGCGCGGCTCCACCTGGTAGGGGAGCGTGCGACCGCAGGCCCGGCCGAAGGCCTCGATGACTTGCAGCACGCTGGTGCCGCGGCCGGTCCCCAGGTTAAACACCTCGACGCCGCTTCGGCCGCCCATCCAGGAGAGGGCCGCCACGTGACCCGCGGCGAGGTCCATGACGTGGATATAGTCGCGCACGCCCGTGCCGTCGGGCGTGTCGTAGTCTCCGCCGAAGACGTGAATCCGGTCGCGTTTGCCCACGGCGACCTGGGCCACGTAGGGCAGCAGGTTGTTGGGGATGCCCTTGGGGTCCTCGCCCATGAGCCCCGAAGGATGGGCGCCGATGGGGTTGAAGTAGCGAAGCAGCACGACGTTCCAGGCGGGATCGGCCACGTGAAGGTCGGAGAGGATCTGCTCGATCATCCACTTGGTCCAGCCGTAGGGGTTGGTGGCGGGCTTCTTGGGGCTCTCTTCCGTGAGCGGCAGGCTGTCGGGGTCGCCGTAGACGGTGGCAGAGCTGCTGAAGATGATGGAGCGACAGTCGTGCTCGCGCATCACGTCCACGAGCGTGAGCGTGCTGCCCAGGTTGTTGGCGTAATACTCGATGGGCTTTCTGACCGACTCGCCGACGGCCTTGTAGCCGGCAAAGTGTATGACGCAGTCGACGGGCGCATCGTCAAAGACGGCCTCCAGGGCGTCGCGGTCGCTGACGTCCGCCCGAT
Source organism: Olsenella sp. HMSC062G07 (assembly GCF_001811895.1). NCBI lineage: Bacteria > Bacillati > Actinomycetota > Coriobacteriia > Coriobacteriales > Atopobiaceae > Olsenella > Olsenella sp. HMSC062G07. Next base: position 53,400 of record NZ_KV806951.1, read on the forward strand.
AGAACGAGAGGCGCCCGGCCTCCTGCTCGCCGACGATGCGGTCGATGCGGTCCAGGACCTTCTCGGAGGCGTTCGAGAGGTCGTCGACGACGACGACCCTATAGCCCTTGGCGAGCAGCTCGACAACGGTGTGGCTGCCGATGAAGCCTGCGCCGCCCGTGACGAGCACGCAGGTGTCCCGCGGGTCCTTCTCCTGGCTCATGTGGTGTCCCCTTGCCTGTCTTGACGAGTGGTCTCAGCCAGAAGTATACGCGTGAGGGCCGGCGGGCGGGCGCCTTGCCCTTGTGCGCGCCCG
>NZ_KV806951.1:53794-83340 GCF_001811895.1 Olsenella sp. HMSC062G07
CGGGCGGGCGCCTTGCCCTTGTGCGCGCCCGCCGCCGCCACAAAACGCTACGTCTCGCCGATGATTGGAGCTGGCGGCCCCCGCCCTCGATACAATGAGATGGGAAGGGTAGCAATACCGGTTAGCAACCCACCAAAGGAGCGTGGTAGCCATGCAGTTGGATGCCAGAGACCTCTTCAACCCCAAGCCCCTGATGATGGCGATGGAGGCGCTCGCCGACATGAGAGGCGGTCAGACGCTCACCATCCAGGTCAACGACGGCATGGCCGTCGAGTCCATCCTTCGTCTCGCCGAGGAGCAGGGCCTCAAGTTCACCCTGGAGGACGAGGGGGACTACTCGGTGGTGCAGGTCGTCTCCAACCCCCAGAAGCCCTTCAGGATGGACAGGCCCATCGAGAAGGCCGTCTCGCTGATGGGGTTTGCCAACGAGCAGGAGCCGGTGTTCCTCTTTACCTCCGACAAGATCGGCAACGATGACCGCGAGCTGGGCCGCAACCTGATGCGCGACCTCATCCACGACCTCGCCACCGTGCGCACCGAGCCCCAGGCGCTCGTGTTCCTCAACTCGGCCGTGCAGCTCACGACCATCGACGAGGCGTGCGTCGAGCACCTGGGCGCCTTCAGCGACAAGGTGCGCGTCATGAGCGACAGGGCCAGCCTCGAGCGCTATCACCTGCTTGACCAGCTCAAGGTGGGCGAGGTCATCGAGTCGTTCCAGGTGGCCCAGCTGCTCATGAGCCGCCCGCACGTGGTGACCCTCTAAGGCGCGCGGGGCCGCGGGCGCCTGGGCGCCGCCCCTACGACATGGTGCCGCAGGTGGTACGCGCCAGGTCGGAGAGGACGTCGCGGACGCGCCACAGGTCTCGCACGGCAACGTACTCGTTGGGCTTGTGGGCCAGGTCCAGGCTGCCGGGGCCGTACGAGAGGCACTCGACGTTGCCGAGGGTCCCCGCCACGACGGCGGAGTCGGTGTAGCCCGTGAACACGTCCGTCCCCGTGGGGTGTCCCGTTCGAGCGCACGCCGCCCGCAGCGCCTTGAGCAGGCCTGAGCGGGGGTTGGCCGCGATGGGGGGACGGTCGCCCGTCACGACGTAGCTCCCCCGCACGCCCCTCACGGCGTCCCGCGCGGCGTCAAGCGCGTCCTGCACGACGCCGCGCGCCCATGCGGTCGAGAGGGGAGGCACCAGTCTCATGTCTATCGTGCAGCTGCACGCGTCGGGCACCACGTAGGGGGCGTATCCGCCCTCGATCTGCCCGAAGGTCACCGTCGAGGGGCCAAGCTCCGCATCGGCGGGAAGGTCGCGAAACGTCCTGCGCAGATGGCCGATCGCCTCGGCCATGCCCGCGATGGCGTCGGCGCCGAGCCAGGGGGTGCTGGCGTGGGCGGTGGTGCCCTCCACCCGGACCTTGAACCAGCTGCGCCCCTTGTGCGCGGCGCGGATCAGGCCGTCAGTGGGCTCGGTGTCCAGCACCCATCCTTCGGTCGAGAACCAGCCGGCGTCAATCGCCGCCTCGACGCCGCGCATGGCGTCCTCCTCGTCACAGGTGCACACCAGCGAGAGCGACCGCCGTGCCGCCGCGCCCGCCATGACGTCATCCAGGACGTCGGAAAAGGTCAGAAGGGCGCAGGCGAGCCCGCCCTTCATGTCGCAGGAGCCGCGCCCGTACAGCCTGCCCGCCTCCCTGTGCGCGGAGAAGGGGCCCGTCTTTTCAGACCAGCCCTCGCCCACCCGAACCGTGTCCATGTGACAGAGCAGGCTGAGGTCGGCAGGGTGCGGGCGGCAGTCGTCCCCGCCGCCGGGGGCCAGGATGGTGGCCCTCAGGCAGGGACGCTCGGGGAGCGCTTCCAGCCGCTCCAGGGTCGCCCTGCGCGTACCGCCGGCGTTGGCCCGCCCGATCCGGTCGCTCAGCCATGAGGACACGAAGGCCGCGAGGCGCCCCTCGCCGGCCCCGGGATTGGTGCTGTCGATACGGATGAGCTCGCTCGCGAGCCTCTCCACCTCGCGTCTGCGGCGTGCGAGGCCATCTGTCGTCATGACTCCTCCAGTCCGTCCCTGCCGGTGCCCTGACCTCGGCCGAGCCGTCGCGCATGGCGGGACGGCAGCTCCCGTCGGCGACGCTCCCTGGGGGCGACGGCGTCCCTACGACTCCCCGTCGGCGCTCGCCAGGGACTTTGCCTCGTCCATGTAGCTGTACAGCGTGTACTTGGAGATGCCAAAGTAGGTGCACACCTTCTGGCCCGACTTGGTGATCAGGAAGGCGCCCGCGTCGTTGAGGAACCCGATGGCGCGCACCTTGTCCTCCTTGTTCATGAGCGAGACGGGCTTGCCCACCAGGCGAACGCTCTGCTCTATGAGCTCGTCCAACAGCTCGGTCACGCTTTGCGGGATGGGTTCGGGCTCGTTCTGGGTGCCCGTGGAAACCAACGCGTCAAGCTCGTGTCGTGCCGTCATGAGCATGGTGATGTCAAAGTTGATGGAGAAGATGCCCACCACCTCGCCGCCCCCGTCACGCAAAAAGATGGTGGACGACTTGAGGAAGCGACCGTCCTCGGTCTTCGTGAGATAGGCAAGACGGTCCTCCAGGGCGTGGTGGCGTCGGTCGTGCAGGGCCTCAAGCGCCACGCGAGAGGGGCCGTCGCCCAGCTTGCGGCCGGTCACCTGGCCGTTCTCGATGACCGCCACCGTGCTTGCGGCGTCCGCCGTCGTGAGGTCGTGGACGACCACCTCGCAGCCGGGGCCAAACTGCGCGGCGATCCCGTGGGCGAGTCTCTTGCAGAAGTCGATGTAGGCCCGCTCCATGGGAGCTCTCCTTTGTGCCCGTCTGTGTCCCCGCGGCAGCCTTGCCGCAGGGTGACGCCCGAGGACGCCCCGAACGCATGTCATACAGTACCGTACTGCACTTGAGGCGCCTGCGGGGGCACGCATTCCGCCATCCGTTATGTATTAGAAAATATAACCCGCTGGTGCTCCCTAAGATACCATCCACGACTTACTTATCAAACTTTTATTTTTCCAATCTATCATTTATTTAGCATTTCGTAGGCTGCATCACGTCAGCGTCATGCCGCGGCAGGGGAGGATCGCACGCCGTTTGCGTCCAACCGCGGCTGACCTGCGCAACCTGGTAGGGAGGGCCCTATGCTTCTCGTTGGGAACGGTCGCGTCATCACGCGCGACGAGGCGTTGCCGTACGTGGAGGACGGGGCGGTGCTCATCGAGGGCGACCGCATCGTCGAGCTGGGAGAGGGGGCAGAGCTCAAGGCCGCGCATCCCGAGGCCGAGTTCGTGGACGCTCGCGGGGGCGTCATCATGCCCGGGCTCATCAACTGTCACACCCACATCTACTCGGGGCTCGCCCGCGGCCTTGCCATCAAGGGCTGCAACCCCACCAACTTCCTCGAGAACCTCGAGCAGCAGTGGTGGAACATCGACCGCCATCTGACGCTTGACGGCACGCGCGCCAGCGCGTACGTCACCGTGCTCGAGAGCATCAAAAACGGCGTCACCACGATCTTCGATCACCACGCGAGCTTCCGCGAGATACCGGGCTCCCTCTTTGCGATCAAGGACGTCTGCCAGGAGCTGGGCATCCGCGCCTGCCTGTGCTACGAGGTGTCCGACCGTGACGGCAGGCAGAAGCGCGACGAGGCGATTCGCGAGAACGGGGAGTTCGCCCGCTGGGCCGCCTCCCAGGACTCCGACATGATCGCCGCCATGTTCGGCGGGCATGCCCTCTTCACCCTCTCGGACGAGACACTCGACAAGATGGTGGAGGAGAACGACGGCCTCACGGGCTTTCACGTGCACGTGTGCGAGGGGCTGGACGACGTCTGGGACAGCGCGCGCAACCATGGCTGCACGTCCGTCCATCGCCTTTTGGACCACGGCCTTTTGGGCGAGGACACCATGCTGGGCCACTGCATCCATGTGACGCCGGCCGACATGGACATCCTGGCCGCCACGTGCACCAACGTCGTGAACAATCCGGCCTCCAACATGAACAACGCCGTCGGCTGCGCGCCGGTCCTGGAGTTCTTCAAGCGCGGCATCACGGTCGCGCTGGGCACCGACGCCTACACCCACGACATGCTCGAGAGCCTCAAGTCCTTCCTGCCCATCCAGCGCCACAACAGCGGCCTGCCCAACGTGGGATGGGAGCAGGCCATGACCATGCTCTTCAAGAACAACCGCACCATGGCCGAACGGTACTTCTCGGCCAAGCCCGCCGGCAAGCCCCTAGGCGTGCTCGCCCCCGGTGCTGCGGCGGACATTGCCATCTTTGACTACAAGACCTTCACGCCCTTCTCGGACGAGAACGTCGATGGTCACATCCTGTTTGGGTTCGAGGGGCGAGGCTGCCGCACCACCATCGTCAACGGCAAGGTGCTCTACAAGGACCGCGCCTTCGTGGACGCGGACGAGGACGCGATCTGCGCCTGGTCGATGGGCGAGGCCAAGAAGCTCTGGGGGGAGCTTAACGGCCGCCAGTACTAGTCCCACCGCCTTGCCGGACGCAAGGCGTCGCCCGCGGACGCCATACATGCGGGGGACAACGAGGCACCATTGGTGAGGAGAGGACCAACGATGAGCGATGCCATGCGACCCATGGCCTTTGGCCACCTTATGAGCTGGATACTTGAGGAGCACGCGAGCAAGGGGACCATCTTTGGCGTGAGCGCACTCGCGCATCCCGCCGCCGGCGCGCGCCCCATCTTTGACGAGCGCGTCGAGACCCCCTTTGGCCCCGCGGCCGGCCCCAACACGCAGCTCGCGCAGAACATCATCGCCTCCTACGTCTGCGGCGCGCGCTTCTTCGAGCTCAAGACCGTCCAGAGGATGGACGGCGCCGAGCTCTCCGCGTGCGTCAACAAGCCCTGCATACTCGCGGGCGACGAGGGCTACAACTGCGAGTGGTCCACGGAGCTCACCGTGGCCCAGGCGCGTGACGAGTACGTCAAGGCCTGGGTGGCCTGCAAGCTTTTGGCCCGCGAGCTGGGTCTGGGAGATCCTGACGGCTTCGTCTTCAACATGTCGGTGGGCTATGACCTCGAGGGCATCAAGACCCCCAAGATCGACGGCTACATAGACGACATGATGGATGCCTCGAAAACCGAGGCGTTCACCTCGGCCATCGCCTGGGCAAGGCGCAACCTCGGGCTCTTCTCAAAGGTTGATGAGGCCTTCGTGGACAGCATCAGCCCGCGCGTCTCTCGCTCCATCACCGAGTCCACGCTGCACGGCTGCCCCCCTCAGGAGATCGAGGCCATCGCCTCCCACCTCATCGGCGAGAAGGGGCTCAACACCTACGTCAAGTGCAACCCCACGCTGCTGGGATACGAGTACGCTCGCACCACCCTCGACTCCCTGGGCTTTGACTACGTCGTCTTTGACGACCACCACTTCCTGGAGGACCTCCAATGGGAGGACGCGGTGCCCATGCTGCGTCGCCTGATCGCGCTGGCGGCCAAGCACGGCGTCGAGTTTGGCGTCAAGCTCACCAACACCTTCCCGGTTGACGTGACGCGCGGCGAGCTCCCCAGCGAGGAGATGTACATGTCCGGCCGCTCGCTGTGGCCCCTCACCACGAGCCTCGCTGCGCGCATCGCGCGCGAGTTTGAAGGCGCCCTGCGCATCTCGTTCTCGGGCGGTGCCGACGCCAACAACATCCGCGACCTCGTGGATGCCGGCGTGTGGCCGGTCACCATCGCCACCTCGGTCCTCAAGCCGGGCGGATACCAGCGCTTTTCGCAGGTCGCCGAGAGACTGTCCGGCATTGACGATCGGCCCTTTGACGGCGTTGACGTCGATAAGGTCGATGCCATCGTCACCGAGGCGCTCAAGGGCCAGGCGTATCGCAAGCCCGTGAAGCCCCTGCCCGATCGTCACGTGCGCGGCGAGCTTCCCCTGGCCGACTGCTTCATCGCACCTTGCCGCGACACCTGCCCCATCCATCAGGACATCCCTGGCTATCTTCGCGCGGAGCAGGAGGGCCGCCACGCCGACGCGCTGGACATCATCCTCGAGCGCAACGCCCTGCCGTTCATCACGGGCACGCTCTGCCCCCACACCTGCGGAAACAGCTGCATGCGCAACTACTACGAGGGCGAGGTAAACATCCGCGCCTTCAAGCTGCGCGCCGCGACGGCCGCCTTTGACGAGGTGCTCCCCACGCTTAAGGCCCGCGGCAGCGCCCGGCAGAAGGTCGCCGTCGTGGGCGCCGGCCCCGCCGGGCTCTCCGTGGCGTCGTTCCTCTCGCGTGAGGGCGTGAAGGTTGACGTCCTCGAGCGCTCCTCGAGGCCCGGCGGCATCGTGCGCAACGTCATCCCGGGCTTCCGCATCAGCGACGAGGCCATCGACAAGGACGTCAGGCTGTGCCAGGCCTACGGCGCGACCATACGCTGCGGCGTCGAGGTCACCGACGTGCGCGAGCTGCTGTCCCAGGGCTACACGGACGTCGTCATCGCCGTGGGCGCCTGGGCGCCCGGCGCCGCGGTCGTACAGGAGGGCCCCACGCTCGACGCCCTCGAGTTCCTGGAGGCCTTCAAGCGGGATCCCTCCAGCCTCGATGTGGGCGAGGACGTCGTCGTCGTGGGCGCCGGTAATACCGCCATGGACGTCGCCCGTGCCGCCCGACGCGTGCCCGGGGTCAAGAACGTGCGCCTGGCGTATCGTCGCACGCGGCGCTACATGCCCGCCGACGAGGAGGAGCTGATTGAGGCCATCGCCGACGGCGTCGAGTTCATGGAGCTCCTGGCGCCTCGCCGCGTCGAGGACGGCAGGCTCCTCTGCGACGTCATGGAGCTGGGTGCTCCGGACGCGTCCGGTCGCCGCAGCACGCACGCCACGGGCCGGACGACCGTTGTGCCCGCCAGCGCCGTCATCGCGGCGGTGGGCGAGAGGATAGACCCCACGCTCTTTGCGGTCAGCGGCATCGAGCTGGACGACAGGGGCCGCCCCCAGGTCGATGACGACCTGCGCACCAACCTGCCGCACGTCTACGTCGCAGGCGACGCCCGTCGCGGTCCCGCGACCGTGGTGAAGGCCATCGCCGACGCCATCTCAGTGTGCCGCGCCATCTGCGGGGCGAGCTTTGAGGGGCAGGCGGAGTCCAACGTCAACCCGCGCTATCATGAGCCGCTCGCGTCGCGCGGCGCGCTCGAGCGCGACTGCGCCGACCTTGCCACGACCCGCTGTCTGGGATGTTCCACGGTCTGCGAGGCTTGCTGCGAGGTGTGCCCCAACCGCGCGAACGTCGCCGTGGCTGTTGACGGCAGGCGCCAACGCCAGATCGTCCACGTTGACGGCATGTGCAACGAATGCGGCAACTGCGCTGTGTTCTGCCCGTACGGCGAGGGAAGGCCGTACAAGGACAAGCTCACCGTCTTCTGGAGCCGCGAGGACTTTGACGATTCGACCAACGAGGGGTTCCTTCCCGTCGAAGGCGGCATGCTCGTGCGCCTGGACGGCGAGGAGAGAATCTATGACGTCGCGGAGGAGGCCTGCGGCCTGCCTACCGACGTCAGGGACATCATCCGTGCGGTCGTGAGGGACTACCCCTTCCTGCTCGTCCGGTAGGGATGTCGCAGGGTAACGACGACGCACGCCAGCGGGCGATGCGGCCCGACGCGGTCGCGTCGCCCGGCGCACGACGGGAGGTGGCGCGCATGGCAAAGAGACGGCCCACGGTGGCCCACGTTCGCTGCTGGGGCGGGCCACGCCCTGAGGAGCGCTGCGCCGAGGGCTGCATAGGCTGCGGCGCCTGCGTGGAGGCCTGCCGGCTTCAGGCGATCGAGCTTGGTGGGAGGGGCGTCGCCCGGGTGCTGCGTGACGTCTGCGTGGGCTGCGGCCTCTGCGTGCGCGCCTGCCCGCAGGGCGTCATCGCGCTGGCGCCTCGTGACGCGACGATTCTCCCCTTGTGCTCCAACCACGAGCCGGGCGCCGTCGCGCGCGCATCCTGCGCGTCCAGCTGCGTCGCCTGCGGCGTCTGCGAGCGCGTCTGCCCCGCTGACGCCATCCACGTCGTCAGCGAGTGCGCCACCTGCGACACGACCGCCTGCATAGCCTGCGGGCTCTGCGCCACGCGCTGCCCGCGTGGGGTCATACATGACGCCGACGGCCTTTTGGCGCCCGCATACTAGGAAGGGGGCGAGACGAGTGGGAACCTATAGCTTCCTGGTGAACGGCGTCAGGCGCACGACCGACGAGAACAAGTCGCTCCTGCGCTTCCTCCGCGACGACCTCCGCCTGACCTCCGTCAAGGACGGGTGCTCCGAGGGCGCCTGCGGAACCTGTACCGTCGTCGTTGACGGCATCGCCACCAAGGGCTGCGTCATCACGACTAAGCTGGCGGACGGCAGGGAGGTCATGACGCCCGAGGGTCTCGATCCCGCCGAGCAGGAGGCCTTCGTCTATGCCTTCGGCGCCGTCGGCGCCGTGCAGTGCGGCTTCTGCATCCCGGGCATGGTCATGAGCGGGGCGGCCCTCATCCGTCGGAACCCCAGCCCCAGCGAGGACGACGTCAAGGCCGCCATCAAGGGCAACGTGTGCCGCTGCACCGGCTACAAGAAGATCATCGAGGGCATCCTGCTCGCCGCCGCCGTGCTGAGAGGCGAGCGCCAGATTGACCCCGGCCTCGAGCGGGGCGACGACTACGGCGTGGGCACGGGGGCCTTCCGCGTGGACGTGCGCCGCAAGGTCCTGGGCTTTGGCGTCTATCCTGACGATATCACGAGCGAGGACTACCCGGACCTGGCCTACGCCGCCGCCGTGCGCACGAAGTATCCCCGCGCCCGCGTCCTTTCCATCGACAGCTCCAAAGCGGAGGCCCTGCCGGGCGTCCTGGGCGTCCTCAGGGCCAAGGACGTGCCGGTGAACCAGGTGGGCCACATCGTCCAGGACTGGGACGTGCTCATCGCCGAGGGAGACCTCACGCGCTGCATGGGAGATGCGATCTGCCTGGTGGTCGCCGAGGACGAGGCGACCCTCGCCAAGGCGAGGCGGCTCGTGAAGGTGACCTACGAGGAGCTTGAGCCCGTCCGCTCCATCGACGAGGCCAAGGCGGCCGGAGCGCCCCTCATCCATGACAGCTTCCTCGCCTTTGGCAACGTGGTCCGGCTGCATGACAATGTGTGCCAGAGTCGGCACGTCAAGCGCGGGGACGCGAAGGCCGCCCTCGCCGCCTCGGCTCACGTGGTGACGGGCAGCTTCGAGACGCCCTTCACCGAGCACGCCTTCCTTGAGCCCGAGTGCGCCGTCGCCTTTCCCTACAAGGACGGCGTGAGGATCCTCAGCACGGACCAGGGTGCATACGACACGCGCAAGGAGGTTGCCCACATGCTGGGTTGGGACGACGAGCCCGAGCGCGTCGTGGTGCAGACCATGCTGGTCGGGGGCGGCTTCGGCGGCAAGGAGGACGTGAGCGTCCAGCATCTCGCCGCCCTCGCGGCGCTGCGCTTTGGCCGCACCGTGAAGTGCAAGCTCACGCGCGGGGAGTCTATCGCCTTCCATCCCAAGCGTCACGCCATGAGGGGCACCTTTACCCTAGGCTGCGACGAGGACGGCCTGCTCACGGGCCTTGACTGCGAGATCAACTTTGACACGGGCGCGTACGCCAGCCTCTGCGGCCCCGTCCTCGAGCGCGCCTGCACGCACTCGGTGGGCCCGTACACCTATCAGAACACCGACATCCGCGGCTACGGGTACTACACCAACAACCCGCCCGCCGGCGCGTTCAGGGGCTTTGGGGTGTGCCAGAGCGAGTTTGCCCTGGAGTGCCTCATGGACGAGCTGGCCGACAAGGTGGGCATCTCGCCCTGGGAGATGCGCTTCAGAAATGCCGTCGAGCCGGGCGACGTCCTGCCTAACGGGCAGGTTGCCGACCGCTCCACGGCGCTCAAGGAGACGCTCCTGGCCGTGAGGGACGCCTATGACGCGAACGAGGGCCACTGCGGCCTCGCCTGCGCCATGAAGAACGCCGGCACCGGCGTGGGGCTGCCGGACAAGGGCCGCTGCGAGATTCGCGTCGAGGGCGGCAGGGCCGTGGTGTACTCGGCGACCTCGGACATAGGTCAGGGCTGCAACACCGTGTTTCTGCAGGACGTCGCCGAGGCGAGCGGCCTGCCCAAGTCACACATCCTCAACGGCGAGTGCTCGACCGAGGCGGCACCCGACTCCGGGACCACCTCGGGGTCGCGCCAGACGGTCGTTACAGGCGAGGCGGTGCGCGGCGCGGCCTTCCTGCTGCGCGACGCCATGCTTGCCGTCGAGCGGGGCGAGGACGCTCCCGCGGCGCCCGTGCGCGCCCTGGGAGACGGCCTCGTCGTGACCCTGGAGGGCGGCGAGCCGTACCGGGGGGCGATGGGTGACAGCCTGAGGACCGGCAGCCCCGTGCGTCCGGACGACCCCGTGGGCGCCCTCTCCAGGCTCGAGGGGTGCAGCTTCCACTACGAGTACTTCGAGGTCACTGACAAGCTCGGCGCCGACAAGCCCAATCCCAAGAGCCACATCTGCTACGGCTTTGCCACTCACCTGGTGGTCCTTGACAAGGATCGGCGCGTGAGCGAGGTCTATGCGGCCCATGACGCCGGCAAGGTCGTCAATCCCATCGCCATCCAGGGGCAGATCGAGGGGGGCGTGCTCATGTCGATGGGCTATGCGCTCACCGAAGACTTTCCGCTGAAGGACTGCGTTCCCACGGCTCGCTTTGGTACGCTTGGCCTGCTGCGCGCCACCCAGATCCCTGACATTCACGCCATCTACGTCGAGAAGGACGAGCTCCTTCCCGTCGCGTACGGTGGCAAGGGCATAGGCGAGATCGCCACGATTCCTACGGCCCCGGCCATCAGGAACGCCTACCGTAGGGTGGACGGCGTCGCCCAGTCGAGGCTTCCGCTCGCCAATACGCCCTATGAGAGAAAGAGGCGCAGATAGACGGTCGTACCCGAGGGCCGCATGCGGCCCGGTCGCACGTGATTGGAACCAAGAGAGGTCATGGAGACGCAACATGACGAGAGGGGTGGTCAGGACATGGGAGAACTCCTGCGGATGGAGGGGGTGGACAAGCGCTTCGGGTCGTTCTACGCGAATCGGGGGGTGAACCTTTCCATACGCGAAGGCGAGGTTCACACGCTCCTGGGCGAGAACGGGGCGGGCAAGTCCACGCTGATGAACTGCCTCATCGGGCTGTACACGCCCGAGGCGGGCAAGATATACATGCATGGCGAGGAGGTGCGCATCAACACCCCGCGCGACGCCGTGGACAGGGGCATCGGCATGGTCCATCAGCACTTCATGCTGGTTGACGCCATGACGGGCCTCGAGAACATCATCCTGGGGGACAAGCGCCACGCGTCGCCCCTCCTGCAGCGCGGAGACGACCGCAAGACGGTCGAGGAGCTCATGGAGCGCTACGGCCTTGAGGTCGACCTTGACGCGCGCATCTCGGACATGTCCATCGGCATGCAGCAGCGCGTCGAGATCCTGAAGGTGCTCTTCCGCGGCGCGGACCTCCTGATCCTGGACGAGCCCACCGCCGTCCTCACGGACCTGGAGGTGCAGGGGCTCTTTGACATTATGCGCTCGCTCACCGACGAGGGGAAGTCAATCGTCTTCATCTCGCACAAGATGCGCGAGGTCATGTTCATCTCCGACCGCGTCACGGTCCTGCGCCGCGGCGAGTGCGTCGACACGCTCGACATCGCCAACACCACCGAGCAGGAGCTCGCCGACCTCATGATCGGCCAGAAGTTCACCGAGAGCAGCTACCGCAAGGTCGAGGCCCCCGGCGAGGTCAGGCTGCGCCTCAAGAACGTCTGCTACCGCCCCCAGATGAAGCACGGCGGCCTCAGGGACGTGAGCCTCACACTGCACAAGGGCGAGATCCTTGGCGTCGCGGGCATCGACGGCAACGGCCAGACGCCGCTCGCGGAGGTCGTCACGGGCCTTGTCTCGCCCGAGTCCGGCGAGGTCATCGGCCCTGACGGAAGCAGCATCGCGCTCTTTTCGCCCCAGGCCTTCATCGAGGCGGGCATCGGCAACATCCCCGAGGACCGCAACAAGATGGGCCTGGTGGGCGACATGACGGTCGCCGAAAACCTGGTCCTCAAGCAGACGGGCAGCGAGCGCTTCTCGGCCGGCCGCGGCGCCTGGCTCAAGATGGACGCCATCCAGCGCTTTGCCGACGAGCTGCGCGAGGAAAACGACATCCGCTGCACGTCCGTCAACCAGACGGCCCGCAGCCTCTCGGGCGGCAACCAGCAGAAGGTCATCCTGGCCCGCGAGCTTGACAGCCACCCGCAGCTCCTCGTGGCGGTCTATCCCACGCGCGGCCTGGACATCGGCGCCACCGGCTTCGTGCACGACCAGATCGTCGCCCAGCGCGACGCCGGCTGCTCGGTGCTGCTCATCTCGGCGGACTTCGACGAGGTCCTCAAGCTCTCCGACCGCATCGTCGTCCTCTTTGAGGGGCAGATCATGGGAACCTATCCGGGCGCGAACCCTCCCATCAAGGAGATTTCGCTTGCCATGGCAGGAAAGTAGGGAGGGACGCACGTTGGCAAGGAAACTTGACGCCCAGGAGAGCCGCGAGAGAACGCTCATGATTCTTACGCCGGTCGTCTCCGTGCTGCTGGCGCTCATCATAGGCGCCGTCATCATTGCCGCGCTCGGCAAGAGTCCCCTGCAGGGCTACGCCGCCATGCTCCAGGGCTCCCTGGGGACGCCGGCGAAGCTCGCCAAGACGCTCGAGCGCGCCTGCCCGCTGATCTTCACGGGCCTCTGCGCGGTCTTCGCCTACAAGTGCGGCGTGTTCAACCTCGGCGGCGAGGGCCAGTTCATCATGGGCGGGTGCGTGTGCGCCTCGACCATCTTCGGGCTGCATCTCTCGGGCCCTGCGGGCCTGGTGCTGGGGCTTGTCGCCGGCATCGTCGCCGGCGGGGTCTGGGGCCTGCTGCCGGGCGTCCTCAAGATCACCCGGGGCCTTAACGAGATGATCACCACGATCATGTTCAACTACATCGCCATGTACTTCATGGAGTTCGTGTTCAAGAACCTCTACTCCGACAACGGCCTGCCCAAGACCGTCGCCGTGCCCGACTCCTCCCGCCTTCCGGGGGTGCTCGGCACGCACGTGGGCGTGGTGCTCGCCATCCTGCTCGCGATCTTCCTGTGGTACCTGATCTTTCGCACCTCCTTCGGCTTCAAGATTCGCGCTGTCGGCATGAACCCCGTCGCGTCCAAGGTCAGCGGCTTTCCCGTCCGCAGGCTCGTGCTCCTCACGTTCATCATGTCCGGCGCCATCGCGGGCATGGGCGGCGCCGTCGAGCTCATGGGCAAGACGCCCTACCGCCTGGCGGACGGCTTTGGGTCGGGCTTTGGCTTCGACGGCGTCGCCATCGCCCTCATCGCCCAGCTCAACCCCATCGCCGCCCTGTTCGTCGCCATCCTGTTCGGCGTGCTGTCCACCGGCGGCACCATGATGCAGAGCGTCATCGGCGTGCCCACGGCCATCGTGGACATCATTCGCGGCCTCATCATCATCTTCGCCATCGCGGGCATGGCCTTCATCAAGCTCCCGCAGATCAAGTCCTTCATCGAGTCCAGGCTGACGGGCGGGGCGGGCAAGGGCGCCCCCGTCGACACGCCCAAGAAAACGGAGGTGGAGGCGTAATGGACTTCTTCATGGCGTCGCTCCCCACGATTCTTTCCGCCACGACGCTCAGCGCCGTGCCCATCCTGCTGGCGGCCCTCGGGGAGCTCTTCTCGGAGCGGGCCGGCCTGGTCAACATCGGTCTTGAGGGCATCATGGCCGTCGGCGCCTTCGTCGCCTTCGCCGTGGGCAAGATGACGGGCAACCTATGGCTGGGCCTGGTGGCCGCCATGGCCGCCGGCGTGCTCGTCAACATGATCTACGGGCTCTGCACGGTCACGCTCTGCTGTGACCAGGTGGTCTGCGGCATGGCGATCAACATCCTCGCCCCGGCGCTGGCGCTCTTTGGCTACAACCTCTTCGTGGGGTCCAACTCGGCCAACGCCACCGGCAGCCTCATGCCCCACATCCAGATTCCGCTCCTCAGCCAGACACCCCTCCTCGGCGACCCGGTCTTTGGACAGCAGCTGCTCGCCTACCTCGCGTTCATCCTCGTGCCCCTCATCGGGTACTTTTTCAGGAACTTCCGCGGCGGCCTCTCGTTCCGCTCGGTGGGCGAAAACCCCCAGGCCGCCGAGACGCTCGGCATCAACGTCGTCCGCGTCAAGTACGCTGCCTGCGTTGCTTGTGGGGTGCTGGCGGGGGCGGGCGGCGCCTTCCTCTCCATCTGCACGACGCCCATCTATATCGACGGCATCGTGATGGGTCGCGGCTTCATCGCGCTGGCGACGGTCATCTTCGGTCGTTGGAGCGCGCTGGGCATCATGGCGGCGAGCCTGCTCTTTGGCTTCTTCGACGGTCTCAACGTCGCCTTGCAGGCCCAGTTCAACGCCTCGCCGGTCATGTTCTTCAAGATGATTCCGTATGCTTTCACGATCGTCGCCCTGGTCTTCTTTGGCTCCCGCCGCGCCGGTCCCAAGGCCAACGGGCAGCCGTACTATCGGGAGTCCCGCTAGGACCCTGACGGCGCTGCGGCCGGGCGGCGGGTTCGTCCGTGGCGCCGTGACAACAGCCATGCGGCGGGGCGCGACCTCGCCGCCGGAGACGGGAGGACGGAGTCACTACGAGGCAGCGTGTGGTATACCAGCGTTTGTATGTCGGTTTCGTCGGTTTCTAGCAAGGAGGAAGCAACATGAGCAATGCCAAGTTCAACAAGAACGTCACCAGGCGCTCCGCGATGGGTCTGTGCCTGGGTGCCGCCTCGATTGCCCTTGCGGGCTGCGGCGGTTCGCCCTCCTCTGACGCGGGCGGCTCTTCCTCGGGCTCCGCAAAGCGCAAGGTCGCCATGATCATGAGCGGCACCATCACCGACGGCGGCTGGGACCAGGGCCACTACGAGTCCCTGAAGAAGGCCGTCGAGTCCCATGACGGCTGGGAGATGCTCGAGCCCAAGGAGAACACCGCCGACGCCGACGCCGCCACGGCGGCGCAGAGCTACGTGGACCAGGACGTCGACCTGATCGTGGGCAACGGCAACCAGTTTGCGTCCGACTGGGCGGAGGTCGTGGCCTCCGCGGTCGAGGACCATCCCAACGTCCACTTCCTCATCACCAACACGGATCCCAAGACCGAGATGGCGGACTACGAAAACCTCGACAACGTCGAGACGGTCCTTCCCGACTTCACCCAGACCGGGGCCCTGGCCGGCGTCGTGGCGGGCCTCATGACGGCCACCAAGAGCATCGGCTTCATCGGCGGCATGAAGCTCCCCTCCACCGAGGCCAAGTATGCGGCCTACCTCGCCGCGGCCCAGAAGGTCAACCCCGGCGTCACGGGCCAGTACAACTTTGAGGCCGGCTTCACCGACGCCTCCCTGGGCACCAAGCTGACCGAGAACTGGATCAACTCCAACAACGTCGACGTCATGTGGGGCGACGCCTCCGCCGTGGACAACGGGTCGCGTCAGGCCCTGGCCGCCGCGGGCGCCGACACGCACTTTGACATCGCCCAGCCCATCGACATCGTGGGCGACGACCAGCCCACCGTCATCACCTCGACGGTGACCAACTGGAAGATCGACCAGGCCATGGACGAGATCGAGAAGGGCAGCTTCGGCAAGGGCAACACCATCGTCGCCAACATGGACAACGGCGGCGTGGCCCTGGGCAAGTTCTCGGACAAGGTTCCCCAGGACATCCAGGCCAAGATCGGCGAGTACGCCGATCAGATCAAGGCGGGGTCGTTCCTGACGGACGCCGAGATCGACGCCATCAAGAAGACGCTGTAGGGGAAGGTCACCCACGGCGCGCACGCGCCATGCGCGAACACGAATCGCCGGCGCCTCCCGGTCATGGAAGGGGGGCGCCGGCCTTCTTGCGTCCCGCCTACCCGCCGGTGCGCGGCGTGCCCATGGCAGACGCCCGCGCGCTGCCCTTCGCCGGCACTGCGGCATCCCGCCGCACTGCGGTATATCCTGCAAGATATAACGAAAAGTAATACAACAAAAAAATTTGTCTGCCACTAACGGTTTGTTTGATACCGCACAAGCCGCGAGCTTCATCGGCGTTTTCGTTACCTGATACCATCAGGTCTGATAACCAGCGAGTGTTGGCGGGAATGCAGAGCTGTCAGTTCAACCACGGGCCCCTCGCATGCTGCGTGCGGCCTCTGGCACCTTCAAGACAGCGTGCAGGTGGTACCAACGGGGGCGGCATCCTCGGGTCGCATGCGTCGTCGGGAGGGGACGAGGCGTCGGGGCACATCCATCACGATACCCCACCTGATCGTGCTGCATCATGGTCGCGCGCATGCCGGGCGCATCCCCAGGCGCTCGGGGCCCGGCGGCGTCACAGCATGGCCCAGACGGGCCATGCGAGGCTCTGCCCGGCGTGCGAGCATGGGAGATGGCGTGGCATCAGCGAAGGGGTGAGCCATGAAGAAGTTGAGAGAGGTGGGCAGGTCGGTCGTGCGCGTGGATGCGCGCGACAAGGTGACCGGTCGTGCCATGTACGCCGATGACCTCTGCCCCAAGCCGTGCCTTGAGGCGCGCATCCTGCACGCGACGATAGGCAACGGACTCGTCAAGTCCATAGACGTCTCAAAGGCGCGCGAGGTGCCCGGCGTCGTTGCCGTGTACACCTGCTTTGACGTGCCCGACATCACCTATCCCGTGGCGGGGCATCCGTGGTACGCGGCGTCCAAGGCCGAAAAGCGCGACGTGGCCGATCGCAAGCTGCTCGATGCGCGCGTGCGTCTCTATGGCGACAACATCGCCGTCGTCGTGGCCGAGGACACCGTCGCCTGCGACAGGGGCCTCGCCAAGATCGAGGTCGAGTATGAGGAGTGGCCCGTCGTCTATGACCCCAAGGAGTCTCTCAAGGGCACCGAGCATCCCGTCCAGGACCGAAGGCCCGACAACCTCGTGGCCCACACGCTGGCCGAGACCAGCAAGGAGAAGCTCGCCGAGCTGGGCTATGCCAGCGTTGATGAGGCCCTTGCGGACCCGCGCCACCATCACGTCTCGATTCACGTCGAGAGCGCGGAGCAGTCTCAGGTGCACATCGAGACCTGCGTGTCCTTCTGCTACGGCGAGTCGGGCAGGATCGTCTGCGTCTCGTCCACCCAGATCCCCCACATCTGCCGCCGCGTCATAGGCCAGGCGCTGGGCATCCCCTGGGGCAACGTCCGCGTGATCAAGCCCTACATCGGCGGCGGGTTCGGCACCAAGCAGGACATCCACTACGAGCCCCTCAACGCCTGGATCTGTCAGCAGCTGGGCGGCGTCTGCGTGCGCCTGGAGCTCAGCCGCGAGGAGCTGTTCTTTGCCACGAGCGGTCGCCAGCCCAAGACGTTCGAGATCGAGGCGACCGTCGATGACGACATGAACCTTTGCGCCCGCTCCATCCTGGCCTACTCCAACACGGGCGGCTACATTCACCACGGTCACGCCCTGGTGCTCAACTCGGTCAACTCCTTCCGCTGGCTGTACCACACGCAGGAGGACGTCATCCGCTGCGAGGCCTACACGGTCTACACCAACGGTCCCCACACCGGCGCCATGCGCGCCTATGGCGTGCCCGAGGGCAACTGGGCCGCCGAGTGCCTCATGGGCGACATCGCCTATGACCGGGGGTGGGACGGCGTCGAGTTTCGCATGAAGAACGCCATCAGGCAGGGCTTCGTCGACGAGTTCTCGCCGGGCAACTACATCTCGTCGCGCAGCAACGGCCTGGCGGAGTGCGTCGAGAAGGGCAAGCGCTACATCGGCTGGGACGAGCACAAGGCGACCTACGCCAACGAGACGGGCCCGATTCGTCACGGCGTGGGCGTGTCCCTCTTCGTGTACAAGACGGCCGTCGCCCCCTTCGCGCTCGAGACGGCCACGGCGTCCATGACGCTCAACCAGGACGGCTCCATCCAGCTCCAGATGGGCGCCACCGAGATCGGCCAGGGTGCCGACACCGTCTTCTCGCAGATGGCCGCCGAGGCCGTGGGCGTTGACACCGAGGACGTTCACATCGTCTCTCAGCAGGACACGGACGTCACGCCCTATGACTCTGGCGCCTACGCCTCGCGCCAGACCTACGTCTCGGGCACGGCGGTCAAGCAGACGGGGCAGGTGCTGCGCCAGAAGATCCTGGACTTTGCCCGCTTTCTGCACCCCGACGCCCAGGGCGAGCTTGA
The DNA here is from genome assembly GCF_001811895.1 of Olsenella sp. HMSC062G07. Taxonomy (NCBI): domain Bacteria; kingdom Bacillati; phylum Actinomycetota; class Coriobacteriia; order Coriobacteriales; family Atopobiaceae; genus Olsenella; species Olsenella sp. HMSC062G07. The sequence continues at coordinate 72,065 of NZ_KV806951.1, forward strand.
CCTGCGCGACCACATGATCGTGGACGTGGTGGGCAACAAGGTCTGCGACCTTTGCGAGCTGGCGCTCGAGGCCTACTACAACATGGATCACAACGACCAGCTTCACGCCCACGAGACCGTCAACGTCCATACCAACGCCCTCGCCGTGGGCTGCACCTTCGCCGAGGTCACGGTGGACATGCCGCTGGGCCAGGTCACCGTCGACAGGATCATCAACGTGCAGGACAACGGCCGCCTCATCAACCCCAAGACCGTCGAGCAGCAGGTGCACGGCGGCATGTCGCAATCCATCGGCTACGGGCTCTACGAGGAGCTGCTGGTGGACGAGAGGACGGGTCGCTGTCGCAACAACAACCTGCTCGACTACAAGATTCCCACCACCATGGACCTGCCCGACCTCGAGGCGCAGTTTGTCGAGACGGACGAGCCCACCGCCCCCTACGGCAACAAGGCCGTGGGCGAGACGCCGACCATCTCCCCGGCGGCCGCCATCCGCGACGCCATCCTGGACGCGACGGGCGTCAAGTTCTACCACGAGCCGATGACCCCCCAGCGCCTCTTCGAGGGGTTCAGGAAGGAGGGACTCGTCTGATGTACGACATCGAGTACCTGCACGAGGCCACGAGCGTCGAGGACGCCGTCCAGGTCCTGGCCCGCGACCCCCAGGCTCGCGTCATCGCCGGCGGCACCGACCTTCTGGTCAAGAACCGCGATGGCAAGTTTCCCGCCGCCCACCTCGTCTCGATCCACGAGCTTCACGACGAGCTTGACGGCGTCACGCTGGCCGACGACGGCACCGTCGAGATCGGCCCCATCACCTGGTTCCACCATGTGACCACGAGCCCCGTCATCCAGGCGACGGTCCCCACGCTGGGCGACGCCTGCGACACTCCCGGCGGCCCGCAGCTGCGCGTCTCGGGCACGATCGGCGGCAACGTGTGCAACGCGGCCACCTCGGCCGACACCGCCTCCACGCTGTATGCCTACGGCGCCCTGTTGGACGTGAGGAGCGCCCGCGGCGAGCGCACGATCCCCATCGAGGAGTGGTATGCCGGGCCCGGCAAATCAACGCTGGCCCAGGACGAGCTGCTCGTGAGGATTCGCATTCCCAAGGGCCACTACGAGGGGTTCACGGGCCACTACTTCAAGTACGGCAAGCGGCGCGCGCTTGAGATAGCGACGTTGGGCTGCTGCTGCCTCGTCAAGCTCTCCGCCGACAAGACGCTGGTGGATGACATCCGCCTCGCCTTTGGCGTCGCCGGCCCCACGCCCCTGCGTGCCCTCAAGGCCGAGGAGGCCGTCCGCGGACTGCCCCTCGCAAAGGCCGTGGAGGCGATAGGGGCGCTGGCTCAGGCCGACACCCATCCCCGTGACAGCTGGCGTGCCTCCAAGGCGTTTCGCCTGCAGCTGATCGGCGAGATGTCCAGGCGCTCGTTGGTGGCGGCGGCGCGCAAGGGAGGGGCGACGCTATGATGGACATGAGAATTCTCACGTGCACGGTCAACGGCAAGAAGGTCCAGGTGGGCTACGACCCCCGCGAGTCCCTGCTTGACACGTTGCGCAACCGCCTTCATCTTACGAGCGTCAAGCGAGGCTGCGAGGTGGGGGAGTGCGGCGCCTGCACCGTCCTCGTGGACGGCGTCGCCACCGACACCTGCCTCTATCTGACGCAATGGGCGCAGGGCAAGGACATCCTCACGGTGGAGGGCCTCGCCGCCTCTGACGGGATGCTCGACCCCGTGCAGCAGGCCTTCGTGGACGAGTTTGCCGTCCAGTGCGGCTTCTGCATACCCGGGCTCATCATGAGCACGGAGGAGATCGTCCGCACGGGCAGGACGTACAGCCGCGACGAGCTGCGCAAGCTCCTCTCGGGCCATCTGTGCCGCTGCACCGGCTACCAGGACGTCATGAACGCCGTCGAGAAGGCCGTCAACTGGTGCGTCGAGCACGGATACTCAGACCAGGCCGGTGCTCGGGCCTAGCTGGCAGGGTCAGGCGTCTCCTCGCGGAGCGTCCGCGTCGCGGGAGGGCCGGTCGGCGTTGACAGGAAAGGACCGCATCGTGCGCAACACGTTCTGCAAGATGCCCCTATGGGAGTGCAATCGAACCCTCATCAAGGTGGCCCAGGGGCAACAGCCTGCCGACCTCGTGATTCGCCATGCCAAGCTCGTCAGCGTCACCACGCACGAGGTCCTGGAGGACACCGACATCGCCATCGCTGAGGGCCGCGTCGCCTACCTGGGCATCGCCCCCTATACCGCCGACCACTGCATCGGCGAGAACACAAAGGTCATCGACGCCAAGGGCCAGTTTGTCGCCCCCGGCTTCATGGACGGCCACATCCACGTGGAGAGCTCGATGGTCGGCGTCGACGAGTACGCCCGCGCCGTCGTGCCCCATGGCACCACCGGCATCTACTGGGATCCCCACGAGCTCTGCAACGTCACCGGTCTCGAGGGCGTCGCCGAGGTGGCGAAGGTCGCCAAGAGAGTGCCCCTGAAGGCCATGATCACCACGCCGTCCTGCGTGCCCGCCGTCCCCGGCTTCGAGGACACCGGCGCCTCCGTCGACGCCGCCGGCATCAAGGAGACCATGGGCTGGGACTCCGTCGTCGCCCTCGGCGAGATGATGAACTATCCCGGCATCCTCGCATGTGCCGACAACCCCATCGAGGAGGTCAACGAGACCCTGAAGGCCGGCGCGACCGTCACGGGGCACTACAGCGTCTGCGAGACCGACCGCGGGCTCAACGCCTACATCGCGTCGGGCGTCTCGTCCTGCCATGAGTCCATCCGCGCCGAGGACGTGCTCGCCAAGCTGCGCCTGGGCATGTACGCGCAGATTCGCGAGGGCTCCGCCTGGCAGAACCTCCACGACCTCGCACCCGCGGTCACGGACGGCAAGGTCGACACGCGCCTCTGCAACCTGGTCTCGGACGACAACCACCCCAACACGCTCGTCTCTGACGGCCACCTCGACCGCATCCTGCGCATGGCGGTCCGCGAGGGCATCGACCCCATCACCGCCATCCAGATGGTGACGATCAACGCCGCCACCTACTTCCAGATGGGGACCGACATGGGCTCCATCACCCCGGGCAAGTGCGCCGACATCGTCTTCCTCGAGGACCTCAAGGACTTCCGCGTTACCCGTACCATCATCGACGGCGAGGTCGTGGCAGAGGACGGCAAGGCGCTCTTCGAGGCCGGCTCCTACCAGTACCCCGAGTTCATGACCGACACCATGCACGTCGCGGTCGACATCGACGCCTCCACCTTCCAGATCCCTGCGGTGGACTCCAAGGGCAACGCGCTCGCCGGCGACTCTGCGACCGTCCGCACCATGGTCGTCGCTCCCGGCTCCACCATCACCGGGGGCATCCTCGCCCAGGCGCCGATCAAGGACGGCCAGCTCGTGGCCGACTCCGAGAACGACCTTCTGAAGGTCTTCGTCTTCGAGCGTCACCACGAGACGGGCACCTACGCCCATGGCTTCGTCAAGGGCTTCGGCATCCATGGCGCCCTCGCCCAGACCGTCGCCCACGACGCCCACAACCTGCTCGTCGTCGGCGACAACGACGCCGACATGGCGCTGGCCGCAAGGACCCTGGTCGAGTGCGGCGGCGGAGAGTGCGCGGTCGAGGACGGCAAGATCCTGGGTCAGGTCGCGCTTCCCATCTGCGGCCTCATGAGCCCCGAGCCCGTGGAGAAGGTCGCCGCCGACGTGGACGCCATCGAGGCCGCCTGGTCAGAGATGGGCTGCACCATGCCCTCGCCCTTCATGACCATGGGCCTGCTCTCCCTCGCGTGCATTCCCAGCCTGCGCCTCACCAACCGCGGTCTGGTGAACACCGACACCTTCCAGTTCGAGTCCCTCGTGGTCGAGTAGCGCCGCAGGGAGCCCTGTTCCCGAGCACGAAGAAGCCCGCAGCTCTCAGGAGCTGCGGGCTTTGCATGTCTGGATGCCGCGCGATGACGCGGGTGACGTCGTGCCAGCGGACGTTCGCCAGCCAGCCGACGGGCACCTGCCTACCAGCTGACGATGATGGTGCTGTCGTCGCGATGGGCGTTTCCTCCCTCGGCGTCGTCCGATGCCTCGGTGCCGGTCTTGACGTCGTAGCCCAGCCGTCGCAGCGTGCGGATGAAGTGCACCAGCTGCGTGTTGTACTCGTTCAGGAGTCGTGCCTGCTGGATGGGGCTGATGAGCGCCTGCTCCCGGCCGTAGATGATGTCGCTCATCGCGTCCGCGACGATCATGTTGCTGTTCGCCAGCAGATCGTTGTAGAACGAGTTCCCGCTGCCTCCTCCATCGCTCTCGCCCGGCGCGAACTTCACCGTCAGGGACCTGCGTCCATAGGTCGCATACATACGGACGCGCGTGTCCGTCTGGCCGATGGCGTTCTTCATGGCCCACTTGAGCGCGTTGCCGGACAGCGTGTCCGCCTCGGCGCGCTCACGCCCCGGCTGCGCCTCGCCGGCGATTCTCCTGGCGTCCTCTGCCTCGAGCATGTCGCTCCTCTCTTCCTCGCCCCCAGGGGCGATCGGCCTCAGTCAAATAAAGATACCCGATGGGAGCTCGCGCCCCCATGGTCGTGACACATGCGGCTCGTGTCGGATGCGAGGTGACTCTGGGTGCCTTCGCCGAGGCAATGGTATACTCGATTAGTTAATAGTGTCTAACTTTAAGAAAGTGTTCGAATGGCAGAAGAGAAGGAAGCCGAGAAGGGAACGGCCCCCGTGTCCAATCGTGGCTGGGGAGTTCGTGAGGTAGTGACGGCAGTCCTGCTGAGCGCGCTCACGGTGGTCATCATGTTTGCGGGATCCATGCTCACCATGTTCTCCTACGACTTTGCGATGGTCGCATCGGGCGGGGCGGGCGTGTTTCTCGCGGCGCCCGTGTTCATGCTCATGGTGCGGCGAGTCGACAGGTTTGGCGTGACCTGCGTCTTCACCACCGTTACCGCGCTGCTCTTCTGCACCGTGGGCAACATGCTCTTCATGCTGCCCTTCTATGTGGTGGGCGGGCTGCTCTTGGACCTCGTCTTCCTGCGGACGTCGCAGCGGCGTCAGAGCTCCTGGTGGGCGACGGGCGCATGGACGACGTTCAGCGGCCTGTACCTGCTCTCCACGCTGATTCCCTACCTGGGAAACATGGACGCCTACGTTGCCCAGGCCGTGCAGGAGCGCGGCTTTGACCAGGCCTATGTCGATGCGTTCTTCAAGTACTACGGCAACCCGGCATGGATCGTCGCCATCATGCTCATCACCATGGCCGTGGGCTTCCTGGGCTGCCTCATCGGCAGGGCGCTCATGAAGAGGCACTTCGAGCGCGCCGGGGCCCTGTAGGGTGGGTAAGGACGACGCAAGGGGAACGGGACTCACGGTTGCCACGAAGACGGCCGTGCTCCTCCTTGCCATGGCCGCGTGCTCGTTGAACCTGGGGCCGTATCCCATGCTCGCGCTCAGCCTGTCGTCACTCGCCTACTTGGTGGTCGCGGGGGAGCAGCGCATCGCCCTGGGCATGCTGGCCTTCCTGGCCGTGCTCGGGCCGCTGTACGTCGCGTACACCTACCTGGGCGTTGCCCCCATCGTCATCTCGCCCATCCATGTCTTCCAGATGTGGCACCTCTTTCCCGTGACGTCGGCTGCGTGCGTGCTCTTCATGACGCCTCCGGGCATGATCAGCGCGGCGCTCGTGCGGGCGCGCTGCCCCAGGAAGGTCATCCTGGGGACCCTGGTGTTCCTGCGCTTCTTCCCCACCTTTGCCGCCAGCTGGCGTCTCCTGAGGGACGCCATGAGGAAGCGTGGCCTCACGGCATGGTGCCAGATGCTCGCAAAACCCCTGGACACCTACGAGTACGTGATGGTTCCGGCCCTTATGTCGCTGGTGGGCAGTGCGGACCAGCTCTCGGCCTCCGCCGTGACGCGCGCCGCCGAGGCGCCCATGGCGCGCAGCAGCTACTACCAGCATCCGGCGAGGGCGCTGGACCTCGCCTGCGTCGTGGCCGCCCTCGCCGCCTGCGCGGGGGCGGTCGTCGCGAACGGGGTGATGTCGTGAGCGAGTCGAGGCGGGAGGTCCTCTCGCTGAGCGACGTCTCGTTTGCGTACAAGGGGGCTTCCCGGACCGTCGATGACGTGAGCCTCAGCGTTGCCGCAGGGGAGTGCGTGGTGCTCTGCGGTCCCTCGGGCGGCGGCAAGACCACCATCATCCGCCTGGTGAACGGCCTGGCGGGAGGGTATTACCCTGGCAACGGCAGGGGCGAGGTCATGTTGGCGGGACATCCCGCCGAGGGGCTCGCCCTCTGGGAGCGCGCAGAGCTGGTGGGAAGCGTGTTCCAGGACCCCTCGGCCCAGTTCTTCTCGAGCCAGCTCGCAGGAGAGATAGCTTTCACCTGCGAAAACCTTGGCTACGACCACGATCGCGTGGTAGAGCTCACCGATGGGGCGATCGACGAGCTGTCACTCGGCCCCCTGCGTGGGGCATCCAACGACAGCCTCTCCAGCGGACAGAAGCAGAAGGTGGCGATAGCCTCCGCGCTGGGACCGCGACCTGCCCTCATGGCCATGGACGAGCCCTCGTCGAACCTGGACGTCGCGGCGGCGGACGCCCTGGGGCGCACCCTGCGTCAGCTGAAGGAGCGGGGCATGGCGATTCTGGTCGCCGAGCATCGCCTTGCCTATCTCATGGACGTGGCCGACCGCTTCCTGCTGGTGCGTGGGGGAAGGGTCGAGCGAGAGGTCACGCGAGAGGAGATGCTGGCCCTTCCCGACGAGACGCGCCTCTCATGGGGGCTCAGGGACGTCCGAAAGACCCTGCGGCCCCGGCTTCCCTCCCCTGGTCCGGACCAGGGGAGGGAAGCCGTCCTCGAGCTGCGGGACCTGGGCGTCTCCTTTGGAGACAGGCAGGTCTTCCGCAGCGTCTCGCTCGTGGCATCCGCAGGGCAGATACTGGCCGTGACGGGCGCGAACGGCGCCGGGAAGACCAGCCTGGCCCGCGTCCTGGCGGGCCTCGCGAAGCCCAGCCATGGGACGGTGCTGGTGGGCGGGCGCGCCCGTGGCCGACGCGAGCTGCGCCGCATGATGTGGTACAGCCCCAACGACGTCAAGGCCGAGTTCTTCACGCCGAGCGTCCAGGAGGAGGTAATGCTCCTGGTCGCGCGTGACGAGCCTCACAGGGAGCGGGCGCGTCGCCTCCTGCGCGGGCTTGGTCTCTGGGAGCTGCGCGAGCGACACCCGATGACGCTCTCGGGCGGGCAGAGGCAGCGCCTCTCCATAGCCTGCGGGCTCATGAGCGAGAGGCCCGTGCTCGTGCTGGACGAACCGACGAGCGGCCTCGACGCCATCAGCATGCAGGAGGTCTCCCACGCGCTCCAGCTCGCCTGTGACGAGGGACTCTGCGTGGTGGTGGTCACGCACGACAACGAGTTCATGCAGCGCTGCTGCACCCATACCCATCAGCTGCGACCGACGGAAGGAGGCACCATGCGTGACGGAGGGACAGAGGGCATGGCGATCGAGGGAGGCCACGTGCCGACCCCCGAGGGCAAGAAGGCAGAAAAGAAGCGGAAGAATGCCCGCCTGTGGGCGCTCTACCTGCGATTGACCAAGCCCGTCCATCGCACCATCATCGTCGGGATGGTCATGTCGGCACTTTCGGTCGTGGTGGGTATCGTCCCGTACCTCGTCGCGATCGCGATCGCCCAGGCGGCGCTGCGGGGCACCCTGCCCGAGCCGCCCGCGCTTGCGCTCATGGTTGCCGCCGCCATCTTCTGTGCCACTGCGGACCGCTTCCTCTTTGCGGGTGGGACGGGCATCTGCCACAGGGCGGATGCGGGGTTCCGCGTGAACGCGCGCCACATCCTGCTCGACCACTTCTCCAGGCTGCCCCTCGGCTGGTTCGGCGAGCGCAGTTCCAGCGAGGTCAAGCAGGCGGTGTCCGACGATGTTCTGGGCTTGCACCAGACCATCGGCCACGCCCCGACCGAGATGGTCCGAGCCCTGCTCTCGCCATTGGTCCCGCTCGTGGTCCTCTTTGTGGCGGACTGGAGGATGGCCCTCGTCCTCCTGGCATACGTCGTCGTCTTCGTCATGGTGTCGATGGCCTTCATGACGCGCGACTACGAGGCGCTCGCCGTGCAGTACGGCGAGGCGAACGTGGAGCTCTCCTCCGCCGTGGTCGAAATCGCCGAGGGCATCGAGGTCGTGAAGACCTTCGGGAGCGCGAGGCGGGTGGGGTCGCGCTATCGCGACGCCGTGGAGCGCCTGTGCGACGTCACCTTCGAGTGGACGAAGCTCACGGCGGGGCCCTTCAGCCTGCTGGGAGGCTTCATCTCGCCGGGCATGATGCTTGCCTTCCTCGGCCTTGCGAGCAGCCTGTTCGTTGGCTGGGGCTGGCTCGACTTCGCCGACTGCGTGCCCTTCCTGGTACTTGGCCCGTCCATTCCGGCCGGCATGCTGGTCGTGGCGGCGGGCATGGGCTTCCTCAGGACGGCGACGCAGAACCTCGAGCATCTGGACGTGGTCCTCTCGGCAGAGCCGCTTGCCGAGGCGGTCGAGCCCTGCGCGCTCCCTTCTGGAACTCTGGGCCTGCACTTTGACGAGACCTGCTTCAGGTATGCCCCCGACGCCGCCCTCGCGCTCGACCACGTGAGCGCGCGCGTGGAGCCAGGCAGCGTCTGCGCGCTGGTGGGGGACTCCGGCAGCGGCAAGACCACCTTTGCCCGCCTCATCCCGCGCTTCTGGGACCCCACGTCGGGAGCTGTGAGCCTGGGTGGCATCGACCTGCGCGAGCTCTCCACCCAGACGCTCCTCTCGAGGGTGGCGATCGTCTTCCAAGAGAGCATGCTGCTCTCGATCAGCCTGCGTGACAACATCCGGCTCGCTTGCCCCGACGCGACGGACGAGGAGGTCGTGGAGGCGGCGAAGGCCGCGCAGATCCACGAGAGGATCATGGAGTTCCCCCAGGGGTACGACTCGGTCTTCGGTTCTGCGGACTGCGAGCTCTCGGGCGGAGAGGTGCAGCGCGTCGCCATCGCCCGTGCCATCCTGCAGGACGCCCCGGTGCTGGTGCTGGACGAGGCGACGGCGCATGCCGACCCCGAGAACGAGACCGCCATCCAGGCCGCGCTGAGCCGCCTGTCTGCCGGACGTACCACCATCGTGATAGCGCATCGCCTGAACACCGTGGCAGGCGCGGACAAGACGCTCGTCCTGGAGGAGGGGCGCGTCATCGAGGAGGGGACTCACCAGGAGCTCCTGGAGGCCGGTGGGCGGTACGCCCGGCTCTGGGAGACCCAGCAGGTGGCGCTCTTCTCGAACGAGGGCTCGAGGGAGGCCACCCGATGATCACCGACCGAATCGACAGGCTCGCCGGTCGCAGGACCGGCATCAAGGCGCAGATGGCATACTTCGTCCTCTGTGGGGTGTTGGAGGGTGGCGTCTACGCCATGCTCCTGCCGCTCCTGCACGCCCTGTTCGACGCGGACGGCGCCGCCGCCCTGCGCTGGTCGCTCGCCCTGACGGCGCTCGGCGTGGTCTGCGCGCTCGCGAACTACCTCTCGGAGACCCATGGCTACATGATCGGCGACGTGGTGATCGTGCGCAGCATCCAGGAGCGTCTGGGCGACCACATCGTGAGGCTGCCTCTGGGCTGGTTCACGGCGGGCAGGGCAGGCGAGCTTGCCGCCCTGCTGGAGCGTGACCTGCAGATGATCATGAACCTCCCGGGCATCTTCCTGAAGCAGCAGGTGATCGCCGTGGCGGTTCCCGCCTGCATCGCTGCGATCTACCTCTTCGTGGACTGGCGCGTCTGCCTCGCGTTCGTGGCCGTCTCGCCCGCGCTCTGGGTCTGGTCCCGCAAGATGGGCGAGGCCACAGGTACGGGCCACGAGGCCGAGGAGCGCTCGAACGCGCAGCTCTCTGGTCGCGTGCTCGAGTTCGTGCGCGCCCAGCCCGTCCTGCGCGCGACGGGTGTGGCACAGAACGGGTGGAGGGCGCTGGAGGACGACATCCAGCGCGACCACGCGAACACGGTGCGCACCCTCGACATGGTGCAGAGGCCCACCACCGTCTACACGCTGCTCGTCTACCTGGTCTTTGGTCTTACCTTCCTCTGCGCCACGACCCTGCTGGCCCTGGGACAGCAGGGTGCCGTCGAGTACCTCTTCGTCGTCGTGCTCGCCCTGCGCTCCGTCGATGCCCTCATGAAGGCGGGGAGCCAGAGCATGGCCATGAGCGTCTGCCAGAACGCCATCGACACCTCCGAGAGGATCCTTGCGGCGGACCCCCTGCCCGAGACGGACGCTCCCCTGCACCCCAGGGGTGCGGGCATAGAGTTCGACCACGTGAGCTTCTCGTACGACAAGTCCCGCCCCGTCATCGATGACGTGTCGCTGATCTGTCCCGAGGGGCGACTGACCGCGCTCGTGGGACCCTCGGGATCGGGCAAGACCACCCTTACGCGACTCATCGCGCGCTTCTGGGACGTGGATGGGGGTGCCGTGCGGATCGGCGGCGTGGACGTACGAGACATGGCTGTGGAAGAGCTCCTGGGAATGGTCTCCCTCGTCTTCCAGGACGTGTACCTCTTCGACGGAACCATCGAGGAGAACGTGCGCTTCGGGCAGCCTGATGCCACGGACGAGCAGGTGCGCCATGCCGTGCGCGTCGCCCGCCTCGATCAGGTCGCCGAGCGTCTCGAGGACGGTTGGGAGACGCGTGTGGGCGAGGGGGGCGGAAGGCTCTCTGGCGGCGAGCGCCAGCGCGTCTCCATTGCGAGGGCACTGCTGAAGGACGCGCCCATAGTCCTCTTCGACGAGGCGACCGCGGCACTCGACGCCGAGAACGAGGCGGCCATCGTTGACGCGATGCACGAGCTCGCGCGTGACAGGACGGTCATCGCGATCGCCCACCGGCTCTCGACCATCGCCGGCGCGGACCAGATTGCCATGCTGGAGGACGGCCGCGTCACCCAGCTGGGGACGCACGAGGAGCTTCTTGCCCAGGAAGGCCGCTACCGCAGCTTCTGGGCGGACCGTCGGCGCGCCCAGGGCTGGCGCGTGAGGTAGGTTGCCGGGGTCGCCCCGAGGGCATGGGGCGAGAGGGGGCAGGCCCTTGGACGGCCCGTGGCTGGTGATATCCTCTGAGGGACAAGACCGTAGGGATGTCCTTGGGGGATGTGCTACATGGAAGCGCGTGTTGGCGGGGTGGTGGCAGCGGGCGGGCGCCAGACGGCCCAGCCGCTGCTGCGCATGGGCGAGATCTCGGTGGTGCGCCGCA
>NZ_KV806951.1:83440-97243 GCF_001811895.1 Olsenella sp. HMSC062G07
GTGGTGCGCCGCATCGTCATGACCTTTCGTCAGGCCGGCGTGTTCCCCATAGTCGTCGTGAGTGAGGGAGGGGACAAGGAGCTGCGACGGCAGCTCGCGGGGCTTGGCGTCATCTTCCTGCGCATCGGGGCCGACGCAGATCTGTTCGGCTTCGCTAAGGCGGGGCTCTCGTTCCTTGCGGGCAAGTGCGAGAAGGCGGTCTTCTCTCCCGTCAACGTCCCGGCCTTTACCTCGGCAACGCTCGGAGCCCTCATGCGTACGCCCGCGGCCGTTGCCTGTCCCTCCCTTGAGGGCAGGAGCGGCCATCCCGTGGTGATCGCCCGCGAGGCAATGGACGAGGTCCTCTCCTACCACGGACCCGATGGCCTGCGTGGAGCCCTTGCGACCTTGGGGGATCGGCGGGCATGGGTGTCTGTGGGCGACAGGGGCGTGGTGACGAGCGTGCGAGACGAGCAGGACCTGCTCAGCCTGGTTCCCCAGCACAACTGCGCCCTCATACACCCCGCCATCCACCTGGAGCTCGAGGGGGAGACCCCCTTCCTGGACGACCGTTGCAAGCTCCTGCTGTATCTCATTGACGGCACCCATAACATTCGCGTCTGCTGCGAGCTGACCGCCACCTCGTATTCGAAGGCATGGGGCATGATCAACCACCTGGAAGACGTCCTGGGGTATGCGGTGGTCGAGCGCCACCACGGCGGAAGGGACGGGGGAGGAACCCTTCTCACCGAGAGGGGCCGGCAGCTGCTGGGCGCCTACCTGGAGCTTGAGTGCGCCGTGCGCGAGCGTGCGCAGGCGGAGTTCGACCGTCTCTTCGTGCGCACGGGACTGCTGTAGGGGGAGCGCCACCCCGAATTGGCCTTCTGCGTCTCGAAGCCATTTCGTCGACGGGTTTCTCGGCTCAAGGCCAGCTCCGGAGTCACTTTCGTGACTCGAAGTCAGTTCGCCAAGAGGAGGCTGACTTTGAGATCGAGGGGGCATGCGACGGCCATCGGAGTGGGTGGCACGTCGGGCAGTGCGGCGTGCCCCTTGCGGCATGGTCGGCGACGTCGTGCGGGACACCGTTCTCCTTGTCAAAACACAACGACGCTCAAAGGCACAAACAAGCCGTTCATCGACCGAAAAGCGTGCGAAAAGGGACTCATTGCGAACCCCCTTGCCCCCTGCGCCAAAGGGTCTATATTTATATGCACCAAACAAAAAGTTTGGTATGCGTACATAATGTAAGTCCTGCGGTACGGAGTCCAGGAGGGGACGCAGCATGGAGCCAAAGATCAAGTGGGTTGCCAACAAGATGCCCAAGAGCGAGGACGTGAACCTTCCCGTCATGTCGCTTGACAACGTCGCGAAGGCGCGCGCGTTCCACAAGAGCTTCCCCCAGTACTCGGTCACCCCGCTCGCCGACCTCGAGGGCATGGCGGAGCGCCTGGGCCTGGGCGGCCTCTTCGTCAAGGACGAGAGCTACCGCTTCGGGCTCAACGCCTTCAAGGTGCTGGGCGGCTCCTTTGCCATGGCCCGCTACATCGCGGACGAGACGGGCCGCGACGTCTCCGAGTGCGACTTCGCCTACCTGACCTCCGACCAGCTGCAGAAGGACTTCGGCCAGGCAACCTTCTTTACCGCCACCGACGGCAACCATGGCCGCGGCGTCGCCTGGGCCGCCAACAAGCTCGGCCAGAGGTCCGTCGTGCACATGCCCAAGGGCTCCACCAAGACGCGCTTCGACAACATCGCCAAGGAGGGCGCCAAGGTCACCATCGAGGAGCTCAACTACGACGACTGCGTGCGCCTGGCCGCCAAGGAGGCGGAGGAGACCGAGCATGGCGTCATCGTGCAGGACACCGCCTGGGATGGCTACGAGAAGATCCCGTCCTGGATCATGCAGGGCTACGGCACCATGGCCGCCGAGGCGGCCGAGCAGCTCCGCCAGCTCGAGGTCAACCGACCCACCCACGTCTTCGTCCAGGCGGGCGTCGGATCCCTCGCCAGCGCCATGGTGGGCTACTTCGCCAACCTCTTCCCCAGCTGCCCGCCCAAGTTCGTGATCATGGAGGCTGGCGCCGCCGACTGCCTGTACCAGGGTGCCCTCGCCGGTGACGGCGGCCCCCGCATCGTGGGCGGCGACCTTCAGACCATCATGGCCGGCCTCGCCTGCGGCGAGCCCAACACGATCGGCTGGGACATCCTGCGCAACCATGCGGACGCCTTCCTCTCCTGCCCCGACTGGGTCGCGGCGAAGGGCATGCGCATGCTGGCGGCTCCCGCCAAGGGAGACCCCTCCGTCACCTCCGGCGAGTCCGGTGCCGTGGGCATGGGCGTCATCTCGACCATCATGAGCGACCCCGACTACGCCGAGCTGCGTGACGCCCTGGAGCTTGGACGCGACTCCAAGGTCCTGCTCTTCTCGACCGAGGGCGACACCGACCCCGTCCGCTACCGCGAGGTCGTCTGGGGCGGCGCGTACGCCACCGAGTAGGGTTCCGAGGGTCCTCTCCCCCCCTGCGAGCCAGGGGAGAGGGCCAAGAAGAGGCGGCTCGCGACGGATACCGGCACTGTAGGCTTTGACTTGGGAGGCAAGAACATGAAGGAGCTCGACTACGACAAGATCAAGGAAGTCGCGGAGTCCCACAGGGAGGACATGACCCGCTTCCTGCGCGCGATGATCTCTCATCCCAGCGAGAGCTGCGAGGAGAAGGAGGTCGTGGCCTGCATCAAGGAGGAGATGGAGCGTCTGGGCTTCGACGAGGTCAAGGTCGACGGCCTGGGCAACGTCATGGGCTTCATGGGAGAGGGCGACAAGATCCTCTGCATGGACGGCCACATCGACACGGTGGGCATCGGCAACCGCGACAACTGGGAGGCGGACCCCTACGAGGGCTATGAGACCGAGGAGCTCATCTACGGCCGCGGCGGCTCCGACCAGGAGGGCGGCGTCTGCTCCGCCGTCTATGCCGCCAAGATGATGAAGGACCTTGACCTCATCCCCGAGGGCTACAAGATCATGGTCGTCGGCACGGTCCAGGAGGAGGACTGCGACGGCATGTGCTGGCAGTACATCTACAACAAGGACGGCATCAAGCCCGAGTTCGTCATATCCACCGAGCCCACCGACGGCGGCATCTACCGCGGCCATCGCGGTCGCATGGAGATCAGGGTTGACGTGCGCGGCGTCTCCTGTCACGGCTCGGCTCCCGACCGCGGCGACAACGCCATCTACAAGATGGCCGACATCATCGCCGACGTCCGGGCCCTCAACAACAACGGATGCGACGAGTCCACGGACATCAAGGGCCTCGTCAAGATGCTCGACCCCGCGTACAACCCCGACCACTTCGAGGACGCCCGCTTCCTGGGTCGCGGCACCTGCACCGTCTCGCAGATCTTCTTCACGAGCCCCAGCCGCTGCGCCGTGGCCGACTCCTGCGCCATCTCCATCGACCGCCGCATGACGGCGGGCGAGACCTGGGAGTCCTGCCTTGAGGAGGTCCGCAGCCTTCCTGCCGTCAAGAAGTACGGCGACGACGTGAAGGTCTCCATGTACATGTACGACCGCCCCTCCTGGACCGGTGAGGTATACCAGACGGAGTGCTACTTCCCCACCTGGATCAACAAGGAGTCCGCGCCGCACGTCAAGGCCCTCGTCGAGGCCCACAAGGCCCTCTTCGGCGACGAGCGCATCGGCTGCGAGCCCTCGATGGACAAGCGTCACCGTCCCCTGGTCGACAAGTGGACCTTCTCGACCAACTGCGTCTCCATCCAGGGTCGCTACGGCATCCCCTGCGTCGGCTTCGGTCCTGGCGCCGAGTCTCAGGCGCACGCCCCCAACGAGATCACCTACAAGCAGGACCTCGTGACCTGCGCGGCGCTCTACACCGCGGCGCTCAACCTCTATGACGGCTCCGCCGCCTCAAGCGACGCGACCGAGTTTCGCGCAGGGCTCACCACCAACGACATCAAGTAGACCAGGCTTTGCGGGCGCCCGTCGCCGACGGCGGGCGCCCTGACGCTGACGACCCATCAACGGGAGGGGAACCACATGGACCGCACGTTTGACACCTACCTCGAGGAGCTTGGCAAGCTCGACTTCTCCGACATGTTCAACAACGACTTCCTGCACACCTGGGACAAGACCGCCGACGAGCTCAGGGCCCTGTACCTTGTCGCGGACGCCCTGCGCAACCTGCGCGAGCGCAACATCTCCACGCGCATCTTCGACTCCGGCCTCGCGGTCTCCAACTTCCGCGACAACTCCACGCGCACGCGCTTCTCGTTTGCCTCGGGCACCAACCTGCTCGGCCTGCAGCAGCAGGACCTCGACGAGAGCAAGTCCCAGGTGGCCCATGGCGAGACCGTGCGCGAGACCGCGACGATGATCAGCTTCATGGCCGACGTCATCGGCATCCGTGACGACAAGTTCATCGGCGAGGGCGACGCGTACATGAGGGAGGTCGCCGCGTCCGTCGAGAAGTCCTGGCGCGACGGCATCCTGGACCACCGCCCCACGCTCGTCTCGCTGCAGTCCGACTCGGACCATCCCACGCAGTCCTCGGCCGACCTTCTCTACCTCATCAACGAGTTTGGCGGACTTGACGAGCTCAGGGGCAAGAAGGTTGCCGTCACCTGGGCCTACTCGCCCTCGTACGGCAAGCCTCTCAGCTGCCCGCAGTCGCTCATCATGCTGCTCACGCGCTTTGGCATGAACGTGTCTTTGGCCCACCCCGAGGGCTACGACCTCATGCCCGAGCTCGTGGAGCGTGCGGGCGCCTACGCGGCCGAGTCGGGCGCGACGTTCACGAAGGGCACCGACATGGCCGCCGCCTTCGAGGGCGCCGACATCGTCATCCCCAAGAGCTGGGCGCCCTATGCCGCCATGGAGAAGCGCACCAAGCTGTACGCCGCAGGCGACGCCAAGGGCATCGACGAGCTCGAGCAGCAGCTGCTGGCCCAGAACGCGACGCACCAGGACTGGTGCTGCACTCGCGAGCTCATGGAAAAGACCGCCAACGGCCAGGACACCATCTACATGCACCCGCTGCCCGCCGACATCAACGGCGTCTCCTGCGAGCACGGCGAGGTCGAGAGCGAGGTCTTTGACGCCCATCGCGAGGGCCTGTACAAGGAGGCCAGCTACAAGCCGTACGCCGTGGCCGCCATGATCTTCCTGCAGAAGGTCAAGGATCCCAAGGCCATGCTCAAGGCCCTCGAGGAGCGCGGGGTCGCCCGCTGGGTGAGCGAGTAGGAGCGAGGCGAGCATGTCTGACACGATCGTCGTCGCCCTGGGCGGCAACGCCCTGGGCAAGGACCTTCCCGGGCAGATGGCGGCCGTTCGCCGCACCGCCAGGTCCATCGCGGACTTGGCGGAGGCGGGCAACGACGTCGTGGTCGTGCACGGCAACGGCCCTCAGGTGGGCATGATCCAGGAGGCCATGACGCAGCTCACGAGGTCTGACCCCGCGCGCTACGCCCCTTGTCCCCTCTCCGTCTGCGTCGCCATGAGCCAGGGCTACATTGGCTACGACCTGCAGAACGCCATTCGCGAGGAGCTTGCGAACCGCGGCGTCCGACGCGGCGTCACGACGGTGCTCACGCAGGTCGAGGTTGACCGGAATGACGAGGCCTTTGGGCGTCCCACCAAGCCTATCGGCGCGTTCATGTCAAAGGACGAGGCGGACGCTCTGGTGAGGGACCGCGGATATCACGTGGTCGAGGACGCGGGCCGCGGCTGGCGGCAGGTCGTCGCCTCGCCGTCGCCCGTCTCCATCGTCGAGCTTGACACGATTCGCTCTCTCGTCGCCGCGCGGCACGTGGTCATCGCCTGCGGCGGGGGTGGCGTGCCCGTCTGTCGCGCCGAGGGAAACCATCTCAAGGGCGTCCCGGCGGTCATCGACAAGGACTTCGCCGCGGCGCGCCTTGCGGAACAGCTTGACGCGCGCGAGCTCATCATCCTTACGGCGGTCGAGAAGGTCGCCGTCCACTTTGGCAGGCCAGACGAGCGCTGGCTGGACGACCTGGGACCCGAGGAGGCGCAGGGCTACATCGCCTCGGGCGAGTTTGCGCCCGGCTCCATGCTTCCCAAGGTCCAGGCCGCGCTGCAGTTTGCCTGCTCGGGCGTCGGGAAAAGCTCGCTCATCACCGAGCTCGACCGGGCGGCCGAGGGAATCGCCGGCAAGACGGGAACAAGGATTCATAGCTAGTCACAGCGTCGCCGCGGGCCGGGCCCAGGCTCCAGGGACCGACCCGCGGCCCGATGACGGGAGGCGATGCCCATGGGTCCAGGCACGGTGACGTACCTCGCCGACGAGGGGGGCGGGCGCATATTTGGCCCCGGCCCCTATCGCCTGCTCAAGAAGGTTGACGAGTGCGGGAGCCTCTCGGCTGCGGCGCGCTCCATGGACATGAGCTACTCGAAGGCCCTCCGCATCCTCAAGAGGGCGGAGGAGGGGCTGGGCGAGCGGCTCGTCGAGCGGCGCATCGGCGGCGAGAGCGGAGGTAGCTCGTCCCTCTCCGCAGCCGGGCGGCTGCTGATGCGCCGCTTCGAGCTGTGGAACGAGGCCTGCTCGGCTGCCGCGCGCACGTCATTTGCGAGCGCCTTCGCCGGGACCCAGCAGGTGGCGCGCCTGGGCTGCGTGGTCATGGCGTCGGGCCTGGCCCGACGCTTTGGCAGGCAGAAGCTCATGGAGCCCCTTGACGGAACGCCCGTGCTGGCGCGGGTGCTCGACGCGCTGGGGGACCCTCGCGTGGAGACGGTGGTGACGACCCGCGACCCCCGAGTGCGCGCCCTCTGCGAGGGTCGGGGCGTACGTTGCGTCCTGCACGACGGCGAGCGGAGGAGCGACTCGGTGCGCGAGGGCCTGCGAGCCTTAGGAGAGCGCGCCGGTTACCTCTTTGTCTCGGGCGACCAGCCCCTCGTCTCGGCGACGAGCGTCTCGGCCGTCGTTGACGAGCACGTCCGCCATCCGAGCGCCATCGTGAGACTGGCGTGGAAGGACGAGCCGGGCGCCCCCGTGCTGTTTCCCGGCGTCTTCAGGGAGGCGCTGCTTGGGCTTGAGGGCAGCCAGGGCGGCCTTGCGATCTTGAGGAGAAGCCCGGACCTTGCCGCGACGGTGCGCCTGGTCCAGGCGTCGTCGCCGGGCGAGTTGATGGACGTTGACACGCAGGACGACCTTGCGCGGGTGAGGGAGGCTCTTGACGCCGCCCAGCGCGCGCAGGACCCTGCGACAGGAGGGGAGTGAGGCTCATGGCAACAAGGGACGTGATACGCGGGGGATCCCTGGTGCTTCCCGAGGGGCTGGTCCAGGGTGACCTCGTGATGGAGGGCTCGACCATCTCGGCCGTGGTGCCGGGCGGCGTCGGTGACGACGTCCTGGAGGGCGCGCGGTGCCATGACGCGAGCGGCTGCCACGTCTTTCCGGGGTTCATAGATGCCCACACCCACCTGCAGTGCTGGACGGGCATGGACTGGACGGCTGACAGCTTTGAGACGGGCACGCGCGCCGCGGCGTGCGGCGGAACCACGACGGTCGTTGACTATGCGACCCAGGACAAGGGCATGACCATGCCGCAGGCGCTCCAGGAGTGGCAGCGCCGCGCCGAAGGGTGCTGCGCGACGGACTACGCCTTCCACATGGCCATCGCCGACTGGAACGACCGGACCAGGCGTGACCTCCCGTCCCTGCGCGAGGCGGGGGTGTGCTCGTTCAAGACCTATTTTGCCTATGACCACCTGCGTCTGGACGACGCGCAGACGCTCGAGGTGCTAGAGGGCCTCGCGCCCCTGGGGGCCACGCTCTGCGTCCACTGCGAAAACGGCACGCTGGTCAACGCCCTGCAGGAGCGCGTCGTCGCCTCGGGCGTCACCGGGCCCGAGGGGCATCCCCTGAGCAGGCCCGACGTCTGCGAGGCGGAGGCCGTCGCGCGGCTCCTCATGATCGCGCACTTGGCGGGAGACGCCCGGGTGAACGTCGTGCACCTTTCCACAAGGCTGGGGCTTGAGGTCATCCGCGCCGCCAAGGCGCGCGGGCAGAGGAACGTCTTCGTGGAGACCTGCCCCCAGTACCTGCTGCTGGACGAGACCCGCTACCTGGAGCCCCACTTCGGCGGCGCCAAGTACGTCATGAGCCCCCCGCTGAGGAGCGCGTCCGACCGTGCCGCGCTTCGCGAGGCGGTGGCTGCGGGCGAGATTGACACCATATCCACGGACCACTGCTCCTTCAACCTCATGGGACAGAAGGACCGCGGTCGCAAGGACTTCCGCAAGATCCCCAACGGCGGCCCCGGCATAGAGCACCGGCCGGCGCTCGTCATGACCGCTTTCGCGGACGTGCTTGGCCCCCGCGAGCTCTGCCGGCTCCTTTCCGAGAACCAGGCGCGCGTGTTTGGCATGTACCCGCGCAAGGGCGTCTTGGCCGTGGGTTCCGACGCGGACGTCTGCGTGTGGGACCCTGCGCGGCGCTGGACGATCAGCGCGCACGACCAGCACCAGAACGTTGACTACACGCCGTATGAGGGCATGGGCTGTAGGGGTCGCGCCCGCCTGGTGTTCGTCGGCGGCACGCTCGTCGCGCGCGACGGCGAGCCCACGGGCGCCACGCCGGGAAGGTACGTGAGAAGGTAGCCCGCACGAAGGCGGCGCCCATCGCGCGCGGGCGCCACGACAGAGGGCACGGGCGCCACGACAGAGGGCACGACCCCCAGCGATGGGGAGACATAGCAGCATGAGGGAAGGCCGCCGTCGCGGCCGCGCACAGAAAGGAAGCAAGCATGCCTATCTTCGCAATCAAGACCGACAAGGCGCCTGCGGCCCTCGGGCCCTACTCCGCCGGCACCGTCGCCACGGGCCAGACGATGCACGTGTCGGGCCAGCTCGGCATCGACCCCGCCACGGGCGATCTGGCGGGCGAGGGCGTCGAGGAGCAGACGCGCCAGAGCCTCGCGAACGTCAAGGCCATCCTCGAGGCGGCGGGCGCGAGCATGGCTGACGTCGCCGAGACCGAGGTCCTTCTTGCCGACATCGCCGACTTTGCGGCCATGAACAAGGTGTACGGGGAGTTCTTCGCCGAACCCTACCCCGCGCGCGCTGCCTTCCAGGTTGCCGCCCTTCCCAAGCCGGGCGCCAAGGTCGAGATCAAGGCCATCGCGCATCGCTAGGACATCCGGCGGGACGTCGTCGCAGCCAAGACGGCCTGCGGCTGCCGTGCGCCTAACACGAAGTCCCGCCCCTTTGGGGCGGGACTTCGCCGTAGCCGCCGCATGGCGGCTAAACTCGACCGACACCTTAATAATTTATTAAAGTGACTGCTCGTGCGTCTCAGATGCGCTACCGTCATTCTGGTATGTGCCGGGTCCCCAATGAGGGCCTGACGGTTGAGCGAGATGCCATCCGCGCGGAGAGGGGATAGCGCCATGCAAGCCGAGGAGCCCAAATTGTTGAGGAAGGCGTCGAGAGGCCTTCTTAGTGCGCTTCGCACGAGGGTGGGAATGTCCTTTGCGGCCGCCCTTCTCGTGGCGGCAGGTGCGACGCTTCCCGCCCTGGCGGCACCGACGGAGGCTCCGGGACAGTCGGAAACGTCTGCGGCTGCGGACGGCGCCCTCCCCTCGAGCGGCCCTGACGTCGTGGACGAAGCCGCGCCTTTGGAGGCTTCCGCCCCCTCTGTGCCCGCCCCGGCGGCAGCGCGCTCAGCGCAGGTTTCCGTCTCTCTTGATGCCCGCTGGAGCAACGCCGTCGATGCCAGCGTCAAGGATTACCACTACAACGGCAGCGACCTGAGCCATATCTATCTGACTCCCCAGGACAACGCCCAAAAGACGGTGGGGCTCGCCCTGAGCGCCCATGTAGTCAGCGACACCGTGTCCGTCTGGAAGCCTGGCACCATCAGGATCACGCTGCCCTCCCGGCTCTTCTCGTCCTGGGCGGGGGACGCAAACGTCAATGCCAGGCAGAACACGAGCATTCAATACGATGACCAGTTGAGCTGGAGTTTCGCGCAGGCTCCCGCCCAACCCGCCGGCTCCCAGTACAACTACACGGACAACGGCGACGGAACGATAACCCTGACGAACTTTGCCGACGTGGCGGGAAGCAACACTCTGGACTTTGGGCTTTCATACACCTACCGCCCGAGCTTCGTGAAGGTCGGCCCTGACGGCACCATCACCAACCAGCAGTACCAGGTCACCTATCAGCTCGACAGCGACGGCGACGGAACGTTTGACGCGAGCGAGACCACGACGAGGGCGCTTTTGGTCGATCTTACGACCAGCCTCAGGCGGGGAAGGCTGGAATACGAGATCTCAAGCCTCAACAAAGCGGACGGCGACGCCTTTCTCGCGTGGCAGCCGAGCTGGGGGGCGAGGCCGGCCGACGCAAGCGACTACTTCTATGTCGTGTGGCACGCCCAGTATCAGCCCGGACGCGGCACGTCCATCGGCACGTACGCCACCTTCAAGGACACGGGGTCCCAGGGCGAGTTCGTAGGCATGTACAGCTGGGCGTGGCGCGGCTCCGGCGAGCAGGGAATAAAGGCATACCCGGGCATCGGCGGGGGCAAAAACGGCGCCTACGTCAATGTCGACAACGACTGGACCGTGGCGGCTGTCGTCGGCGAGCAGCGGGCCACAGAGAGCAGCCTTGAGGTCAGGGATGATGTTTACCCCACGCCCCGGCACGTCTTCGTCCTCAAGCGATACCCGCGCTCGATGCTCGAGGAGGCCATGAAGAACGGCACGGATGTGACCGTGAGCGACAGCTTCTCGGTGGACGAGAAGGCCTACGACGGCCAGTCGTACGCCCTTGCGGCAGACGCGCAGAAGACGCTCCACTTTTCCAAGGGCGAGGGAAGCTTTGGCCTTTACAACAGGAATTCGGCCCTGATGAACTATGAGTCCGGAAGGACCTTCCTGCTTGACGGCAACCCCGTGAGGCTCCAGAGTCCTGCCTGGGGCGGGCCTTCCGCGCCCAGCTTCCATCTTGAGAGCGCCTTGGCCACGGCTCCCGCCGCCCTATGGAACGAAGAGAGCGGCAGCTTTGATGTCGCGCCGTGGCAGCTTAGATATGAGCAGGGGGCGCCGTACTATTCACAGGACGTCGCCAGCGGCACGAGCACCGCCTCCCAATGGGAGAAGCTCTCTGCCCTTGATGACGCAGACTATTTCTACCGCGGCTTCTCAGTGAGCTTTGCCGCCCATGGGGCTCTCAACACCCCCATCGGCGCGATGGCCGACCCTGCGGAGGACACCGCCCCCTTGAGCGTGTCCGTCTACATTCGCAAGGCCGGCAGCACGGAGTGGACTCAGTTTGCCACCGTCACCAAGACGAACAAAACGTATGCTGCCGTAGACATGTCGGGGACGCCGCTTGCCACGTACGAGGACGGCGGTGACGCAGACACACCCGGGCGCGGCATCACGCTCTACCAGCTCCCCGCCGACGTGGCCGGCATTCGCTACGAGGCATCTGGCCTGAGTTCGTACGCCATGGACCTGAGCGATAAGACCTCAATGATGCTGAGGCCCACCGCACACCTCAAGGGATTGCTCCAGGCTGCAAAGGATGCGGGAAGCGCGAGCTATGTGACTCAGATTGCGACCCAGAGCATCAACGGCACCCAGACGGGCATCTCGACGGGGCAGAATCTGGGCACCGCCACCTATCGCCTTTCCGACCTGCGCCTCTCCTCGCACATCTGGAAGACTGCGTCGGCACCTAAGGACGTCGAGGACTATCCCGAGGGCGAGTACGAGGAGAGCAAAATCTGGGTGTCGGCGTCCAACTCCATTTCGAGTCACGAGCAGCCGGACGTGACGGGAGACCCCCAGAAGGACAACGAGCTGTTCAGAAGGTACGTCTTTGCGAAGGGGGAGTTTGTCGACCTTCTGCCCGCCGGCACCACCGTTGACCCCAAGAGCGTCGCCGTGAACCTCAACGGCACGTATCACTGGTACACGAGCAGCGACCCAAAGGCCAAATTACCCAAGGTCACCGACGTGCGCGTCTCGTTTGAGCCCAACTACCAGGAATCAGGCATGACGCTCATGCGCGTGTCCTACGCGATGCCGCAGGAGGCCCTTGATAGCATTCACCGCGCGGACACCTATACCATCTCCTTGACCTACAAGCTGCGAAACAGCTACACCAACATCAAGGACAGGGGCCTCACTCTGGTGAACTCGGCGGGCTTCATCAACAGGAACCCAAACGCCTCCACGAACTTTGCTCCTGGGGATAGCATCAAGACGCCTGACAACCTGAGCTTTGGCAAGTTCTTCTCTCAAATAGAGAAACAGGACCCTGACACCACGATGTATGCGCAGACGACGGTGAACTACAGGCCGGTGGACATTCACTCCTCGGGTCTGTACCTTCAGGTGGCGAGCGACGAGGAAGGAACATACGCGTCACAGGCAAGCATCCTTGGTGGCAGGGGTTACAGCTACCGCATGAGCTATGAGCTCGAGAAGAAGACCCGCGCGGACAGGGTGGTCCTTTGCGACGTGTTCGAGAGAGGCAACTCGGACGCCGACTCCATGTGGCAGGGTAGCTTCAAGCGTCTGGACGTGAGCGCCCTCGAGGCGAAGCCGCAGTACGGGGACCCCAGTGACACCCTCAAGCCGGTCGTGTACTACTCGACGAAGCTCACAAGCGACAAGGACCTGCCATCAGAGGGGCCGGACCTCTCGGACGCGTCAGTCTGGAGCACGGAGCTTCCCAAGGACAAGGACGGCAACGACGACCCATCCCAGGTCACCGCAATCGCCATCGACTGCACGAAGACTGACAAGGGCAATGATTTCATCCTGGACCAGGGTTTGTCCCTGAGCGCCTTTGCCTACTTTGACGGCCCGACCGACAAATCGCTCGCCGGCACGTCAGCGGTCAATCGCCTGAACATGTACGCTCGCACCTTCATGGGGACATCTGCCCCACCGGAGGCGCGCGTCAAGCTCGAACAGGCGTCTGCCAGCGTCACGGTAAGCTTCGACACGATTGACGTGACGGCGAAGAAGACCTGGAATGACAAGCTTGACCCGCAGAAGGCAAGCGAGGTGTCCCTTCAGCTCATGAGGAAGACCGCGACCGAGCAGGATTTCAGCGCCGTGGGAGAGCCCGTCACCACGCAAGGGCTCTCGTACACGTGGAGGGACCAGGACGAGAAGGACCCCCAGGGCAACCCCTACCAGTACAAGGTCAGCGAACTCAACGTCCCTGAACAGTACGAGGTCACCTATGACGACGGGATTGCGCGGGGCAACGCGTACGCATTTGGCATAACGAACACGCTGCGCACCGTCGACGTCTCGGCGGCGAAGTCCTGGTCGGGCGGCGCCGACGCCGACCACGGGGAGGTGCGGCTCCAGCTCCTGAGGTCAGTTGGCGGCGAAGCTCCCGAGGCGGTTGGCAAGCCGGTGGAGACCGAGGGTCTCTCCGTCGTGTGGGAGGGCGTGCCCGAGCTAGACCAGCAGGGCCGCGCGTACGTCTACTCCGTGGCCGAGCTCTCAACGTCGGGCGAGCCCCTTGCCGCGGGGGACATGCGCGGCGACTACCGCGTGTCCTACGGCGTCGCGGATGACGGCACTCTTACGGTGAAAAACGAGTTCGTTGCCCCGCCCACGCCCGAGCCTCCGGCGCCCGAGCCGACGTCCAAGGCGGATGTCGTCCTGCCCCGTACGGGCGACGAGGGGCCGATTGCCCTTCTTGCCCTTGCGGCTGCCGGCGTCTCGCTTGGGCTTGTGGGCCTCCTGGCGAGCAAGAGCAGCGAGAGCTAGCCGTTGCGTGCCGACAGGTCGTTGACGTCGGCGACGCGCAAC
>NZ_KV806951.1:97343-147869 GCF_001811895.1 Olsenella sp. HMSC062G07
CGACGCGCAACATGGGTGGGGGCCGCAGCGCGCGTCGTGGGGGCGGTCCCGATCGTAGCGCTCGACGAAGGCCGGGGGGAGTGACCCCCGGCCTCGCCCTTTCACGTCCCCATGCACCGCCGTCTTCGGGCGGACGTGCGGCCCGTCCGTGCCGGTGTCGGTGCCGTCTCCCGGGCTTGTGCGCCGCGTCGTGTCGCACCTATAGGTTTGAGGGCCGTGACCCGCCGCACCTATAGGTTTACGGACTACGACCTGCCGTACCTATAGGTTTGAGGGCCACGCTGCCACGCACCTATGAGTTTGAGAAGCCAGAGGCGTATACCTATAGGTTTGAGGCCTACGATATACCGCACCTATACGTTTGGGGGCAGCGTCGCCATGCACCTATAGGTTTGAGAGGCCGGAGGAGACAGACCTATAGGTTTGAGGAATCGTCGCGGCGTTTGCCCAGGTAGGAATTCTCCTTTTTCCTCAAGCCTATAGCTCTGCACGGGAGAGGCCCTCAAACCTATAGGAATCCGCGCGTGCCGCCCTCAAACCTATTGGAATCCGCGCGCGGGACTCTCAAACCTATAGGAACCCGCGCGTGTCGTCCGCGAGCCTATAGGAACCGGTAGGAACCGGTGGGCGGGTCCCGCAAACCTATAGGAATGCCCCCCGGCGCCAGGCCGGAGACCCCCGGCGCAGGCCCGGGCGGCTCGCGACGCGCGGGGAGGCCTCCCCATCCGTCGCATGGCGGCCAAGGTCAATCGCATCCTCAAGGCCGGCCCTGCGGTCACCCGCGGCCACATGCCGCACGAACACGTCACCCCAGCAGAGAGACGCCCATCACGCGGGGGGTGTGGGCACCTGCGTCGGCGACGCTGAGGAGCCGCGCGAGCTCCTCGCCAAAACGGGCGGCCTCGTCCCTGCGTCCCTCGCCGTCGCATTGGTTCACCAGCACGACGTCCGGCGTGACCACCCCCCGCTTCATCTCCCACGCGAGGTGTCGAGCCATGAGCTCGGGCGTCGCGACATCGCCGCCGTCCACCCCCAGCCGCTCGCAGATAAGCTGAGGCCTGTGCACGACCTCGGCAATGCGTCTGCCAAATCCGCTCGCACCCACGAGAAGGATGGTCGTTCGTGTCGTTGCGGGCACGTTGGGCTCCCAGTCCGCGTGCGCCTTGAGGGGCCGCCCATGAGCGCCGTCGGCTTCCACGAGGACGTAGTCGGCCAGCCTCGCCAGCTCCGCGGCGGAAAGTGACGGCGCGGCGAGCTTGCCCTCCCGCTCAGGCGACCCCACGCAGACGACCCGAGACGACTTCAGGGCCTCCTCGACGGACCGCGCGTCGCCATCCGTGACGAGGGGCATGTTGTCAAAGGGAAGGATGTGGGTGGACGTGGTGAGGATGACGGAACCTGGCAGCTCGCGGGCGAGCCGTGCCAGCAGCGACGTCTTTCCGCCGCTGCCCACCACTGACGTGACGCCCGGCGCCACTCGCAGCGACCTATATAAATTCATAAGGTTACCTAACTGTTTGTTAGTATATGGTAAGTGTGCGAGACCGTTATAGTTCTGTAACTATAACAATCAGCCACTGCCGGCGTGACGCTGGTCCCCGGCACAAGGAGGGGATGTCACATGCATATCGATGCGAGAAACCTAGCCTGTCCCCGTCCCGTCGTCCTCGCCCTTGAGGCCCTGCCCAAGCTCAAGCCGGGCGAGAGCCTTGACATCCTGGTCAACGACGACGTCGCCTCGGCCAATCTCACGCGCCTCGCCGCAGAGAAGGGCTGTGCGCTGACGACGGTCGCGCAGGGCCAGGAGACGACCCTCACCCTCACGCCGAACGCCCCCGTCGAGCAGAGCGCCTCCGCGTCGGCCGAGGCCGCCGACTTCTGCGAGATTCCCGGTCGCGGCGACGCCGTGATCGTGGTTGACGCTGACACCATGGGGCGCGGCAGCGAGGAGCTGGGACGCATCCTGGTCAAGGGGCTTCTGTACGCCCTGGCCCATCAGGATCAGGTGCCGCGCCTGGCGCTCTTCTACAACGGCGGCGCACGCCTCACCTGCGAGGGGAGTGAGTCCTTGGATGACATCCGCGAGCTCGAGGCGCGCGGGACCCAGATCCTGACCTGCGGCACCTGCCTTGACTTCTATGGCATCCGCGAGCGGCTCGCCGTGGGCGGCGTGACGAACCTCTACGAGATCGCCAAGGTCTTTGCCGAGAACCCCGGCGTGACGGTGCTCTAGGGCGCGTCGGGCTGTCGCCATGCATCCGCAGAGCCGACGTCGGGTCTATCTGAACTGCGCCGCAACCTCCGTCGTGCGGCCTCCTTGCGTCACGGAGGAGGTCGTGCGCGCCCTGGGGTCGCTCGGCAGCTCCGGGCGCGGGGCGGGCGGGCGCGAGCTGGGAGCGGCCCGCGCCGTCATGGTCGCGCGCGAACGCGTCTGCCGCCTCTTCAACGGGGCCCGGCCCGAGCGCGTTATCATGTGCGCCAACGCGACGATGGCACTCAACCTGGCCATCCTGGGCACGGTGAGGCCGGGCGACCATGTGGTCGCGACGGCGTGGGACCACAACTCCGTGCTGCGGCCCCTCTTTGCCCTGCGCGACGAGAGGGGAGTCAACCTGGACGTCGTCGGTGCGGACGAGCGCGGCGCGCTGGACCTTGACGAGCTGGCTCGCCTCGTGACGCCGGGCACGCGGCTGGTGACCTGCACCCATGCCTCCAACCTCACCGGCGACGTGTGCGACGTCGCCGCCGTCGCGCGCATAGCCCACGGTGCCGGCGCGCTCCTGCTGGTGGACTGCGCCCAGACGGCGGGCGCGCGTCCCGTTGACATGCAGGCCCTGGGCGCCGACCTGCTCGCGTTCACCGGACATAAGGCGCTCATGGCGCCTCAGGGCACCGGCGGCCTGATTGCAAGGCCCGGCGTCGAGGTCATGCCCACGCTGCGCGGCGGCACGGGCGTGCGTTCGTTTGACGAGAGGATGCCTGAGGCCTGGCCCGAGCACCTTGAGGCGGGCACGCTGAACGCCCATGGCATCGCGGGCCTCTCCGCCGCGCTGGCATGGCTTGACGACCTTGGCGTCGAGCGGGTGCATCATCACGACCTTGCCCTGGTGCGCCGCTTTGCAAAGGGCGTGCGCTCCCTGGGAGGCTGCACGCTGTATGGCGGCCTGCCGCGCGACCTCGCCCTGCTTGACGGCAGCTTGCCGGGACGGGACCATGCGCCCGTGCTCGCCCTGAACGTGGGGGGATGGGAGTCGTCGGCGCTCGCCCTGGCGCTCGAGGAGCGCTACGGCATCTCGGTCAGGGCGGGCGCCCACTGCGCGCCGCTCATGCACCGGGCGCTCGGCACCTCCAGGACGGGGGCGGTGCGCTTTTCGTTTGGGTGGTTCACGAGCGACCAGGACGTTGACTACGCGCTCGACGCCCTGGGCAGGCTGGCGAGGGGGGCATAGCGCCATGGGACGAAGGCTCGAGGCACGGACGGTGGCCGCGTTTGACTCCACGCACGAGGCGCTCGAAGCCGAGCGCATCTGTCGCGAGCGGGGGGTGGCGGGACGGCTCATCCCGACGCCCACCGCCATCCGCGCGGACTGCGGGCTGGCCTGGGCCATGCCGCCCGAGGTCCGGGGTGACTTTGAGGAGGCGGCGCGCCACGGCTTCGTGGTCGCGGGTCTGTACGATCTGGAGCTTTGAGGAGGTGTCAGGGATGCTGGTGGTTGTGCGAGGCGCGGGCGACCTTGCGACGGGTATAGCGATTCGGCTGCACCGTGCGGGATGCGACGTGATCATGCTGGACGTGGCCGTGCCCACGGCGGTCCGCCGGACCGTGAGCTTCTCCGAGGCCGTCCGCCTGGGCGAGGCGACGGTCGAGGACGTGGTTGCCCGCCGGTGCGCGGACGTGGGGCAGGCGCGTGCGACCGTGCGCGCGGGTGACGTCGCGGTGCTGGTTGACGGCGAGGGTGCCTGCATCGCCGCCCTTGCCCCCGACGTCCTGGTGGATGCCATCATCGCCAAGCGCAACGTCGGCACCACCAAGGACATGGCACCCATCGTCATCGGCGTGGGGCCTGGCTTTCACGCGGGGCATGACTCCTCGGCGGACTGCCATGCCGCCATCGAGACAAAGCGCGGCCATTACCTGGGGCGCGTGATCTATGATGGCGCGCCCATCCCCAACACGGGCGTGCCGGGCTTTGTCGGCGGACACGCCGCCGACCGCGTCCTGCGCGCCCCCGCAGCCGGGAGCTTCAAGCCGCTCATGAGCATAGGCGACACGGTGAGGCAGGGCGACCTTGTCGCCACCGTTGACGGCAAGCCGCTCCTCGCCACGATAGACGGCGTGCTCAGGGGGCTGCTCCAGGAGGGCGTCCCCGTGGTCGAGGGCATGAAGTCGGGTGACATCGACCCGCGCTGCAAGCGGGGGCACTGCTTCTCGTGCTCGGACAAGGCCCGCGCCGTCGCAGGCGGTGTGCTCGAGGCCGTCGCGGGCCTGTCGGGAAGGCTCAGGGGGTAGCGCCATGGACGATGTCAGACTCACCAAGCTCGCCGAGTGCGCGGGCTGCGGGGCCAAGGTGGGCGCCGGCCAGCTCGCCCGCCTGCTCGAGGGCCTGGACGTGCGGCGCGACCCCAGGCTGCTCGTGGGCTTTGACAAGAGCGACGACGCGGCCGTCTATCAGGTCTCCGAGGACGTCGCGATCGTGGCGACCACCGACTTCTTCCCGCCCATCGCCGACGACCCCTACACCTACGGCGCCATTGCCGCCACGAACGCCCTGTCGGACGTCTATGCCATGGGCGGCGAGCCCAAGGTGGCCCTTAACATCCTGACGGTGCCACAGGACATGCCCAAGGAGGTCGTCCACCAGATCCTGCGGGGCGGCTACGAGAAGGTGTACGAGGCGGGCGCCGTCATCGCGGGCGGTCACTCCATCTATGACAGCGAGCCCAAGTACGGCCTGGCCGTGACCGGCCTCGTGGATCCCCGACGGCTGCTCACGAACGCCGGGGCGCGTCCCGGCGACCTGCTCGTGCTCACGAAGGTCCTCGGCGTGGGCGTCATCACGACGGTGGCCAAGGCGGGGCTCGCCGCGCCCGAGGACGTGGAGCGGGCGGAGCGCTCGATGCTCACCCTCAACCGCTATGCCCGCGACGTCATGGTGCGCCACGACGTTCATGCCGCCACGGACGTGACCGGCTTCGGGCTGATGGGTCACCTGCTCGAGATGGCCCAGGGCGCGGACCTAAACGCCACTCTCGACGTCTGCGCCGTCCCGCTCATGCCCGGCGTGCGCGACTGGGCCCGCCTGGGCCTGCTGCCGGCGGGCATGTATCGCAACCGCCGCTATGCGCAGGACCAGGTTCAGGCGGAGGGCCTTCCGCTGGACCTGACGGACGTGCTCTTCTCGCCCGAGACCTCCGGCGGCCTGTTGTTGGCCGTCGCCCCTGCCGACGCCCCGGCGCTCGTGGGCGAGCTCGAACGGGACGGTCGGGTGCCGTGCGCGCGCGTCATAGGACGCATGGAGGAGCGCTCGGGCGGGCGGCGCATCCGCCTTACGCAGGGGGGCGAGCGCGCATGATGACGGATTCGAGCGGCACCCTGCGCGACGCTGTCCTCGTCGCCCGCCTGCTAAAGGAGGCGCGCGCGGGGCGCCCCTTCGCCCTGGCCGGCGTACTGGCAACCCGCGGCTCCATGCCCCGCGGGGCGGGCGCGCGCATGGCGCTCCTCTCGGACGGGAGCTGGCTGGGTACGGTCGGCGGCGGGCGCGTGGAGCAGATGGCCATGGACCGCTGCCGGGCCGTGCTCGAGGGGACGGCGTCGGGTTCGCTGGAATGGCTGACGCACGCGAAGACGGGCATGGCCTGCGGGGGCGATGCCCTCCTGTCCGTTCGTCGCTCCCTTGGGCCCGAAGACGAGACCCGCCTCCTGGCCGACCTCCTTGAGCGCGGGCGGCAAGACGA
Source organism: Olsenella sp. HMSC062G07 (assembly GCF_001811895.1). Taxonomy (NCBI): domain Bacteria; kingdom Bacillati; phylum Actinomycetota; class Coriobacteriia; order Coriobacteriales; family Atopobiaceae; genus Olsenella; species Olsenella sp. HMSC062G07. Next base: position 103,299 of record NZ_KV806951.1, read on the forward strand.
GCCATCCGTCATCGACGAGGACTGGTCGGACGAGAGACGCCCACGCGTCAGCCTCACGAGCGTCAGTGACATCGATCCGGGCGATTTGCGGGCTACGATCGAGCTGCCCCTGTGGGACGAGGCGCGCCGCCGTTACAGCGAGCCCATCGGTGCCGATCCCATGGCCTACGTCTTTGGGGCCGGGCACGTGGGACAGGCGCTCTGCCCGGTCCTTGCGGGGGTGGGGTTCAGGGTCACCGTCTTTGACGACCGCGCGGAGCTTGCCACGACCGAGCTGTTCCCGCGCGCGGAGCGCGTGGTATGTGGCGACTTTGGGCACGTGAGCGAACTCGTGCATGTGACCAGGCGCGACTACGTCGTCGTGATGACCCATGGGCACGTGGCGGACCTGGAGGTGCTTCGGCAGGTCGCCCCGGCGCAGCCGGCCTACGTGGGCTGCATCGGCAGTCGCGGCAAGGCCGCCTTCGTCCGCAGGACGCTCGTCGAGCGCGGCGTGAGCGACGCCTGGGCCCAGGCGGTCCACCTGCCCGTGGGCGAGGACATCCTCGCCGTCACCCCCGACGAGATCGCCGTCTCGATCGCGGCGGAGATGATTCGCTGCCGCGCGGAGCTACGGCCAAGGGAGCTGCGCCCGCATGCGGCGCACGCGAGGAAGGGGGAGTCCTAGGAGGCACGGCACGCCTCGAAGCCGCGCCCTGCGACAGGCGTCATGAGCAGGACGGCGGCCGCTTCACCCAAGGATAGGCACCACCTCTTGAAAGGAACCATCATGAACGTTTCGTCTGGCATCAGCAGGCGCTCATTCGTCGGCACCCTCGTGGCGGCGTCCGGTCTCGGCCTTGTCGGCTGCGCCCAGGGCGGCGCGGGCACCAACCCCTCAGACGCCGGCTCGTCGAAGGGCGATTCCAGCAAGCTGATCGTGTTTGCGGCCGCCTCGCTCACCGAGGCGCTCACGGCCATCGGCGACCTCTTCAAGGCCTCCGAGGGCGGGTCCGAGGTCGTCTTCACGTTTGACTCCTCGGGCACCCTCAAGAAGCAGATCGTGGAGGGCGCCCCCTGCGACGTCTTCGTCTCTGCCGCCCAGAAGCAGATGAACCAGCTGGACGCCAAGTCCGAGAAGGGCAACGAGGGCATCGACCTCGTGGATCACGACACGCGCGTCGACCTGCTCGAGAACAAGGTCACGCTCTGCGTCCCCAAGGGCAACCCCAAGGGCGTCAGCGGCTTCTCCGACATGGCCGACAAGCTCAAGGCCGGTCAGATCCAGCTCTGCATGGGCAACTCCGACGTGCCTGTGGGCCAGTACACCCAGCAGATCCTCGAGCACCTCGGCTTGGACGAGAACGAGCTCGCCCAGGCCGGTCGCATCACCTACGGCTCCAACGTCAAGGAGGTCACCTCGCAGCTGTCCGAGGCCGCCGTGGACTGCGGCGTCATCTACAAGACGGACGCGCACGCCGCGGGCCTTGAGGTCGTCGAGGAGGCCGACTCGTCCCTGTGCGGGCGCGTCATCTATCCGGCCGCCGCGCTCAAGGACGCGCCGCAGCCGGAGCTCGCCAAGGCCTTCCTCGCGTTCCTCAGGACGGCCGCTGCGGCCGCACAGTTCGAGAAGGCCGGCTTCACGCCTCTTGCCACGGCGTAGGTCGAGGCCTTCCATGGACTGGTATCCACTTCTCAACTCACTCAGGATCGCCGCCCTCTCGACGGCGGTCGTCTATGCGGTGGGCATAGGCCTTGCCAACGTGGTGGCGCGCGCCCCGCGCCTCGTGAAGGGTGCGCTGGACGTGGTCCTCACGCTTCCCCTCGTGCTCCCTCCCACGGTCGTGGGCTATCTGCTGCTCATCGTCCTTGGTCCCCGGCGCCCCGTGGGCGCGTGGTTCATGGACGCGTTTGGCGCGAGGCTCACCATGACGTGGTACTCGGCCATCCTGGCGACCGTCGTCGTGAGCTTTCCGCTCATGTACCGCACGGCGCGCGGGGCCTTCGAGGCGTTTGACGAGACCCTGTCCCAGGCGGGCAGGACGCTCGGCAAGTCCGAGACGTGGATCTTCTGGCGCGTCAAGATGCCCTGCTGTCGGCAGGGCATCGTCGCCGGCGCCGTGCTCGCCTTCGCCCGCGCCCTGGGCGAGTACGGCGCCACGTCCATGATCGCCGGCTATACGCCAGGCATCACGGCGACCGTCTCCACGACGGTCTATCAGCTCTGGCGCACCGGCGACGACGCCCTGGCGCTCAGGTGGGTCCTGGTGAACCTGGCCATATCGTCGGTCGTGCTTCTCGCCCTCAACTACCTGAACGCGCGCGTGCGCCCCGCGCAAAGGGGGGCCGTCTGATGGCGCTTGTCGTTGACATCACGAAGGCCCTTTCCGACTTCACGCTGCGGGTGTCGTTTACGGTCGAGAGCTCGCATGAGGTCGTGGCCCTGCTGGGCGCCTCGGGCTGCGGCAAGTCCATGACGCTCAAGTGCATCGCCGGCATCGAGCGCCCCGACTGCGGGCGCATCGTGCTGGGCGACCGCGTGCTTTTTGACAGCGAGCGCCGCATTGACCTTCCGCCGCAGCGGCGGCGCGTGGGCTACCTGTTCCAAAGCTACGCCCTCTTTCCCACCATGACGGTGCTCGAGAACGCCGCGTGCGGCGCCGTGGGCGCCAGCAAGGGGGAGCGTCTGGCGCGGGCCCGCCGCGAGCTTGCCGCCATGCGGCTGACGGGCCTTGAGGGACGCAGACCGTCGTCCCTCTCGGGCGGTCAGCAGCAGCGCTGCGCCATGGCGCGCATCCTGGCGAGCGACCCGGAGCTCCTCCTTCTGGACGAGCCCTTCTCGGCGCTTGACGAGTATCTGCGCTGGCAGCTTGAGCTTGAGCTCGCCGACACGCTCAAAGGCTTCGCCGGGGGCGCGGTATACGTGTCCCACAACCGTGACGAGGTCTTTCGTCTGTGCGACACGGTCTGCACGATCACGCGCGGAAGGTCAGAGCCAAAGGCCACGGTGAAGGAGTTCTTCTCTCGCCCGCGCTCGCTTTGTGCCGCCCTGATCAGCGGCTGCAAGAACGTGAGCCGGGCCCGTCAGGTGGGGCCGGACGCCTTCGCCTGCGAGGAGTGGGGAGTCACGCTGCGCACGTCGTTGCCGTGCGACGGCCCCGTGACCCACGTGGGCCTGCGTGCCCACTACCTTGACGTCGCGCCGGCGGGCGAGAGGACCCAGGCGCCGGCGGGCGAGGGGGCCCAGGTGCCGGCGGGCGAGGCCAACTGCGTCTCGTGCGCCGTGGACCGCGTCATCGAGTCAACGTTTTCCACGATCGTGATGCTGCGCACGCCGGCGGGAGGTCTGCTGCGTCATGAGCTTGACAAGGATCGCTGGCGGTCTTTGGGACGCCCCGCGAACGTGCTGGTCCTGGTGAGGCCCGAGCACGTGATGCCGCTGTCCGAGGTGGTGCCAGATGCTTGACGAACGGGGGCGAGACATTCGCTACCTGCGCCTCTCGGTGACGGACCGCTGCAACTGCCGCTGCGTCTACTGCATGCCGGAGGGAGGCGTCCCGCGCCGGGACCACGGCGAGATGGCCACGTTTGAGGAGCTGCGCGACATCGTGCGGGCGGCGGTGACGCTGGGGGTGCGCAAGGTTCGCGTCACCGGGGGCGAGCCGCTGGTACGCAGGGGCATCGTCAGGCTCGTTCACATGCTCGCCGAGGTGCCCGGCGTCGAGGAGCTGGCCATGACCACCAACGGCACCCTTCTGGCCCCCCTGGCGGTAGAGCTGCGCGACGCTGGTCTCGACCGCCTCAACGTGAGCCTGGACACCCTTGACGCGGACCGCTACCGGTCCATGACGCGCTGCGGGTCGCTCGAGGACGCCCTGGCGGGCCTCAGGGCGGCGCGCGAGGCGGGCCTGGGTCCCACCAAGCTCAACTGCGTCCTTCTGGGGGGCGTCAACGAGAAGGACATCGTCCCGCTCGCCGAGCTCGCCCGTGACGGCGCCGACGGGGAGCTGGGCGTCGCCAGCGTGCGCTTCATCGAGCTCATGCCCATGGGCGCGTGCGCCTCGTGGCCCAGGGAGCGCTTCGTCTCGGCCGACGTCGTCGTGGACGAGGTGGCCGGCCTGGTGCCCGCGGGGCAAGACGGGGTGACGCAGCTGTATCGCAGGGAGGGGTGGCGCGGCACCATAGGCCTGATTCGCCCCGTGAGCCACGGCTTCTGCAAGACCTGCGACCGTATCAGGGTGACGGCTGACGGCATGCTCAAGCCCTGCCTGCACTCGCGCGCGGAGATCTCTCTGCGCGGCCTCTCGGGTCCCGAGCTCGTCGCGGCCCTGAGGCAGGGAATCGCCGCCAAGCCGGCGCGCCATCACCTGGGCGTGGCCCATGCGAGCGCCACGCCACGAAGCATGAACCAGATAGGGGGTTGAGTTATGGCGCTCACGCACTTTGACGAGGAGGGCCACGCGCGGATGGTGGACGTCTCCCAAAAGCCCAGGACCCAGCGGGTGGCCCGCGCCGCCGGCAAGGTCCTCATGAACGAGGACACGCTCGCCCTCGTGCGCGCCGGCACCACCAGGAAGGGTGACGTGCTTGGCGTGGCGCAGGTGGCGGGCATCATGGCGGCCAAGCGCTGCTGGGAGCTCGTCCCGCTGTGCCATCCCGTCGCGCTCACGGGCGTCGAGGTCCGCTGCACGCCCGAGGACGACGGCGTGGCCGTGGAGGCGTGGTGCCGCTGCCTGGGCGAGACGGGCGTCGAGATGGAGGCGCTCACGGCGGCGTCCGTCGCCTGTCTGACCATCTACGACATGTGCAAGTCGCACCAGCGCAACATGGTGGTGCGCGACGTCCGCCTGCTCGAGAAGGACGGGGGCAAGTCCGGGCACTTCGTGGTGCCGCCGCGTGAGGATTGGCATGGCGTCGCAAAGGGAGCCGCGCCCGGCGTCGCAGGCACCGTCGTGGCCACCTGCGTCTCGCAGCGGAAGGGCGAGCGCAAGCGCCCCGTCGGGGAGCTGCGCCTCGTCGTGGGTCTCGGCATAGAGGGAGACGCCCATGCCGGCTCCTGGCACCGGCAGGTCTCGCTCTTGGCGGACGAGTCGGTTGATCGGATGCGCGAGAGCGGCGCCGTCCTCGCCGCAGGCGACTTTGCGGAGAACATCCTCACCAGGGGCATCGCCGTCAGGGAGCTGCCGGTGGGGACGACGCTGGCCGTCGGCGAGGCCCTTCTCGTGGTGACGCAGATAGGTAAGACCTGCCACAACGACTGCGAGATCCGCCGTCTCGTGGGTATGTGCGTCATGCCCACCGACGGCGTCTTCTGCGTGGTCGCGCGCGGGGGCGTCGTGCGGGCGGGCGACGCGATACGGGTGCTGGACGAGGGTCCCGAGGCGCCGCGACGCTGACGGGCGACGGGCAAGGAGGATGACATGAAGCTGGTCAAGACCGTTGATGCGGTGGGGCACGTGCTCTGCCACGACATGACTCAGATCGTGGTGGGCGGCGAGGGCGGGCAGGGCCGCTACAAGGGGCCGCGCTTCAGGAAGGGGCATGTGGTCACGGAAGAGGACGTCCCCGTCCTCCTCTCTATGGGCAAGGAGCATCTGTACGTGTGGGAGCTTGCTGTGGGCATGCTCCACGAGGATGACGCGGCCGAGCGCATGGCCGCCCTGTGCCTGGGCCCCAACACCGTGCGGGCGGGCGCTCCTCGCGAGGGAAAGATCTCCATCCGCGCGGCCTGCGACGGCGTCCTGCTCGTCAATGCGAAGCGCCTGCGGGCGGTCAACGCGACCGACGAGGTCATGGTGGCCACGCGCAAGGGCAACCTTGCCGTGCGCGCGGGCGACGAGCTGGCCGGGACGCGCGTGATTCCCCTGGTCGTTCGTGAGGAGCAGGTTGCCGCGGCCGAACGGGCCGCCCACGGCGAGAAGCTTCTCGCGGTGGAGCCCTTCAAGCTGCGGACGGCCGCCATCATCGCGACGGGCTCCGAGGTCAAGGGCGGTCTCATCGAGGACAAGTTCACGCCCGTGGTCCAGGCAAAGCTCGCCGCCTTCAACATCCGCTGCACGAGCGTGACGCGGCCGGGCGACGACCCGGACGATCTTGCGGCCGCCATAGGCGCGGCCCGGCGGGAGGGGGTTGACCTCATCTGCTGCACGGGAGGCATGAGCGTGGACCCTGACGACAACACCCCCGGGGCCATCAGGCGTGCGGGCGCGCGCATCGTCAGTTACGGCGCCCCGGTCCTGCCCGGCGCCATGATGCTGCTGGGCTACTTTGGCAAGGAGGGCGTCTGTGGGCCCGGCACGCCCGTCGTGGGCCTGCCCGGCTGCGTCATGTACGCGGCGTCCACGGTGTTTGACCTCGTGCTGCCGCGCATCGCGGCGGGCGTCGAGCTCACCAAGCAGGACTTTGCCGAGCTGGGGGAGGGAGGGCTCGCCATACGGGGGAGGTTCTCCCTTGCCCCCAACTGCCCGTTTGAGTCAAAGGAGTGAGGATGCGCGACATCGACCCCAAGATGGGAGACCTTGATGGACGCCAGGCACGGGAGCACCCCAACGCCGCGGAGCCCCCTGACGAGCCAACATCTCATGGCGAGCCAGAGCCCCACGTCGCGGCGGGGTTTGCTGGCACGGTGACGCCCCTTGCCGGGGCGGGGTCTCACGTCGCGGTGCCCGGTCGGCGCCAGACGGCCTCCGTCATCACGGTGAGCGACCGCTCCTCGCGCGGTCAGAGGGCCGACGCGAGCGGCCCCGCCCTGCTCGCGCTGCTTGAGGCCGAGGGCTATGAGGTGGTCGGGTACTGCGTCGTTCCCGACGAGCGCCCGCGGATAGAGGCCGCGATTCGGGGCGAGGCGGCCAAGGACGTGGCTCTCGTGCTCACCACCGGCGGCACGGGACTCTCGCCGCGGGACGTGACGCCCGAGGCCACGTGCGCCGTCTGCGACCGCCTGGTTCCCGGCATCCCCGAGGCCATGCGTGCCGCCTCGATGGCCATCACGCCGCGCGCCTGCCTCTCGCGTGCGACGGCCGGCACGCTGGGACGCACCCTGGTGGTCAACCTGCCCGGCAGTCCCAGGGCCGCCTGCGAGAACATACGGGCCGTCATCGGGCCCATCGGGCACGGGCTGCGCATCCTGCGCGAAGGCCCGGTCGACTGCGCGTCGATGACGTCCTAGGCGTCGCCGTCCGCGTCTGCCCTTGCCCTGGTGCGACGTGTGCTTTGGCGTGGGCGCGGCGGTCTAGCCGTGGGTGTAGCTCGTGGCCGCGTGGAGCATGTTGACCTCAGCAAGCTCCAGCTTGCCGTCAATGTAGGGCTGATACATGGCGTCGATCGACCCCACGCCCATGCTGCAGCCCGAACAGCTGTCGCAGCCGGTGGCGTCCCCGCAGGAAAGCCCTCGGCGCACGATGCGCTCCCGCTCCTCGCGCGTGGTGTCCTTTATGAGCACGCTTGCCATGATGTGCCTCGTTCCCGGTCATGATGGTTCCTATGAGGGCTTATACCGTTGACGCGCGTGGGCTATGCCGAAGATGGCAAACCACATGCCCCTGACCGTCACCCTGGCTCCCGCGTCAGGGGTCCTCGGGCGGGCGCCTTCTATCCAGGGGCACCGTCTTGTCCGGCAAAATGTGGAAGGTGCAGGCGCCCATATTCATGTGTCATGAGGCGGGGTCGCAAAAAGTCGGCACAACTCGGCCAAAATAGCCAATTTTTACCCTATTTGCCCGAGTAATGCTGACTTGAAGGGAGGTCCCCCTGTAGCAGTAGTATAAATAAGTCATTAATATGCATATTGTTCTTGTTTTCGCCAGAGGAACGGCCGGGACCGGGGGCTCGCGGGCGTCCGTCAGAATCGACCAACGGGAGGTCAGAGATCATGAATATCAAGGATTTTCGCTTTGAGGGCAAGGGCCGGTTCTCGCTGGATGACGTCAGGACCTCCCTCGACATCGACAAGGACGAGGAGCCCCGGTATGAGGAGCTCACCGCGCAGAACACCCTGCGCATGGGAGAGCTGCAGGACAAGCTCTATGCCGAAGGCCGCGAGGGACTCGTGATCCTCCTGCAGGCCATGGACGCGGCCGGCAAGGACTCCACCATCAAGCGCGTCATGAGCGGCGTCAACCCCCAGGGCGTCGTGGTGCACTCCTTCAAGCAGCCCAGCCAGACCGAGCTCGCCCACGACTACCTATGGCGTGCCGTCACGCACCTTCCGCCCCGCGGCTTCATGGGCCTGTTCAACCGCTCGTACTACGAGGACGTCCTCGTGGTGCGCGTGCATGACATCTGGAAGGGCTATGCCATGCCCAAGCGCTGCCTCAACGACGGCAGGGACACCTTCTTCGAGCGGCGCTACAAGCAGATCGCAAACTTTGAGGAGTACCTCTACGACAACGGCTACCGCGTCCTCAAGATCTTCCTCAACGTGGGGCTCGACGAGCAGAAGGAGCGCTTTTTGGAGCGCATCGACAACGAGAGGAAGAACTGGAAGTTCTCGGCGGGCGACATCGACGAGCGCGAGCTGTGGCCTCACTACATGGACGCCTACGAGAGGGCCATCAACGCCACCGCGACGGAGCATGCCCCCTGGTACGTGGTTCCCGCCGACCAGAAGTGGTTTGCCCGCTGGGTCGTGAGCGAGGCGATCGTGGACGTGCTGGAGCAGATCGACCCTCACTACCCCGAGCTGCCCAAGGAGGCCAAGGACACGTTGGCGCGGAGTCGCGAGCGGCTGACGGGCGAGGGGCGCTGACCGCCGCCACGGCATGGCTGGCCGTCACGCCATGTCGGCCGCGGGGCGCCGTCGGCGTCTCCGTTACCGCAGGCGGCCCTCGACGTCCGCCTTGTAGCCGGCAAAGTTCTTGTCGTTGCCGCTCTCGCGGGCAAAGGCCTCCATCCGTCCCAGCATCGTGCGCGCCTCGGCAGGGTGCCCGTCCTTGATGAGGGTCTCCACGATCAGCTGAAGAAACTGCAGCTGAAGATCGGGATCGTGCGCGTCCTTGGCCCAGGCGGCATAGTCGCGCATGAGCTGGCGGGGGCTGCGGCTGGCGGCATAGCGCTCGATGATGGGGTTGACGGTCTTCTGGGCATCCGCGTTCTCGCGCTCCCAGCGCTGCCTCTGGGTGCGCCGGTAGGCGTAGAAGACGATGATGGCGGCGATGACGGCCGTGAAGATGGGCGCGTAGACGTTGTTAAGGTGCAGAACAAACCGAAGGACGAGGGTGATGGCAAACACGCCCGCGAACATGATCGCGGTCAGGATGAGCTCGCCCTTGACGTTGGCCCTGCCGCGCTGGGGCGTGCGGCGTCGCATGTCGGGGTCGGGACGTCTGTCGTTCGCTGCCATGCGCATCTCCTCAAGAGGGGCGACGCGCCTCGCGAAGGGCGGGACGCGTCGCGGTCGGTCTCTGCGTGTTCGGTCGCCCCGCCTGTCGGGCGCCTAGCTAAAGTATGCCACGCCTCCCTCGAAGATGGGCTGGTAATGCTCGCCGGGGACGTTCTTGAAGGTGCCGGGCGTGCTGCGCTCGCTATGGCCCATCTTGCCCAGCACGCGCCCGTCGGGACTCGTCACGGCCTCGATGGCCCAGGCGGATCCGTTGGGGTTGACCGAGAGGTCCATGGACGGCAGGCCCTGGGCGTCAACGTACTGCGCGGCGATCTGCCCCCTCTCTCCCAGCTCCCTGATCAGAGGCTCGGGTGCCACGAAGCGGCCCTCGCCGTGGCTGACGGCGATGCGGTGGACGTCGCCGACCTCGCAGCGCGACAGCCACGGCGACAGGTTGGAGGACACGCGCGTAAAGACGAGCCTGCTCTGGTGCCTACCGATGGCGTTGAAGGTGAGCGTGGCACAGTCGGCGGTCATGGGCACGATGTCCCCGTACGGCACGAGCCCGAGCTTGACCAGCGCCTGGAAGCCGTTGCAGATGCCCAGCACGAGGCCGTCGCGGGCCTGCAGCAGGTCGCGTACCGCCTCGGTCACCTGCGGCGCGCGGAAGAAGGCCGTGATGAACTTGGCCGAGCCGTCGGGCTCGTCCCCGCCGGAGAAGCCGCCCGGGATCATGAGGATCTGGGATTGCGCGATCTCGTCCACAAGGGCCTGGGTGCTCTGGGCGACGGAGTCGGGCGTGAGGTTGTTGATCACGAGCGCATGGGCCTCGGCGCCGGCTCGCTCAAAGGCGCGGGCGCTGTCAAACTCGCAGTTGGTGCCAGGAAAGACGGGAATGACGACGCGGGGGCGCGCAGTTTTGACGAGCGGAGCGGGCCGGCTGACGTGCCGTCGCGAGGCGTCAAAGCTCACCGGCTCCTCCGGCTCGCCGGCCCTGCGATAGGCAAAGACGGGCTCCATCGTCGCCTCCCAGGCCTCCTGCAGGCCGGCGAGGTCGATCATCTGGCCTGCGACGACCAGTGCGTAGGCGGCCGTCGTCTCGCCCAGCGCGCGCAGCTCGACGTCGTCGGCGCACGGCGAGGTGACCGTAGCCCCCTCGGCAAGCTCGACCACGAAGCTCCCGTAGGCGGGCGAGAAGAGCTCGCCCTCGTCAAGGTCGTCCGAGAGGCGCATCCCAAGCTGGTTGCCCACGCACATCTTGAAGAGCGCCTCGGCAAGGCAGCCGTAGCCCGGCGTCGAGACGGCGAGCGCCCCTTTGGAGTGGATGAGCCTCTCGACGAGCGACATGGCGGAAAGGAGCGACTCGGACCTAGGCGTGATGCCGTCATCCAGGTAGGCGGGCCTCACGAGGACGAGCCGATGCCCGGCGCCCTTGAGTTCGGGCGAGGTCACGCACCCCACCGTGCCGAGGGCCGTCGCAAACGACACGAGGGTGGGCGGCACGTCCAGGTCCTCAAAGGAGCCGCTCATGGAGTCCTTGCCGCCTATGGCTCCCACGCCCAGGTCGCGCTGGGCCATGAGGGCTCCGAGCAGGGCCGCCACCGGCTTGCCCCAGCGCTCGGGCACGTCGCGCAGGCGCTCAAAGTACTCCTGGAAGGTGAGGTAGGCGTCCTCGTGCGCAAAGCCCGTCGCGACAAGGCGGCACAGGCTCTCCACCACCGCAAGATAGGCGCCCGTGAAGGCGTTCGCGCTCGTGAGGAAGGGGTTGAAGCCCCAGGCCATGCCCGAGCAGGTGGTGGTCTCGCCGTCCGTCGGCAGCTTGGCCGCCATAGCCAGCGCAGGCGTGAGCTGTGTGGCGCCGCCAAAGGGCATGAGCACGCTCGCGGCGCCGATGGTGGCGTCAAAGCGCTCGGCCAGGCCCTTGTTGGAGGCCACGTTCTTGTCGGTCACGAGTGCCCGCAGGCGCTCCTCGAGCGTGCGCCCCTCCCAGACGGGCTGCCAGCTGCCCTGGGCGACCACATGGACGTCCTGGTGCTTGGGCGCGCCGTTGGAGGAGAGGAAGGCGCGGCTCACGTCTACGATGGTGGCGCCGCGCCAGGTCATCGTGAGGCGGGGCCGTGCGGTGACCTCGGCCACGACCGTGGCCTCGAGGTTTTCCTCGCGGGCGTAGCCCAAAAACTCGTCCACGTCCTTCGCAGCCAGCGCCACGGCCATGCGCTCCTGGGACTCGCTGATGGCCAGCTCCGTGCCGTCCAGTCCCTCGTACTTCTTGGGGACGCGGTCAAGGTCTATGGTCAGGCCGTCGGCAAGCTCCCCGATGGCCACGGACACGCCGCCGGCGCCGAAGTCGTTGCAGCGCTTGATGAGGCGGCAGGCGTCCTTGCGACGGAAGAGCCGCTGGAGCTTGCGCTCCTCGGGCGCGTTACCCTTCTGGACCTCCGCCCCGTCCTTGGCCAGCGAGTCGACGTTGTGTGCCTTGGAGGAGCCCGTGGCGCCGCCGATGCCGTCACGGCCGGTGCGCCCGCCCAGGAGGATCACCTTGTCGCCGGGCGCGGGCGTCTCGCGACGCACGTGGCTGGCGGGCGTGGCGCCCACGACGGCGCCTATCTCCATGCGCTTGGCGACGTAGCCCGGGTGGTAGAGCTCGCTGACCTGCCCGGTGGCAAGGCCGATCTGGTTGCCGTAGGAGGAGTAGCCCTCCGCCGCCGTGGTGACGAGCTTGCGCTGGGGGAGCTTGCCGCGCATGGTCTGGCTGACGGGGGCGAGCGGGTCGCCCGCTCCCGTGACGCGCATGGCCTGATACACGTAGCTCCGCCCGCTCAGGGGGTCGCGAATGGCGCCGCCGATGCAGGTGGCGGCACCGCCGAAGGGCTCGATCTCGGTGGGATGGTTGTGCGTCTCGTTCTTGAAGAGGAAGAGCCAGTCCTCGTCCGTCCCGTCAACGTCCACCTTGACCTTGACGGTGCAGGCGTTGATCTCCTCGGACTCGTCGAGGTTCGCAAGGACGCCCCTCGCCTTGAGCCACTTGGCGCCGATGGTGCCCATGTCCATGAGGCAGATGGGTCTGCCCTCGCGCCCCAGCTCGCGCCGCATGTCAAGATAGGCGTCAAAGGCCTGCCGTACCGTGGCGTCGTCTATGGCCACCCGCTCGAGCCGGGTGCCAAAGGTGGTGTGGCGGCAGTGGTCGGACCAGTAGGTGTCGATCATCTTGATCTCGGTGATTGTGGGAGGGCGCCCCTCGCCCTTGAAGTACTCCTGGCAGAAGCTGACGTCCGCCAGGTCCATGGCAAGGCCGCGGTCCTTGATGAAGGCGGCGAGCTCGTCCGGCGAGAGGGCGTCAAAGCCGTCGAGCACCTCGACGTCGTCGGGCACGGGGTAGCTCGACTTGAGCGTGGGGCGCGCGTCGAGGGATGCCTCGCGGGCCTCCACCGGGTTGATGACATAGCCCTTGACGGCGGCGACGTCCTTGGCGGAGAGGTTCCCCTCAAGGTAATAGAGCGTGGCCGAGGCGACGACGGGACGCTCGCCCTGGCTGATGAGCTGGATGCACTCGCTGGCCGACGCGGCGCGCTGGTCGAACTGTCCGGGGAGGAACTCCACGGCGAAGAGCTGGGCGCCGTGCGCGTCGGGCAGCTCGAGGCTCGCGACGTCCGACTGCGGCTCGCTGAAGACGAGGGGCACGCAGCGTCGGAAGAGCTCCTCGTCGATGCCCTCCACGTCGTAGCGGTTGACGAGGCGCAGGCCCGTCAGCCCGCGTATGCCCAGGACGTCCGCAAGCTCGCGTCTGAGCTGCCGGGCCTTGACGTCAAAGCCGGGCTTTTTCTCGACATACACGCGTGAGACCATGACTGCTTACCTTTCCGTGGGAGGCGGTGACGCGCGTCGGCGGCGCGGGCGTCCGAGGGGGCGTCTTAATGATACGGCGTCGAGCACAGAGAGAGGGCCCGGCGTCCCCTGTTGGCAACATGGCGCCCGACGTCCGCCCCGTGCCATCTCGCGTCCGACCCGACCGGCTCGCGCCGGGGCTCGGGCCTCGGCGCGAACTTCCTCAGAGTAGCTGTCCCAGGCCCACCAGGGCGACGACGTAGGCGGCGACGGCGAGCAGCGCGAGCCAGTCGGACCGGCGCATGCGCAGGGGGTGCCAGTGGCTGCGGGTGGCGCCGCCCGCGTAGCAGCGGGCGTCAAGCGCGCGCGAGAGCCCGTTGGCGTGATGGATCGAGCTGGCCAGAAGCGCGATGAGCATGGGCGCCACGGCCTTGAGGCGCCGGGCGAGCGACCCATCCGAGAGGGGCGCGCCGCGCAGGGTCTGGGCGTCGAGGATGGCCTGCGCCTCGTCGGCGATCGTGGGAATGAAGCGCAGCATGAGCGAGAAGACCATGGCAAGCTCATGCCCCGGCAGGCCCAGTCGCGAGAGGGGGGCGAGGCCGGCGTCAAAGGCGTCCGTGAGCTGCGTGGGGGTGGTCGTGAGGAGCATGAGGGACGATGCGATCACGGCGATGACGAGCCTCAGGCTAAAGATCACGGCCACGCGCAGGCCGTCCGTGGTGACAGAGAGTGCCCCCCAGCGCCAGAGCTCGTCTCCCGTCCTGATGAAGAGGAGGTTGAAGACGGCGAGCAGCGCAAGGACGATGACGATGGGCCTGATGGACTCGACGAGGCGCGAGACGGGCACCCCCGCCGCGGCGACGAGCGCCAGGACGCAGGCATAGCCCAGGACGAGCTGCAAGGGGCCGGTGATGAAGAACACGCTCACCATCAGGGCGAGGGCCCCCGTGACCTTGACGCGCGGGTCAAGGCGGTGGATGGGCGAGCTGCCCGGCAGGTACTGGCCGATGCCCAGCCTAAGCGCCATCAGCGCTCGCCCCCTTTTTCGACGCCACGCGGCGTGGTCGCACGTCCTAGGCCGCAGGCCACGGAGCGGGCGAGCTCGTCCATGGTGAGGGGTTCGTCCGCGCAGCTGACGCCCTCCTCGCGCAGCTTGCGCGCCCACAGCATCGACGTGGGGATGCCCAGGCCGGACTCGCGCAGCAGCGCCTCGTTCTGGTACGAGAACACCTCGTGCGGCGAGCCGTGCATCATGACGCGGGACTGGTCGAGCACGACGACCTCGTCGGCGCGCACCGCGATCTCGCGCGAGTGGGTCACCTGCACCACGGTCACGCCCCGCCTGTTGAGCTCGCGCAGGATGCTCATGATTCGCTCGCGACTGTGCGGGTCGAGCCCGGCCGTGGGCTCGTCCATGATGAGGATGGCGGGCCGCATGGCAAGGACGCCGGCGATGGCGCACATCCGCTGCTGCCCGCCCGACAGCTCAAAGGGGGAGCTTGCGGCAAGCTCGGCAAGGCCCACCTGCTCGAGCGCGCCCTCTGCGCGCCTGCGCGCCTCAGTCGTGTCCAGGCCCAGGTTTCGGGGGCCAAAGCTCACGTCCTCCAGGACGGTCTCGGCGAAGAGCTGGCGTTCGGGCCGCTGCATCACGTAGCCCAGCCTGCTCAGGAGCTCGCGGCGCCGGGACCGGTCTGCGGTGTCGATGCCGTCGATGACGATGCGACCGGCGTCAGGCCTCTCGAGGGAGCAGAGCAGGCGCAGCAGGGTTGACTTGCCCGATCCCGTCTGTCCGATGACGGCGGTGGTGCGGCCCCGCGCAAACGTCAGCGTCACGTCGTCAAGGGCGGGGCGCGAGCCCTGCGAGGCGTCCCGGTACGAGAAGCTCACGCCGTCAAGGGCGATGACGGGGTCCGTCTTTTCGGCCGCAAAGTCGCAGGACGCCTGCGGGGGCGGCGGCATCGTGCAGCTGAGGGAGCGCGACGTCCGCGCGAGGTCCTTCAGCAGGCTGTCGTCGTCGCAGGTCCAGGTCACGTCAACGCCCAGCTCGGACAGGCGCGTCGCAAGGCGCGCCGTCCAGGGCTCGCGCAGCCCTAGGGCTCGCAGCTCCTCCTGACGGGCAAAGACCTCGCGAGGGGCGCCCTCCAGCGCGATCCGCCCGCGTAGCATGACGATGACGCGGTCGGCGGCGAGGGCCTCCTCCATGAAGTGCGTGATGTGGACGATGGTCGTGCCCGTCTCCCTCAGACGGTCCATCACCTTGAGGATGGAGCGTCTGCCGCGCACGTCCAGCAGGGCCCCCGGCTCGTCGAGCACGAGCAGGGCCGGCTCCATGGCCAGGGCGCCGGCGATGGCCACGCGCTGCTTCTGCCCGCCCGAGAGGCGCGTGGGGTCGGCCTGGGCGTAATCCTCCATGGCCACGCGATGGAGCTCCCGGGCGACCCGCCTCCCGATCTCCTCGGAGGGGACGCCGAGGTTCTCCGGGCCAAAGGCCACGTCCTCCTCGACCACGGACGTCACGATCTGGTCGTCGGGGTTCTGGAACACGAGGCCCAGGCTCCTGCGCGCGCGCCGATAGGCCTCCACGTCCACCCTGCCGTCGTCCAGGACGCGCTCGCCGGCGAGCGCGACCGTGCCCTCGTCGGGCGCGAGCAGGCCTGCCAGGACGCCCGCGAGCGTGGACTTGCCCGAGCCGTTGGGACCCAGGACGCAGACCCTCTCGCCGCGCCGAAGCGTCAGGGAGACGTCGTCGAGGGCGCGCACGCCGCCCTCGTAGAGCAGGGTGGCGTGCGCGATGCGGGCAAGGGGGTCGTGTGTGACGGGCGCGGGTTTCATGTGAGGCGGACCGTTCGTGTCGGGTCGGGCGTCCCTGCCGTGGGCTAGTTGCCGAGGGCCTTGATGACGGGCTTGTAGACGATGCCCGTCACGACGCAGTTGATGGCGATCTTGGCGAGGTTGAAGGGCAGGAGGGCCGGCACGACGAGGCCCAGGACGGCGTCGGTGGGCATGCCGGTGTAGAAGGGGGTCACGATGACGTTGCCCACGATGCAGGCGACGATGCAGACCACGGTCCCCACGACCATGCCGACGACGGCGCCCCGGTAGGTGGTGTCACGCTGGTAGATGAGGGCGGCGGGCATGACGAGCGAGAAGGTGGCGAGGACCGCCATGATGACGCCGTAGATGCCGCTTGCGGTGGCAAGGTGCACGAGGTAGGGAATCACGGACACCACGGCGCCCGTGGCAGGCCCAAAGGCGAAGCCGGCGATGAGCGCGACGATGCCCGAGGGGTCGTACTTGAGCCAGCTCACGCCCGGCAGGATCGGAAACTCCAGAAACAGCGTCGCGATGGCGGCCACCGCGCAGAAGAGCGCCGTGACGGCGATGCGCTTCGTTGACCAGCCGTTGGCCTGGTCTGTCGTGGAGTGGGTGTCGTGACGCATGACGGTAGTGCTGCGTGCCATGATGGCCTCCGTTTCTTCCATCCGGACTGTGACCGTTGGTCCTGGAATCTCACCAGGTCAACCGCTCTTTTCTGTGCGGTTCGCGGACTTGCGCGCAACACGGTGACGCACGCTTACCGCCAGTGGGGACTTTCACCCCGCCCTGAAACTGCGTTGCCAACTATAGCACGAGACGACGGGGAGGCAACAAGGACATGGGCCAGCGGTCCGAGGCCGACTCGCAAAAAGCGACGCCCCGCGAGGGGCGCGAACGGATGCGAACGGACGCGAACGGATGCGAACGGACGCGCCTCCGGCCCCCTCTTCGCGGGCCTGGCCCCTCGGCTGTTGGTATACTGCAAGCAGACGTGCGCAGGGCCTGCCCCGCACGACGGACCGATTGAGGGGAGTGACACGGGCATGAATCAGGGCGCGCTCACGGGCTCGCAGGACGTTCCGGACCACTTGCGGGAGCTCACCTGGAAGCTTCGCAGCATCGTGGGGGAGGACAACGTCGCGACCGACGAGCCCATGAGCAGGCACACCACCTTCGAGGTTGGTGGCCCCGCCGACCTCTTCGTGACGCCGGACGACGTGGACGAGCTGCGCGAGGCCGTCGAGGCCTGCAAGCTCGCCAACACTGCCTTCTTCGTCCTGGGCTGCGGCAGCGACCTGCTCGTGTCGGACGAGGGGTACCGCGGCGTCATCATCGGCTGCACCGACGGCCTCGTCAACGTGACGACAGACGGCGAGCGCATCGTGTGCCAGGCGGGCGTGCCCCTGCGCGAGGCGTCCGAGATGGCCTGCGAGCTGGGCCTGACGGGCCTGGAGTTTGCCTGCGGCATCCCAGGTTCCGTGGGGGGCGCCTGCTTCATGAACGCCGGAGCCTACGACGGCTGCGTTGCCGACGTCCTCGAGTCCGTGTGGTGCCTGCTGCCCGACGGCTCGCTGCGCACCTTCTCGGCGGACGAGATGAACATGGGCTATCGCAAGAGTCGCGTGCGCGACGAGGGGCTCGTGGTCCTCTCGGCCACCTTCCGGCTGCGCGAGGGCGACCAGGACCGGATTCGCGCCAAGATGGATGACTTCACGCGCCGCCGCGAGGAGAAGCAGCCCCTTGAGCTGCCGAGCGCCGGCTCCACCTTCAAGCGCCCGGAGGGGCACTTTGCCGGCAAGCTCATCACCGACGCGGGCCTCAAGGGCTTCTGCGTGGGCGGGGCGGGCGTCTCGACCAAGCATGCCGGCTTCGTCGTCAACAACGGCGGCGCCACCGCGGCGGACGTCCATGCGGTCATCGAGCACGTCCAGGACGAGGTCGAGCGCCAGTTTGGCGTGCGCCTTGAGCCCGAGGTCCGCTTCCTGGGCTAGCCGCCACCTGCCAGGGCGTCGTCTGCGCCCGCCGGCGACGGATGGGGAGGCCTTCCCGCGCGCGGGTTCCTATAGGCCTGCGGATTCCAATAGGTTTGCGGGCTCCGCGTGCGGATTCCAATAGGTTTGAGGGCGGCACGTGCGGATTCCAATAGGTTTGAGGGCGGCACGCGCGGATTCCAATAGGTTTGAGGGTCTCTCCCGTGCAGAGCTATAGGTTTGAGGAAAAAAGAGAATTTCTACCTGGGCAAACGCCGCAACGATTCCTCAAACCTATAGGTCTGTCTCATCCGTCCTCTCAAACCTATAGGTGCGTGGCGGCACCGCCCTCAAACCTATAGGTGAGTGGCGGTGCTGCCTTCAAACTTATAAGTGTGGCACGCCGCGGCCCCCAAACCTATAGGTGCGACAGGCCGCGGGCGGGCGGTCCGCCTGTCGCCCATGCGAAGCCCTCTCGCTACAGGTCGTCGTGGGCCGCATCAAGCCCGGCGAACACCAGGGCCAACGCGGCAAAGTCGCTCGGGGCGTCACTCATGGCCACGACCACGTAGGGCCTGGGTCCCGCAAAGACCACGCCGGCGTCCACGGTTGCGGGTGCGGCGCCCAGCGCGCCGTGGCTGGGATACCATCCGGCCTTACCCCAGCTGCCGTAGAGCGGCCCCACTGCCATGGCCAGGGGCGACTCGTCGCGCCTGGCAAACAGCGACGCCAGGTAGTTGGCGCCGTCCGTGCCGCTCGAGAGGTACTCGTTCATGTGCTCCCAGATGCGCGCCAGCTGGCGGGCCGTGACGTAGGGATAGTAGTAGGTCGTGTAGGGGTTGGTGCCCCCGAAGCCCGTGGTGTCAAAGCCAAAGCCCCTGAGCCAGGTCCCCAGGATGCTCTCGCCAAAGCGTCGGTGCAGCGCGCGGAACGCGTCGTTGTCGGAGCTCAGGATGAGGCTCTGCGCCAGGTCCGAGACGGACGCGCCGTCCACCTGCCCCGTCTCTACCATCGTCTCGTAGATGGCCACGAGGTAGGGACCCTTGATGCTGCTGGCGGGATAGCGCGACACGTCCGGCTGGTAGCTGAGCGTGGCCCCGGAGCTGAGGTCCTTGAGGTAGAAGCTCACGGAGTGCCCCCGGTCCTCTAGGGCTCCCACGGCCTGGGTGAGCTTGGCGTAGCCGTCGCTTGACGCCAGGGCGTCGCTGCCGCCGTCTGCATCGATGGCGGCCCTGACGGGGCGCGCCTCGCTGGGAAGCTGGTCCGCGAGCGTCGCGGGGCCGTCCGTCTGGTCCGGCTGCGCAGCGCCCTCGGCCTTTGAGCCGTCCGGCACGCCGTTCGCGCCCGTCGTCGCGTCAGAGGACGCGCCGCCGTTAGGAGCGGGCTTCCGCGCCGCAGGACTCGCGTCGCCCGCAGCGGGGCGTCCCTGCGGCTGACGTGACAAAAGGGGAATGACGCCCTGCGTCACGCCCGCGACGACGAGCATGGCGGCCAGCGCGAGGAGCGCCCCCGCCACCGCGAGGCCTGTCGCCGACCGCCGCTGCGTGCGTCGGGGCGCGGCGTGCTTGCCCTGCGTGACATCGTCCTGTCCCATGTTCGGGCCTCCCCGCCCTCGTGTGTGGCCGTCCGCGTCGCCCATGCCGCCGCGTCTGTCTCGCGTCGTGCGCCTTCAGCCTTGGCCAGGGGCGCTCAGCTCCCGCAGTCCCCGCAGACATAGTCGTCGAGCGCCTTGACGAGCTGCTCCAGCGCCTCCAGGTCCTCGGAGGAGTCCGACATCACGGCGACGACGTAGGACCTGCCGTTGTCGCCCGGGCGCACCACCACGCCCGCGTCGTTGGCCGCGGGAGAGACGCCCTGCTCCTCCGTGAGGGGAAACCATCCGGCCTTGGACAGCGTGATGACGGAGTCGTTGGCCTCATCCCCCAGGGCGTCCTTGATGGGGCTGCGCTCGCGCTGCTCAAAGAAGGACCTCAGGGTCGCGCTCGCGCCCCTGCCGCTCGAAAGGTAGCGCCAGATGGCCTCCCAGGCCCCGCGCAGCTGCTCGGGCGTGCTTTGGGGATAGCGCTGGTCAACGTACTCCTTGCGGGTGCCGTAAGCTCCCAGCCCGATGTCGGCGGCGTCTAGCCAGCTGGCAAAGAACTCGGTCCCGTACTGGCTGCGCAGAGTCCCGTACGAGGCGTTGTCCGACCACATGACGGCGGCCTGGGCGCGCTCCTCCACGTCCGACAGGGGCACCTGGCCGGTGTCCACGAGCTGTTGGAAGAGGGCGCAGACATAGAGGCCCTTGATGCTGCTCGCGGTGTAGTAGCTCGTGTTGGTCCTGAAGCCCATGGTCACGTTGCCGTCAAGCGTCCTGAGGTCGAGGCTCACGTTGATGCCCTTGTCGGAGAGGCCCTTCAGCGCTTCGACGACGGGGTCGAGACGGCTTTCGTCGATGCCCCCGAGCGAGCTCGTGACATGAAGCCGGGCGGACCCCACGTCAATGTCGGCCGACGTGGCAGAGGTGCTGGCCGTGACCTGGCTGGCACTGTCGGCGGCGGCGGGTTGCGCAGCCTGGGGCGGCGGGGGAGAGGCGCAGCCCCGCGCCAGAGCCGCGATGCCGAGCGCGAGGGCAAGGGCCGCGAGGGCCACCGCAACGGCGAGGGCTGCGGCAACGTGACGGCGCACCCGTCCGCCCCGCCGACGCAGCCGCCGTGCCAGGCGCCAGACCCTGCGCGCCGCGAGGATGGGAAACATGACGACGTCGGCGAGGATGGCCGAGAGGTCAACTTCCCGGCGGCCTCTCGGGCGGGGGTTGTCGTCGGGTCGGCGCCTTCTTCGCCTTGCAGGCACGACCGACTCAGTTCTTGAGCGAGTTGAGGGGGGCGGGGAAGCGCCCGCCGCGCCGGGCGAAGATCGTGCCCGCGTGCCGGTTGACGGGCATGACCGGCGCGCTGCCAAAGAGGCCGCCAAACTCGAGGGTGTCGCCCTCGGCGTGACCGATGGCGGGGATCAGGCGCACGGCCGTGGTCTTGGCATTGATGACGCCGATGGCCATCTCGTCGGCGATGATGCCCGCGATGGCCTCCACCGGCGTGTCGCCCGGGATGGCGATCATGTCAAGGCCCACCGAGCAGACGCAGGTCATGGCCTCGAGCTTCTCCAGCGAGAGGGCCCCGTCCTGAGCGGCGCGAATCATGCCCGCGTCCTCGGACACCGGGATGAACGCGCCCGAGAGGCCGCCCACGCTCGAGCTGGCCATGACGCCGCCCTTCTTGACGCAGTCGTTGAGCAGGGCGAGCGCGCAGGTGGTGCCGGGTCCGCCGCACTCGCCCACACCGATGGTCTCGAGAATCTTGGCGACGGAGTCCCCCGCCGCAGGCGTGGGGGCCAGCGAGAGGTCCACGATGCCCTTCTCGACGCCCAGCCGTCGTGCCGCCTCGCGGCTCATGAGCTCGCCGGCCCGCGTGATCTTGAAGGCGGTCTTCTTGATCTGCTCGGCCACCTGCATGAGGTCGGCGTCGGGCGAGAGCTCCCCGAGGGCGGCGGCCATGACGCCGGGGCCCGAGACCCCCACGTTGATCACGGCATCGCGCTCGCCGGGGCCATGGATGGCGCCGGCCATGAAGGGGGAGTCCTCGACCATGTTGGCAAACACGACGAGCTTGGCGGCCCCGTAGCAGTCCGTGTCGGTGGTCAGGCGAGCCGCCTCGATCATCTTCTGGGCCATGAGCAGGACGGCGTCCATGTTGATGCCCGCGCGCAGGCTGGCGACGTTGACGCTGGAGCAGACGCGGGTGGTGCCGGCGAGCGCCTCGGGAATGGAGTCTATGAGGCGTCGGTCGGTGTCGCCCATGCCCTTCTGGACGAGGGCCGAGTAGCCGCCCATGAAGTCGACGCCGAGCGCCTCCGCGGCGCGGTCCATGGCATGGGCCAGCGGCGTGGGGTCCGCGTCGGGGCAGGCCGCGGCCAGCAGCGCCATGGGCGTCACGGATACGCGCCTGTTGGCGATGGGGATGCCGTACTCGCGCTCGAGGTCCGCCGCCACGTCCACCAGGCCCTCGGCGGTGCGGGTTATGCGGTCATAGACCTTGGCGCACATGCGCGACATGCTCTCGTCGGCGCAGCCGAACAGCGAGATGCCCATGGTGATGGTGCGCAGGTCAAGGTTGTGCTGCGAGACCATCGCATTGGTCTCCGCCGCCTCGTCGGGGGTGATTGCCATGCTCGTCCTCACGTCGTCCTTCGTTGGGATGACACCCATGCTAGCGCAAGGGGCAGCGGGCGACGACGGCGTTTACCTGCCTGCCAACTGTGACGGGACGTCAGCCGCGAGGCGCGCGTCACGCGAGCCCAAAGGCCCAGGCGATGCGCAGCAGGTAGGGGTGGCCCGGCGCGTAGACGGGCTGGGGAAAGTTCCTGTGATGCGGCGCGTCCGGGTAGAACTGGGGCTCCAGGGCGATGCCCCCGAAGGCGCCGTACCGCGCGCCGCCCTTGCCGCGGGCGTCAAGGCCGCCGCCGGTGTAGAGCTGAAGGCCCGGGGCGTCGGTGAAGAGCTCCATGGTGATGCCCGTCTCGTCTCCCACCAGGGTCGCCGCCCGCTCGAAGCGCTCACCGTTGTCAAGGCAGAAGTTGGTGTCGTATCCCTGGGGAAGGTCAATGAGGCGCGTGGAAAGGACGGTGGGCTCGCGCAGGTCGTAGATGGTCCCCTCCACGGGCTCGACGCGCCCGGTGGGGATGAGCTCGTCGTCGGTCGGCGTGTAGGCGCACGCGTCCAGGCTCAGACGATGGCCGAGTGCCGAGCCGGCCGCGTGCCCGTTGAGGTTCCAGTAGGCGTGGCTCGTGAGGTTGACGATGGTGGTGCGCGACACCTCCGCGCGCAGGGTGAGCTCCAGGCGGTTGTCAAGACGCAAGGCGTAGGTTGCCGTCACGCGGGCCGAGCCCGGAAACCCCTGGTCACCGTCACGGCTGGTGAGCCCCAGGCACACCGACGAGCTGCCGTCGGGCAGGGTCGCGGGCTCCGACACCACGTCCCAGGCGCGTTCGCGCCACACGTGGGGGCCCGAGTGGAGGTTATGCGCGCCGTGCGTCTTGGCAAGGCGGTGCGTGGTCCCCCCGAGCTCAAAGCTCGCCCCGGCGATGCGGTTGGCGTTGCGGCCGATGACGGCGCCGAGCGAGCCGCCGTGGCTCAAATAGCCGTGAGCGTCGTCATAGCCCAGCGTGACGTCGGTGACGCCGCCATTGCCGTTGGGCACGGACACCTCCTGGAGGATGGCGCCCAGGGTCGTCACCGAGACGCGCATGCCGCCCTCGTTCTCCAGCGTCAGGAGGCGCACCCCTTGACCGTCCCGCGCGCTTCCAAAGCTCCTGGCATGGGCAGACATGAGGTCTCCTCTCCCCGGCGCCGCCGCTGGCCGGCCCGCGGACGGCTCAGTGCGACCTTATGAGATGCTAGCATGCGACCGATGCGTTGGGAGACGACCCATCGTCAGGAGGCGGGCGACCCGCCGCCCTGCGTCTGGCGCCGTCCGGCGAAGGGGAGAAAGCGGGCAGGCCGCCCCAAGGCGCGTCCCCGCTTTTTTGACGCATTCGTGCACCCGGTGCGGTCTCGTAGCACAATGTCAACGGAAGCGTTCGACATGACGGCGGGCTTGGCGGCCCGCCGGGGGAAAGAGGGCACGATGCGGTTTTCCAAAAGGGTCGACCTGTTTGGCGACGAGGTCTTTGCGTACTTCAATCAAAGGCGTCGCGAGCTTGAGGCCGAGGGGCGCACGGTGTTTGACCTCTCGGTGGGCACGCCGGACTTCGACACGCCCGCCCACATCAAGCAGGCGCTGGTGGACGCCTCGAAGGACGACGCCAACTGGAAGTACTCCCTGCACGACAAGGACGAGCTCCTTCAGGCCGTCTGCGCCTACTACGAGAGGCGCTACCACGTGTCAGGCATTACGCCCGACATGGTCATGAGCTGCCGGGGCACCCAGGAGGGCATGCAGTACGTGTGCGCCGCGCTGGCGGACCCCGGCGACGTCGCCCTCATTCCCGACCCCTGCTATCCGGTGTTTAGGGCGGGCACGCTCCTCGCGGGCGCCACGCCCCACTACTACCCCCTCACCGAGGAGAACGGCTTTCTGCCCGACGTCACGACCATTCCCGACGACGTGGCGGACCGCGCGGCGTACATGATCGTCTCGCTGCCCGCCAATCCCGTGGGGTCGGTGGGCACGCCCGAGCTCTACCGGCAGATCATCGACTTTGCCAAGGCCCACGACATCGTGATCGTTCACGACAACGCCTATTCCGACGTCGTCTTCGACGGCCCGCGCGGCGGGTCCTTCCTCGACTATCCCGGCGCCCTCGACGTGGGCGTGGAGTTTCTCTCGCTGTCCAAGTCCTTTGACGTCACGGGCGTGCGCCTGTCGTTTCTGGTGGGGCGCCCCGACGTCGTCGCCGCGACGCGCAAGCTTCGCAGCCAGGTGGACTTTGGCATGTTCTTCGTGGAGCAGGACGTCGCCATCGCCTGCCTCACGGGGCCGCTTGACGGCGTGGAGCGCCAGCGCCTTGCCTACCAGGAGCGTCGCGACGCGCTCTGCGACGGCCTCGAGGCCCTGGGCTGGGAGCGGCCCAACTGCCACGGCACGCTCTTCGTGTGGGCCAAGCTTCCGGGCGGGCGCACGGACTCCTCGGCCTTCACGATGGAGCTCATGGAGAAGAGCGGCGTCATCGTGACGCCGGGATCCAGCTTTGGACCTCATGGTGAGGGGTACGTCCGCTTTGCCCTCGTGCTGCCGCCCGACAAGATCCGCGAGGCAGTGAGGGCCATCGGCGCGGCGGGCCTCTAGGGGCCCTCGACGAGGGAGGCGCACATGCTGGGACGCAGGACCACCACCATCATCACGCACGACGTCCTGTACAGCCAGGATCCCTACGCGCGGGTCATGCTCAGCGGCATGAGCCGTCGCGAGGACGTCGCGGCCGTCAACGCAGCCGCCCCCGACCTCTGCGGGTTCACGGTCAACTGGCCCAGCTTGCCCCGCAGCGTCGACCGCGACCAACTCAAGGAGCTCGTGAGGGCGCTTGCCCCCACCATCCCCGCCGTGGGCGTCTTCTATGACCAGCCGCTTGGGTTCGTGGCCGAGCTGTCCGACGAGATGCTCGACGTCATCCAGCTTCAGGGCACGGAGGGCAACCCCTACATCACCTTTCTGCGCGAGCTCGTGGACATCCCCATCATCCAGGCCGTCTCCCTGCGCAGTCTCAAGGACGTGGAGCGGGCCAACGCGAGCATCGCGGACCTCGTCCTGCTCTGTGGGGGGTGGGGCGCGGGCGTCGCCTTTGACTGGGCGCTCGCCCGCGAGGTCGCGCGACCGTACGTCCTGGCGGGCGGCATCAGCGCACAGAACGTCGGCCGGGCGGCACAGGAGCTTGCGCCCTGGGGCTTTG
Organism: Olsenella sp. HMSC062G07; assembly: GCF_001811895.1. Classification (NCBI taxonomy): domain Bacteria; kingdom Bacillati; phylum Actinomycetota; class Coriobacteriia; order Coriobacteriales; family Atopobiaceae; genus Olsenella; species Olsenella sp. HMSC062G07. The sequence continues at coordinate 128,631 of NZ_KV806951.1, forward strand.
ACATGAACAGCTCCCTTGAGACCAACCGCGAGAAAGACCCCGCCAAGATGGTCGCCGCCGTGGCGGCGGTCAGGGCGCTGTCATCGCGGAGATAGTCGGCCCCGAAGGCGGCCGGCCCCGAAGGAGCGCGTCTTCGCATATTGTTACGTTCGTGCAAATCGCCGCGCGCTCACGCCCGCGGGACGCCTCGCACATGGGATAGTGCCCCCAAGCCGACCGTCGGGGTCGGCTTTGAGCGAAACGGACGGCATGATGGGTCATAGCGCCTGGGCACACAAGGAGGTCACGCGTGCCGTTGCGGCCGCGTCCCTTGTCGCGCCGACGGGTGTCGCCCGCGCCCTCGCGTCCATCGCTCCCACCTCTGAGATTATTTCGCCCCTCGCGGGCCTCCTCCTAGCGTAGGCGTGCTGGCCTAAGGGTCCGGCTCCTTGTCGACACCCCGTCATGCGCGCCGTTCTTCATCGCAACGCAGCATCGCCCCCTTGCACGAAGACGCGACCGGAGGAGAGAGACATGACCCGCAAGATAGCCATCTTTGACACCACGCTGCGCGACGGCGAGCAGTCGCCGGGCGCCTCCATGAACACCGAGGAAAAGCTCATCATAGCCCAGCAGCTCCTGCGTCTGCACGTTGACGTCATCGAGGCGGGCTTTCCCGTCTCGAGTCCCGGCGACTTTCGCTCCGTCCAGGAGATTGGGCGCCTGGCGGGCGACGACGCCGTCGTCGTGGGCCTGACCCGCGCCGTCGAGAGGGACATCGACCGCGCCGCGGAGGCCCTGAGCACCGCGAGGCGCCCGCGCATCCACACGGGGCTGGGCGTCTCGCCCCAGCATTTGGCCGAGAAGCTGCGCATAGGCGAGGACGAGTGCGTCGAGCGGGCCGTCCACTGCGTCCGCTACGCCAAGCGCTACGTGCAGGACGTCGAGTTCTACGCCGAGGACGCCGGCCGTGCCGACCAGGCCTTCCTCGAGCGCGTGATCCAGGCCGTCGTCAGGGCGGGCGCCACGGTCGTCAACATCCCTGACACCACCGGCTACCAGCTGCCCGACGACTTCGGGCGTCGCATCAAGGGCCTCGCCGATAACGTCTGCGGCATCGAGGACGTGACCATATCGGTTCACACCCACAACGACCTTGGCATGGCCACCGCGCTGGCCCTTGCGGGCGTCAAGAACGGCGCCCGACAGGTCGAGTGCACCATCAACGGCCTGGGGGAGCGGGCGGGCAACACCGCCCTCGAGGAGGTCGTCATGGCGCTCAGGATGCACGGCGAGGAGCTCGACGGGCACACCGACGTCGTGACCACCGAGCTCACCCGCGCCTCGCGCCTCGTGAGCCGCATCACGGGCATGCAGGTGCAGGCCAACAAGGCCATCGTCGGCGCCAACGCGTTCGCGCACTCCTCGGGCATCCACCAGGACGGCGTGCTCAAGGCCCGCGACACCTACGAGATCATCGATCCAGCCGACGTCGGTGCGGCGGGCTCTGAGATCGTGCTCTCGGCCCGCTCGGGCCGCGCCGCTTTGCGCCACCGTCTGGGAGAGCTTGGCCACAGCTTTGACGAACAGGACTTTGACGAGGTGTACCAGCGCTTCCTCGAGATCGCCGACCAGAAGAAGGAGGTCTTTGACGAGGACCTCGAATCCATGGTGCAGGAGCGTGACCGCGAGACCAGGGCCGTCTACGTGCTCGACGCCCTGCAGGTGTCGTGCGGCGACCCCCTCGTGCCCACCGCCACCGCGACCGTCACGGACGAGACGGGCGCGACCCGCGTGACGTGCGCCACGGGAACCGGCCCGGTTGACGCCGCCTACCGGGCCATCGACCAGGTCGTCACGGTCCACGGCGACCTCCAGGAGTTCTCGGTCAAGTCGGTGACGCGCGGCATCGACGCCATCGGCGAGGTCACCGTGCGCGTGCAGGCCGACGACGGCACGCCGTTCACGGGACGCGGCGCCGACAACGACATCGTCGTCTCGTCCGCCAAGGCGTACGTCAACGCCATCAACCGCATGATCTTGACCGCACGCTCAAGGCAGGAGGCGTAGGGATGGCCGGGGGCGCAAAAAAAACGAGAGAGCTCACGGGGGCGCAGGTCCTGGTAAGGACCCTCATCGACCAAGGGGTGGACACCGTCTTCGGCTACCCGGGCGGCACGGTGCTCGAGATCTTTGACGTGCTCATGGACCACGCCGACCAGCTGCGTCTGGTGGAGCCCACGCACGAGCAGCACGGCTGTCATGCCGCGGACGGCTACGCCCGCGCCACGGGACGCTGCGGCGTCGTCATCGCCACCTCTGGTCCCGGTGCCACGAACCTGGTCACGGGCATCGCGACGGCCTTCTTGGACTCCATCCCGCTCGTCGCCGTGACGGGCAACGTGAGCAACGCCATGATCGGCACCGACGCCTTCCAGGAGCTGGACATCACGGGCGTCACCCTGCCCATCACGAAGCACAACTACTTCGTCCGCGACGCCTCCCGCCTCCAGAAGGTGCTACGCGAGGCCTTTGAGCTCGCCCTCTCGGGTCGTCGCGGGCCCGTCCTCGTGGACGTCCCCGCCGACGTCCAGCGCGCCCTCGTGCCCTTTGAGGAGCTGCCGCCCGTCGGGGCGCGGCCGCCCCTCGAGCCGTCGGATGAGGCCCTGCGCGCGGCCGCTGACGCCATCAACGCCTCCGAGCGGCCCTTCGTCTACTTCGGGGGCGGGGCCGTCGCCTCCGGGGCGGGCGAGCAGGTCGTGAGCCTGGCACGGCGCATCGGCGCCCCCATCGGCTGCTCGCTCATGGGCGTCTCGGGCATACCCACGCGGACGGAGGGCTTCCTGGGCATGGAGGGCATGCACGGCCACGCCGCGAGCACGCAGGCGATGAGCGCGTGCGACTGCCTCATCGCGCTGGGCGTGCGCTTCAACGACCGCTCCACGGGCGACCGCGCGACCTACGCCCCCAGCGGCAGGGTCGTCCACGTGGACGTGGACTCCTCGGAGTTCTCCAAGACCCTCGAGGACCGCGTGGAGGTCCAGGGGGACGTTCGTCTCGTCCTCGAGCGCCTCCTGCCGCTCGTCACAAACGCCACCCATGAGGCCTGGGACGAGCAGGTGAGCGAGCTCGTCGCGCGGGAGCGCGCGGGCGAGGACTGCCGAGAGGGTCTCACGCCGCAGAATGCCATGGCCGCCATCAACCGGCGCCGCCCCGCACAGGTTCCCGTGGTGACGGACGTGGGCCAGCACCAGATGTGGGCGGCGCAGGGACTCGCCTTCTCCCGCCCGCGCACCTTCATCAGCTCCGGGGGCCTGGGCACCATGGGCTTTGGCCTGGGAGCCGCCATCGGTGCGGCGCTCGGGACGCGGGGCCCGGCCATCCTGGTCACGGGCGACGGCTCCTTTGCCATGAACCTGGTGGAGCTCATCACGGCGGCCGACAACGACCTGCCCGTGGTCGTCGTTCTGCTCAACAACGGCGTCCTTGGCATGGTCAGGCAGATGCAGTCCCTCTTCAAGCGCTCCCGTCACGCCGCCACGACGATCGCGCACAAGGCGGATTTCATCGCCATGGCCCGTGCGGCGGGCGCCGCGGCGACGCGCGTGACGTCGGTGGGGGAGTTCGAGGAGGCGCTCGCACGCGCCCTCGCCCAGGACGGGCCCACGCTCATCGAATGCCCCATCGACCCGGACGAGTTCGTGACGCCCGTGCTCAGGATCGGGGCCTCCATGGACGAGCTCATCGTCACCATGGATGACGTCCAGGCACGGATGGGAAGGTGAGGGTCATGAGGAGCTACAGCATAGCCATCATGGTGCGCAACGAGTACGGCGTGCTCAACCGCGTCACGAGCATGTTCCGTCGTCGCCAGTTCAACATCACCGGCCTCACGGTGTCCGAGACCGAGACCGAGGAGCTCTCGCGCATCACCGTGCAGTTCGTGGGCGAAAAGCGTGCCAAGAACCAGCTCGTCGCCCAGCTGGCCAAGCTGCCCGACGTCATCTCGTTCAAGGAGTTCGACCCCGACGACTCCATCAGCTGCGAGCTGCTGCTCATCAAGGTGAGCAACCGCGACGAGACGCGCTCGCAGATGCTCGACGCGGCCAACGCCTTCCACGCCAAGGTCGTTGACTACACCCGCGACGCCATCGTCTTTCGCATCGCGGGACAGACCCGTCGCATCGACAACTTCATCGACCTCATGCGCGACTTCACGATCTTGGAGGTGTGCCGCACGGGTGTAGTCTCGCTCGAGCGGGGAGGCACCGTCATGCGCAACGTGTCGAACATCTAGGCACACGGCCGGCACCCCCGCCGCCGGGCATCAGGGCGGCGTCACGATAGCGTCAGAGAGCACCCACAAGGAAAGGAAGCAGGCAATGGATTTCAGGATGTTTCACGAGCAGGACTGCGACGTCTCGAGGCTCGACGGCAAGCACGTCGCCGTCATCGGCTACGGCTCCCAGGGACACGCGCACGCTCTGAACCTCAAGGACTCGGGCGTCGAGGTCAAGGTGGGCCTGCGCGAGGGGTCCGCGTCTGCGGCCAAGGCCGAGGCGCAGGGCCTCGAGGTCGTCTCCAACGCCGAGGCGACAAGGTGGGCCGACATCATCATGATCCTCATCAACGACGAGTATCAGGCCGCCATGTATCGGCGCGACATCGAGCCCAACCTGACTCCCGGGAAGACCATCGCCTTTGCCCACGGCTTCAACGTCCACTACGGCTGCATCGAAGTCCGTGACGACTGCAACGTCATCATGGTGGCCCCCAAGGCGCCCGGCCACACCGTGCGCTCGGAGTACCTGGCCGGCAAGGGCACGCCCTGCCTCGTCTGCGCCCACCAGGACGCCACGGGAGACGCCTTTGACCTCGCCCTCGCCTATGGCGCCGCCATCGGCGGGGCACGTGCCGCCCTGCTCGAGACCGACTTCAGGACCGAGACCGAGACCGACCTCTTCGGCGAGCAGAACGTGCTCTGCGGCGGCGTGACCGATCTCATGGAGTCCGGCTTCAACATGCTCGTGGAGGTGGGATACGACCCGCGCAACGCCTACTTCGAGTGCATCCACGAGATGAAGCTCATCGTCGACCTCATCTACGAGAGCGGCTTCGCGGGCATGCGCAGCTCCATCTCGAACACCGCCGAGTACGGCGACTACACCGCAGGCCCCCGCGTCATCACGGACGCGGCGCGCGCGGGCATGCGCGACAACCTCAGGCGCATCCAGAACGGCGAGTTCGCCAAGGAGTTCCTGCTCGACATGTCCGACGAGAGCCGCCAAGTCCACTTCAAGGCGATGCGCCGCATCCAGGCCGAGACGCTCATGGAGCGGACGGGCAGAAAGATTCGCCAGATGTACGCCTGGAACGACAAGGACAAGCTCCTCAACAACTAGGGGCACCAGGGGCCGTCCGGCCCGGGTGGCCGCCTTTCGGCTGACGCCCGGGCCCGCGGCCGCCAAGGCGCGAGACCGACAGGAAGAGGGGACAGATGGAGCTCACAGGAGCGCAGATTCTCGTCGAGTGTCTGAGAGAGCAGGGCGTCGACGTCGTCTTTGGGTATCCCGGAGGCACGATCCTGGACGTCTACGACGCCCTGTACCAGACGCCCGACATCAGGCACTACCTCGTGAGCCACGAGCAGGGCGCGGCGCACGCGGCCGACGGCTACGCGCGCTCCACCGGCAGGGTGGGCGTGTGTCTCGCGACGTCGGGGCCCGGCTGCACCAACCTTACCACCGGCATCGCCACCGCCTATATGGACTCCTCCCCCCTCGTGGCCATCACCTGCAACGTCTCGAGCAAGCTGTTGGGCAAGGACTCGTTCCAGGAGGTTGACATCACCGGCATCACCCGTCCCATAACCAAGTGGAACCGGGTCGTCAAGGACGTCAGCCGTCTTGCGAACGTCGTGCGCCAGGCCTTCCTCATCGCGCGCAGCGGACGACCGGGCCCCGTCCTCATCGACGTCACCAAGGACGTGACGAGCGCCCGGGCCCCCTATGAGCCCCTGCCGCTCGCCCGGCATCGCGTGACGGAACTTCCCAACCCGCTCTCCCGACGCCTGCTCGGGGGCATCGAAGCGCCGGAGCCCTCGCTTGCCGACGTCGAGGGGCTAATCGATCTCATCCGCGGCGCCGAGCGGCCTCTGATCGTCTGCGGCGGAGGCGTGGTGCGCTCCCGCGCCCAGGACGAGCTTCTCGCCTTCGCCCGCCGCGTGGACGCGCCGGTGGCCATCACGGTCATGGGAGGGGGCGGCTTCGCGGGGGATGACCCCCTCTCCACCGGCATGATCGGCATGCACGGGTCACAGGCCTCCAATCGGGCGGTGGACGACTGCGACCTGCTCGTGGCCGTGGGGTGTCGCTTCTCGGACCGCGTGGCCCTTAAGCCCGCCACCTTCGCGAGCCGGGCGCGCATAGCCCAGATAGACATCGACGCCACCGAGGTGGGCAAGAACATCCGCTGCGACCATCACGTGCTCGGCGACGCCCGCCGCGTGCTCGAGCTCGTCAACGACCGTCTTGACCAGCAGGACCATGCGACGTGGAAGGAGCATGTCTTCTCGTTTGCGACCGAGACCCTCTACGAGGAGGGCGGAGACCATCTGACCCCCAAGCAGATCAACGAGACCATCGCACGCCTGCTTCCCGAGGACACGATCGTGGCCACGGACGTGGGCCAGCACCAGATGTGGGCCATCCAGCACTTTCACTTTCGCCATCCCGGCCAGCTGCTGACCTCGGGCGGCTTTGGCGCCATGGGCTTTGGGCTGGGGGCCGCCATCGGGGCGCAGGTGGGCAATCCCGCCCGGCGCATCCTGCACGTGACGGGGGACGGCTCCTTCCGCATGAACTGCAACGAGCTCTCCACGGTGGAGCACTACGGGCTTCCCGTCATCACGGTGGTCTATGACAACGCCGTGCTGGGCATGGTCCACCAATGGCAGACGCTCATCTACGACCGGCGTTACGCCGAGACCACGCTCGACCGCGGTCCCGACTGGATCAGGCTCGCCGAGGCCTACGGCCTCTCGGGACGTCGGGTGAGCAGCGTGACCGAGCTTGAGGACGCCTTGGGCGAGGCCCTGTCCTGCGGTCACGGCTACGTCATCGACGCCGTTCTCGACCCCGACGAGATGGTCCGTCCCATGGTTCCCGCCGGTCAGCACATAACCAGCTTCCTGGCCGTGTGAGAAACACCGTCACCGCGTCCGTCGCGCGGGCATGCCCGCGCCGACGCGCGACAGAGAGAGGGGAGCGTCAGCGCATGCTGTCACTCGACAAGATCTACCATGCCGCCTACGTCCTCAAGGGCGTCGCCCGCAGGACCGACCTCATCGCGGCACCCAACCTTGTGGGCGAGGTGGGCGACCTCTACCTCAAGACCGAGAACCTCCAGGTGACGGGCTCGTTCAAGCTGCGAGGAGCCTATTTCAGGATTAACCAGCTTCCCCCCGAGGAGCTGGGGCGTGGCATCATCGCCTGCAGCGCCGGCAACCACGCCCAGGGCGTCGCGCTCGCGGCGACCCAGCTGGGCGTGCGCTCCATCGTCTGCATGCCCGACGGCGCCCCCATCATGAAGGTCGAGAACACGCGCCGCCTCGGCGCGGAGGTAAGGCTCGTCAAGGGCTCCTATGACGACGCCCACGACGAGGCGGTGCGCCTCCAGCACGAGACGGGCGCCACGTTCATCCACCCCTATGACGACGAGGACGTCATCGCGGGGCAGGGCACCATCGGCCTTGAGCTCATGGACCAGCTTGAGGGCGTGGACGCCGTCGTCGTGCCCGTCGGCGGGGGCGGGCTCATCTCGGGCGTCGCCTGCGCCGTCAAGAGCCTCAAGCCCAGCTGCAAGGTGTACGGCGTCCAGGCGGCGGAGGCCTCGGCCATGGCCCAGTCGTTCAGGGCGGGGAGCTGGCAGGCCTCCGAGGCGGCCACCACCTTTGCCGACGGCATCGCGGTCAAGAACCCCGGCGAGCTCACCTTCAGGATGGTCCAGAAGTACGTGGATGACGTCGTGACCGTCTCGGACGACGAGATCGCCGCCGCCATCCTCAACCTCATGGAACGCCAGAAGATCGTGACCGAGGGCGCCGGGGCCGCCCCCGTCGCGGCAGCGATGTTTGACAAGCTGCCGCTTGGGGGCAAGCGGGTCGTCTGCGTCATCAGCGGGGGCAACATCGACGTCAACATCCTCTCGCGCGTCATCAACCGCGGACTCGCCATGAGCGGGCGCAAGGTCACGCTGGCCATCAAGCTCACGGACAAGCCCGGCCAGCTCCAGCAGGTGAGCGGCATCATCGCCAGACTGGGCGCCAACGTCGTCTCCGTTGACTACGACCTCTCCAATCCCGACCTGCCCATCTCGAGCTGCACCCTGCGCGTGGGCATGGAGACGCGCGACCAGGCGCAGATCGACCAGATTCGCGCCAAGCTCGTCGAGGAGGGCTTCGGGCTCGTGTGAGCCCGCCCCACGCCGATAATCGCCCGCAGCGCAGCGCACGTTCATCCACAAGCCCACAAAGGAGCGCCACATGAAGAGCGAGGAGCGTCATATGAAGAGCGATCCCATCAAGCATGGACCCCAGGCGGCCGCGCACCGTTCCCTCTACAATGCGCTCGGCTGGACCGACCAGGAGATCGACCGCCCGCTCGTGGGCATCGTGAGCTCCTTCAACGAGGTCGTGCCCGGCCACATGAACATCGACAAGGTCACCGAGGCGGTCCGGATGGGCGTCGCCATGGCCGGCGGCATGCCGGTGGTGTTTCCGGCCATCGCCGTCTGCGACGGCATTGCCATGGGGCACGAGGGCATGCGCTACTCGCTCGTGACGCGCGACCTCATCGCGGACTCCACGGAGTGCATGGCGCTTGCCCACGGCTTTGACGCCCTCGTGATGATCCCCAACTGCGACAAGAACGTCCCCGGCCTGCTCATGGCCGCCGCCCGCCTCAACCTTCCGACCACCTTCGTGTCGGGCGGACCCATGCTCGCCGGACGCATCGACGGGCACAAGACGAGCCTCTCGTCCATGTTCGAGGCCATGGGGGCGTACAAGGCGGGCAGGATTGACGAGGAGAAGCTGCGCGAGTTTGAGCGCAAGGCCTGTCCCGGCTGCGGCTCGTGCTCGGGCATGTACACGGCCAACTCCATGAACTGCCTCACCGAGGTCATTGGCATGGGCCTTCCCGGCAACGGCACCATCCCCGCCGTGCACTCACGCCGCCTCCAGCTGGCGAAGCACGCGGGCATGGCCGTCATGGACCTGCTCGCCAAGAACGTCCGCGCGCGCGACATCATGACGCGCGAGGCCTTCCAGAACGCCCTCACCGTTGACATGGCCCTCGGCTGCTCCACCAACACGATGCTCCACCTGCCGGCCATCGCCCACGAGTGCGGCTTCACGATCGACCTCTCGCTGGCCAACAAGCTCAGCGAGAGGACGCCCAACCTCTGCCATCTCGCGCCGGCCGGTCCCACCTACATGGAGGACCTCGACGAGGCGGGCGGCGTTCCGGCGGTCATGGCCGAGCTCGACCGGGTCGGCCTCATCAACCGTGACTGCCTGACCGTCACGGGCGAGACGGTGGGCCAGAGCATCGCCCACGCCCACAATGCCAATCCCGAGGTCATCCGCACGGTCGAGAACCCCTTCTCGCCCACGGGCGGCATCGCCGTGCTCAGGGGTAACCTCGCCCCCGAGGGCTCGGTGGTCAAGCGCTCCGCCGTCGCACCCTCGATGCTCGTCCACGAGGGTCCCGCCCGGGTGTTCGAGAGTGAGGAGGCGGCCCAGGAGGCCATCGACGAGGGCCTCATCAAGGCCGGCGACATCGTCGTCATTCGCTACGAGGGGCCCAAGGGCGGCCCCGGCATGCGCGAGATGCTCAACCCCACCTCGGCCATCATGGGGCGCGGCCTGGGCGAGAGCGTGGCGCTCATCACGGACGGTCGCTTCTCGGGCGCCACGCGCGGGGCCTGCATAGGTCACGTGTCGCCCGAGGCCGCGAGCGGCGGCGCCATCGGCGTCGTCGAGGAGGGCGACCTCATCTCCATCGACATCCCCAACTGCAGGCTGGAGCTCAGGGTCTCCGACGAAGAGCTCGAGCGGCGCCTTGCCTCCTTCGTCCCCAAGCAGAAGCCGCTCGCGGGCTATCTCAGGCGCTATGCCGCCCTGGTGTCCTCCGGCGCCACCGGCGCGGTGCTCAACTAGCGATGCGGCGGGCACGGGCCAGGGAAAGGTGACGCGCATGGGAACTGACGAGCTGCAGGAGCTGCGCTGGCGGCTCTCGGCACTGGCGGTGTTCAGGGGACTCCTTACGGACCCCGTGGTGGCGGGCGTCACGACCTGCCTGGAGGCCGTGACGTCGGGGGCCAGCTGGGACCTGAGGGTCTCTCGCTACGGCGAGCTCGTGAGCCGCCTGTATAAGACGGGGTCGTGCTGTCTGGCCGCGCACGTGCGAAACGCGACGCTCGAGGACGAGAACGCCTACCTGAGGCTCGTCGGCGCGGGCGAGGAGGTGGCTCCCAGCATGGAGGCGGCCCTCCGTGCGGAGCTCAGGACGCTTGAGCGCGTGTGCCGCCTTGCTCCCGCGGACCTTGTGGGGGAGCTTCCCGCAGGGGTCGATGGGGGGCTCCTTCCCTCCTTCGAGCCCGGCGATGCGGCAGGGAGGGGCCTGTCGGACGCCTATGCGGCGCGCAGGGCCCGCCTGGGCACCCAGGGCTTTGGCATCTACGCCCGCTACCACGTGTTTGCGGTGGGCGACGGAGGCCAGATCGAGCCGGTGCGCTATCCCGACCCCATCCGCCTTGAGGACCTCGTGGACTACGAGCGCGAGCGCGCGCAGATCCTTGACAACACCATGGCGCTCCTCGCGGGCAGGCCCGCGGCCAACATCCTGCTCACGGGGGATGCCGGCACGGGCAAGAGCTCCACGATCAAGGCAGTCGCCAACGAGCTCGCGCCCCGGGGTCTGCGCATCCTGGAGGTCCGCAAGGAGCAGCTGAGGGACATCCCCCAGATTCTCGAGGAGCTCACGCGCAACCCGCTCAAGTTCGTCATCTTCATTGACGACCTGTCGTTCTCGTGCGACGACGACAACTTTGCCGCCCTCAAGGCCATCCTGGAGGGCTCGGTCTCGGCCAAGAGCGACAACGTCGCCATCTACGCGACCTCCAACCGCCGGCACCTGGTGCGGGAGAGCTTCTCGGACCGCGACGGCGACGACGTGCACCTTAACGACACCATGCAGGAGATCATCTCGCTGAGCGACCGCTTTGGCCTGCACGTCACGTTCACCAAGCCCGACCGTGCCACCTACCTTGACATCGTTCGCAAGCTCGCCCACGACGCGGGCGTCACGATGGACGAGGGCGAGCTCGACCTTCTGGCCGAGCGCTTTGCGACGAGGCGGGCGGGCAGGTCCGCCCGCGGCGCCCGGCAGTTCGTTGACTCGTTGGTCGCCCGGGGCGCCTAGCGCCCCACACGACAGGAGAGGAAAGACGCACATCATGACACGACCCATGACCATGGCAGAGAAGATACTTGCCGCCCACGCGGGACTCGACGAGGTCGCCCCGGGACAGCTCATCGAATGTGACCTCGACGGGGTGCTCGCCAACGACATCACGGCCCCCATCGCCATCAAGACGGTGCGCAAGATCGGCGCGGGCGTGTGGGACCCCGACCGCGTCATCCTGGTCCCTGACCACTACTCGCCCAACAAGGACATCAAGAGCGCCGAGCAGACCAAGGTGACGCGCGACTTTGCCCGCGAGATGGGCATCACGCACTACTTTGAGCAGGGCTGCATGGGCATCGAGCACGCGCTTTTGCCCGAGCTCGGCGTCGTGGTCCCGGGCGACCTCATCATCGGCGCCGACTCTCACACCTGCACCTACGGGGGCATCGGGGCCTTCTCCACGGGCGTGGGGTCCACGGACGCCGGCGTGGGCATGGCCACGGGCCGAGCCTGGTTCAAGGTGCCCGAGACGCTGCGGGTCGAGGTGGAGGGCACGTTGCCCGCAGGCTCAAGCGCCAAGGACCTCATCCTGCACCTCATTGGCCTCATCGGCGTGGACGGCGCCCTGTACTGCGCCCTGGAGTTCACGGGAAGCACCATCCGCGACCTGTCCGTCGAGGGGCGCCTCACCATCGCCAACATGGCCATCGAGGCGGGGGGCAAGGCAGGCCTCTTCGAGGTGGACGATGTCTGCCGCGAGTACGTGAGCCGTCGCAGCACGCGTCCCATCGTCGAATATCATCCTGATGCCGAGGCCAGCTACCGGCGCACCGTTCATATCGATGCCGCTAACGTGGTGCCCACGGTGTCCTGGCCGCACCTTCCCAGCAACACCCACCCGGTGAGCGAGAGCCGCCACATTGGCATTGACCAGGTGGTCATTGGCTCCTGCACCAACGGGCGGATCGAGGACATGCGTGCCGCCGCCGAGGTCCTGCGCGGCCGCACCGTTGCCGACGGCGTGCGCTGCATCGTGATTCCCGCCACGCAGGGCGTGTGGCTTCAGTGCGTCCATGAGGGGCTCATGGACGTGTTCGTGGGTGCGCACTGCGTGGTCTCCACTCCCACCTGCGGTCCCTGCCTGGGCGGCTACATGGGCATCCTCGCCGCGGGAGAGCGCTGCGTGAGCACCACCAACCGCAACTTCGTCGGGCGCATGGGCGACCCCACGTCCGAGGTCTACCTCGCCTCGCCGGCCGTCGCCGCCGCGTCGGCCGTCGCCGGCCACATCGCCCTGCCGTCGGACCTGAGCTAGGAGGCTTGCGCGCAGTTCAGGGGTGCCCTTGCCGCGGGAGGACAAGATTCTGGCGACGAGCCCGAGGATGCGCAGGGACCCGGGCTCGTGGCCCACGTCAAGGAACATGGCATCGAGGACGCCATCGTCACCTACACCGGACTTTCGCGTGACGACGAGCTGACCGCCGAGCTCGCCCAGGCGTACAGTACGTCCTAGGCGCGACGCCGGCGCCATCTTTGAAAGTGCGCCGCCCCACACTGCCGGCCGTACCACAGGGGCACAGGAAAAGGGAGATCAGCTTATGAAGCTTCAGCTGGCACTTGACGAGTTCGAGCTCGACGAGGCCCTCGCCGTCGCGGACAAGGTCCGCGACTCCATCGATATCATCGAGATGGGGACCCCCTTCATGCTGCGCTACGGCCTTGAGGCCATCCGCCGCTTTGTCGCCGCCTTCCCCGAGAAGGAGATCCTGTGCGACGTCAAGATCATGGACGGCGGCAGGTTCGAGTCGGACATGGTCTATGACGCCGGCGCCGCCTACTGCACCGTGCTCGGCGTGACTGACGACGCCACCATCAAGGGCGCCGTCGAGTCTGCCAACGCGCACGGCACCAAGAGCGTCGTCGACATGATCTGCGTCCCCGACCTTGCTGGTCGCGTCAGGGAATGCGAAAAGATGGGCGTCCACGTCCTGGCCGTGCACGTGGGGACGGACGCCCAGGCTCTCGGGCGCACCCCCCTTGACGATCTCAAGGTTATGACGGCGACGGCGCGTCGCGCCGAGGTGGCCGTCGCCGGTGGCATAACCAGCAAGACCATCGACCAGTATGTTGCCCTTGGTCCGGGCATCGTCATCTGCGGCGGCGCCATTGCCCACGCGGACGACCCCGTGGCGGAGGCGAAGGCGATCAAGAAGGCAATGGAGGCATAACCATGGAGCCGTGCAAGAATCTCGCAGCCATCCTGGAGGAGCTCACCTTTGACGCCGGCCTCGTGAGCCAGGAGGAGGTCGAGAGGGTCGAGGGCCTCATCCTTGAGGCGCGGCGGGTGTTCGTGGCAGGGGCCGGCCGTTCGGGCTTTGTGGCAAGGGCCTTCTCGAACCGGCTCATGCACCTGGGACTTGACGTCCACTTTGTGGGCGACCCCACCACCCCTTCCATCCGCGAGGGCGACCTGCTCATCGTGGGATCGGGCTCCGGGACGACGAAGGGAATGGTCAACGATGTCAAGATCGCCAAGCGCGAGGGTGCGAAGATTGCCACGGTGACCATCAGCCCCGAGGCAACGATCGGCAGCATGGCGGACGCTCACATCACCATCCCTGGCTCCTCGTCGCGCAGCGGCAAACGAACTGTCGAGAAGGCTCCCTCGATACAGCCTAACGGCAGCTCGTTCGAGCAGCTCACCTGGCTCGTCTACGATGCCATGGTCGTTGACCTCAAGAGGGCGCTCGACCAGAGCCAGGATCAGATGGACTATCGGCACGCCAACATGGAGTAGGGAACGCAGGAAAACGCGGAAGGCGTCCAGGACGCCCAGGCGGCTGTCAACATCTTCAATCCGGCCTGCTGGACGCGCTTCTCGCAGCATACGAAACAGCCAGGTGCCCCGAGGTGCCTCGAGGGCATGCCAGGGCATCTGTGGCACGAGGGGGAGTGTTGCGATTAGGCAACAAGCCTTCCGGCTTTGGGCACGGAGGCAGGCGTGGCCCCTCACCTGAGCTACGATGGGACCGTCCGCTCACCATTTTAGGAAGGGACTCCGCCGTGCAGTTCAAGGGCACCGTCTTCCGCTATGGCCGCGACATTGACACCGACGTCATCATTCCGGCCCGCTACCTCAACACCTCGGATCCCGCCGAGCTCGCGCGTCACTGCCTCGAGGACCTTGACGCGAGCTTCGTCGATCGCGTGCGTCCCGGCGACATCATTGTCGCCGACGAGAACTTTGGCTGCGGGTCCTCGCGCGAGCACGCCCCCGTGGCCATCAAGGCTGCCGGCGTGAGCGTGGTCGTGGCCAAGAGCTTTGCGCGCATCTTCTATCGCAACGCCATCAACATCGGCCTGCCCATCATGGAGTGCGCCGAGGCCGTCGACGCCATCAGGGACGGCGACGTCGTGTCCGTCGACGCCGACGCGGGCCTCATCACGGACGAGACCACGGGCGCGAGCTTCCAGGCGCAGCCCTTTCCCCCGTTCATCCAGGAGATCATCAGCGACGGCGGCCTCGTCGCCCGTACGAGGCGCGTCATGGCGGGGCGCTCGGCAGCGGCCGGCACGGGTGAGGGGGACTAGCATGTCAGAGACCACGTACCGCATCTGCACCCTGCCGGGCGACGGCATCGGCCCCGAGATCATGGAGCAGGCCGAGCGTCTGCTCGATGCCGTGGGCAAGGCCTTTGGGGTCACGTTCGACTGCGAGCGCCAGCTCATCGGCGGGGCCGCCATCGACGCGACGCGCGCGGCCGGCGAGAGGGTGACGGCCCTACCCCCCGCGACGCTCTCGGCGGCCCAGGCGGCCGACGCCGTGCTCCTCGCCGCCGTCGGCGGGCCACGATGGGACGATCCGACGCCGGGCGCCGTCCGCCCCGAGCAGGGCCTTCTTGCCATCCGCAAGAATCTGGGGCTGTACCTCAACCTGCGCCCCGTCCGCATCTACGACGCGCTGCGCGGCGCCTCGCCCCTGCGTCCCGAGCGGCTCGACGGCGTGGACCTCCTCATCGTCCGCGAGCTGACGGGCGGCCTCTACTTTGGCAGGCACGAGCGCCAGGTCGATGTGGAGGGCGCCGGCAGGGACGGGACGAAGGGGCAGACGGCGATCGACACCCTCGAATACGCGGAGTTCGAGATAGAGCGCGTGCTGCGCTGGGCCTATGAGGCCGCCGCCCGCCGCAGCAAGGTGGTCACGTCGGTCGACAAGGCGAACGTCCTCGAGACCTCCCGCTTGTGGCGCGAGGTCAACCATCGCCTCAACGCCGAGTTCGAGGACGTCGAGGGCGAGGACATGCTCGTCGACAACTGCGCCATGCAGCTGGTGGCCAACCCGGCCCAGTTTGACGTGCTCGTGACGGAGAACACCTTTGGCGACATCCTCTCGGATGAGGCCTCCATGCTCACGGGATCGCTGGGCATGCTCGCGTCGGCGTCGCTGGGCGACGGGACGGCGCTTTACGAGCCCAGCCACGGCTCCGCCCCTGACATCGCGGGCAAGGGCGTCGCCAACCCCATCGCGCAGATTCTCTCGGTCGAGCTCATGCTGCGCTACAGCTTCCAGATGGATGGGGCGGCCGACGCTGTGGCGGGCGCGGTCGAGGACGTCCTTGCCGCCGGTTGGCGCACGGCCGACCTCGCCGACGAGACGACGGACGCCTCGCGTCTGCTGGGCACCGCCGCCATGGGGGACAAGATCCTGGAGGCCTTCGCGCTGCGGGCGGGCGCGCTGGGGGCCTAAGATTGCGGGGCCCAGCTCGCAGAGGCCCAGCTCGCGGGGTCCAAGATTGCTCGCATGGCGCCGGGTGTCGTCTCAAAGTGTACGTTTGGACGGGTCGTAAAAAACGAGTCCTGGGCAAACGCAAAAGGTAGCCTTCGCAACGTACACTTTAGGCGGAGGGTGCCGAACATCCGGCCCATTGTAACGGCGCCGTCTGCGATGTGCCGGAGCGAGGGAAGGGTGCCGCGATCATGACGTGGAGATGTCTGAGGGCGCTGCGTGACGCTTGTCTGGGGCGGGCGTCGTCTTGCGCGTCAGCGACAAAGCGGCCTGGGGCTGAACAGGGCGCGCAGGCTGCGAATTCGTCGGCTGAGGGCGCGCAGGCTGCACCCCCGCAGGTCGTGGACGCGCAGGACCCTGCCCTCGAGGCCGTCAGCGGCTTGGATTCTGGCGCCGCGCCTGGTCGCGGGGCCGCCGTCCCTGGTCACGGGACCGCCAGCCTCGACCCCATCGGCCCGCCCGACCCCGCCACGCACGCTCTGACGATTGCCACCTGCGCCAACGTCCGTGAGCTGGGGGGCTATGACACGCCATTCGGCCCCACGCGCTTTCACCGCTTCCTTCGCGCCGGCGACACCTGTGCCGTCAGCGCGGATGACGCACGGCGTCTGTGCGCCTACGGGGTCGCGGCTGACGCGGACCTTCGCAGCTCCTGGGAGCTTGAGCACGCGCCTGACCTGCTGGGCTCCCAACCGCGCGTCCGCTACCGCAACGTGCAGCTTCACGCGTACAACCTGCGGGAGGGCGAACCGGACCTGCCCGATGACGAGCGCGGCTACCTGATGCGCGGGTACCTTGCGATGCTGAAGAATCACTCAGCCGTCCGCGAGCTCATGTCGTTCTTCGCGTCTGCCGACGAGGACGAGTGCGTCCTTTTCCACTGCGCCGCCGGCATGGACCGCACGGGCGTCGTCTCACTCCTGCTTCTGGGGCTTTGCGAGGTGAGTCGAGAAGACCTGTTGCGCGACTATCTCTACTCCTTTGCGCCGCCGTCGCTCGTCGAGAGGCTTGTGCGGGGCGAAGAGCCGTCTCAGGAGGAGGATGACTGGGGGGCCGCTATGCTCGCGGGCGTCATGGACGCGGTCATCGACTGGTTGCTGCGGCGGTACGGCAGCGTGCGCGGCTACCTGCTTGCCTGTGGGTGTGACGCTCGTGAGCTGGACACCGTTCGTCATCACCTTGTCGGCGCGTAGTGAGGTATTGGTATGAAAGAGCCTCAGGTATAGGATACTTTTCCGGTAGGCATGATTGCGGGGGCGCAGGGCAGGCGCCCGTGCGCGAGAAAAAGACGGGACGCGTCGTGATGGTCAGAGCCAAAAGCTGCAGAGCCAGGATCTGCGAGAACGTCATGACGACGCATCATCTCGCCTGCTCGCGGCGCCCGTCGAAGGCATCCGCCACCACGGCGGGTCGTCAGCTTGATGCGAGCCTGTATGGGTAGCCTGATTTTTGTTGTCCCCATGCTGGGCACGCCCATAGTCGTTGCCGCCCTTGAGAGCGCCCTGCTCGATGACATCGCCGAGCGACATCATCGTCATCATGACACGTACCGCATCTCCAACTCGCTCACGCACACGATGGTCATTCTCTTGCTCTTCATGGGAATCTTGGGGTCGTTGCTGGTGTGGCTCTGCGACGTCGGCGCGTTTGACGTGGGCGCCCCCGTCGTCCTGGGCTTCTTTGGGTCGTTTATCTGTGTCGTGCTGGCGCTTTGGATAATGCTGCACCGCCACGAGGTGGCAACCTATGACAGCTACCTGCGCGTCCGTCCGCTCGTGGGAGGCATGCGGACCATCCGCTACGAGGACATCACGCACATGGAGTGGAGAGGGTCAAGCATGGCCGTGGGATTCGACAACATTCGGGTGAGGGCGCGGCGTCAGTCGCGTCCCGTGACCATCTGGGGCATGCTCGACCTTGAGCAGATTCTCTCGCGCATCAATCGCTTCGATGCGCTGGACCGCAGGCGAGGGTAACGAGGGAGCGGGCGAGGGACGGGGAGACCGGCGAGGGTGATAAAGCGGGCGACCACGTTCGCGGCCGCCCGCAGGCTGTGAGCGTCAGGGCCTTCGCGCGGCTAGCTAGCCGCGCCGTTTTGTCCTCGTCCGCCCCTGAGGGGCGGCATGCCCAGGCGTGCACGCAGCTTTATGGCCAGGTTTGCGGGACGCTGGGTCCCGCGGGCGGTGGCCACGAGCGCCGACCAGTGCGCGCGCGTCATGAGAAGCGCCAGCGCCAGAGCAACGAGCGCCTCCAATCCGGGCCCGTGCAAGACGAGCGTCAGGATAAGATAGGCTCCCGCTATCACGACGGCGCCCACGCACAGATATCCCGAGGCCAGCACGGCCGCAAAGCCCGTGAGGCAGGCAAGGACGCCCCAGAGGGGCGTTGCCAGAATGATGGCCGAGCAGGTGGTGGTGACGCCCTTTCCGCCCGTAAAGCCGTGCCACAGGGGGTAGTTGTGTCCCAGCGTGCAGCCCAGTCCCGCCATGAGCCCGGCGAGCTCTGCCTGGGGCGTAAAGAGCCAGCGTGCCAACGTCCAGGCAAGCACGCACTTGAGGACGTCGCCCGCCAGCACGACGAGCGCCGCCCTCGTGCCCAGCTCATGGCCCACGTTTGCCATGCCGGGGTTACCGACCCCCAGGTCAAAGGCTGATTTTCTTGCCACGGCGCGCGAGACGACGTCGGCCGTCAGGAAGCTGCCGCAGACATAGCCCATAAGCAGGCTCGCACAGGCGACGGTCAGGGGGGACACGGGCAGGGTCATGGCAGGCTCCTTACAGCGCGGGTTGGGGCGACATGGCGGCGGACGAGAACGAGAGCCTCGTTCGGACGTGCGTGTCTGCCGCTATTGTGAAGACAGATTCATAGCTGAGTGACGACGTTTGACTTTTTTGGCATCTACCCGTATATTACTTTCTTGCGCCGAAAGGTGCCCAGATATTGCGGGGTGGAGCAGTCTGGTAGCTCGCCGGGCTCATAACCCGGAGGTCGTAGGTTCAAATCCTG
>NZ_KV806951.1:147969-258618 GCF_001811895.1 Olsenella sp. HMSC062G07
GAGGTCGTAGGTTCAAATCCTGCCCCCGCGACCATAACTGCAACCCTGGCCTGCGAAAGCAGGTCAGGGTTTTCTTTTGACCAACATCTGACCGCCAACCCGACCGACATTTTACCGCCAAAAATTTTTCGCGGGTAGCCAAAAACGCCGCGAAAACGGGCCTCTGGTTGCGGTGTGGCGCAAGCAGTAGTTATTAACATGCGCCCTGGCGCAAATATGGTTGCGGCAGAAAGAAACCTCTTTTGCGCCCTGGTGCAAGCAACGAGGGTCGAATTTGCGCTCTGGCGCAACCGTTCTGAACTTATCTTTGAATTTTTATAAAAAGAAATGGCCCGAGAAGCCCCAAAACCACCCGAGTTTTCAACAGGTGTCGCAAAATTCCCCATCGCATCATATCGAAGCGCTTTCACTCTAATTTGCAGCGATTCCCGCCCATCGCCTGCCTTCTGACATAGCGTGCCCGCTAGAGACGAATCAGAAGCAACAGAGACGGGAGGATTCCCATGGAGGAAAAGAGCGAAGCAAGGACAAGCCCAGAGGGAGAGATCTTCACCCTGGCTCAGGCGGCGGAGTACCTGAACGCCTCGCTTTCCACGGTGCTCAGGCTGGTCAACAGCGGCGAGCTGCGCGCGTTCAGGATCCGTAAGGCGTGGCGCACGAGCAGCGGCGCCTGCGATGAGTTCGTAAAGCGGCAATTCGCGGACCAGGCCGTGATATGCAAGTCGGTAGAAGAGGGCTAGGTGGGGCGAGGAAGGAAAGCACCTTCGCCCTGTACGCCAAGCAGAGCTTCACGATCCTGCCCGACGCCCTCGTGGGCGTCCTCGTAAAGCGGCAGGTCGGCAGGAACGGCTGGGCGGTCATGGCGGCGCTCTGTCATGCCATCTTTTCCGACGGCAGGATAGGCGTCATGTCGAGCAACGAGGTCTGCGCGCGCACGGGACTCACGAAGTACCAGGTGGCGCGCGGTATGACCGAGTTGCGCGACAAGGGAATCATCGCCCCCGTGATCAGGACCAACGCCGAGGGCTACCGCCATCCGGACCGCTCGAACTACGGCCATGTCGTGCGCTACGAGTTCAGCCGCTCTTCGTGGACGTGTCGCGCTTCAAGGGGCCTGAGTGGCGCGACATCCCGCTTCTGGCGGACCGCGAGGTGTGGCTCAGGAGGTCGGTGCTCGACCCGGAGGGCCGTCCCGTCACCGACGCTGACGGCAAGCGCGTGAGGGACGTGGTGAAGGTCATGCCGCAAGAGATCAAGGACGCGCTTTCGGCTTCGAGGCGCGCCTGGGCAGAGGAGCACGGCGACGACCCGCGCGCGGTGATGGTCGGTGTAGCCCTTGCCGCCCTTCTGGTCATCGCAGGGGGCTTCCTGCTTTTCAAGGCCCTTATCGGCCAGCCGCCTACGAGCGTGGGAGAGGGCTCCGATGCCGCGCAGCCCGAGCAGCAGCAAACAGCTGCGGTGAGCGTTGATATGCAGACGGGGGCGGTCGATTCCGGCAGCATCGACTACCTGGATGAGACCTTCTCGATGGTCAACATCGAGGGATCGGCTGCGGTGGTCGCCACCGATAAGGCGGGCAATCAGCGCACGCTCTTCAAGCTGAGCGGCGTTCCCACGGGCCTGCTTCTCTACAACGGCATCATCTTGGTTCCCGAGAACCTGGATGATGGCTGGGATGTGATCTCCTACGTGGTGGATGGCGAGTCGCAAGCTGGTCCGATCATGGTGGACGGCGCACCCGTGCACGGCGATGCTGAGATTGACGACGCATACCTGGATGGCTCCGAACTCGTTGTGGTTGATGCGGCAGGATCGACCACGCGTATCGCGCTGTAGAAAATGCAGCGACGATCCGATTTGCCCTTTACAGGCGGGTTCTTTTTCGCTGAAGTAACCTATGCACTTGTTTCGGGGTGTTAGCTCAGCTGGTTAGAGCGCCGGCCTGTCACGTCGGAGGTCGAGGGTTCAAGTCCCTTACATCCCGCCAGAATACTTCGCGCCTCCCATCCGGGAGGCGCTTTTCACAGGTGCGGCAGCAGGATAGGCCATGCACGCGGTTCGGGGGATCCTGCCCCGTTGAGGCGGTGGCCTCCCATTGAGTTTGCAGTTGAGTTTGCAGTTCTGTACAAACTCAATGGGGCCTTTTGCGGAAAAGCCCAGATGGGCTCCCGGGGATCTGCATTGAGTTTGCGATTATCGGCCCCAGATTGCAAACTCGATGCAGATTGCAAACGCGACGCTGCCCCCGTCACGCTTCGAGTGCCGAGATCTTCTGCACAGATCTCCGTTGGCGGCCCAAAATAAACCGCTTGCAGGGGCTTAAACGAACAGAGCTTTGAATTCTCCACGGGATGAGCCACTATTTTATATAGAACTTGAATATACAAAATGATGTATTTTACTCGTTGTCAATCTTGGGGGTGTACATGCCGGAGTTGTTCAACAAAGAAGGCCTCGCCACCTGCAGCGTGGCGCGCGAGCTCTGTTCCATACCCCTTGGCGAACGTATCCCCACGGTTTCCGAGCTTGAGCGGAGCTGCGGGGCCTCGCGCGGCAACATACAGAAAGCGCTTGTGAACCTCAAAGAGGGCGGGGCGGTGGCTCTCGAGGCGCACGGGCAGAATGGGACGCTGCTCACCGGCATAGACTACCTTGCGCTTGCCGCCGCGTGCGGCGTCGACCACATAACGGGAGCTATGCCGCTGCCCTACACCTTGCGCTACGAGGGGCTTGCGACCGCGCTCTTCACTCTTCTCAACACAGGCGACATACGTGCTTACATCACCTTCCAGCGCGGCTCTGAGGCCCGCGTCCAAACGCTGCTCGATGGCTCGACCGACTATTGCGTCATGAGCCGTTTGGCGCTCGACGATTATTTGGGGCGTGGCTACCCCCTTGTCGAGGCGCTCGACTGCGGCCCCTTGAGCTATGTTGGTCGCCACGTGCTTCTCACGCGCGACCCCAAGCGCAGCGATTGGTCGGGTGCGCGCGTGGGGGTCGACCGCTCTTCGGTTGACCAGAGTACCCTCACTGCACGCTATTTCGCCGACAAGGATGTGGAGCTTGTGGACGTCCAGTATACCCACATAGTGGACATGCTCAAGACCGGGGCCCTCGACGCGGGTATCTGGAACGAGGATGACCTACATGTGCGCGCTGCGAGCGTGGCAACGAGCCGGCTCGAGGGCATGGCTGCGCAGGATGGCAACACCCATGCGATCGTGGTCGTTCGTAAGGATGACGCCCTTATGGGGCGTCTGATTCGCAGGCTTGCAACGTGCGAGCAAGTGCGCTCCATTCAGCGGAAGGTTATGGAAAACGAGTTGCCGGCGCGTTATTAGCACCAGGGATGTTGATGCAACCTGCGGGTCGGCAGCGGGCGGGATGCGAGAGAGGCGAGATGGATTCGTTGGACGCGCGGCTAGACGCCCTTCAACGGGCGGGCTTTTTCGACGCCGCGGGGCGGAGCGGTCTTGAGGCGGCGATGCTCGTCATCACCGAGGAATGCGGGATTAGCCGAGACGATGCCCGCGTGGCGTCCCTCGCGACCCATCTGGCTGCAGCGCTCAAGCGCATCGCAGGAGGCGAGCGCGTTGCTCCCTTGGACCCCTCGATCCTTGCAGACGTGCTTGCGAGCCCTGTGTCGGCGGACGCGGCCCTCATTGCAGAGAGGGTCCTCTCTGCGGTCAAGATGAAGCTTCCGGATACCGAAATGGATTATGTGCTCGTACATGTCAGCGCTCTGCTCATCGCGCTTCGGGCAGACGGAGAGAAGGGGGAGCAAGAAGAAGGTGCGTATTGCGCAGACATGGCGGCGGGGTTGTGCCGCGCGCCGGGCGCATTGAGGAAATGAGGAAATGAGGAGAAATGGAAAGATACCTGGTCATCTTCCTAGCAGGTGCCATGGGTGCCCTGTTGGCTAACCGCGGCATATCGGTCTTCAACGATGCCGTGAGGCCTGTCGTGCCCGAGTATCGCGAGGGTCGCATGTCAAGGGCCGAGTTCTTCACCACGACCTTCGCGCTGAGTTTTGGCTTGGTGATTGGCTTTGGCATTCCATATTCGATAATGTCACCGATTATCCTTGTCCATTCGTTGTGGCTCGGCACCGATATCATCGGCGCGATTTTCCCGGCTAAGAATGCCGATGAGTGGTGGAAAGACAAAGAGAGCTTGCTCGGAGCGGTCGGGTCGTTCGCGGTCGGTGGTCTTTACGGCGTCGCCCTTCTTGCCGGCCTTCAAGGTCTCGTCGACCTCATGCAAAGCCTACCTGTTAACATCTTCGATGCGTGGCAGAACATCTCTGGTCCGGTTATCTCGGCCTTCATCGCGTTTCCCTGCGTGGTCATAACCATGGATTACGGTTGGCGGCGTGGCCTGGCGAGCCTCGTGTTCACGGTGGTCGTGCGGCAGGTCCTTGTTGCGGCCGGCTTGAGCGATATCGCCGACGGCATAGCCCTTCTCGCCGGGCTCCTACTCGTCATAATCTTCGCTTTCAGCGCCAAGGCTCCTGAGGCGCAGGTCAACATGGCCGACGTTTTCGCCGATCGCGTCAAGAACATCCGGAAGAACATCATATGGATCGCCGTCATGGGTGCGATCTATGGCGTGGCCTGCAACATTCACCTTCTCATGGAAGGCCCGCAGTCGCTGACCTCGCTTATTGATGGCAACGTGTCTGCGGCAGCGAGCATTGCGACGGCGCGCGCCATCTCCTTCATCCCCCTCAAGGGCTTGACCTCGCTTGCTACCGGCACATTCGTGACCGATGGCTTTGGGTTCACGGCTGTCGTGGGCATTCTCGCCCCTAACGCGGTCGTCGCAGGGCTGCTCGGCGCCGTTGTCATGTCGGCCGAGGCTCTCTCGCTCTCGCTCGTGGCCAAGGTGTTCGATAAGGCCCCGGCGATCAGGAACTCCGCCGACAATATCCGCGTTGCCATGACGAAGCTGCTCGAGGTCGCCATCCTCGTCGGCTCCATGGCTGCGGCCGAGGGCATGGCTCCGGGCTTTGGCTTTTTGACCGTGAGCGGCCTCTTCGTCATGAACGAGTATTTCAAGAAGCCGATCACGCGCATGGCGGTGGGCCCGATCGCGATCATAGCCGTGGGCATCCTTGTGAACGTCTTTGCTGCGATTGGCCTGTACACTGTGGCTTAGCCGTTTTGCGCCTCGTGCGCCGACCGACCCCTACGGTTGGCGCACACCACTGGCGGCAGGCCCCGAAGGGAGTAATCATGAGAATCGTGATCGGCGGGCAGCTCGGGAAGCAAGAAATCGAGCAGTGCATTCGCTCGCTCAACCTTCCCGGGGTAGAGGTGGAGATATTGGACGATATGCAGGCGACCATGGACATCCAATCCGGTCGTGCCGACTATTACCTGGGCGCTTGTCTTACGGGAGGCGGAGGCGCGCTGGCCATGGCGATCGCCCTTCTGGGCTATGGCAAGTGTAGGGCGCTCACGGAGGCGGACGAAGCGACCATAAAGGCTGCGCTCGATGCGGGAGTGAAGGCTTTTGGTTTCACGCCGCAGCTGACGAGCCAGGTCGTCCCGCTGCTCGTGGGTGAAATGGCTGGACGCAAATGAGTTTGCGCTAAGGCTAGGGGGCGATATGAAAACCTATCCACTTTACTCGCGCAGATTCGAAGAGGCTCGCGATCTGCAGTTCAAGGTCGTGGATGCCGCTACGCGCCATTTCGCCGGGCAGGATACGCTCGACCTCGGCGACCTGGGCGTTCATGCGGGTACCAATCGCCCGCTCCAAACGATTCGCGTGGAGAGGGTTTTTGCAGATGTCTTCGACGCCGAGGACGCTGTGCTCGTGCGCGGGGCGGGGACAGGTGCCCTGCGGTGGGCGATTGTCGCTGCCTTGAGGCCCGGCGAGACGGTGCTCGTGCATGATGCCCCCATTTATCCCACGACCAAAGTCTCGCTTGACACTATGGGCGTGCGCATCGTCGAGGCCGACTTCAACGATGACGCGAGTATAGCCGCAGCCTGCGCCGCTCATAAAAGCGAGATCAAAGCCGCGCTTATCCAGCACTCTCGTCAAACGCCCGATGATTCCTACGAGCTGCGCCACGTGGTTGAGACGCTTCGCGATGCATTGGGCGATGTGCCCATCGTCACCGATGACAATTATGCCGCCACCAAGACGCCCATAGGCTGCGAGCTCGGCGCGGACCTCTCAACGTTCTCATGCTTCAAGCTCCTAGGACCCGAAGGCGTGGGCGTGGCCGTGGGCAGGCGCGCTCTTGTGGGCCAGATTCGCAAGATGCAGTATTCGGGCGGTAGCCAAGTTCAAGGGCATGAGGCCATGGCGGCCCTGCGTGGGCTGATCTACGCGCCGGTTGCGCTCAGCATAACAGGGGCTGTCTGCCACGAGGTTGCCGATCGTCTGAATGCGGGCGAGCTTGAGCACGTGCGCGCCGCCTATGTGGCGAACGCCGAGAGCAAAGCCGTGCTCGTTGAGTTCGATGACGACATAGCGGGGCGCTTGCTCGAGCTTGCGCCTGCCCATGGGGCCGCGCCGCATCCGGTGGGCTGCGAGAGCCGTTATGAGTTTGTGCCCATGTTCTACCGTATCAGTGCGACGTTCCGTGCCAAGGATCCGACTTGGCAGCGGCGCATGATCCGGATCAACGTCATGCGCTCCGGGCCGGATACGGTGATACGCATCTTGCGCGAGCTTATCGGCGAGGTATATTCAGGTAGCTAGCGGTTAGGGGGCGAGAAGATGTTATTGGATAGGCTGCTCAAGACAAACCGCCCGTTGGCGGAGCTCGCGCTCTCGTGGCAGCGAGATGGCGCACTCCTGCCCGACACCTATCTGATCGACCTCGACGCCCTCACGCAGAACGCTGAGGCCATCAAGGCCACCGCCGACTCCCGGGGCATAAGGCTCTACTACATGCTCAAGCAGTTGGGGAGAAACCCCCTCGTGGGCAGGCGTCTTGCCGAGCTGGGTTACGACGGTGCCGTGTGCGTTGACTTCCGCGAGACGCTCGCCATGATCGAGGCGCACCTCCCCTTGGGCAACGTGGGACATCTCGTGCAGGTCCCGCGGGCAGCGATGGCCCGGATCGTTGCAGCACGGCCCCAGATAATGACCGTCTATTCGGTCGAGAAGGCCGCCCAGATTGGGGCCGAGGCCGAGCATCAAGGCTTCGTGCAGCCCATCATGTTGCGTGTACTGGGACCGCACGACATGCTCTACCAGGGCCAATATGGCGGCTTTGAGCTTGACGGGTTGGACGCCGCCCTCTGCGCGCTCGAGAAGATCGAGGGCGTGCGTGTGGCGGGAGTATGCTCGTTTCCGTGCCTGCTCTATTCCGAGGCGTCGGGCAAAATCGAGCCTACGCCCAATGTGCAGACCGTGCTCGAGGCCGCAACCTTGCTTGGGGAGCGCGGCTACTGCGATCTGCAAATCAACATGCCGTCGGTTAGCTGCGTCGAAGCTGTGGGCGTGGTCGCCGCCCTCGGCGGCACGCACATGGAGCCCGGTCACGGCCTCACGGGCACGACCCCATGGCATGCCGCTGCAGGCATCGACGTCCCCGAGCGTGTTGCCTACGCCTACGTGAGCGAGGTGAGCCATAATCTGGGCGGTCGCTCGTATTGCTATGCAGGCGGCCATTACCGGCGGGGGCATGCCGCAAACGCCCTCGTGGGCACGAACCTCGCTGCCGCGCGCCGCATGGGGGTGGGTGTGCCTCCGGCCGAATGCATTGACTACCATTTTGAGCTCTCGGAACCAGCACCCGTGGGCGATCCGGTGCTCATGTGCTTCCGTACGCAGATGTTCGTGACGCGCAGCGAGGTGGCGGTGGTGAGCGGCCTCTCTTCCGGCGCGCCTGCGCTCGAGGGAATCTTTGATGTCCAAGGCCATCGGCTGAGGTAGCGCGTTTTTGGTGCGGGCCGCCTAGTCGTCCTTGGATGGAGAAGGAGTTAGATTTGGCTAATAATAATCTGACGAGCAGATCCGAGACCGGGCGCTTTATAGTAATCGTGCTCGATGGCTTCGGCGTGGGCCAAATGGCTGACGTACCCCGCGTCCGCCCGGCCGATCTTGGTGCCAATACCTGCGTCCATATATTCGAGAGCACGCCGGGCCTTGAGCTGCCTGTGCTTGCGAGCATGGGGTTGGCCAACGCCTGCGGCAAGGAGTTCGCAGGGCTGCCCTTCTCGCCCAGCGCGACATGGGGGAGGGGTGCGCTTGCCCATCAAGGGGCCGATACCTTCTACGGGCACCAGGAGATCATGGGCACCAAGCCACCCGTGCCGCTTGCCGAGCCCATACAGGGCGCACTCGACGAGATCGCCCATGCGCTCACGATGGCCGGCCACGAGGTGAGCTTCTACTCCCCGTCCTCCTCGGGGCTGCGCTTTCTCATAGTTGACGGGGCCTGCACCGTAGCCGACAACGTGGAGTGCGATCCCGGGCAGGCTTTCAACGTGACTGCTGCGATCGACGACCTCGACTTCGAGGAGGAGCTCAAGATCGGTCGGATCGTACGCGAGATTGCCAAGACACCGCGTGTGATCACCTTCGGCGGGCGCGGCGTTCACCTCGCCGACCTTCTCGCCGCTGTGAGGGAGCACGACGGCTTCATTGGTGTGGATGCACCTGCCTCGGGCGTGTACGACAACGACTACCACTGCATTCATATGGGCTATGGCGTCGATGAGAAGGTCCAGGTGCCCTATATCCTGGGCGAGGCTGGAAACGATGTCCACCTTCTCGGCAAGGTTGCCGATGTGTGCGCGAACCGCTTCGGCGAGTCGGAGTCGATCGTGGACACCCGCGAGGTCCTCGAGCGCACGTTGGAGCTGGTGGCAGGCCCCACCGAAGGATTTATCTGCGCGAACGTCCAAGAGACCGACCTTGCGGGGCACGGTGAGGATGTGGCGCGCTATGCCGACCGCCTATGCGCGGCCGATGAGCTTATCGGGCGCATCCGCTCGGCCATGCGGCCTGCCGACGTACTCGTGGTCATGGCCGATCACGGCAACGACCCCACGATCGGTCACCCGCACCATACGCGTGAGCACGTGCCATTGCTCGTGGCGCATGAGGGAGCGCCATCCGGGTTCATAGGGGAGCGGGCGACGCTCTCTGATATTGGGGCCTCGGTCGCCGATTACTTCGGCGTGCGCGCGCCGCAGAATGGCACGAGCTTTTGGTTGCAGGTCAAGGGGTAGGGCAGGCAAGCCGCTCGAGAGGCACCCCGTCTCGAGCTCCGATGCCCATAAGCTCGAGTGCACCGTGCAGGCGGCGACGGAGGGCAACAAGGACCCGATCTCATCGATACCGCTCGTGAAGCCGGGCATAGACTGCTTGCATGCGGCGTAGTCAATCCACGCCACGCCACGGCATCGACATCGGCAGCATCACCTCGGGTGAGACGAGCCTGATCAGCTCGTCGTAGCCCGCCGTCCCCGTCTTGCGGTAGATGCTGTTGAGGTGCTTCTTGACGGTACTCTCCGAGAGGTATGCGGCCTCGGCTAACGCACGCCGAGATACTCCCGTGTGCACGAGCCGCGCTAGCTCCATCTCGCGCGGCGTGAGGTGGTAGACGCCTGCGAGGAGGTTCTCCTGGGCGAAACTGCCCTCTTCCCTGAGCCCGTTGGGATAGCGGTTGCAGAAGTAGATGCAGAGGTGCTGGTTGACGGTGCTGAGGATGAGCATGTCGTGCTCGGTGAAGTCGCCTTCCGCCTCGGAGCGGTACAGGCAGATGTTGCCGTAGGCGTGCCCGCCGCCCGCGATATCGATGCCCGCCCCGTAGCGGATGCCCAGCGGCGCGAACCACTCCTTGAAGAAGACCGAGTCGAGCATGTACTTTTCGGCAATGATATCGGATTCGCGGAACACATGCGGTTCAGGTGCGGCGCAATACCACAGGATGAAGTCGTAGTAGACGTACTTCTCCTGGTAGGCGCGCAGCTGCTCGGCGGGAATGTCATCGCTCGAGTAGTGGAAGAACCCCACGCGCTCGTCGCGGTTGCTCACAAGGCATGCTATGGAGTGCGAGTACGGGACGAGCCTGCGCAGCTCGCGTGTGATCTCGAGTAGGTCGGGATAGGTGCTCGACGTGTAGATTAAGGTGGTGATGCGGTTGATAGCTTCCCACTCCCATGCCTCGATGGCCATGTGCGGCTTCCCTTCTAGTACCTTGTATGGAACCAATCGTAGCACCAAAGTTTTAAATAAGAGAAGAGGAGTTCTAGCCAATTGAGCCCCAACCTCCCCTACTCGCACAATTAACGCGTACGGATTGGGCAATCCAAGTGCGCGGCGGCTCGCGGACGAGGCAGCGGCCTACCAGGGAGGCGACGCTACCATCGACGGGCGCGGCATCGTGTGCACCGTGGCCGGCAAGCCCGCCGTGCAGTCCATGCTCACCGCGAGCGGCGGCGGGCGCATCAGGCTCGCCAAGGCCTCCGCGGACGAGTTCGTCACCGGGGGCGACGGGAACTACAGCCTCGAGGGCGCCGTCTACGGTGTCTACCAGGGAGACGATCTTGTGGCGCGCATCACGATCGGCGAGGACGGGCGCGGCAGCACCGACGTCCGCGTGCCCGACGGCATCTACACCGTGCGCGAGATCGAGGCTCCCGCAGGCTACGTCCTCTCAAGCGTGGAGTACGAGGTAACCGTCTCCGGCCACGACGCCGTGGTGGATGCGTCAGACGTTCCCGTGACCGTCACCTTCCGCCTCAAGAAGACCGACGCCGAGACCGGCGAGGCGACGCCCCAGGGCGCGGCATTGCTCGACGGCGCCGTCTACGAGGCGACGTTCGAGCATAACGGAGAGACCAAGACGGCCAGGGGTACCACAAAGGACGGTGAGGTCACCTTCGAGGGCATCCCGCTGGGCCGCATCTCCGTGCGTGAGGTCACGCCTCCCACGGGCTACCTCCCCGACGCGGAGGAGCACGTCTTCACGGTCACTGCCGAGGATGTCGGGCACGACTTTGCCGTCTTCGAGCTCACGCCCGAGGGCGAGTTCACCGAGCAGGTGGTGCGCGGCGACCTCGCGTTCGTGAAGGTGGCAGACGGCACCCAGCAGCGACTCGCGGGCGTGCCCTTCAAGATCACCAGCAAGACCACGGGCGAGTCCCATGTCATCGTGACGGACGGCAACGGCCAGGCCTCCACGGCTGCCAGCTGGAACGCCCACACCACGGACACCAACGGCGGCACGGCGGAATCCGGCGTGTGGTTCGGAGGCTCCGACCCCGACGACGCCAAGGGCGCGCTGCCCTACGGCACCTACACGGTTGAGGAGCAGCCCTCAGAGGCCAACGCCGACCGCGCGCTCATCCCGGCCTTCGACGTCTCGGTCTACCGCGATGGCGTGACCGTGGACCTGGGCACGCTCACGAACGACGCACCGCCCTCAGAGACGCCTCCCGCGCCCGGCGTGTGCACCGAGGCGACCGACGCGGACGACGGCGACCACGAGGCCGTGGCCGACGACTCGGTGACCATCGTGGACACCGTCTCCTGCACGGGGCTCACGCCCGGCAAGGAGTACACGCTCACGGGAACCCTCGTGGACAAGGAGACCGGCGAGCCCGTCCGCTCGGACGGCAAGGCCGTCACCTCCACCGTGGCCTTCGTGCCCGACGCGGCGGACGACACGCAGGAGGTCGCCTTCACCTTCGACGGCGCGGAGCTCTCAGGGCACACGGTCGTGACCTTCGAGTCTCTCGTCCTGGACGGCCAGGAGGTTGCGTCCCATGCCGACGTGAACGACGAGGGGCAGACCGTGGAGCTCGTGCCACCCGGAACTCCCGATACCCCCGATACCCCCGAGGCACCGACGCCCGGCGGCAAGCTTCCCCAGACGGGAGACGAGCTGCCGATAGTGGGCATCTGCGCCCTGGTTGCGGCGGGTTGCGCCGCCACCGTCATCGGCATCGCGCGCAGCATCGGCCCGCGCCGCGAGGAGGACGAGGGAGAGGATGGATGGCATCGTCGCCTGCATAGCCGGCTTCCTCTCCGGCTTCGTGACGCTCGCCGCCTACGCCTGTTGTAGGGCGTCCGGCGCAGCGTCGCGGGCGGAGGAACGGGATCGATCAAAAAGTGCCCTTCCGTGGATACTGACGGGAGGGCGCTTCTGTGCGCCCGAGTTCGCATCGATAGAGAACATGAGTTTCTCTAAAATATGCATTGGAAACAGGTGACAGCTGCTATCAGGAGCAGCTGCTGACTTATATGACGAACGAGGAACCATGGCACGGAGCAAGTCGAGTCGGAATACACATAAGATATGTGTGAAGTTTCTTATCAAAGGAGAAGAAACGCAGAAGGCATTCGATGTAATGCCTAGCCCCGATGAGTCTGATACCTCGCTCAATAAGCCGATAGAGAAAATCATCGAGCAATTCTCCAACCAAGAGGACATGTATGTTGTCACTATCTCAGTCAATTCGGACAGCATAGACGCTGCAAAAGTCTTATCTGGGATAAGAGATGACGTGCTTAAAGAGCACAGCGATTCCGCTCTTATGCTGGAAGACGGACCGTCAGAGAAATTCGATCGCGTTCTCTTTGAGCTGATTGCGACTTTTGAACGTAGATTTAGAGAACTGCTCATCGTCAGCATATGCAATGAAAAGGGTTCATTAGATGACAAGCTAATTGGGGAGCTTGAGAAAAAGAACCTAGGTGAGTTGTTCGAGATCGTTTTCACTGACCTGGAGTTCAACAACAAAGTCAAAAGCGTGGTCAATGATAAGAACTCCCGACGTTTTGAAAAAAGGGATCTTGCCAAGACCATTGGTCAGATGGAGGAAGACACCCTTTGGTCTCAATATTTCAATAACGACCGGCTATCTACCGTTACAGAAGAGCACGAAATCATCAGAGTCTTCCGCAACGATGTGATGCATGTACATCGGATGTCGTACAAAGATTACAAACGTGCTCGAACGCTTGTAGAGAAGGCAAACAAGGAGATGGGCAGGGTAATCTATATTCGCAGCGCTCACGTTGACTTTACGAGTTTTAGCGAAGTTGTATCTGGACTTGCTGAGTCGATTTCAAAGATTATGGCTCAGATAGATTTAGGTGGGATAACCCGCTCGCTTCAAACACTACAGCAGGCCTATAGTACGAGCTTTTCAGGCATAGCTCATCAATACAGTAATTTATATAAAACTTTGTATAAAACACCAATATCAACCGGTATTGCTTCAGGCATCAATTTTGACAGCCTACATGGCAACATTACTATTCCGGAAGACGCGATAGACCCCGCTGACATTGGAGATGCTTCTTCTTCGGAAGACACGCAGACGGAAATCAGTGGCAATCCTCCAAAGGTCGATAGTAGTGAAAAACCAGAGGATGAGAATTCCGAAGGCAAGGATGAAAACCCGCATAACGACTAGTTAGAAACGCTCTGAGGTCTCATTCTCAGAGCTTCTTCCGCGTTCACCTCTACCAGCTCCTCCACAAGCGCGTACGTTGCGGGGTCGAAGCCCATCAGGCGGCAGACCTCCGCTTCCACATCGGTGCCGTCTGCATTATCGCCAACAAGCATGCTAAGAACGCGATGTGCCGAGACCGCCTGAACGGGCAGGCCGTCGGCGATGCGCGACGCCCATGAGAAGCGGTTGCAGTCCACGAGGCCGTCCCCCACGCGCAGGAGCGCGAACTCGCCGTCCACCGTCACCATGGACAGCTGCGGCACGTCCTCGCTGTCCGCCATAACGACGCAGAGCCCGTCGAGCCTGCGGGCTATGGGGAGGCCCTCCGGCCCGGCGGGTGCGTCCTGGCCCGGCGCGGGGTACCAACGCATGGAGAGGAGCAGCATGCCGCCATCGCGCATGGCTCCGGATAGGTCGAGCGACCAGTTTGTAGCGACGTTCCCGCGGTACATGCTCGCGTCGGTGAGGTTGGCGGTGTCGAACGCATCCATGCGCCCGTCCTAGTAGTAGGTCTTCACGATCATCGCTGGCTTTCCCTTCCGTCATCACGCTGGCGTGCGCGCTGGTGTTCGCTTGCGTGTTCTGGGGCGTTGCCACGTTGCGCGCTTGCGCCTTGGGCGCGGGAGAAGGGCTTCGACGGTCTCGACGCATAGCGTCGCCCTGTGCCGCCCTCCTTGAGAATGCCGAGGCTTTGCACGTAGGCGGCCATATCGGGGTTGCCTGCGCCCTTGGTGGCGAGGTCCGCTGTCGTGTGGATGCGGTTGTCCTTGAGCCACGCGAGCGCCTCGGAGAGCCTTTCGAGCTCCGAGAGGTCGCCAAGCTCAACGGCGGAACGCGCGAGCTCTGCAGCCCTGCGCTCGCCTGCATCCGCGAGATGCCCCGCCGCCCCCAGCGAGAATCCGCGCATGAGTGACTCTCGACCGTAGCCGAGACCCAGGCTTTCGCCCGAGACGCGCCAGGTGGGGTGCCCGGAAAACGAGAAGACCCAGTCATGGCGTCTTGCCTTGGCGGAATTGTCCTCGACCTCTACGCCTAGGCTCTTGAGGAGTTCCCTGAACTCGTCCTCGCTCCTCGTGACGGAGCGCGCTACGCGGATGCGGGCGCGGATGTCCGCCACCCAGGAGTAGCCGCCCTTCTCGGCGATTTCTCGCTCCGCACGGCGCACGTGCTCTGCCTGCAGCGTGCGGGGCCGCATGCGCCCGCGCACGGACGCCCTTTCCTCGACGCTGTCGAAGTCCGAGAGTCCGCGCTCCTTAGCCATGGGCTGAAGCGAGTGCTTGAGCTTCTTGGGGTCGTGATCCTGAAGCCGGCGCCCCATGACGATGTTGGTGTTGTTCACGACCACGTGGGCATGAGGTATATGGCCAGCATTGTCGTCGTGGTAGACGATGGCCACCTCGAAGTCGCCGAAGTGCTCGCGCGCCCAAGCGATGGTGAGCTCTCGGAGCGCGTCCAGGTTCACGTGGTCCTTCGGGTCCGGCGAGAGTACGTAGTGCTTGTAGGTGCGGCAGGGCCTGTCTCCCCAGGGCGTGTCGTTTCGCCAGCGCGTGCGCGTGTCGTCCATGGCGGCCGCCCAGTCAAAGGCGGTGCCCTCGTGCTCGGGGATGTCGAGGTTCAGGTAGTCGGAGGCGAGTGCGCGTCCGTCCTTGGTGAGGTAGCGGTAGATGCCCTTGCAGGAGGTGTGTCCGGATATCGGTTTGACGATCGGCATGGCGCGCCTGCCTGAACAGGAAGCGGGCCTGAGCGAGGGCATCTATCTTAAGCGCGATCTCTTTGGCGGTCCGCTCGATTGCGTCGAAGCGCTCACTCACGAGGACGTAGCCGTCCATCACGTCGGGCGCGTCCAGCTTGTTCAGCCGCAGGTAGTAGGCGATGCTGTTGAGGGCGTGCATGCCCTGGTTGCGCTGGTAGCCCCAGTGCCGCATCTCGCGGTACATCCTGTCGGCCGTGGCCAGGTCGAGCACCACGAACTTGTTTACGTTTTCCTGCCCGATATCTTCAATCGGCAGTTGCATGAGGAGGCGGACCAGTTCCGCCTGGGATATGCCGAGTGACTTTGCGAGGTTGACGGTCCGCTCGTAGTCCGATTCCGAGACCCTCGCGTGGAACTGCCTGGTCTTGGGTTCGCCCATGGCTTCCCCTTCGCTCTGAGCGCGGCAACAGTGCTGCGCGAGCTTGGCAGGACGGCCTGGGCCGTCCCTAGGGGCGCGGGGGATCCCCCGCAGAGAAGTGTACCGCACGGCGGGGCGCTTCGGATGCGATGACACTTATGGCGGTAATGACGGTTGGTGCGGCACATCCCCCGACCGTCATAGTCATCACCCCGCCGGAGGGCGGCAAGCGCTGTTTTGGGTGCCTCTGGTACACAAAATAGGCTGCTTGCTTCTCTGAGAATCGGTTGGCCACCTTTCAGATGCACACCGGAAAAGGTAAATGTAGTCGGGGGTCTCGCATGCCCATTCCTCAGCAAGTAATGCTCCGGTGAAATATCCGCTGGTATCATGGTTGCAATAAGGACTCAGATAGATAACGGGACGTGCATATGTCAAAGCTCAATATCGACCAGAAGACCGTAAAGGACCTTCTCGCCGGAAAGAACGCCGATTTTCTTATTCCCGACTATCAACGCCCGTACGCTTGGGGCGAGGACGAATGCGCAACCCTATGGGATGATTTGCGCAGCTTCGCTTTCCCCGACAACAACAGCGAGAAGTTCGACCCATCGACGGATGAATATTTTCTGGGCCCTATCGTGACTTTCAAGAACGACACGGGACAGCAGGAGATTATCGACGGGCAGCAGCGATTGACAACCATCCTCCTGCTTTTGCGGGCTTTCTACGATAAATTCAAAAACGCGCAGGACAGCAAGACGGTAAACGTTCGGAAGATGATCTCCTCCTGCATATGGAAAACCGACGAGTTCGGCGACGGGGATATGGAGCAGCTCAAGATTGACTCCGAGGTGGCTTCCGACGATGACAAAGGCGAGTTTCTTTCGATCCTGAAGAAGGGAGCCGTGACCAGCGGGTCGAAGAGCGCGTATGCGGAGAATTTCCTGTTCTTCCAAGGTTGTGTGGATAAGTTCACCGATGAGTTCAGCACCTATGTCGCGCTCTTCGCTACGCGCATTTTGAACAACGTGATTTTGCTTCCCATTGAGGCGGAATCGCAGGGCACCGCCCTCCGCATCTTCTCCACGCTGAACGACCGGGGCTTGCCCTTGGCGGATGCGGATATCTTCAAGAGCCAGTTCTACAAGCACTTTTCCGCAGAGGGCAGGAAGGACGATTTCGTCGCAAGATGGAAGAGGCTGGAGGAAACGTCAGGGAAGATATTCCGCAGCGGCACCGGAACGCCCATGGACGAGCTCTTCACGCGATACATGTACTACAGGCGCGCCTGCCTGCACATTCACGACACCACAACGCAGTCACTGCGCGACTTCTTCAGCACCGACAGCTACAGGATGCTAAAAGACGACCAGGCGCTCGTAGACCTGGAGGATTTACTGGACTTCTGGGCCAGGGTGGACGCCCAAGAGGGCTTCTCCGATCGAGTACTGCGCAGGCTCTTCGTTCTCGGATACGCGCCAAACAGCATGTGGACATATCTGCTCTCGGTCTGGTTCTTGGCCAACCAAGACGAGCACCACAATCTGGACGAACCGAGTCTCTACAGCTTCCTCAACCTCATCACCGCTTTTATCTTCGCGTACACGATTGAACGTCCCGGCGTTAACGCGCTGCGCAGCCCCGTGTATCCGCAGATGGAGAACATAGTGGACCACAAACCCGTGACGTTCGATTCTTATAAATTCGATCGCGACGACATCACAGCACGCTTCAAGGCCTTCGCCTTCACCAATCAGCGGCGATTCACGAGGTCTATGCTGGTCTGGTGGGCTTATTCGGACGACGAGCAAGAGCTTTTGAGCCCGGACACGGTGCTGGAAGTCGAGCATATTTACGCACGAAAGCGCAACCAGATGATGCCGTTGGCGAACAAGGCGAATCTTGAGGCTCTTGGCAACAAGGCGATGCTTGAAAAAAGAATAAATATCCGCGCATCCGACTATCGGTTTCTCGACAAGAAGAAGTATTACCTGGGGTACACGACAGATAGCGGCGTGGTCAGGCAGGGTACGGGGATTCGCGAATTGCGTCAGCTTGCGCAGAATACGCAAGATTTCACTGAGAGCGATATCGAGGAACGGACGGGGAAGATCATCGACGCGTTCGTAGACTACTTGGGAAACAACGGGCTGCTGCAGTAAGCACCCATGTATAGGAGGCTTTCTCGTGACAGCAGTGGACCAGAACTCCGTGATTCAACCGGAAACAATTCTGGACTTCATCGATGGAGTAACCCAACGGAGGGACACCCCCGAGGAGAGGGTACGACAGGAGATTTTGAAATCGCTTGTGCGAGAGTACGGGTACAAGAAGGATCAGATATCCGTTGAATTTTCGATAAAGTTCGGCAGCAGCCGTAAAGGCGTAGATGTTGCCATTTGGCAGCCTGGCGTCGAGCACAAGCAGGAGACCATCTACATTATCTGCGAATGCAAGGATCCCAAGACGAAGAGCAAGGGCAAGAAGGACGGCGTCGACCAGATGATCTCGTACGCCGCCGCATGCGCCAACGTCCAGTACAGCATGTGGACAAACGGCGACGAGCTGCTCGCTTTCCGCTTCCTTGTGGATGAAAGCGGAAAGAGGGTTCATGAGGCGGTCCCCGACCTCCCCTACGCGGGGTCGGACGTGCCGGACGACGCTCCCAAGTTCGACCAGCTCAGGCCCGCTGCAAGCGACTCGCTCCTCTACTCGTTCCGCAGATGCCACAACTACATCGCGGGTAACCAGGGCATTAAGAAGGAAGAGGCCTTTCTTGAGCTGCTGAAGATTATTTTCTGCAAAATCCAAGACGAGCGCGACTCGGAGACGCCAACCTTCTACATCACGCCGTCGGAGCGGCACAGTCCTCTAGGCAAGAAGAAATGCCGTAAGCGAATAGAAAAGCTCTTTTTCAGCGTGAAGAAGTCCTACGAGACGATTTTCAAAGCCGACGAGTCGATAGAGCTGACGGACGATGTGCTCGCCTACATCGTTGGTCAGCTGCAGATGTATTCGCTTCTCGAAAGCGACGTGGACATAAAGGGCCACGCATATGAGACCATCGTCGGGTCGAACCTTCGCGGCGACAAGGGACAGTTCTTCACGCCCCGCAACATGTGCCGCATGATGGTCCGTATGGTCGACCCTGCCGAAGACGACATCATCCTTGACCCCGCCATGGGCACCTGCGGCTTCCTTGTCACTGCTATGAACTACGTTCTGGAGCAAATCCGCGAATCGGTCGGAAACAGCGGGCGCTCCGAAGTTGCCAAGCAGCAGGCTCTCAGCCGCAGGAAGGAGGACTTCCTCACCCATCATATCGTGGGCGTCGATTTTGACCCGATTCTCGTTCGCGCAAGCAAGATGAACATGGTCATGAACAACGACGGGACCGGTCAGCTGTTCCACGCCAACTTCTTGGAGCCTTTTGCGAAGTTTTCTGCCGACCTGCGTAAGGCTCTCAGGCTCGACAGCGACGATGTCAAGCAGAACAGGGCATGCGCAGAGGGCCACGGGGTGACGGCGATCATGACCAATCCCCCCTTTGGCTCCAAGATTCCCATCGACGATCCATCAATACTTGAGACATTCGACTTGGGGCACTCCTGGACGTACGACGACAGCTCGCTTGATTGGAAGATGGACGGGAAACTTGCCACTTCCCGGCCGCCGGAGATTCTTTTCATCGAGCGTTGCGTAAGGCTGCTTGAGCCCGGCAAGGGAGTCGCTGCGATCGTCATTCCCAACGGCATTCTGGGGAATCCTGGGCTGGGCTACGTCCGACAGTGGATTTTGCGGCATGCCAAGGTGCTCGCCTCGGTCGATATGCACCCCGATGCCTTCCAACCAAACGTGGGAGTGCAGACTTCTGTGCTCGTGCTGCGAAGGTGGGACGCGGAGGAAGAGGCTTACTGCAAAGATGGCACCTTCCAGGACTACAGGATATTCATGGCGATTTGCGACCATGTTGGCCATGACAAACGTGGCCAGACCACTTACGTGCGTGATGACGAGGGCTACCCGATAGTGCGCGAGCAGACGACAGCCGTGACGGGCATCGTCGCCTCGGATAAGGAAAGCGAGCACTCGTCAAAGGAGCGCGTTGTCGACGACGAGACTATGAAGATTGCCGACGCCTTCCACGACTGGAGGCTCGACAATGGGGAATGAACCGCTGGCGAAGAGCGTCCGTCTCTCCACGATATTGGGTGGGGACAACAGGCTTGAGGCTTCTACATACTTGCGCGAAGGGTACGGATATGTTCGCCTCGCAAACCAAAGTCCCCACCACGTTCGGCTTGGCGACTTGGCGGACATTTGGCAGCCAAGCAGACTTGCTGGATACATGGTGGAACCTGGGAAAGGGTTGCCTTTTTTCACTGCAGGACAGGTTTTTGAGGACTTTCCTCGGGTCAGAAAGTGGCTGGCTGCCCCTTTCGTGCCTCAGGCGGAAAGCCGCAAAGTTGGTACAGGCTGGTTGCTTCTATCCTGTTCAGGTGTCGTAGGGCGTGTCACCGCTGTCTACCCGCATCACCTGAATAAGATAATTACTCATGACCTGCTCCGTGTCGTTCCGAAAGATGAGGCCGAATACGGGTGGCTTTATGCGTATATGAGAACTGATTTCTTTAAACAGATAGCAGCCGCGGCGCAGTATGGCCACATGATTAAACATATCGAAGTTGAGCACGCCAATGAGTTCCCTGTCATCATGCCTGATAATCAGACAAGGACATCGATTGCTCAGATTGCTGAGCAGGCCATCTCTTTGCGTACTGAGGCTTGGCGGTTACGTGATAAAGCTTTCGATCTCTTCGAGTCTTTTGCTGGGTTCGATGATCAGATGACAGCATATGCGGAAACCCCTACTAATCGTGAGGTCAGTCTTTCTCAAATACTGGCTCGTCGTTCAAGGTTGGATGCAGATTCATATTGTGGTGCCGCAGACATTGCGGATAGGTTCCTAGGGTCACTGCATTGTCAAAGGCTGGAATCTCTCATCAAAAAAGTTTACCTTCCACCGAGAGTGCCGCGCACCTATGGTGAGGGAGGGATTCCTTTCGCATCTCCCAGTGAGTTGTTCGACGTGAATGCAAAACCAACAAAACACATTTATGCAAAACTAATTCCGAATTATCAGCAGTTTATGCTTAAGCCCGGTGAGATGCTGATGGTGCGCTCTGGGCAAAAGTATGGTCTCATAGGTAGAACAATGCTACTTACGGAGAACCACAGGGGAATCTTCGGAAGCGACGATCCGATTCGGATTGTTCCGGACGAGCAAAAAATTCGTACTGGATATTTGCTCACCATCTTGAATGATCCTGCCATCGGGAGGCCGTCTGTTGTGCGCAACGCATACGGCACTTCTGTTCCGCACCTCGATATAGGTGATATCCGTTCTCTACAAGTGCCCCGTCTTGATAAAGAGAAAGAAAACCTCATAGCTGAAGCTATGGACCAAAGTGTGAATAAGTCCGCAGAAGCCGATCGTATGGAGAATGAGGCTACGCGACTTGCACAGGCTCAGATTGATTCTGAACTTGCACATCTTTAATGCGAGTGCATCAATACTCGTTGTGAAAGGCAATGAATGATTGTCGTAGATGGTCGTACCGATATTGAGAAGCTAGAGGAGCTGCTGCGCACAGGTACGGAGTGCACCGAGCTCGACTTCAAGGAGACCCTCAACTTAAGCACGAAAGCTGACGAACTGCATTTTGTGAAAGATGCCGTCTCAATGTTCAACCATTACCCAGGTGGTTACATCATCGTAGGCGCCACCAACGAGGGGGAGCCATCCGACCTTTGCAAAGGCATTGATTGGAAGCAGTTCGACGGAGCAAGACTATCCGACAAGCTTAATAAATACGTCGCGGTGCCTTTGCGACCTATATCGACAGTGCATGAGCTGGAGGGGCATACATACTGCCTTATTTGCTTCATGAGTCCGTCGGATGGCCTACCCGTGCCTTTCACGAAGCTGGGCCAGTTCAAGAACGAACAAGGTAAGGAAGAAGTCGTCTTTAGGCCCGGCGAGATCACGAGGCGGGATGGAGCCGGAAACAAAGTAATAGAGTACTCGCAATGGGGAGAGATTCTCGCTCCGTTTGAACGCCTCATACGTGAGGACGAGTCCAAGCGCATTAACAATCTCATTGATAGAATCACTGAGGCCCTTGGCGCCAAGGGGAAGACGCCCCCACTTGTCATCGGCATGGGCGAAGATGCGTTGTCTTCCGCGTTGGCTGCGTGCTTTGACCAGATGGAGACGCCCAAGCTACTCAACTTCATCGACCAGCTAAGCGCCGAATTCAATCGCTCTGACTCTGCATCTGTCCCGTTGACGGCCATTGCCTCGGCGGCCGTTTCCTATCACAACGACGAGGTATACGGCCACGCCGCGAGCGCTCTTTACGACAGGTACATAAGTGTAGATCCATATTCTCAGAGCACCGAGAAGACCAAGACGGCGCTGCTGATTTCGTGCTATGAGATTGGCGCGGCCATTGTCCGAGCAAGACGATGGGACTTGGTTTCGCCCCTTGTAAATCGCGAGTCACCCAGCTTTGGTCGCAAGTACATCTATTCGTCCTGGCTCAGAGACTGCCAAGTGGCTGCAATAAACGCGGGGGAGTACGGCCATGGAAGCGACGGAGCATTGATTTCCCTGGTTCTCAATCATCTTGCCGGCCATCCCTCTATCCTCCCAGAATACGCACTCAACCCAATGACAATCGACGGGAAGATGGGCAACGACGGTGAAGCGGTCCTGGACCTTCTTTGTGGATTTGACTTCCTCTATTGTCTCTGCGTCTTTGTCGCCGGCAAGCAGCAGGCTGGAGCCTATCCGTCCTGCGTCGATTTCTCCGAAGATAGAATTCGCTATGTCTCTACTAAGATTTTCGGTGATGCAGGGGCAAGAAAAAAGCTTCTTCCTGGTTATTCCGATGACGACATTGCTGCCGGGTTGCGAGAGCTGTATCACCTGATTAGCAACGAGGCTATGAGCAAGAGCAAATATTTTTGGGGGGCAGACCCGTCAGGAGCAATAGGGGCGTTCCTGGCAGAGCATCCTGCGAAAGAGCAAATGCTGCGCAAGGCGTCCCTCGCGGCAGCCAAATTGGTGATGGCTCATATCGCGAGGGACGCCGGCGCCTCGCCTCCGGGCTGGGCAGCTACTGCGACTTAGGGTGCTCCAGGAAGAAGCGGTCGATGCTCTGCTTGACTGCGTCGACGTCGCCGCCGGTCTCGGCGATCCTCAGGCGGGCGGACTGGGCGGTTGTCGAGTCGATCGCGGCCCAGGTGGCAGCAGCCTCGTTCTCGTCCTCGCACGTGCGGAAGGCCATCATGACCTTGAGCTCGATCTCCTGCAGGAGCGCAGCCCTCTTGGTCTCCAGCTCGGCCGCCTTTGCCAGCGCGGCCTTCTCCTCCAGGTCGTTGCGCGTCTCGTCCACGAGGGCGAACCGGTCGGTCGCCTCGTCGTACATGATGAGCACGTTCACCACGTCGTAATCGTTCTTGTCGATAATGATGCCGTCGAGCTCGTACATGCCCTCGGTGGCCTGGTCGGTCTCGGTGGCTGTGGGCTCCATCTCGTGGGCGGTCTCGCGGGCCAGTCTGCGCGCTCTCTCGACGGGGTTTTCGACGGCCATGCGGGCCTCCTCCGCCTCAGCTGCATCTAGCAGGCATTATCGCACGGAAGCGCCCGCCGGCCGAAGCCGATGGGCGCGCCGGGTGTATCTATCGGCCTACTTCTCGCGTGGCTCGATGAAGGCCGTCTCGCCCTGGACGAAGTTGTTGGGGTTGCCCGTCCAGTTGCCGCCGTTCTCGAAGCGGGCGGTGTAGGCGCGCCCGTCCTTGAAGCCGGCGACGGAGTAGGACTCCCAGCCGTCGAATCCGCGTATCCAGACGCGGTCGCCGACCGTCAGCTCGCTCGCGGGCACCTCCACGGCGTCGAGGAACTTCCCTAGCCGCTCGCCCTCGGGCATGGCGTCGTCGTAGACGTGCAGCATCTCGTCGAAGGGGTACTCCTGCTGCTCGGTGAAGCCGTCGTAGAGCCCCTCGCGTCCGACGATCCTCCAGCCGTCGATGACGTAGATGCCGTTGTCGCCCTGGTCGCCCAGGCGGCTGAAGCGGTCGATTCCGACCGAGAGCGACCCCCCGAAGAAGTTGCCGACCACCTGGGCCATGCGCGCCCATCCGTAGCAGTCGGAGCTAGGTGCTCGGTAGCCCTGCAGCTCGCAGTAGCGGAGCAGCGGCTCGACGGAGTCGCGGCCCCCGTTCCAGTGCAGGTAGAGCGCCAGGTCGTGGTCCTTGGTGGTGATGACGGCTCTGTTTCCCATGATGACCTCCCGAAGTTTGCGGTCCGCCCCTTTGGCGTCCCTTGTGGCCCAGGGGCCGCCGGGGTTCGCGGGCGGTGCAGGGGAGGAAGCGAAACCTGCCAGGGCCTGAGTTTTCCGGGGGAATCGGAAATGGCCTTCCCCTCGGAAAAGTTTTCGCGACCCTTGCGTCGTCCGCGGTTCCCGACGACCCTGAA
The DNA here is from genome assembly GCF_001811895.1 of Olsenella sp. HMSC062G07. Classification (NCBI taxonomy): domain Bacteria; kingdom Bacillati; phylum Actinomycetota; class Coriobacteriia; order Coriobacteriales; family Atopobiaceae; genus Olsenella; species Olsenella sp. HMSC062G07. Next base: position 172,062 of record NZ_KV806951.1, read on the forward strand.
GGGTCCAAGGAGAGCCAACGGGAGGACCGTGCTCGGAGGGCGGCGTGCGGGACAGTGACCCTCACCACCCTTACCACCGCGTCCGCTCGGCTTCGGGCCGGTTGAGGGGCCCTACGCCTCATTTCCGCCGTGGAAAGCGTGGAGAGCGTGGTTTCCGAACGGGCGGCTGCTGTGGATGGGCTCGTTACGACCTCTGGGCTGGCAACCCGGGGGTCGTTGGCGGGAGAAGCCGCTGTTCACGTTGCTTGGGCGCTGGGAATCGGCCACGCTTTTGACGGCTGGAATCGTCTTGGCGGGAGCGTTCGAGGGGGTCTTCATGGGCAGGGGGCAGCAGGCGGCGGTGCTGGTAGGAGCGCTCGTCTTGCTGGCCGTGCTGGGCCTGGGAGGGACCTACGGGGGCTGCTCGCGTGGCACTTCGGCTTCCGAGGACATGGATGCAGGACAGTTCGAGCAGGTTCAGGATGTTGAACGGCTCCTGCAGGGCACGTGGTCGGGCGACTCGGGCGACCTCACGTTCCTGGGCGAGAACCTCACGTGCACCGCGCCGGGCGTGCTTCCTGACGCGCTCTACGACGGCGGCTTCTCGGGGTCCACGTCGGCGTAGATGTCGAGCGTTATGGAGACGCTCGCGTGGCCGAGGTAGCTGGCCACGGTGCGCACGTCGCACCCGTTGCCGATCATCATGGTCGCGAAGGTGTGCCGCAGGTCGTGGAAGGTGCAGTCGAACCTGTTCATCTTGCAGAACGCCGCGAAGTCCTTGCCGAGCTGCGTGGGGTTGTAGGGGCGGCTTTCCGGCACCTGAGTACCCAGGATGTACGGGTCGCCGGGGTCGACGCCCATCTCGCCCATGACGCGCCAGGTGTCGGAACGCTTCGCTTTAAGGACCGCGGCGGTGTGCCTGGTGAGGGGGATGGTGCGCGCGGAGCTGCCCGTTTTGGGTTCCTTGAGGTAGAAGCCGCCCGGGCCGTTGCCGAGCGCGTGGCTCACGGTGATGGTGCCCTTCTCGTCGAAGTCGCTCCACCGGAGCGCGCAGACCTCGCCGCGGCGCATGCCCGTGGTGAGGGCGAGCTCGATGGCCAGGCCGAGCGGGCTCTCCGCCTCGGCCGCGATGGCGAGCTTGAGCATGCGCGTGCGGTCCTCGCGGTTGAGCGCGTTGATGGGCGTCTTCACGCGCTTGGGCGGCTTGCAGTAGTCGCAGACGTTCTTGCGGATGAGGTCTTGCGACATGCCCCACTTGAGGGCCTGCTTGAGCAGCCGGAACGGCTTGTCCACGCTCTTGGGAGCGTAGCCGTCGGCCGTCATGTCGCTCATCCACTTGTTCACGTCCCCAACGGAGAGCTCGTCGAGGCTCACGTTGCCCAGGTAGGCGCAGATCTGCTTGACCTCACCCCGGTAGCTGCGCACCGTGGAGGGTTCGATGGTGCCGGACTCCTCCTTGTAGCGCAAGAAGGCGTTGAGGAATTCCCGCAGCGGCATGCCCATCCCGACGGCGCCGCCCTCCAGCTCAAGCCGGACGATGAGCGCGTCCCGGGCCTTCTCGGCTTGCTTCTGGGTCTTGGCCACCAGGGTGTGGTAAGTCCTGATTGTTTCCCCTGTGGCGGGGTTCACGTGGGAGAGACTGCACTCCCACTGGTCGGTGTTGCGTCGCCGGCGCAGCGACCTGCTCGTGTAATGTAGTTCCATGTTCGTCCAATCCTCGTTTTCCACAGCCATTTGTGACCACCATTCTGACCACCAAAGTGACCACCAAATGACCACCAAACCGAAGATGGAGACGTGGAAAATCAGGATTGCTCAGATTGCAGGGATTAGAAAAACCACAGGTCAGACGCCGTTCTCCGTCGCTGCAGCACCGCTGGATTCGATATGAAATCGCCCCGGACTCGCTCATAATCCGGAGGTCGTAGGTTCAAATCCTGCCCCCGCGACCAAAATCAAAGCCCTGACCTGTGAAAACAGGTTGGGGTTTTCTTTGACTACCAAAAATTTTTTCTTGCACGCCAAAAACCGCTCAGAAAACGGCGTAGCTACCGCCTTGGCAAAACCTGTGTACTGCCCTGGTGGTAGCTTCAGGCGGCTTGCTCTTGCTGTAGCGGTCCCTCTCATCTCCCTTATCTATTTTTATAAAAAATCTCCGAGCGGGCCCGAAAGTGCGGCGTCCCACCCTTGGCGCTCGCAGATGCATTAAGTTTGCCCGGCTTTCGAGTGGAGTCCACCAGCCCCAAAGCCCTCCCGCCAGCTTCTGCGTGAAGTCGAAGAACGAAGGAAAGCCTATGGAGAACGTGAACACAAGGGAAGGCGAGGAAGAGGGCTGCGCCATCACGCTGTCGGAGGTGGAAGAGATCCTTCATGTCTCATATGCCACGGTGCTCAGGCTCGTCATGAATGCTGAGTTCAAGGCATTTGCATCAGGAACTCATGGAGGACGAGCACCACGGCTTGCGAGCGCTTCATCGATGAGCAGTTCAAGAGGCAGGCCATTATATGCTGCTTCACGGAAACAAGGTAGCGGATTCGGGTGAATCCTTCGCGAGGTTCAATCCCAGACGCTACACGACGCTTCCCTAGGAGGTCGCGAATGTGATGGCGCGCGGCCGTGTGGGTGCCAACGGCTGGTACGTGCTCTATGACGGCGAGATTGTGAAGGCACTGCCGCACGATAGATTGACGAGCAGATGATGATGCTCTACTCTACCAGGGCGATTGCCTCAGCGTAGGGCGATAGAGGAAAGGCCGGTGCTTTCGATGGCAGGAGAAGTCTCGCGTGCCAATGCCTCCGGTAGGAGTGTGGCATCGGTTCTCAGCGCAATCAAGAGGCATAGCTTTTATCATCAGGTTCCTGGCGATCTTCGCCGTCTACGTTGCCGTCAGCGGCGGCCTGACGCTGGGTGCGACCATGAACGTCTTTCGTCACGGCGCGGTTATCGGAATCATCGCAGGGACACGGGAATCATCTGTCTGACCGGTGATATAGACCTCTCCGTAGGGTCATGCTCGCCTTCGCGGCAGGCTTCGCCGTAGTGGTGTTCAACCAAACGCAGGGATCGATCCTGCTCATCCTGCTGTTTGCGATTGCGCTTGGTGCACTCTGCGGCTGTTCAACGGCGTTCTCGTGGGCATCGTGGAGATGCCCTCCTTCATCGTCATGCTCGCGACCATGCTTACATCGGTCTTGTGGCGTTTCTCTGGATAGCGATGAACGCCAGATCTGATCCAGCCACCACCGGCAAAAGCTATGAGACGTACGTGATTGCAGCCGTTGTCCCTAGTGACATCTCGATGAGCGGAGGCTGCGACAAGCGCCTTAGCGTCCTGTTCGGCGCGCGATGTCCTATACCGTCATCGACAAGGTCATCATCGCTCTGAAGACGGACCTCCTGATTAACGACACCATAAAAGGCGCCATTCTCATCCTCGTCATCTTCATCCAGATCATAGGACCGAAGCCTCGGGATAGGTTCGGCAAGCCCAAGGTGGAGACCGGCAAGTAGCGGGTAGCGGCGGCACAGTCCGAATGCACGGATTCCGACTGATTCTGCGCCGTTCACGGCCGTAAAACGCTCGCAATCCGTGGCTAGCGGTTTACAGCCCGGTTGAGGTAGATACGCGGAGACTGGGGTGTTGCCTGGCAGTAGATGGAAGTGTCCTGACTAAGTAGATGGGATAGCTGTTGGTGATAGGTCTTGAGAAGATTATCAAGGAGCTGATGTCTATCCAGCCCCCGCTCTACAAGACTTCCGCTAATTTGAATTTCATCAAACATAAATCCAAGCTCGCTAAGACGCTGGGCAGTGACAAGGTCTCTCATCAACACTAGAGTTCGTCGATCTTCCCAAAGTTCAGAGGAACTTGTGAAATCGTATTCGACAGCCTCCTGAACACTGCGAATGTGCAGCCTTATGTGACTGGGCATGGCTAGCTTAAGAATTTCGGACAGGAACACATTGTCCGCCGTGTCATCGTCCACTAGAAGGATGGTGTTGATGTTCAGCGCCTTCAGCCAGATAAGAAGAATTTGAGCATGAATGAGGCGGTCATCGACACGCACGAGCTTAATTTCGCTCATCTGTATCTCCCCGCGCTTCCAACTGCTTAAGATAAAATCCGAGATAGCGCATCAGGTCCCTATCAGTCGCCGAGTTCATTGGGTCAATGGAGAACGCTTTTTTGTACTTGTTGAGCCTGTAAATGAGCGTGTTCTTATGCATGAAGAGTCGGGAACTTGCCTTAACGAGGTTAAAGTTGCTTTCGGAGAGCGCATCGGAAAGTGTGATGAACTCCTCTGCATCGATGTGAGAAGCGCTTGCGAGGTCGCTGAAAACATCAGAATAGGTATCGCTGGGTACCATCGACATGAAGTATTCGCTTACGTAGTCCGAGAAAAACAGCGTGTCCTTCTCAGGTGCGAGCCAGTTTGTGTTGGCTTCAAGCCAACTAAGCATGCCGTATGTATGTGGCATGCGAGAATTTGTCGTTCGGAGAGAGTTTGCAAATACTGTTCCGACGAAAGGCGTGTCCTCTCTGAGGTGCGCGATGTATCCCTCCAGGTATTCTTTGGGCTGTCCAGCAGCCTCTGAAGTATCCTTGAGAATAACGACCCTGCCGTCAATCGCCGCCGCGATATCCTCTGACGAGTCATAGGCAATGTTCACGCTTGAGAAGTGCTCAAGAAAGCCCGAAGAGGCGGACTTGAGGATAAGCATCTGGCGTGGTACAAGATGAGAGAAGCCAGCACGATAGAAAGCCCCCTCAAGTTCACTCGTACTGGATTTTGCAGCAGCGGGAGAAGAGATAAGGCGCCTAATTAGGTCCTCGTTCTTGTCTATCGCTTTCCGTTGAGCCTCCTCGAGAGCATCAAACTTGAGTCGTATCTCAAAGCTCATCTTTAGCGCTGCCGCAACAGCATGAATGTCCGAACCAATGCCTTCCAGTTCGATGCATCCTAGAGGTCGTCCATTATCGTCAATGGGAAGCGCGACACTCGTTACCCCCTCCTTTGTGAATCGTTCATCTGACATTCCCATTGTGGCGACAGTCGCAGCTCGTTTGCTTGCTGCACCCATGCCTTCGGGTCTTGTGCTGAAAATGAGTCGACCTCGATCGTCATAGATGCTAATGCGATAGGCAGAAAACTGTCCGAGCGCATCGATGAAATCCTTCGCAATTGTCTCGTTGAGAATGATGCACCCCCAGTGTGTCCCTCTGTACATCTATGAATAGTGCCCAGCCTTTGTTCTGCAATCCTCATGATAAGCGCTACCTGAGAAATCCCAAGACTAGGGGGTCTGTATTGGCAACACAAAAGGAGGAGTGGGGTTTGGATTCGGTGGACATACCAATCAGGTGAGGCGCTCCATAGAATGCTTTGCGATGGTATGCGGAATAGCACCAAAGACGTCACCATATTGAGTAAAAAGGAGACAATAGTGGGCACGCCATACATTCTTCTTATGACCCATGGACATGCAGGTGAAGCACTTATCTCCAGCAGCGAGATGATTGTCGGCCACGAGGAGAAACTCAGTGCTTTATCACTGGATCCGGGGGCCTCAGTGGAATCACTTGCTAAGAAAGCTTCGCATCTCCTAGAGATTGTAGGTGGGCCAGCATTGGTACTTGTTGATGTGTTTGGCGGAACCCCTGCCAACGTTGCCATGATGCTCTCGAAGTCACACGAGGTTCGGTGTGTGAGCGGGCTCAATCTTGGGATGTTACTTGAAGTCCTTATGATGCGCGGTTCATCGGATGACCTCAGTCTACGCGATTTACAGCGTATTGCTCAGTCTGCAGGTTCTGCCGCATGCCGCTCGTTCACTTATGACGACTACGAGGGGAGGTGACAGGCATGGCAAAAAAGATTGTACATGCGCGCGTCGACTATCGCCTTATTCATGGACAAGTCATTACGAAGTGGCTTAAACAGTGCGGTGCCACAAAAATCATTATCATTGACGACAAGCTTTCCAAAGACGAGTTTCTGTCAGCGGTCTACAAGATGGCTGCTCCCACTGGTATCGAGGTAGATATCATAAGTGTTGCGACGGCATCTTCGAAGTGGGAGACAGACAGTTTTTATGGAGATGCGCCGATTCTCCTTCTCTTTAAGACCGTAGAAATGGCAAAGGCTGTAGTAGAAGCGGGGATTAGATTTAGCGAACTTCAGGTAGGCGGGCTTGAGAATAAGCCGGGCCGAAAAATTGTACATAACCAGATTTCCCTCGACTCCGAAGATGCGAATAAGCTTGCTTCCATCGATGCCCTTGGCATACGGGTCTACTTCCAGACGGTCCCAGGAGAAGAGCCAGAGAGCCTAGAAAAGGTGTCAGCGAAGCTCGCATAGAGAAAGGTAGCCAAGAATGACTGTTCTTCAGGCGGCGCTACTGGCGCTGCTCTACTGGATATCCCAGGCGAAGGTTTGGTATGGCTTCTCAATCATGAGAATGCCGCTTTGTATCGCTCCTTTTGTTGGTCTCATGTTTGGTGACATGGAAACTGCTCTGAAAGTTGGAGCTACACTTCAGATGGTCTACATTGGTTCCATTGCTCCGGGTGGAAACCCACCAGCTGACGAGGGCCTTGCATCCTGTGTTGCTATTCCAATCGCAATAACTGCAGGCATCGAGCCTACGATTGCTATTTCACTTGCAATCCCATTGGGGCTCCTCGGGGTCGTTCTCGAGAACGTGCGAAAGACTCTTAACACAATATTTGTGCATAAGGCTGACGAGTACGCGCTTGAGGGTAATGGTCGAGGCGTGCGCCTCTGTGCAACACTCTATCCGATTCTCCTTGCCTTCCCAATGCGGTTTGTACCTGTGTTCGTAGGATGCCTCTTTGGTCCAGATGCAATCCAGACATTCGTGAACATGCTTCCGCAGTGGGCCACGATCGGTCTGGCCACAGCCGGCAATATTCTTCCTGCTCTCGGCTTTGCAATCACGATGATCGTCATTGGGAAGAAGCAGTACCTCCCATTATTTGTAGGCGGTTTCTTCCTAGTGGCCTACACCGGCTTGAGCACTATTGGCGTTGCAATTTTTGGGGCTGTAATTGTGCTCATGGTGATGTATTTCCTGAGCCTTTCTGACAATAAGTCTTCTGAGGAGGCATAGCATGAATACGCCAAAGCTTACGGAGACCGAAGACCTCGAGGGAACTGATTCGGGCATAGTCGCATCCTCCTCTGCTGCTACTATCACCCAGAAAGATATTTTCAGATCATTCCTCTGGTGGCATGCTTTTTCCGAGACATCTCTCAATTTTGAGCGACTGCAGGCGCTGGGATACTGCAACTCGATGATTGATATTCTGAGGGAGCTCTATCCAAAAAAAGAAGACTTTTCCAAGGCCTTGCAACGCCATCTCGCGATGTACAACACCCAAGCCAACTGGGGATCTATCATTAACGGCATCACAATCGCTCTGGAAGAAGGCGCATCAACGCAGGATGCCGAGAATCAGGAGCAGACTGCCGAACTCGTTACAGGCCTTAAAGCGGGTCTTATGGGTCCGCTTGCTGGTATAGGTGACACACTAGACTTCGGTACGCTTCGCCCAATCATCATGGGTATTTGTATTCCCTTTGTTATGGGTGGCTCAGTTGTTGCAGCGTTTATTCCCCTTATTTACCAAGTGACCTACATGTTCTTCTGCGGTAGAGCCCTGATGGGCCTTGGTTATCGGAAGGGCAAGGAATCCATCATGGATATCCTTCATTCCGGACAGATGCAGCGGATTATTGACGGCTTTGGAATGTTCGGCCTATTTATGATGGGAGCTCTGTCTGCAACATACGTGAAGCTGGCAACTCCGCTGGTAATTGCGACCGATGGCGGCAACTCAATCGTTATTCAAGAAATGTTAGACAAGATTGCACCAGGTCTGCTTCCGATTGCGGTCGTTTTTGCCATCTATCTCTACATTAGTAAGCGTGGACCTCATTATTTGCGCATTTTGCTCGCTGTGGTTATTGGCAGTCTTGCGCTCTCATTTCTGGGGGTGCTCTAGGTGACACGAGTGGTGGTGACCCCGCGCCCATTTTTTCAGAAAGGCCAGTATTGGATTAATGAGTTGCGCAATGCGGGTCATGAAGTTGTAGTAAATGATTTAGGGAGACGTTTTACACGCGAGGAGCTCGTCAGCGAGCTATCCGATTCAGATGCAATTATTTCTGGCAACGATCCCTTGGATGCAAAGATACTAGAGTGTGCCCCGCGACTGAAAGTAATAGCAAAATATGGTGTTGGTCTCGACAACATTGATGTGTGCTTCTGCGAGCAGCATGGTATTGAAGTAATGAAAGCTCTTGGTGCCAATTCAACCTCGGTGGCCGAAGATACCGTCCTCCTCATGCTCGCTGCACTTCGACGATTCTACGAGCTGGCCTCGAATGGAAAGGCGGGCTGCAACGAACGCGTAACTGGACATGAGGCTGCAGGCAAAACGATTGGTATCGTGGGGGTTGGTGCCATCGGTTGTCTAGTTGCGCGGATTGCCCACTCGCTGGGGATGTGTGTTCTGGGGTATGATCCAAAAATCACTCCTGAGTCGGTTCCAGAAGATGTGCGACTTGTCGGACGGGATGAACTTTTAGCCCGAAGTAACGTCGTTTCACTTCACCTTCCTCTGCTTCCCTCCACCGAGAGACTAGTCAACAAGGATTTCCTCTCGCAAATGCGTGATGGGGCCATACTTGTGAATACTGCGCGCGCTGGGCTTGTTGACACCGAATCATTATTTTGTGCACTCAAGGATGGCAAGCTCGCTTTCGCGGCTGAGGATGTGGAGCTTGCGGAGCGTCCGGCGAGACTACTGGCGCTTGAGAACTACCTGATAACACCTCATGCCGCAAGTTTTACTCTCGAAGCAGACGAGAAGACCATGGCTGCCTGTGTGAGAAATGTCCGTTCAGTAATAGGTTAAGCGCACGCATGCGTAACGCCCACTGACTTGGACGGAACCCTCGGATGCTTTTCGGTCGTTCTGGTGGGCTTGAAATGATTACAACAACTAACCGATAGCTGGCGATTCGGCGCTAGGCAAGAAGGAAGAGAAATGTCAAAAATTGACCTAAAGGGCATTATCACGGCAATGGTTACTCCGTTTGCCGAGGATGAGTCCCTTGATGCTGGGGCTGCAGCATTCATGGCGGACTGGCTTGTAGAGCGCGGGGTCCACGGAATATTCATTGCTGGCACCAATGGTGAATTTCACCTTATGGATGATGACGAGAAGGTCTGTCTGACGCGTGCTGTGGTCAAAGCAGTGGATGGCCGCGTCCCCGTGATTGCGGGTGCAGGATGCTGTAGTACCCTGCATACGATTGAACTCGGACTTCGTTTGATGGACGCAGGGGCTGATGTACTGTCCGTTGTGACACCATACTATCTGGTCCCGAATCAGGATGATCTCTACATTCACTACGAGCGTATTGCTGAGAGAGTGAACGCCCCTGTGGTCATGTATAACATCCCAGGTCAGACGGGTTGCAAAATCGAACCAGAAACGGTTGATCGTTTGGCTGGAGTTGACGGCATCGTAGGTATCAAGGACAGCGGTGGGGACTTCGATACTCAACTTGCTTACATTGAATCTTCAAAATCCCACAGCGGGTTTGCTGTACTTAATGGATCGGACTCTCTCATGCTCAGAGCGTTTGAGGCTGGCGCATCAGCTAGTGTGGCGGCTACCTCAAACATCATCCCTGAGGTTGAAGTCAAACTCTATAACGATTTCCTTGCGGGCAGGCTGGATGAGGCAAAAATAGGGCGAGAGATGATGGACCCGTTGCGGAAGACGCTGAAGAAATGTGTAGCTCCAGCAGTAATGAAGCAGGCTCTTAACATGATGGGTGTACGTGCTGGCATCACTCGCACGCCAGTTCGTATGCCCGCGCCAGATGTGGTTGAGGAGATTGACGAGATGCTCAAGTTCTACGGAATTGCACATTCTGTGTAGATGGAGAAAGCAGCTTTGATTTACGAGGACCCTCCGCTCGACTTATTCGAACGGAGGGTCCTCGTATTTGACTTCTGATTTATCACAGGGTCTGGATAATATTTCTTTATTAAAGAAGACCCGCCAGTGTGCATGCTCGAAAGCAGAGGCCAAGCAAGTTTATTGATTACAGTGTATTACATCCACCGTGATACAGCGCGGAAGAGCCAACGCACGAAGCGCCAGACGAGCCTAAAGACGCCCATTGCCTGTCTCCTTCTCCTCTGCTGCGGGGAGCATTGCCTTGAGCTGGTCAACCGAGAAGCTGAGCGCGCGCTTGCGACGCTTGGGCGCGCCGAGGACGTTGTCCATGATGGCGTCGCCGTTTCCCAGGGCGTGGCTCACGGTTATGGTGCCGTCATCGGAGAGGTCGGACCATTTGAGCGCGCAGACCTCGCCGCGCCTCATGCCCGTGGTGAGGACGAGCTCTATGGCTATGCCCAAAGGCGCCGGCTGCGCGCGCCTCGCCAGCTCCAGCATGCGGGTGCGCTCCTCGCGCGGCAGGGCGTTGATGGGCGTCTTCACGCGCTTGGGCGGCTTGCAGAAGTCGCAGGGGTTCTTGGTGATGAGGTTCTGTGCCATGCCCCACTTGAGCGCCTGCTTGAGCAGGCGGAAGGGCTTCGACACGCTCTTCGGCGCGTAGCCGTCGGCGCTCATGTCGCGCATCCAGCCCGACACGTCCTCCACTGAGAGGTCCGCCAGGCGGACGTTCCCGATGTAGGAGTCTATCTGGCGCGCCTCGGCGCGGTAGCTGCGCGCCGTCGAGGGCTCTATGGTGCCCGAGCCCTCCTTGTAGGCGAGGAACTGCTCCATGAACTCACGCACGCTCATCGAGGAGCCGACGGCTCCTCCCTTGCGCTCGAGCTCCAAGATGAGCGCGTCGCGTGCGCGCTCTGCCTGCCGGCGCGTCTTTCCCTCGACCGTATGGAACGTCCTCACGACCTCGCCCGTCACGGGGTTGGTATGCGAGAGGACCGCCTCCCATCGGTCGCTGTTTATCCGTCTCCTCAGGCCACGGCTGGTGTAGGTAAGGTTCTGCATCTCCACTTCCTTCCACTCGGTTTTCAACAGCCGTTTCTGACCGACATTGTGACCGCCAAAGTGACCGCCAAATGACCGCAAAAACGAGGTTGGAGATGCAGACGAAGCAGATTCCTACAGAACGTTGGAGACGCGAAAAAACACAAAACGCCTGCTCAGCGCAGTGCGTCCAGACGAGGTAGACGCGGGAGAATTTACGGAACCTCCAGCTTGACTCGCTCATAACCCGGAGGTCGTAGGTTCAAATCCTGCCCCCGCAACCAAACGCTCGGGTCAGAAGCCTCGTCGCTTCTGACCTTTTTTGTTATCTCGGCGCCGTTGCCCCGCACACGCCTTGGGCTCGGTTGCGCCGATGCCTGCCGCGTAGGCCCCGTTCTCCTCGATGAGCTACACTGTGGGACCAATCACGAGGCGCACGCCGCGCCTCTGCCGGTTCAGCGAGGGAGGCACGCATGCAGGAAGACGCACTCAACAGGCGCATCGCCGCGTTTGGGCGTGGCTATGAGGCCGAGGCGGCGCTCTTTGGGGAGCCCAAGAAGCGCTTTCCCAGCCGCAGCGCCTGTATCAGCCTCCTGGGGGACATCCGCGGCCTCATGTTTCCGGGCTACTTTGACAACGACAGCGCCGCCGGCACGAGCTCGGAGCTGCTGATAGGGGAGCGTCTCCTGCACATAGAGCGCGTGCTCAGGTGCCAGATTCGCGACGCGCTGATCTTTGGCGACGGCTCGCTCGCGCTTGAGCTCGCCTGCGAGCGGGCGACGAGCCTGGCCAGCACCTTCATGGACGAGCTCGCCAACGTCCAGGCCCTGCTGCTCACGGACATTCAGGCGCTCTTTGACGGTGACCCCGCGGCGCGCAGCTACGAGGAGGTGCTCGTCTCCTACCCCGGGCTCTATGCCATCTTCGTCTATCGTCTGGCACATGTGCTCTATGAGCTTGACGTGCCGCTGATTCCTCGTCTGATGACGGAGCACGCCCACAGCAAGACGGGCATCGACATCAACCCGGGCGCCCAGATCGGCGAGTACTTCTTCATCGACCACGGCACGGGCGTGGTCATTGGCGAGACGACCGTCATTGGCAATCACGTGAAGATCTACCAGGGCGTCACCCTGGGCGCGCTCTCCACGCAGAAGGGGCAGGGGCTCTCGGGCGTCAGGCGTCACCCCACGCTCGGCGACTACGTGACCGTCTACTCCAACGCGAGCATCCTGGGCGGCGAGACGCACATCGGCGCCGGGTCGGTGGTGAGCGGCAGCGCCTTCGTGTGCGAGTCGGTGCCCGAGCACGCCCGCGTCAAGCTCAAGGATCAGGAGATCATCGTCCATCATCCGGGCGAGCCCGAGCCTGCCTGGAATTACGTCATATAGGGGGGAGCGCGCGAAGGCCGTCGCCTGCCCGACCGTTACGGCGGCGAACAGGCCGCTCTCCGCGATAAAACAGCAGCTCGCCCCCCGTGACAAAAATTGATAACCAAGTCAAACTTTTTATTGCCATAACCACATACATTGCGCTCATGTGCTCCTATGCTGCAGCTAACACGCCAACGTAAAGGAGCGACCATGATGGACAACGGCAATGTCGGCGGCAATAAGACGCTCGATCTCTCTCGCACGGTCTTCGACCTTGTAAGCGAACGTCCCGAGCTGGCTCACATCCTATCTGAGCTTGGGTTTTCCGAGATAGATAACAACGCGATACTTCATTCGGCAGGTCGGGTCATGACCATCCCCAAGGGTGCCAGAATCAAGGGAATCCCCCTGGATGACGTGGTCCGCGGCCTTGAGGCGCGTGGCTTCACGGTCGTGGGGGCACCGGGGACCGCGCCTGCGGCGCCCGGAGCGACATCGGCGTCTGGGACCGCGCCGGCCGCGCCCAAAGCGTCCCTCTCGGAGAATCCGTCCGCGCCGCCCGCTTCGTCCGCGCCGTCGGCCCCGTTCGGACGGGCGGCAAATCGCACGGAGCAGATCAAGGGCTATCTGCGCCGACTGGGTGCGGGCGAGGATCTCGAGGCGGTCCGCGGCGACTTCGCGAGGGAGTTCAGCGATGTTGAGGCCTCGGAGATCATGCGCGCCGAACAGGAGATCCTGAGCGAGGGGACCCCGCTTGACGAGGTGCAGCGCCTCTGCGACGTCCACTCCGCGCTCTTTCACGGCTCGACCCTCGAAGAGCGCCTCGCCCATGCCGAGGCTGAGGCTGCGGCGTCCGTCTCCCATGGCAACGAGTCGGCCCTCGAGCGCGCGTCGCGTGCCCTGGCAGCAAACCCGCCTGCCGCCGCCCCTTCCGATGTCGCCGCGCCGGCCTCGGCTTCCGCTTCTCCTGAAGCAGGATCCGCCTCTCTCACGGCGACGCGCGCCTCTTCCACGGCGTCACTCGAGACCGTGGAGGGACACCCCCTTCAGACCTTCTCTCGCGAGAATGAGCGCATCGAGGCGCTGATTGCCGAGCTCCTGCAGGTTCTGGACGCAGGGGAGGACCCCTCGGCCCTGCTCGCGCGCCTGCGTGAGGTGGCCATCCACTACGCCAAGAAGGGCGACCTCCTCTATCCGCAGCTCAGAACCAGGCATAACATCACGGGCCCGGCAATGGTCATGTGGACCGTTGACGACGAGATTCGCGATGAGCTGTCCGCGCTCTACAGGGACCAGGACCGCAGCGCCGTGTGGTTCTCCCGTCTGCGGGCGGTCGTCGGTCGCGCGAGCGAGATGGTCTACAAGGAGCGCAACATTCTCTTTCCCGTCTGCGCCGAGACCTTTGGGGATGACGAGTGGGTGGGCGTCTATCACGATGCCAAGGACTACGCCAGCTGCCTGGGTGTCCAGGGGTCTGTGTGGCAGGAGGCCGAGGACGCGCTCGCCCACGAGGCGTCAGGCGCCACGACGGGCGCCAGCGTGGAGGAGGAGGTTCGCATGCCGGGCGGACATCTGACGGTTCCTCAGCTCACGGCCATGCTCAACACGCTCCCGCTTGAGATTACGTTCGTGGATGCGAACAACATCAACCGCTTCTTCAACGAGGGGCCAAAGGTGTTCAAGCGCGCGGGCATGGCCATCGACCGCGATGTGTTCTCCTGCCACCCGCCCAAGGTGGAGCCCATGGTCCGAGCCATCATCGAAAGCTTCCGCGACGGCACCAAGGACAGCGTGCCCGTGTGGATGGAAAAGGGCGGGCGCACCATGCTCGTAACCTATTGGGCCGTTCGGGATGGGGGAGGCTCCTACGTCGGCACGGTCGAGACGGTGCAGGACATGGAGTTCGCCAAGGAGCACTTCTCGCGCGTCAGGCCTGATGCAGGGCGTCGTCGCTGAGGACGAACTCGCTCAGGTGATAGGTCAGCAGGCCCTCCTGCCGCATCTTGCCCAGCTCCTTTGAGAGGGCGCTGCGGTTGACGCCCAGGTATTCTGCAAGCTGCTGGCGCGAGAAGGGCGTTCTGACGCGCGGGCCGCCCTGCCGTGCGGCAAGCTCCGAGAGATACGAGAGCACACGCCCCCTGATGGTCTTGGGGGCGATGTGCATCATGCGTCGAGAGAGGCCCAGGCTCTTCTCGGCCGAGATGCGCACGAGGTTATAGATGAGCTGGTGATGGTATCCGCAGGCGCGCGTGCAGGTGGTGAGCAGCCGTTCGAGCGAGACAAAGAGCACGCGAGCGGGTTCGACGGCCACGATGTCGCAGGTCGTCTGCTGATCAGGGAGGGCGGCGTAGTTCTGTGCGAAGATGTCGCCTCGTGGGATGTGCCCAAAGATGCGCGTCTCGCCCCAATAGAGGTTGACCACCACGTTGGCGCTGCCCTTCTCGACGAGGCCGATCTCCCTGGTGACGTCCCCGGCGCGAAGAATTGCCTCGCCCTTGGCGAATGAGCGCTCGTGGGCGCCGAGGCAGGGAAGGACCTCCTCGATGTCTTGAGGCGACATACCCAGGAAGAGCTGCGTGTGCGAGAGCGACTGGCAGTTCATGGGGTCTCCGATGCGGCGGCGCGGAAACGGACAGGCGGATGGTGGCGCGTACGTCAACTCATTGTACCCGCCTTTGTTGTTGCAGCAACAAAAACGCAGGGCTCTGGGTCTTGATACATTGCCCTGCATCTACGTGCAGCATGTCTGGCGTTCGCGCAAACCGCATCAGTCGGCCTTTTTGGACTCAAAACTCCAAAAAGGCCGACTAATGCGGTCTGTAGAGGGGCGAAAAGATGTGCCACACGTCAGCAATGTGCTTGTAAGGGCATCTCATCCATTAGTTTGAATTATGCGCCAAGAAGCGCCTGATACCTGTGGGGGCACACTGGATAACAAACCATTCGTGTTTTCCCGTGATAGTTGTGGCCCAGAAAATCCCAGATACGGCGCCGCGCCGGGCGACCCATCGTGATGATGTAGTTTATGAGCTCAATCAATTTCCCTCGGAGAGGCCTCCGTCAAACATGCCTCATTGACCCACCACATATCAATGCGAGGACGTGCGGCGAGCGACCTGGCCGGACACGTGTCAGGCTGCTACGATGAGCTCAGGACCGTGCGAGCGAAACGGGTGATGGCATGCGCCTTCTGGGCAGAGGCCGGCAGCGGGGCGCCGCCCGTCGCGGCTATGAGACGGGTCGGGTCGACATCGCGACGGGCATCAACGTCCGCGAGCTTGGCGGCTTTCCCACGCCCTCGGGCACCACGCGCTATCGGCGCTTCCTGCGCTCTGGCTCCACGGCGCGCATCAGCCCCTCCGACGCGCGCGAGCTCTTTGACTACGGCGTGCGGCGCATCCTCGACCTGCGCGGCAAGGAGGAGGTCACCAACAGCCCCGAGAGCCTGCTGTCTCTGCGCAACGTCGAGTACCTCAACGTGCCGCTCTACGACTTTGACATCTCGGCGGGCGTGCTCGCGCACGAGGACGACGTGGGCGGCTATCTTACCGAGAGCCTCCTTTCCATGCTCGAGAACCGCGCGGCCTTCCGGCAGATCTTCACCTTCCTGGCGCACGCGCCGCGCTCGGCGTGCACGCTCTTCCACTGCGGCGCGGGAAGCGACCGCACGGGCCTTCTCTCCCTGGTGCTCCTGGGGCTCGCAGGCGTCGAGAGGCGCCAGCTCGTGGCCGACTACGTCTATTCCTTTGGCTACATCCCCGAGGTCAACGCAGCCATCTTTGAGCACGTGGAGGAGGGCGCCCGCACGCTCCAGGTGCGCGGCGAGCTCAGGACGAGAATCGCGTCCGTCTCGCTCGTGCACGACCGCATCCACGAGGCGTTTGGCGGCTACGAGGGCTTCCTGAGGTCCTGCGGTGTCCGCGAATCCGAGATTTCCCAGGTGCGGGCGCTTCTGCTGCGCCGCTTTCCAGGACGCTACCGCATGCCCGCCGAGGAGACGCTCGTCTCGAGCGCCGAGCTGCTCCATCGCGACATCCCGGGGCCCGTCGCAAACACGACCTTCTTCGTCCATGCCTACGAGCGTCCCGACAAGGTGACCGCAGACCTCTACTACATGAGCGACAAGACGCGCGACCTCATGGCGCGCATCGACGAGAACCAGCGCAACCGCTCCTTCCACGACCACGACTACGTGACCCTGGAGGTGCCTCTCGAGGAGAGGGGCAAGCTCTTCGCCCCCGTGGCGGGGGAGCTCCTTGCGCTGTCCGACGTGGACGACCCGTACTTTGCGAGCGGCGCCTGCGGGGCGGGGGTGGCCATCGTCCCAAGCGGGAACACGGTGTACGCGCCCGCCGCCTGTCGCGTGACGGTACAGGTTCCCACGCGTCACGCCATTGGCGTGCTCACCCAGGACGGCATCGAGGTCCTCATCGTCGTCGCCTCCTCAACGGCGTCGGCCAGCAGGCGAGGCTTCCGCCAGCACGTGTGGCAGAACGACTCGGCGCACCGCGGCACGCCGCTTTTGTCGTGGGACCCCACCCTGGTGGGAAAGGACGCGTCGAGCCCCGTCCTCATGATCGTCACCAACTCGAGCGAGTTCCCCCGCCTGGACATCCGCGACAGCGGCAGCGTCCAGGTGGGCGACGAGGTCGCCTCGATCTCCTGGGAGTGAGGGGCCGCAACGGCCCCCGGCGACAAAAAACGTGCAGGACAAAGAGACGTCTTCACCGTTTCAGAGAAATTTGGACACATCTCCTCCATAACACGGTATACTGACGGTTGGGTTTGCGAAGTCCCGAGGCCGCCAAGACACATTCGCATCCGTGCGGGCGCGGGTTCGATCATGTCGCTATGGAAGGAGACCGCATGCGCTATCTGTTGATCGTGAGTCATGGCACGTTTGCTCCCGGGCTGCATAGCGTGCTCGACATGCTGGTGGGCGAGAGGGATGACGTCCTTGACTGCTGCATGACCAGCGACATGGGCGCCGAGGCCTATGTCCAGAAGCTTGAGGAGACGGTGGCCCCCATCGGCGCCGACGACTCCGTCTTCCTGTTTGGCGACGTCATAGGCGGGTCCCCCCTCACCAACGCCATGAACGTCCTCACCAAGAAGGGCATCATGGAGCGTCTGACCGTGTTTGGCGGCGCCAACCTTCCCATGGTCATCACGGCTGCCATGGAGGCCGACGAGGACGACGCCACCCTCAAGGAGCGCGTCATCGCCGAGGGTCAGGCCGCCATCCGTGAGTTTGTGCTCGACCTGGGCGGCGACGAGGACGAGGACCTCTGAGGCACGCTTCGTGCGAAAGCCAATGTCCCCGCGTCGCGCAGCGGCGCATCGCAGGTTTTCCTATCAACCAGAAAGGAAGCGTCCCCATGATCTCATTCGTTCGTATCGATGACCGCATGATTCACGGCCAGACCGTCACCCGCTGGGCTCTGGAGTTCCCCTGCGACGGCATCATCGCCGTCAACGACGCGGCAGCCAACAACCCCGTCCTCAAGGCCGCCTACAAGGGCGCCGCGCCCGAAAAGAAGACCTTCGTCTGGACGCTCGACCACTTCAAGGAGAGCATGGAGAAGGTCCTCGCGAGCAAGACGAACTACTTCCTCATCACCAAGAACCCTGTGGACATGAAGAAGATCCTCGTGGACTTTGGCTTCAAGCCCTCCTCGATCAAGACCGTCATCGTGGGCCCGTGCAACGACCGTCCCGGCGCCGTGAAGCTGGGCAACAACCAGTCCATCACCCCCGAGGAGGCCCAGGCCATCGAGGACATCACCAAGGCGGGCTACAGCGTCGAGTTCGCGCTCCTCAAGGACAACGCCATCGGCAACTGGTCCAAGTTCCGCAGTCGCTTCGACCTTCAGTAGGCACCACGGGGCCTCTCGTGCGAGGGCCCCTCGACATAGTCGATCCGCCCCCTCTTGGAGGGCGGAGGAGCATCTAGGTAAGAAAGGTGGCATGCGTTATGGCAATCAATGCACTTCAGGCCGCGTTGCTGGGTCTCTTTGCCTGCCTGGCCTCCCTGCCAGGCATGGGCGGCACGACCATCGGTAACTACACCCTTGGTCGCCCCCTCGTCGGAGGCCTCGTCGTCGGTCTCATCCTTGGCGACGTCCAGTCCGGCATCATCGTCGGTGCGGCCATCCAGGTCGTCTACATCGCCCTGGTGACCCCCGGCGGAACCGTCTCCGCCGACGTGCGCGCCGTAACCTACATCGGCATCCCTCTGTCAATCCTGGCCATTCACGCCCAGGGTCTCGACCCCAGCTCCGCCGCCGCCGCGTC
Organism: Olsenella sp. HMSC062G07; assembly: GCF_001811895.1. NCBI lineage: Bacteria > Bacillati > Actinomycetota > Coriobacteriia > Coriobacteriales > Atopobiaceae > Olsenella > Olsenella sp. HMSC062G07. The sequence continues at coordinate 190,745 of NZ_KV806951.1, forward strand.
GCTCGCCGCCGCCCTCGGTGCCGCCGTCGGCACCCTCGGCACCGTCCTGTTCTATGGCACCGCCACGCTCAACCTCGTGTGGCAGTCCATCGGCTGGAAGGCCATGGAGACCCGTGACTGGAACACCATCAAGCGTCAGATTCCGCTCGTCGACTTTGTCTATCCCTGGATCTCGCACGTCCTGTTCTCCTTCATCCCCACGTTCATCATCTGCATGGCCGGTTCCCAGATGGTCCAGCTCATGAAGGACTACATGCCCATGGACGGCCTGGCCATGAAGACACTGTTCACCGTCGGCTCCCTTCTTCCCGCCGTCGGTATCGCCATCCTGTGCAAGCAGGTCATCAACAAGCCTCTTGACTGGCTGACCTTTGCCTTTGGCTTCACGCTCGCGGCCTGCCTGCACCTCAATCTCATCGCGTGCGCCGTCGTGGCCGCGTTCTTCGCGCTCATCAAGTATCAGATCGAGGAGGCCAAGGTCGCCCGTCCCGCCATTTCCGGTGGCGCCGGCGCCTCCGACGACGAGGAAGAGGAGGACATCTAATCATGGCCGAGACCAAGAAGATTTCCACCGGTGCCCGCAGGAAGTCCTTTAGGAACTGGGCCTACGGCAACCTGACCTGCTTCTCCCAGGCGCACATGCAGACGTTTGGCTATCTTGCCGCCATGCTTCCCATCGTGGACGAGCTCTACGACAAGGACGAGGACAAGGTCAGCGCGCTTGAGACGTACACCACGTTCTTCAACACCGAGCCCCAGATCGGCACCATGGTCGTGGGCCTCACGGTCGGCCTCGAGGAGGCTCGCGCCAACGGCGAGGCCATCGACGACGAGACCATCAACGGCATCCGCGCCGGCCTGATGGGCCCCCTCGCCGGCCTCGGCGACTCCATCATCGTCGGCACGCTCATCCCCATCCTGCTGGGCATCTCCCTTGGCCTGTCCGCCGGCGGCTCGGTCCTGGGTCCCCTGTTCTACATCGTCGCGTGGAACGTCCTCATGTACTTTGGCATGAAGCTCGCCTATGACCGCGGCTACGAGCTCGGCGGCTCCGCCGTCCAGGCTCTCGTTGGTCCCGAGTCCCAGGCCCTGCGCAGCGCTATTCTGATGGTGGGCGCCATGGTCATCGGTGCCGTTGCCGCCACCTGGGTCTCCATCAGCACGGCGCTCGTTCTGCCGGGCGTCGGGCCGCTCGAGAACGTCCTGTGGTCCAGCAGCTCCACCGTCACGGCCGAGGCGCTCAACGCCACCGGTGCGGTGTCGCTCAACGTCTTTGGCTCGGGCATCTTCCCCAAGCTCCTCAACTTCGTGTTCGTGTATCTCTGCTGGTGGATGATGACCAAGAAGAAGATCGGCGTCATTCCGGTCATGCTCATCCTGGTCGCCGTCGCCTTTGTGGGCGTGCTCGTGGGCTTCTTCAACCCCGGCCTGTCCTACTAGGCACGTGGGTGGGGTGCCGGCTCCCGGATGGGGCGCTGGTTCCCGCGAGTCCGGCACAGCCGGCATAGTGAAAGACGGGGTGGGGCCCACTGGCGGCCCCACCCCGTTCGTAAGCTTTGCGGACGACGCGGCCCAGTCGACGCGACCGGGTGGCAGGCGTTGACGCGGCCTGTCGGCCCGGCGGCCAGGGGCCTGGCGGCTGGGTCGCCTTTGCCCCTTGCACAATCGTCCGCAGGACAGAAAGGCGCAGCCATGCACACGAGCGAGAGTGACCTCACGCGACGCGAGGAGGCGGCCACGGCAACAACGGCGGCAGGCGCGACCGACGCGACCAAAGCGGCCGATGCGCAGCCGACGCCCGTCACGGTCCCCGGAGGCTTTGCGCCCGGTGCGCGCCACGTGGTCACGGGAAAGCGGGTCTCGCCCGAGCGCAGGGAGGCCCTCATCCGCGAGGCGGACGTGCAGACGCGCGCCATCATGAACCTGGAGGTGTGGAAGCGCATCGCCTACTCCCTGCTGGCCGTGGGGGCGCTGCTCGCCTACTGGAACATCTATCAGGGCGGTCCCGCCTGGGCGCTCGTCGTGGGAATGAGCACGTTCGTCCTTTCTGCCTTGGCCTCGGTCATGCTGTACATGGTGGTGGAGCGAGGCAAGGCCAACGTCAGGACCATGATGATGGCGGCGGGCGTGAGCCTGGAGAGGCCGTCTGGCACAAAGAAGAAGTGACGGGACAAGCCCCGTGAGAAAGGCCCCCTCCCTTACTCGCACGTTTCCATTACGTTTTCCGTTACGTACGAAATTATTACGCAAAAAACGTTACGGAAAGCGCTACAGTGGCTTCATTAGAAACGTTGCGCGTCGAGCGGAGGGTGCATGTCCAGGCGGGACAACCAGATACTCGAGATGCTCACCAAGGACAAGCGACTTGAGGTCACGGCCCTTGCCGAACGTCTTGGCGTCTCGAACGTCACCATGCGAAAGGACCTCGACGCCCTTCAGGCTCTGGGCCTCGTGAAGCGCGAACATGGCTTTGCGCTCCTCTCCAATCCCAATGACCTTGGTGGGCGTCTCGCGTACCACTACGAGGAAAAGCGCCGGATAGCACGAAAGGCCGCAGAGCTCGTTCCCGACGGGTCAACGGTCATGATCGAGAGCGGCAGCTGCTGCGCGCTTCTTGCCCGCGAGCTTGCCGACACCAGGCAGGGTGTGACCATCATCACCAACTGCGCCTTCATCGCGAGCTACATCCGCGACAGCGTCTCGGTCGAGACGACGCTGCTCGGCGGCGTGGTGCAGCGCGACTCGCAGGTCATGGTGGGTCCGCTTGTGCGGCTGTGCGCACGCGAGTTTCTCGTTGACTACCTGTTCGTGGGCGTGGACGGCTGGGCGCCCGAGGTGGGCTTCACCAACGGCGACCACATGCGGGCCGATGCCGTGCGCGGCATGGCAACGTCAGCGAGTAAGGTCGTGGTGCTCACGGAGTCGGAGAAGTTCGGTCAGCACGGTTCGAGTCCGCTACGCCTGACGGGGCATGACGTGCTGCTGTATACGGACGCGGGCATATCCGATGCATATCGCTGTGCCCTCGAGGGCGCCGGCGTGAGGGTGTCGACGGCATGACGGGCGCGGCAGGGACGGAGCAAGGCTTCTACGAGCGGCTCGACGCCCTGTACGCCGCAGGCGACCTCATGGCGGTCGAATCCTTCCTGCGAGATGAGGCAAAGCGCCCCCTGGGGGCGGGCGAGTCCCCCCTCGACCGCGTGCCGGCGCTGAATCAGCTCGCCTGCCACCTGAGGAACGCAAGCCGCCTGGGAGAGGCGCTTCCCGTGTTCGACAGGACGCTGCAGGTCCTGCGCGCGGAAGGCATGGGCGGCACGCCGCAGTATGCCATCGTCCTGCTCAACCGCGCGGGTCTTGACCGGCTCCGGGGCGCCCGCGCGGAGGCCATCGAGGCGTTTCAGGAGGCTGCTGCGATATTGGCCGACGCCGGCGACCCCTATGCCTATGAGCATGTGGGAGCGCTCAACAACCTCTCGCTCGCGCTTCATGACGACGGGCAGGTCTTCCGGGCGCTCGACGTCGCCAGACAGGCCATGGGGCGCATTGCCCAGCTCCCGGGCCATGATGCCGAGCTTGCCACGTCGCAGAGCAACGTGGCGCATCTGCTGCTTGCGGCCGGGGACGCTCCCGCCGCCCTCGAGCTGGCTCGGACGTCAGCACAATGGTATGAAGGGCAGGGTGACCTGGGGACGCACTATGCCTCGGCGCTTGAGGCGCAAGGCCGGGCCCTGCGCGTCCTGGGTGAGCGTGCGTCGGCGCTGGCATGTCTTGAACGTGCCCGGGACGCGCTGCTGCGCTGTGCGGGACGGACGTTGGATTACGCTGCCGTGATGGGAGAGATGGCGGCGCTTCTCGAGGACCTGGGACGCGCCGGTGAGGCTGACGCCGCCCGGGCCGAGCGCGACGCGGTCATGAGCAACGTGCGAGAGGGTCTCTCATAATGGGGGTTCTGGACGACGTGCGCGCCTATGTCGAGCGAGTGGCGGCGCCGGCCCTTGCGGCCGCGGCGCCCGACCTGTGGCCTCGCGTCGCCTGCGGCCTGGTGGGCAACGGGTCGGAATGCCTGGGCCTTGACGACGGCCTCTCGCGCGACCACGACTGGGGGATTGACTTCTACCTCTGGGTCCTCGACGAGGATGCCGACCAGCTCCCTCGCCTTGAGCGCCTCAAAGCCAAGCTGATGCGCGAGCATCCCCCCGCGCATGTGCGGACCACGTCCGAGTTTGGGGTGGGGCCGCGCGTCATGACGGTGTCCGCATTCTACACGGAGCTCATTGGGCGCGCCGACGTTCCCGTGGGCTGGAGGTCGTGGCGCGACATTCCCGAGGAGAATCTCCTGCTGGCCACCAACGGGGCGGTGTTCGTTGACGGTCCAGGGACCTTCTCGGCCGTGCGCAGGGGGCTTTTGGGCTACTACCCGCGCGACCTCTGGCTCAAGCGCATGGCGGCGCGATGCATGGCGCTCGCCCAGACGGGTCAGTACAATCTTGCGCGCATGGCGGCGCGCGGCGACGTCGTGGCGGTCAACCAGACGCTGGCGCGCTTCATCGACGAGGCGGAGCAGCTGACGTTCCTGCTCAATCGCGCCTATCGGCCCTACTACAAGTGGGCCTGGCGGATGCTGTGCGAGCTGCCGGAGCTGGGGCCCCAAGTGGGGGAGCTGCTGCGGCGCCTGGTGGGGGCGGCTGACGACCGGGAGGGCCGGCAGCGCCTGGTGGACGAGGTCTGCGCGCTGCTTCTGGGCGAATTGCGACGCCAGGGCCTGGTGACGACCGGCGATTGGTTCCTGGCGACGGCGGGCGCGGAGCTCCAGGGGCTCATCGATGACCCGGTGCTGCGGGCGGTGCCTCCCCAGTACGACTGACGGGCGCGTCCGTGCCGCCTAGCGTCGCGACGGCGACGGGTCTCGCGGTGCGTTGCGGGCCCCCGTCGCACGTCTGCAAACGTAGGCACAGGACGTGCCATCATGCCGCTCAAAGACGATTTCCCACCGCCCGCCGGCCATGGGACATATCGTCATCCGTTGGTTCTCAGGTGTATCCCCACGTTTGGGCTGCAATTTGCCGTTCTTCAGATAATTCCTAGCGAAATGTATAGACTTTATGAACGAAACATTTTATGATTACGAAGCATGAACTGACGACAAGCGCCGCGGCAGTCGTCACAACATGCGCACACACGCTTCACGCACGGATCACGCATCGCTTCTTCTCACAGAATGGAATGGAGGTCAGCAGTGGTAGGAATCGTTCTCGCCAGCCATGGTGGGCTCGCGGAGGGCGTCCTGTCGTCCGGGGCCATGATCTTTGGCTCCCAAGATGACGTCGCGACTGTCTCTCTCACCCCCGACATGGGGCCCGACGACTTCAAGGCCAAGCTCGTCGAGGCCGTCTCGACCCTGTCCGACCAGGAGCACGTGCTGTTCCTTGTCGATCTTAAGGGCGGCACTCCCTACAACCAGACCGTGACGCTCTTTGGGGAGGGCGAGCATGACGACTGGGTCGCGGTCACGGGCCTCAGCCTTCCCATGCTGCTCTCGGCCTATGAGTCGCGCGTCGAGGCGCAGACTGCCGCAGAGGTGGCACGGGGCGTCTACCAAGGCGCCAAGGTGAGCGTCAACGTCGTGCCCGAGAGCCTCACTCCCGAGGCGATCGTCACTGCCGCGCCGGCGACCAGGGCGGGCAAGTCTAAGTTGACGCTGGCGCCCGGCACGGTCCTGGGCGATGGAAAGATCCAGACGGCGCTGGTCCGCATTGACTCTCGTCTGCTGCACGGCCAGGTCGCGACCGCGTGGGCCAAGCAGGTCTCGCCCACGCGCATCGTGGTCGTGTCCGACGGCGTCGCCCGCGACCCCATGCGCAAGACCCTCATCACCGAGGCGGCGCCTCCGGGCGTGCGCGCCAACGTCATTCCCGTCTCCAAGCTCGTCGAGATCTGGGGGGACCCGCGCTTTGGCAGCACCAAGGCCCTCTTCCTGTTTGAGAACCCCGAGGACGTGGTGCGCGCGATAGACGGGGGCGTGGACTTCAAGGAGGTCAACTTTGGCTCCATGGCCCACTCTGCCGGCAAGGTGCTGCTCAACGACACCCTCTCCGTCGGCCCCGACGACGTCAAGGCCGTCCGGACCCTGCACGAGCGCGGCCTCAAGCTCTTTGCCCAGAAGGTCCCTACGGACAAGCCGCAGGACGTCTGGGGGCTCGTGGTCAAGGCCGGTCTGAACAAGTAGGTCCTCTTCAATCGATAGGGAAGGAACCACATGAACGTCGTATCCATCATCTTCGTGCTCGTCGTCGCATTCTTGGCCGGCCTCGAGGGCGTCCTGGACGAGTGGCAGTTTCACCAGCCCATCGTCGCCTGCACGCTTATCGGCATCGTCACGGGTCACCCCATGGAGGGCGTCCTGTTGGGCGGAACCCTGCAGATGGTCGCCCTTGGCTGGATGAACATCGGCGCCGCCGTCGCGCCCGACGCCGCACTGGCCTCCGTCGCCTCCGCCATCCTCGTCTGCATGAAGGGCGCCTCCGTCGCGGACGGCGTCGCCTCCGCCATGGCCCTCGCCGTCGCCGGGCTGGTCCTCACGATCTTCATCCGCACCATCACCGTCGGCATCATCCATCTGGCGGACGCGGCTGCCGACCAGGGCAACCTCGCGCGCGTCAACCGACTTCACCTCTCCGCCCTGACACTGCAGGGCCTGCGCATCCTCATCCCCGCCGCCTTCGTCATCGCCGTTCCCGCCGAGGCCGTCCAGGCCGCCCTTGAGGTCATTCCCGCCTGGATCTCGGGCGGGCTCGCCGCTGCCGGCGGGTTCATCGTCGTCGTCGGCTATGCCATGGTCATCAACATGATGGCGACCAAGGAACTCTGGCCGTTCTTCTTCATTGGCTTCGTGCTGTCGGTCCTCTCGGGCATCACGCTCATCGGCATGGGCATTCTGGGCGTGTGCCTGGCGTTCATCTACATCAACCTCAAGCCCGAGTTCAACGGTGGGGGAGGCTCCTCGCGGGGTGACTCCGTGGACGACCAGCTCGACATGATCATGAACGACTACGAGTAACAAGGGAGCAGAGACATGACAGACAACGCAGCTGTGTCCCCGACCCGCCTGAGCGAGGCCACCCGTCGCAAGGTGTGGTGGAAGAGCCAGTTCCTTCAGGGTTCCATGAACTACGAGCGCATGCAGGCGCTGGGCTGGTGCTACGGCATGGGTCCCGCCCTCAAGGAGCTTTATCCCGACAAGGATGACCTGGCCCAGGCCCTCAAGCGCCACCTTGAGTTCTTTAACACCCAGCCCTTCCTGGCCAGCCCGATCTTTGGCGTCGAGATGACGCTTGAGGAGGAGCGCGCCTCCGGCGTCGAGGTCGATGACGCCGCCATCCAGGGCGTCAAGATCGGCATGATGGGCCCGCTTGCCGGCGTGGGCGACCCCATCTTCTGGGGCACGATTCGCCCCGTCCTTGGCGCCTTCTGCGCGTCACTGGCCCTCTCGGGTTCCATAGCCGGTGCCTTCGTGTTCTTCATCGTGTGGAACCTCGTCAGGCTCGCCTTCATGTGGTACACGCAGGAGTTTGGCTACAAGCAGGGCATGAACATCACCAAGGACCTTTCGGGCGGCTTCCTCAAGAAGATCACCATGGGCGCCTCCATCCTGGGCATGTTCATCATGGGCGTCCTCATACCGCGTTGGACCTCCATGCCCATGTCCAAGGTCGTCTTCTCCAAGGCGGCCCTCAGCAACGCGGCCGACACCTTCCCGGGCATCGCAGGCCTTGCCGACGCCATCAACGGCGGCACGGTCAACGCCGAGAGCCTGACCCAGGGCGTGAGGTCGGTGGGCACCCTTGCCAGCACCGACACGGTGAGCATGATTGACGGCGTCGCGCAGGTGGTGCGCACCACTACGCTGCAATCCGTGCTTGACCAGCTGCTCCCCGCCTTGCTGCCGCTGGGCCTCACCTTCCTGTGCATCCGCCTGCTCAAGAAGGGCGTGAGCCCCATCACGATCATCTTCGCGCTGTTTGCAGTGGGCATCCTGGGCGCGCTCGTCGGCATCTTCTGAGTTTTCTAGGCGTCTGGAAGTTGGGCGACTGATGGTGGTGCGTCTGATGGTTTGGCGTGACGAGGCCCCGGCACCTCTGGGTTCCGGGGTCCTCTCATATGCGACTGCGAGGCCAAAGGGAGCGTTTCATGACTGACATGCTTGACGCGCTTGGCATTGTCAAAAAGGTTGTCAGAGGTGTTTTTCATGAGGGAGCAGATGCCGACGGGCAAGGTCACGTATGTCAGGGTCATGCGTGCACAGATCACTTGAGCGCTGACCACACGAGCGCTGAGCCTGAAGGTCAAGATTCTGCGCGTCAGGGGCCAATGCTGGTAAACAGCGAGGTAGAGCTTGGTACCAAGGCAAACTGCTTCCTGAGTCGACTTGCCCCCAAGCCGGGAACGATCATGCTGGGCGACGGAGGCATAGACTTCATCGCGGCGTCGGGACGTGGGTTCGTTGCGATTCCCTGGCCAAGCATTCAGAAGGTACGCGCTGACGTCTACGGCAAGCACGTCCGAGGCATCGAGGTGGTCACCGCCGATGGGCGTGCGATACCGTTCGTTTTGTCGCGGGGCCATGAGGTGCTGCGCGTCATCCATGCTCACCTGGGGCGAACACGGATTGTCTCGATGCGCCATAACGTGGCGTTGCGTTAGGCCTTGCCCTCACGTTTGTGGCGGCTCAGGGTCCAACTTTGGGTTCGGACCCGAATCACGGCATGCCCCCGCGAGCGCTTCTGTACGCTACGGATCAAGACGGTGGACGCCGACATCCAGAGGTATGTCCCCTCGGGCGCCTCTGTACGGCATGATGCATATTTTGAGAATCAGTATGCTTTGCTACCTAAGTGGGCACGCCCAAAAATCGCACTACTCGGCCTTTTTGACCCTTTTGAGGCCATTTTGCCCGAGTAATGCGATTTATTGCGGGGCATGTGAAGTATCAGCTGCATAATCCATGCGCGTTTGTGCGCGCCAGGTGCTCCCGCACGGGTCAAGCCTTTGCCGGAGCGCCTGCCAGGCGCGCCCGCGCATCCCAAATCCGTCTGAGCGGTCGTCATGTCCGGGCCGCCGGCGGCCCGGCGGCGGCAAGCCTAGAAGAACGCCTCGATGCCCTCGTCATGATAGGCCGACGCGTAGTCAGATAGGTCCTCGGGCTTTAGCGCGGTGACGCCATGCAAGGGATAGTCGCGCTCGAGCAGCCGGTACTTGTTCTCGCCGTAGTTGTGGAACGGAAGCAGCTGAACGCGTGAAAGCCCCATTTCGCGCAGGGTGCGCGCCATCAGACGGGCGTCCTCGGTCCTGTCGTTGAAGCCGGGGATGACGGGCGTGCGCACCAGAACGTCCTTGCCCATCTCCACGGCCGCGCGGATGTTTGCGTGAATAAGCTCTATGCCGCCGCCCGTGCCGCGCCGATGAGCCGCGTCATCCCCGTGCTTCATGTCGATCAGCATGTGGTCCAGGTGCTCGGCGACTGCGACGAACGTCTCCGTCGGCACGTATGCCTCCGTCTCGATGCAGGTGTCAACACCTTCCTCGTGCAGGCGACTCAATAGCTCGATGTCAAATTCGGGCCACAGCATCGCCTCGCCGCCCGACAGCGTCACGCCGCCGCCGGACTCCTCGTAGAACGGCTTGTCCTGCAGACAGAACTCAAGAACCTCATCGACGGTCTTGGTCTCGCCCGCGATGGAGAGCGCCTTGCCCGGGCACTCCTCCACGGCCTTCTCGGCGGCGCTCGTCGTCGCGTCCGCGTGACGCACGTCAACGTGGGCCTTGCCGCCGACGACGGACGTCCCCGCATGGGGCAGCAGCTCGATGCAGTGACCGCAGCCTATGCAGGCGCCTTCCTTCCATTCGAGCTGGGGCTCACGTCGCTGGCTCTCGGGGTTGGAGCACCAGAAGCAACGCAGCGGGCATCCCTTGAGGAACACCACCGTGCGTATTCCCGGCCCGTCGTTGAGGCTGAACTTCTGCATGTTGAACACCGTCGCGCGCTGCATGGCGACCCTTCCTCATTCGGCGCAGTCCGGACAGGCCTCGTTGCCGCCCAGGGTCTGGACCTGGCGCCGCGCCTCCTCCTCTGCCTCGTCGAGACTTGAGAATCCCTGGTAGCGCAGGGTATTTTGAAATGCCTCACGGGTCATGGAGCGCCCCTGTGCCGCCAGCTCGTGCTGGTGGCGGACCAGTGCCTCGAGCGTGCGCTCGGAGTAGGTCATCAGCTCGCCTCTCGTGTACGTCTCGAACGAGGTGTCAACGGAGGAGTCTCCCGCGCTCGTGGCGGGACGGATGAAGACGCTGAGATAGGGGTAGCTCTCGGCGAGTTCGTCGGTGTCGCGCACCATCGCAAAGGTCAGCTCGTCCACGAGCTGAGAGGCGCGCGGGGAAGGCGCCGGCGCCACCTGGCCCAGGCGCTCGTAGCTCTCGGGCTCGGTGGCGCGCATCATGTGCAGGTACTTCTCGGTGACGAGGTTGCGTCCCTCTTGCTCGGCGTCGCGCAGGTCGTGAAGGTAGCTCTCCAGGGCCTCGGTTGGCCAGCTCTCAAACTGGGCGCGCCGCATCTGATCAAAGGTCTGTGGTCGCTCCTGGCACGTCACTTTTTCGTGGCCCTCGTTGACGGTGGAGAACATCGCCCACTCACGCTCGACGAGCTCGTCCATGAGCGCGTCGCCGCCTTGCGAGGCCCGTCCACCCTCGGTGGTTTCGTGTCCGATGATAGTGCCCATACGCCCGCCCTTTCCCCTGTCGACATCGTGCGAGCGAGGAACAGCCTGAGACCTCGCGCACATGTTTTTGAGCTTATGAACGAAACAAAATCCTCTTCCAAGGGTATCTACAGAGTACCCCATCGGGACCCCTGCGCGACGCGTGTGTCAGGAGCATATGTATGTTCTGTACGTACGCGCCAGTTCAGGGACGCTCGTTGACAGTGCTCCGGCACCGTCGTACAATATATTACGAACGAAATAATTATAGCTTATTTACGAAGTAACGGTACGATTCACAGCCCATGACATACGAACGTTTCACGTCATCGCCCAGCTCATACGTCCAGCTTGTCAGCAAGGGAGAAAAACATGGAGAACAAGGAGCACTTTGGGTCGCTGACCCCGGTCATGCAAGCCTTCCGCGACGAGGTCCTCAACGAGAAGCCCTTTGTTGACGCGGAGCGCGCCGTGCTGTGCACGGAGTCCTACCGCCAGACGCTCAACCAGCCGCCCGTCATGCGCCGCGCCCTCTCGCTCGCGCACATCCTCGACAACATGACCATCTACATCGAGGACAAGACCCAGATCGCCGGCAACCAGGCCACCAAGAACAGCAACGCGCCCGTGTTTCCCGAGTACACGCTGGGCTTCATCCTTGACGAGCTCGACACGTTCGAGAAGCGCGACGGTGACGTGTTCTACATGACCGAAAAGGACAAGCAGCGCATCCGCGACATCGCCCCCTTCTGGGAGAACAACAACCTTCGTGCTCGCGGCATGGAGCTTCTGCCCGACGAGGTCTCCGTCTTCATGGAGACGGGCGTCTTTGGCATGGAGGGAAAGCTCAACGCCGGCGACGCCCACCTTGCCGTCAACCATGACCGTCTGCTCCGCGAGGGCCTGCGCGGCTTTGAGGAGCGCGCCCGCGCTGCGAAGGCCGCCCTTGACCTCACCGATCCCGCGTCCGTGGACAAGTACGCGTTCTACAAGGCCGTCCTCGTCGTGATCGACGCCTCCCGCCGCTTCGCGCTGCGTTATGCCGAGCTGGCCGCCAAGCTTGCGGCCACCTGCGACGACCCCACGCGCAAGGCGGAGCTCGAGCGCATGAGCGCCATCTGCTCCAAGGTTCCCTACGAACCCGCGAGCTCCTTCCGTGAGGCCATCCAGTCCGTGTGGTTCTCGCAGGTGCTCCTTCAGATCGAGTCCAACGGGCACTCCGTCTCGTTTGGCCGCTTTGACCAGTACCTCTATCCCTATTACATGGCCGACCTCGCCAACGGCGAGATCACCCGCGACGAGGCGCTCGAGCTTCTCACCAACCTGTGGATCAAGACGCTCACGATCCAGAAGATTCGCAGCCAGGCGCACACGCTCTCGTCGGCCGGCTCGCCCATGTACCAGAACGTCACCATCGGCGGCCAGACCACCGACGGTCATGACGCCGTCAACGAGCTCTCGTTCCTCGTGCTGCAGTCCGTCGCGCAGACCCGCCTCACCCAGCCCAATCTCACCGTCCGTTACCACGCGAACATCGACAAGAAGTTCTTTGACGAGTGCGTCGAGGTCATGAGGCTCGGCTTTGGCATGCCCTCCATGAACAACGACGAGGTCATCATCCCCTCGTTCATCAACTGGGGCGTCGCCAAGGAGGATGCATATAACTACTCCGCCATCGGCTGCGTCGAGACGGCCGTGCCGGGCAAGTGGGGGTATCGCTGCACGGGCATGAGCTACCTCAACTTCCCGCGTCTGCTCCTGTGCGCCATGAACGGCGGCATCGACCTCACGAGCGGCAGGCGCTTCACCCAGGACTACGGCACCTTCACGCAGATGGGGAGCTACGAGGAGCTCGTGGCGGCCTGGGACAAGACCATCCGCGAGATGACGCGCTACTCCGTGATCGTGGAGAACGCCATCGACAAGGCCTCCGAGCGCGAGGTTCCCGACGTGCTCTGCTCCACGCTCGTCGATGACTGCATCGCGCGCGGCAAGACCATCAAGGAGGGCGGCGCGGTCTACGACTTCATCAGCGGTCTTCAGGTGGGCATCGCCAACATGGCCGACTCCCTCGCCGCCATCAAGAAGCTCGTGTTCGAGGAGAAGAGGATCACGCAGCAGCAGCTCTGGGACGCCATTCTCGACAACTTTGAGAGCCCGGAGAGCCGGCGCGTCCAGCAGCTGCTCATCGACGGCGCCCCCAAGTACGGCAACGACGACGACTACGTGGACAACCTGGTCGTCGAGGCCTACGACTCCTACATCGACGAGATCAAGAAGTACCCCAACACGCGTCACGACCGCGGGCCCATCGGCGGCATCCGCTACTCCGGCACGAGCTCCATCAGCGCCAACGTGGGGCAGGGCATGGGCACCATGGCGACGCCCGACGGCCGGAAGGCCCACGAGCCCCTCGCCGAGGGCTCGAGTCCGGCGCACAACTGCGACAAGCAGGGTCCCACGGCCGTGTTCAAGTCGGTGTCCAAGCTGCGCACCGAGAAGCTCACGGGCGGATCGCTGTTGAACCAGAAGGTCACGCCCATGATGCTCGAGCGCGAGGAGAACCGCCAGAAGCTCGAGATGATGCTCAGGACCTTCTTCAACCGCCTGCACGGGTACCACGTCCAGTTTAACGTGGTCTCCCGCGACACCCTCCTGGATGCCCAGGCGCACCCCGAGGCCCACAAGGACCTCGTCGTCCGCGTCGCCGGCTACAGCGCCTTCTTCAACGTGCTGTCCAAGACGACCCAGGACGACATCATCGGTCGTACGGAGCAAACCCTGTAGACTGGTGGGTAGCAGACACGACCGGCGGGAGCCAGAGGAAAGGCGGCATCATGGAGTTCTTCATCGACAGCGCGGACATTGAGGCCATCAAGGAGCTGAACGCGTTTCTTCCCATTGACGGCGTGACCACCAACCCGACGATCATCACCAAGTCGGGCAGGCAGCCCGAAGAGGTCCTTGAGGAGCTCACGGAGGTGCTCAGCGAGGACCAGAAGATCTTTGCCCAGGTCATTGCCACGGACTACGAGGGCATCCTCGCGGAGGCGCACGAGATCGCCTCGCTGCGCGGCGGCAAGAACGTCCTGGTGAAGATTCCCGTCTCGCGCGAGGGCCTCAAGGCCATCCCGGTGCTCAAGGCGGAGGGGACTGGCGTCTTGGCCACGGGCATCTACTCTGCCGACCAGGCCTTCTGGGCCGCCAAGGCCGGTGCGGACTACCTGGCGCCCTACGTCAACCGCATGTGCAACTATGGCGACGGCGTCGGCCAGGTCGTCGAGCTCGTTGACACGCTGGCCCTCTACGGCCTGGACGCCAAGGTCTGCGCCGCGTCCTTCAAGAACGTGGACCAGGTGCATCAGCTCCTGGCGGCCGGCACTCCTGCCGTCACGGTGGCCCCCGACGTGATCAGGGCCATGGTCGACCATCCGGGCACCGCCATCGCCGTGGACGAGTTCACGGCCAACTGGCAGAAGGCCTACGGTCGCACGACCCTGAGGGCATAGCCAAGGCCCAGGGAGGCGGTCCGTTCGCACCGGACGCCCGCCCGTTGCCGGGCAGGGGAGAAGGGGCTGCGAACGGTCGCGCGAATCTCCGGCGCCGCAGAGACGATCGCAAGAGGGGAGGGTGCCACGACGGCGCCCTCCCCTTGCATGCGGCGTCCCCGTGACACGTCGCGGCGCTACGCCACGGGCCGTCCGGTGTCGTCCAGCTTGGTCGTGGCGATGGCGCGGCGCATCTTGTGCAAGGTCTCGGAGACGTTGGGCACATGAAACATGACGGCCGTATAGAGGGTGTCCACCAGGGCAAGCTGCGAGATCCGGCTCGACAGCGACTCGGAGCGATAGCCCGTCTCGTCGGAGACGGATACGAGCACGACGTCCGCGTATGCCTGCAGGTGCTCGGACGGGTAGCTGGTGATGACGATGGTGCGCACGCCGGCCTTCTTGACGATGCCCGCCAGGCGGACCATCTCCTTGGTGAGGCCCGTGTGGCTGATGACGATCGCACAGTCCTCGGGCCCCAGGAGGGACGCCTGCATCAGCTGCAGGTGATAGTCCTGGGCAAATACGGTCTGCAGGGGGGAGCGCAGGAACTTCTGATAGGAGTCGTACGCCACGGCGTTTGAGCCCCCGCACCCATGAAACGAAACACGCTTGGACGACAGCAGTATCTGCACGGCCTTGTCGAGCGCATCCCGCTGCTGGAGTCGCAGGGTGTCCTCAAGTGACTTGATGCTCGATTGGAAGACCGCCTGCGCGACCGAGGAGATGTCGTCCCTCTCGCTGATGTTCTCATGCACCGACACCTGTGGGTCAAAGGCGTCTGCCAGAAGGTCGTCCCTAAAGTCCCTGAACCCCTGATAGCCCAGATGCTTGGCAAACTTGAAGATGGTGGAATCCGCGACGCCAAGCTCGTCAGACATCTCGCTGATGGTCATGCGCGACGCTCGTACGGGGTCGGAGAGGATGAGCTGGGCTATTGACTGCTCCTTGCGGGTGAACGTGGAGGAGGAGGTCTTTATCTTGAGCAACACCGCCGTCGGGCTCGTGGACATATGGACTCCCCCTTCTCGTGCCGCCTGGACCTGTGGGAAACCCCACGCAGGCATAGGTAGATAGGTAAATGGTACGACCAGATGTGCGCCTGGGGGGGACGCCACACGGCGGGCCATAGAAAAAGTAACAAAAAAATTTTTGTTAAGGCACTAGAAAAAAGAAAAATGTTAGCTAAAATGTATACAGAACATCCACAGTTCGTGTGGACATTGTGTTCAAACAACCTGAGCACGTGAGGCCAGGAAGCCAAGAAGGGAAGGGCGATGGGCAACTACGTTGGCGTCATCGGCATGGGGGTCATGGGTCAGAGCCTTGCCCTCAACATTGCGAACCATGGCTACGCGGTTTCCGTGTACAACCGCCATGGGCAGGTCACCAAGGACTTCATGGACACGCGCGCAAAGGGGCATGACAACATCACCGCCGCCTATGAGCTCAAGGACTTTGTGGCGTCGCTGGACGCGCCCCGCAAGGTGATCCTCATGGTCAAGGCCGGTCCCGTGGTGGATGCGGTCACCGACAGCCTTCTGCCGTATCTCGAGAAGGGCGACATCGTCATCGACGCGGGCAACTCCTACTTTGAGGACACCAAGCGTCGCATGGAGCACTACGAGGAGCTTGGCGTCAGCTTCTTTGGCATGGGCGTATCGGGAGGCGAGAAGGGCGCCCTCCTGGGGCCCTCCATCATGCCGAGCGGCGACCGCGACCTCTACGATCGGCACCTGCGCACGCTCCTCACGGACATATCGGCCCACACCGAGGACGGCAGCCCCTGCTGCGACTACATTGGACCGGAGGGTTCGGGCCAGTACGTGAAGATGGTGCACAACGGCATAGAGTACGGTGACATCCAGATCATCGACGAGGCCTACTTCATCATGAAGCATATGCTGGGCATGACCAACGCCCAGATGGCCGACACCTTTGAGGAGTGGAACAACGGTCGCCTTGACTCCTTCCTCGTGGAGATCACCTACAAGATCCTGCGCGTGAAGGACCCGGAGACTGGCGATGACCTCATAGACCACATCCTGGACGAGGCGGGCCAAAAGGGCACGGGCATGTGGACTGCCATCGAGGGCCTCAAGATGTACCTGGCCATACCTACCATGGCCGAGGCCGTCTTTGCCCGCAACCTCTCTGCCGTCAAGGGCGAGCGCGTCATTGCCGCCGGACATTTTCCCGAGCGTCCCCACTGTGATGTCCAGGACAAGCGGGGTTTGCTCGAGGACCTTGAGCAGGCGGTTTATGCCAGCAAGATCATGTCATACGCACAGGGCTTCCAGCTGCTTGCGAAGGCGTCCGACGAATATGGGTGGGACCTCAAGCTGGGCGACATTGCCCTGCTCTGGCGCGAGGGCTGCATCATTCGCGCCAAGTTCCTGGGACGCATCAAGGCGGCCTATGACAACAGCCAGGGCAAGGTCCAGAACCTCATGCTCACCGACGAGTTCATGGAGGAGATCAGGGTGGCCGTCGCCGGTTGGCGTCGCGTGGTGGCAAAGGCCATCGAGGCCGGCCTCTACGTGCCCACCATCGCCAACTCGCTGCTGTACTTTGACGGCTACACGAGCGAGAAGCTCCCGGCCAACCTCTGCCAGGCTCAGCGAGACTGGTTTGGGGCGCACACCTACCGTCGTGACGACCAGCCCCATGACCTCTCGTTCCATCACCCGTGGGAGGAGCTTGGCTAGACGAGGGGCATGTCCATAGGGGAATCTCCTCTTGGGGGAAGGGGGGTCGCACGCAATAGGACCGCGACGAAATCCTGGGTTTTCTGCCGGCATGGCAGCTCTTTGGGTAGCTTCTAGGAAAGGTGGCAACATGAGTGTCATACAAGCGCTGCTCATCGCAGTGTTCGTAGCAGCAATTGAGTCCCGTGCGTTGGGTTACACAACGCTCACCATGCGTTTCTCCCCGCTCATGACGGGCATGTGGGTTGGTCTCATCCTGGGCAACATGCCTCTGGCGATGGTGACCACCGCAGCGATTCAGCTTATTTACATGGGAGTCGTCGCACCAGGCGGCCCTCTTCCCTCCGAGCCCTCCATCTCTGCCGCCGTCGCCGTCTCTGCGGCGGTCATCGGCAACCTTGACGCAAACGCCGCCGTCGCCATCGCTGTGCCCGTCGGCCTGCTCGGCAGCTATCTGTATCAGTTCCGCTTCTTCCTCAACACCTTTGCCATCCGTAAGATGGACCAGTACGCGGCAGAAGGCGACAGCGCCAAGCTCGGCTTCTGGATCGGCGCCATCCCCACCCTCATTTCCTTTGCGATCTTTGTGCCGCTGATGTTTGTCGCACTGTACCTCGGCGCCCCCGTCATCTCGGATTTCATGGGCTCCATCAGCAACGGCCCTGCCCTGCACGTCCTGAGTACCGTCGGCGGCGGCCTGGCGGCCCTGGGCATCGCCGTGACCATGCACGTCATCGGCAATCGCAGCCTACTTCCCTTCTTCTTCCTGGCATATTTCTTGGTCGTGACTTCCAACACTCTCATTGCGGCGCTTGCTAAGGCCGACATCGTCGTTCCCGCTATCACCACGGTTACATGGGCGGTGTTTGGCGTGATCATCGCGCTGCTCTATACCCTGTTCACCACCAAGAAGAGCGAAGCGTAGGGCATGCCGGCCAGAAAGGGGCTTGAGTCATGAGCGAAGAGAAGATCGTCCTCTCTGACAACTATAAGGACTATCTGAACGACGAGGGTGTCATCGAGGGAGACCCATCCCTCATGCTGGGAGAAGAGAACGCTCCGGAGCAAATTACCAACAGCGATTTGCTTAAGGCATGGTTCCGTGGTTGGTGGGCAAACGAGGTTCCCCACTCGTTTGACCGTATGATCGCCCCCGCCTTCCTGTTTGGTCTCATGCCGGTTCTCAAGAAGCTCTATAAGAACAAGGTCATGCTGGGCGAGGCCTATCAGCGGCATATGGTGTTCTTTAACACCCAGGCGATCTGGGGGCAGGGCCTCATCACAGGCATAACCGCCTCCCTTGAGGAGGAGCGTGCAAAGGCGCTGCATGAGGGTAGGGCTGACGAGGCAATCACGCCGGAGATCATCAACAGCACCAAAGTCGGCCTCATGGGACCGCTTGCCGGCATTGGCGACTCCATTGACTCTGGAACCGTCCAGTACATCTTCATCGCCATGTTCCTGCCGCTGGCCCAGGCTGGCAGCGCGGCTGGCGCCCTGCTTCCCTGGCTCTGCTTCACGGCGGTGACGTTCCTCTATGGCTTCGGTTTTGTGCGGCTGGGACACAAGCTTGGTCGTCGTGCTGCATTGGAGGTCATGAAGGGCGAGCGCATCCGCACCATCATCAACGGGCTCGGCGTGCTTGGCCTCTTCATGATGGGCATCCTTGCGGCAAGCTACGTCAAGCTGTCATCGCCTCTCGCCTTTGAGCTTAGCGGCAAGACCTTTGCCATCCAGACCATCCTTGATGGCATCCTGCCGGGCGTCATTCCCCTGGTGGCCGTTGTTGCCCTGTACTTCTACTTCAAGAAGAACGGCCTCAAGATCACCAAGGCGATGCTCATCTACACGGGCGTGCTTGTCGTTCTTGGCCTGCTTCACGTTCTGTAAGGAGGTATGCGTGAAGAACAGAAGGATTCTTGTCATCACCCACGGCCACTTTGGCATTGAGCTGGTAAAAAGCGTCGAGATGATCATGGGCAAGCAAGACTTCATCAAGGCCATGGGCCTGGTTCCCGGCCAGTCGGTGGACGAGCTTCGCCAGCAGGCGTTCGATGCCATCGCGCAAAACGAGCAGGCGGGAGCCGAGACCATCGTTGCGTGTGACCTGCTGGGCGGCAGCCCCAGTAACGTTGCCCTCTCCTGCCTCGGAAAGATTGACTGCAAGGTGGTCTTGGGCGTCAACATGCCGTTCCTCATCGAACTCATTCAGAACGTCAATGACGTCGATGATGTTGACGAGCTGGTTCAAGGTGCCGTGGAGGCCGGACGCACGGGTCTTGTCATCAAGGACAGGGCCACCCTGTTGAAAGGATAGGAACATGGGAACCATCACTCTTGCCCGCATAGACGACCGTCTCATCCATGGCCAGGTCATGCAGGTCTGGTCCAAGGGCCACGGCACCAATGCCATCTTTGTGGTGGACGACGCAACGGCCAGTGACGAGTTCATGAAGGAGATTTACGAATCCACCCAGTCCACGGGAGGCATGAAGATCAAGGTGTTCTCATCCGACGGCATCGTGGACGAGTGGAACAAGAACCAGTTTGGCGACTACAGGCTCATGCTGGTGTACAAGAGCGCTGCCTACGTCAAGAAGTCCGTTGACGGTGGCGTCCCCCTTCCCTTCGTCGATGTGGGAGGCATTGCCATCAAGCCGGGCTCGACGCGCATCATTCCGTCCGTCGGCCTCAACGAACGTGACGCCCAGCTGCTCAAGGCCGTCCAGGATGCCGGTATCGAGGTCTTTTTCCAGAACATTCCATCGAGCGAGAAGGTCTCTCTGGATGAGGCCCTAAAGAAGATGGGGAAATAATGACAGCACATTACAACATCGCCATCGTCAACTCCTCCTCCTTCGGACAGTACTTCCCGGAGCATCTGGAGCGCCTCAAGGCGCTGGGCAGCGTCGAGCGCGTGCGTGTCGCAGGTGACGCGCACGGCAAGGAGCTTGCGGACGCATTGCGCGACTTCAACGTGGTCATTGCGTCGGTCACCCCGTTCTTTGACGCGGAGTTCTTTGACAACAAGCGCGACCTGCTGCTGCTGAGCCGCCATGGCATTGGCTTCAACAACGTTGACGTCGAGGCCGCAACCAAGGCAGGCACGCTCGTGACGACCGTTCCCCCCAAGGTGGAGCGTGACGCCGTGGCCGAGGGTACCGTCGCGACCCTCATGAGCCTGATGAGACGCGTCAGCGACTCGCATGTGGCCGCCAACGAGGGCCGCTGGGCCGACCGCGCCTCGTTCATCGGCGCGGGGCTATCCGGCAAGACCCTTGGCATCGTGGGGTGCGGCAACATCGGCACGCGCGTGGTGGAGATTCTGAGCCGTGGCTTTGACATGCGTGTTCTTGCCTGCGATCCGGTGCGTCACGAGAAGTGGGCGGACGTTTTGGGCGTGGAGTACGCGGATGTGGACACCGTCGTCTCTGGCTGTGACGTCCTGTCCCTCAATGCGGACCTCAATCCCAGCTCCCTGCACATCATCGGGGAGCATGCCCTCTCGCTCATGAAGCGGGGCGTGTATGTGGTGGACACCGCCCGGGCGGACCTCATTGACCAGCAGGCCATGCTGCGCGCCCTGCAGGATGGCACGGTCGCGGGCCTGGCGCTCGACGTGATGCACGACGAGCCCCCGGCACCCGACGACCCCTACTTCAACCATCCCAAGGTGCTGGTGACCACGCACATCTCGGCCTATACCGCCGAATGCCTGCGTGGCATGGGCGACAAGGTGACGGGGGACGTGGAGCGTCTGGCGCGGGGTGAGGAGCCCGTCAACGCCAAGAACTAGAAGACGCCCATAGACGCCGTTCGCCTTCTAGGCGGGGCAGTGGTGGGGGTCGTCCGGGCTGTTGCCGGGGCGACCCCTTGTCGGAAAGGGGAGTCATGGAGCGCGTCGGCGCCGTCATCTTTGACATGGACGGGTTGGTGCTGGATACCGAGAGCATCTGCTATGAGGCGTACCTGAGGGCGGCGCGCCGCTTTGACTTTACGTTTGACGAGCGCGTGCACATGTATCTGGCGGGTCGTACGGAGGACGCCGTCATCAGCGGCCTGAGGAGGTTGTATGGGCCGGACAAGGACGTCATCGCCTGGCGCCGCTTCATCGTGGGACAGAAGGCTGCGGTCCTGAGGGAGCGCGGCCTTCGGGCGGGCAAGAGGCCGGGGGTGGTGGAGCTTCTCTCCTTTCTGACGCGACGCGGCATCCCCCATGCGCTCGCAAGCTCCTCCTCGGCGCGTCTCGTGCATGACTCCCTGGCAAGCGAGCGTCTGGTGGACGCGTTTCCCGTCAAGGTTACGGGGGACATGGTCAGGCGCAGCAAGCCGGACCCCGAGGCATTCCTTCGAGCCGCCGCCCTGCTGCAGGTGGAGCCCTCTCGCTGCCTGGTGCTCGAGGACAGTGCCGCCGGCGTGAGGGCCGCCGTCGCCGGTGGCTTCATACCTGTGTTCGTTCACGACGACATGTCCCAGGAGGGGAGGGTGGATGGTGCCTGCAAGGTGCTCATGGAGCTTGAGGACCCGCGCGGCGTTGCCCGGCTTGCGCGCTTTGCTCCCGCGGACCTCGCGGGCGTCATCCCCATCATCGAACAGCTCAACGCCTAGGACGGAGACACCCCATGGACAAGGTCATCGTTTCCACAGACGCTCGCAAGCTTGCCACCGTCTCGGTGGGGTACCTCATGCTTGCTGCCGTGCTCATAGGGATGGGGGTCGCTCTGGATATCGCCCTGGGCCTGCGGGTGCTATGCGTCGCCTTGGCGCTGCCCCTGGTCGGGGGCATCGTGCACAACATGCGGCAGACCAGGGCGGCAAAGGTGCTCCTTGTGGCTGACGACAGGGGAATCACTGACTACACCAAGGACGACGACGTCCTCTTCATGCCCTGGGAGCGCATAGAGCTCGTAGAGCTCAAGGCATCCAACAGCAACGCGCTTATGCTGGACGTCGTGGGCTACAAGATCGCCGACGAGATGCAAAATCTAAGCCAGGAGCAGCGCGAGGCGCTCGCGGACGCCGGAGGAAAGGCCTACGTTCTACAGGAGCTTTCAGGGCTGTGGGTGTCACGCTCGCGGCTGCGACGCGCGTTTGCGGACATCAGACGGCTCGGCGCACCCCACAACCCCGACATTATCTTCAAGGATTTTGAGGACCCCCTGAAGGCGCATGCCCGTAAAAAGAAAAAATAAAATACTAAAACTTATAAAAAAAGAAAATAAATTCGCTATACTAGAAGCCGTCCCACAACACCGACAAGCGAGCGAGGCTTCTCATGGCAACTGGACAGTACATGGAGTCAAACGGCTTCTACGATGCGGTAGAGGCCTGCGGGGTCGTGCCCGTGGTGGTGCTCGACAAGGTCGAGGACGCGGTCCCTCTGGCAGAGGCGCTCAAACGTGGGGGACTTCCGGCGGCTGAGGTCACCTTCAGGACGCCGGCGGCAGCCGCATGCATCGAGAGGATCGCGCGTCAGTGCCCTGACGTGCTCGTGGGTGCCGGAACGGTGCTCAACGTAGAGCAGGCGAAGCGCGCCGTGGACGCGGGCGCCCGCTACCTGGTGTCACCCGGGACCGACAGGGAGACGCTCTGCTGGGCGCTGCAGAACCACGTCAACATCGTTCCCGCCGGCGTCACGCCCACCGAGGTCGGCTGGCTGAGGGGTCAGGGCATCGGCCTTACCAAGTTCTTCCCGGCCGCCGTCTTTGGGGGCGTCAAGGCCATATCGGCGCTGGCGTCCGTCTTCATCGGCCACAAGTTCATGCCGACGGGTGGCGTGAGCAAACAGAACCTTGGCGAGTACCTCTCGCTTCCGTCGGTCATGGCCTGCGGCGGCACGTGGATGGTCAAGCCGTCGCTCTTTGCCGACGGTGACTTTACGGAGGTGGAGCGCCTGGCAGGCGAAGCCGCCTGCGCGGTGCGAGACGTGCGTGGGTAGCTCAGACGGCGCAGGGCAGGGCCACATTGGCCCACATTACGAGGAGGAAGCTCTCTTATGGCAGACACCAGCAAGCTTGACACGGCAATAAAGTTTGGCGCCGGACGCTATCGTCAGGAACGAGGCCTCATCGGCAGCTGCGGTGAGGAGGTGGCCCGTTTTGGCACGCGGCCCCTGGTCGTCACGGGACCAAACTCCTGGGCCGCCGTCGGGGAGCCGCTCCTGGAGGATTTCGCCGCGGCCGGACTGGCTCCCAAGGTAGAGGTCTTTGACGGCTGGTGCTCGTTTGAAGCCGCCGAGGACCTTGCCAAGGCGGCGCGAGCGCACGGGGCGGACGAGATCGTGGGCGTGGGTGGCGGCAAGATCATGGACCTTGCCAAGGCCGTCGGCGAGACCGCCGGCCTGGGTACCGTCAACATTCCCACCTCCGCCTCCAGCTGCGCGCCGTTTACCTGCATGAGCGTGATGTACACCGCAGAGGGCGGCAAGAAGCTCAGCTGGCGCTTTGACCACGAGATCGACGCCTGCCTCATGGACATGGACGTCATCGCCGCATGTCCCATCCGCTTTAACGCGGCGGGCATCATCGACGCCATGGCCAAGCGGATCGAGATGCTCAACGGCAAGCCCGCGCTCTCCCTTGACGACACGCCCGTTGACGTCTTCACTGCGTACAGCGTTGCCGAGTACACTTATCGCGTGCTCAAGGACGTCGCCCTGCGGGCCATCGAGGACAACCGCCGCCACGAGGCGACGAAGGCGCTCAATGACATGGCCTTCATGAACGTGCCCGTGACCGGCGTCATCGCCAACACCACCAAGAGCTTCAGGCAGTCCGAGCTCGCTCACGTGATCTATGACGGCGTGCGCACCATCTTCACCGAGGAGGGGCAGGACGCCATCCATGGGGAGGTCGTGGGCGTGGGACTGTTCTGCCAGCTCTACTTCAATGGCCAGCAGGGCCAGGAGCAGGAGCTGCGCGACCTCATGCGGGCCATGGACATGCCGCTGACCTTCCCGGACCTTGGCATCAAGGCGACGGACAAGAACCTTGACGCCATCGAGGAGTACATCGTCAACTCCCGCCACTACAACAGCACCGACCCGGCGGACCGCCGGCGTCTGCACGAGGCCGTGCACGAGATGGCGTAACCTTAGGGCGAGGGTCCCCTCACGTCGGTGGCGGGGACCTCACCCTGAGGGCGGAAAACCCCTCACCCTGCCAACCTCGTTCCGTGCAGGCTCCACCGCGCAAGGCCCGTGCCAGAAGGAGGACACATGGCGACATCCCACGTCCAGGCGCGTCCGAGCATGGTCTTCTGCGACCTGGACGGCACCCTTCTTGCGCGTGACAAGTCCTTGGGAGAGCGGACGCGCAGGGTCTTGAGGCGTCTGGACCGTGCGGGCATAGAATTCGTGGTCAGCACGGGGCGGTCCATCGAGGGCATTTCCGACGAGCTGACGTCTGCGGCACGGCTGCGCTATGCCATCACGGCCGACGGGGCCTCCATATACGGGCCGGGCGACGTTTCGGGGAGCTTCGTGCGTCTCAGGCTGCATGACATGCCTGCGGACGAGACGCTGGGGCTCATCAGGCTCGTGGAGAAAACGGACTCCTACATAGACCTCTTCAGCGAGGGCGTCGCCTTCGTGAGCCGCGGCCAGCTGGACAAGCTTGCGGGTCTGGGCGTCATGCCTGCGGACGTCGCCTACATGCGCGCGGTGCGCCACGAGGTGGATGGCTCCCTGGAGCGAATCGTTAAGGAGGGGAAGGTCGTGGAGCGGCTCACCATCTTCCCCAAGGACGACGCGACGCGCGATTGCGTGTCCCGCTTTGTCGACGGCTGCGGGAGCCTTGCGGTGTTCTGCTCCCAGCCCGCCAACATGGAGGTCGTGAGCTCGCGGGCCAGCAAGGGAAACGCCCTTCGATGGCTCTGCGGGCGCCTGGGCGTGCCGACGGAGGAGGTCATCGCCTTCGGCGACTCCGCCAACGACGGACCCATGCTCCAGGCGGCGGGCGTCGGCGTGGCCATGCCAGACGCCCCCGCGCAGGTGCGGGCCCTTGCAGACACGGTGTGCCCCCTTGACTGCGACCATGAGGGCGTGGCGGCGCTTTTGGAGGACATCCTGGCGCCACGGCGGGTTCCCGCCCTGCTCATGCACGAAAAGGACGACGTCGTCACCTGCCTGGGGGCCATGCTCGCGGGCGACGTGGCCGCAGTCAGAGGCCTTGACGGGCACCACGTCTGCGATCTCGCCGTGAGGGAGCGCGTGGGGCAGTATCACAAGCTCGCCCGCCGTGACGTCGGCGCGGGTGACCTCCTGCGCAAGTACGGAGAGGTGATCGGCGTCGCCAGCGCGCCCATTGCCCAGGGGCGATGGGTGCATGTCCATAACGTCGAGAGCGTGAGGACGCGCGCATGATCAGGGGATACAAGCGACCGGACGGCAGGATGGGCGTGCGCAACCATGTGCTGGTGCTCTCGTGCGTGGGCTGCGCCAACCATGTGGCGCGCGCCATCGCCCAGAGGGTGCCCGGCGCCGTCGCCCTGGAAAACGCGAAGGGCTGCGGTCAGGTTGGCAAGGGCCTTGCCATCATGCGCCGCTGCCTGGTGAACCTGGCCTTGAACCCCAACGTCTTCGGGACGCTCGTCGTGGGTCTGGGCTGCGAGACCACCAAGCCTCTTGAGCTGGCCCGACGCCTGGGCGAGCAGAGCGCGAAGCCCGTGGAGGTGATCACCATCCAGGGCGCGGGCGGGACGCTCGCGGCCATCGAGGAGGGCGTGCGCCTCGCGAGCGACCTGGCGGGTCGGGCGACGCTCGTCCCGCGCGAGGACATGCCCCTGTCCACGCTGGTGCTGGGTACCAACTGCGGCGGCTCCGACGCGACGAGCGGCCTGGCGGCCAACCCGACCATCGGCGTGGTGGCAGATTGCGTGACGGGCGCGGGGGGAACGGTGCTTTTGGGCGAGACCACCGAGCTCATAGGCACCGAGCACATCCTGGCGTCGCGCGCCGCGAGCGCGGAGGTGGGGCAGGACGTCCTGCGCATCGTGCGCGACCTCGAGGAGCAGTTCGTCCGTCGCGGCATAGACGTCAGAGGCGCAAACCCCTCGCCGGGCAACATGAAGGGGGGCCTCTCAACCCTTGAGGAGAAGGCGCTGGGCGGCATCTCCAAGGGAGGCACCTCGCCCATCACGCAGGTCGTGGCCTATGGGCAGATTCCCTCTCGACGCGGCCTCGTCATCATGGACACCCCCGGGTATGACATTGAGTCCGTCTCGGGCATGGCGGCGGGCGGGGCGCAGGTCCTGCTCTTTTCGACCGGCAGGGGCAATCCCATCGGAAACCCGCTCATGCCTGTCATAAAGGTCACGGGCAACGCCTCCACGTATCGCAGAATGGTAGACAACATGGACTTTGACGCCTCCGGCGCCATAGGCGGGGCGACATCGGTGCAGGACGAGGGAACGTGGCTGCTTGAGCTGCTGGAGCGCGTGTGCAACGGGGAGCCGACCAAGGCCGAGCGCCTGGGGCAGGATGACTTTGCGATCTACCACAACGACGAGCTGTGGTGCGGCTGCCTGTAGCCGCCTCGCGCGCTGTGGCGGTGTCCGCGATGAATATAAACGTTATTAAACGTTTCTGCGCCCAACATGCCAAAAAGGTATAAACATTCCCGCTAACATACCGCTTAATGTCAAAATACGACCACTCACATCCTGGTCGGTTCAGCACCTGTTTATAAGCTGTTAGAACAGATGGCAGCAAGAGACAGTCGCCAACCGTAGTGCGTCATCATCATTGCACATACGTTTACCTGCACGGTTGCAAAGGATGCGCAATGGACTCCAGGTTCGTTCCGTAGTGAGGCGGGGTGGCTTTGTGTCTTGCTTCGCATGAGGTGGTAATGGTTACAAAAAATGTGAACATTACCGTGTAAACAAATGGAAGGGGTTGTGAGGATGAACGTCTCAAGAAGGGGCTTTGTGAAGTACGCCGGCCTCATGGGCGGCATGATGGGGACGGGCGCCCTTGCGGGCTGCTCGGGCGCCGGCTCCGGCGGGGCCTCCTCCTCGGGCGACAAGATCAAGATCGGCGTCTCCATCTGGAGCTCCACCGATGCCCTTGGCAAGCTCTCCGTCGAGATCATCCAGAAGGCCGCCGACATCCTGGGCGTCGAGATCTCCACCGTTGACCAGGGGCACGTCTCCGAGCAGGTCACGGCCTCCGTCGAGACGCTCTGCGCCGCAGGCTGCAACGGCATCGTCATCTGCAACTCGGCTGACTCCGAGATGACCTCCGCCATCAACACCTGCAACGACAACCAGGTCTACCTGGCCCAGTTCTACCGCATGATCTCCAAGGACGCCTCTCCCGACGTCTACAAGCTTGCCGAGGCGTCCGAGTACTACGTCGGCGCCGTCCACGAGGACGAGGTCGCCAACGGCGAGAAGCTCGTCAGCCTCCTGGCGGCCGACAACGACGACGCCTACGAGGGCCTCGTGAAGGGCGCCCGCAACATCAAGCTCGAGGCCTGGACGGTCGGCGACGCCACGTTCCAGCTGCGTTGGCAGGGCTATAAGTCGGGCGTCGAGGCCTGGAACAGCGCCCACCCCGACGACAAGGTGGCCCTGTCCGACCCCGTGTACGCCAACACGTCCTCCTCGGAGGGCGCCAACGTCACCCAGCAGTTCTACAACACCGACCCCACCATGGACGCCCTCATCGTCGCCGGCGGCGGCGGTGACCCGCTCGTGGGCTCCGTGGGCCAGCTGGCCAACATGGGCCTCACCGGCAAGATCCGCGTCGCCTCGACGGACTTCCTGGACGACCTCAAGGCCCAGCTCGAGTCCGGCGGCATGTATGCCGAGTCCGGCGGGCACTTCTGCGACCCGCTCTACGCCTTCCTCATGGTCTACGCCGCCTGCAAGGGCAACGCCGATTTCAAGCCCACCGTCGGCACCTTTGGCCGCGAGATTCTCTTCCCCTACGTGTACGTCTCGTCCGTCTCCGAGTACGAGGACTACGAGAAGTACTTCGTCGAGGACGCCCCCTACACCGACGATGAGATTGCCAAGCTCGCCGAGATGGGCTTTGACGAGCTGAACAAGTCGGCCACGTCGCTTTCCATCGAGGACGTCAAGACGCGTCACGCCTAGGAGCCCGCAACGCCCGTCAGGGGGCGGGCCCACCTTGGGCCCGCCCCCTCGTCGTGACGTGTCATCCTGAAAGGACTGGTGCATGGAACTCATCAAGAAGGCGAGGCAGAGCCAGTGGTACGGCGTGGGGCTGCTCCTCGTCGTCACAGCCTTGGTGTGGACGGCGTTCAAGCTCTTGTGTCCCACCACGTTTGGCGCCCCCGACCAGATGCTCACCTACCTGCAGACCGGCCTCATCTACGCCGTGGGCGGCTGCGGCCTGTATTTCATCGTCGTCATGGGGCTCTGGGACTTCTCCATTGGCTCGGTCCTCGTTCTCTCGTCCTTGGTCTCCATCGGCTTCGCGCAGCGCTTTGGCGTGTTTGGCCTCGTCGTCGCCCCCGTGGTCTGCGGGGCCCTGCTCGGTGCCGCCAACGGTCTCGCCTACATCAAGCTGAGGATTCCGTCGCTGATCGTCACCGTGGGCCTCTCGCTCATCTATGAGAGCCTCTCGGTCTTTGCCGCCGATGCGTACGGCACCCGCCTGAGTGACGCGTACAAGATGTTCGGGTCGTATCCCCACAACCTCATCCTGGCGCTTCTTGCCTTTGGGCTCTGCACGTTCATCCTGAGCTACACCAAGCTCGGGACGTACGTCAACGCCATCGGCGCCAACGAGGCCACCGCCAAGAACATGGGCGTCAACGTGGACAGGTACAAGTTTTTCGCCTTCGTCCTCTGCTCGCTGTTCGTGGGCATCATGTCCATCCTCTATATCGGCTACGGCACCGCCCAGACGCCCATGACCGGCATGCTCTCGCAGTCGCTCAACTTCAAGCCCCTCATGGGCACCTTCTTTGGGCTCGCCTTCAAGCGCTACGGGCATCCCGTGGCATCCATCGTCATCGGCGAGTTCATCATCTCGATGATGTTTGCCGGCTTCGTCGCCCTGGGCATGCCCGTCACGATCAACAACGTGGTCACGGGTGCGACGCTGCTTGCCATCGTCTGCATGACCGTCAAGCGCGTCAACGGCGCCGTCGTCAAGTAGGGGGGAGACGCCATGAGCAACAAGCTGCTGCTGCACGCCGAGAAGATCGACAAGAGCTTTGGTCCCACGCACGCCGTCAACGAGGTGTCCCTCGACTTCTACGAGGGCGAGATTCACGCGCTCATCGGTGAGAACGGCTCGGGCAAGTCCACGTTCACCAACATGCTCACGGGCATCCTGCCCATCGGATCGGGTACGTTCACCCTGGACGGCGGGGACGTGGCGCCCAAGAACCAGGTGGACGCCAACCACCACGGCATCGCGATCGTGGTCCAGGAGACGGGTACCCTCAGCGGCCTCACCGTCGCCGAGAACATGTTCCTCGGCGACGAGGACCAGTTCGCCAGGGGAGGCATCAAGGACAGCGCGGCCATGAACAGGAAGGCCCAGGAGCTCCTTGACGCCTATGGCCTCGGGCACATCAAGGCCACGAGCGTCATCGACAACTACGACTTCGAGGACCGCAAGCTCGTCGAGATCGTCAAGTCCACCTGGTTTGACCCCAAGGTCCTCGTCATCGACGAGACGACCACGGCGCTCTCGCAGAGCGGTCGCCAGAAGCTCTTCGAGGTCATGCGTCATGTACGCGACCTGGGGCACTGCGTCATCTTCATCTCGCACGACATGGGCGAGGTCCTCGACATGTCCGACCGCATCTCCATCCTGCGAGACGGCGTGTTCATCACGACGGTCGAGCGCGGCGAGGTGGACGAGGACCGGCTCAAGACCCTCATGGTGGGCCGCGAGATGGACGGCCACTACTACCGCACGGACTTTCCCGACTACGCCAAGGAGGCCCCCGGCGAGGTCGCGGTGTCCCTGAGGGGCGTCTCGGTTCCCGGCGAGATCGACGACGTCAGCTTTGATTTGCACCATGGCGAGATCCTGGGCATCGGCGGCCTCTCCGAATGCGGCATGCACGAGGTGGGCAAGGCCATCTTCGGTGCCTCCTTTGACCGTGCCGGCGAGGTGAGCCTTGCCGACGGCACCCAGGTCAAGGACATCAACACGGCCATCGACCACTCCATCGCCTACGCGTCCAAGGACCGCGACAACGAGTCGCTGCTCATCAACGACACCATCGAGGACAACATCACGCTTCCCTCGATGCGCGACATGGGCCTCGTCCTCTCGGACCGTCACCTCTACGAGTTCGCCGACACGTACGCCAAGCTCATGAGCACCAAGATGGTCAGCGTCAAGCAGTTTGTCTCGGCGCTGTCGGGCGGCAACAAGCAGAAGGTCGTGCTGGCTCGCTGGCTGGGCAAGCAGTCGGACATCCTGGTGCTCGACTCGCCCACGCGCGGCATCGATATCAAGGTCAAGGCGGCCATCTACGCGCTGCTCGAGCAGATGCGCGCCGAGGGCAAGGCGATCTTGATCATCTCCGAGGAGATCATGGAGCTCATCGGCATGTGCGACAGGATCTTCGTGATGAAGGACGGCACGATCAACGGCGAGCTCACGCGTGACCCCGACCTGTCCGAGCAGGACCTCATCGCGAAGATGGTCTAGGAGGGACCCTTGATGACGACTTCAAACGACACGGCGCTCGACGCGGGCGCCCAGGGCACAAGGGAGAGAAAAGAGGCCCTCATGTCGCGGCTTCGCAGCTTTCTCCCGCTCATCGGCTTCGTGGTCATTCTCGGCTTCTTTGCCGTGGCGACCCACGGATCCATCCTCACGCCTAAGAACATCACACTGATCCTCTCGGGCGGCTACATGCTCATGATTGCCGCCTGCGGCGTGTGGCTCATCATGACCATGGGATGCCTTGACTTCTCGCAGGGCTCCATGCTGGGCGTCGCCTGCGCGGTCTTCTGTGCGCTGTCCCAGGTGAACCTCGTGCTCGCCATCCTTGGCAGCGTCGCGACCGGCGCGCTCGTCGGCGCCGTCAACGCCTACTTTCACGTGCGCCGACAGATACTCTCCTTCGTGGTCACACTGTGCATGATGTTCCTGCTTCGAGGCATCTGTGCCTTCATCACCACCGAGAGTCCCGTCTACGCGGCGTCCTATGTCACGACGTTCAACAACATGCCGCTGCTCATGGGCATGACCGTCACCATTCTCGTCATCACCTACCTCGTGACGCGCTTCACGGCCCTGGGCCACAACCTCAAGGCCATCGGCGCCAACGAGAAGGCCGCCCGCTTTGCCGGCATCAGGGTCCAGAGGACCAAGGTCATCATCTACGTCGTCGCCGGCTGCATCACGGGCTTCGCCGCGTTCGTCAACGCCATCAAGGTCGGCTCCGTGACCTCGACCGCCGGCAACATGCTCGAGACCCAGCTGCTCATCGCCATGGTCCTCGGCGGCATGCCCATCAACGGCGGTGCGCGGGCGCGCTTCTCCAACGTCGTCATCGGCGTCCTGTCGTATCTCGTGCTCCAGAAGGGCCTGGTCATGATGGGCTTCGCAACCGAGATTCAGCAGCTCATCCTCGGCGTCGTCTTTGTCGCCATGGTCGCGCTCTTCTCCGACCGCAGCCTTGGGCAGGTCATCAAGTAGCCTCACCTGCCGCCGGCGCCGGCTCGCCGTCTTGGCGGCCCCCGCCCGCCCGTCACCCACGCTTGCGAGAAAGGACTCACTCATGCTCAAGGTCAGAAAGTATCAGTTCTGGTTCTGCCCCTGCACCCAGGACCTGTACGGCGACGAGGTGCTCGCCCACGTGTCTGCGCATGCCGCTGAGGTCGTGGCGGCCCTCAACGCGTCCGAGGCCATCCCGTACGAGGTCGTCCTCAAGCCCAACCTGCTCACCGACGACGTCATCACGGCCACCTTCGCCGCCGCCGACGTCGACCCCGACTGCGCCGGCATCATCACCTGGGCGCACACCTTCTCGCCCTCAAAGTCCTACATTCACGGCCTGCGGCGGCTCGAGAAGCCCCTCTGCCAGTTTGCGACGCAGTACAACGAGGAGATTCCGTACGACGTCATCGACATGGACTTCATGAACGAGAACCAGGCGGCCCACGGCGAGCGCGAGCTGGGGCACATCTTCGCGCGCATGCGCTGGACGCATAAGGTTGTGTTTGGCCACTGGAAGGACGAGGAGGTCCGCGCCGAGCTGGGTGCCTGGCAGCGCGTGGCCGTTGGCGTCGTGGAGAGCGCGAACATCCGCGTGGCTCGCTTTGCCGACACCATGCGCAACGTCGCCGTCACCGACGGAGACAAGGTCGAGGCGCAGATCAAGTTTGGCTGGGTCGTCGACGCCTGGCCCGTCAACGAGCTCACTCCCTACGTGGAGGGCGTCGCCGCCGCCGACGTCAAGGCGCTTACCGACGAATACTACGACACGTACGAGGTCATTCTGGACGGGCGCGACCCTGAGGAGTTCCGTCGTCATGTCGAGGTCCAGGCGGCGCAGGAGATCGGCATCGAGCGCTTCCTGGACGAGCACGGCTACAACGCCTTCTCGGACCACTTTGGCGACCTGGGCGGCCTCAGGCAGCTCCCGAGCCTTGCCGTCCAGCGCCTCATGCAGAAGGGCTACGGCTTTGGCCCCGAGGGAGACTGGAAGACGCCCGCCATGGTGCGCCTGATGAAGGTCATGACCGCCGGCATGAAGGGCGCAAGGGGCTCCGCCATGATGGAGGACTACACCTACAACCTCGTGCCGGGCAAGGAGGGCATCCTCGAGAGCCACATGGCCGAGGTCGACCCCTCCGTGGCCGACGGCCGCATCGCCATGCGCGCCACGCCGCTCTCCATGGGCGAGCGCGAGGACCCCGCGCGTCTCATCTTCACGGGCAAGACGGGTCCCGCCATCGCCACCTCCCTCATCGACCTGGGCGACCGCTTCCGCCTGATAATCCAGGACGTGGACTGCAAGAAGGTCGAGAGGCCCATGCCGCTGCTGCCCACCGGCACCCTCTTCTGGACCCCGCGCCCCAACCTCAAGCTGGGGACCACCGCCTGGATCTATGCCGGCGGAGCGCACCATACGGCCATGTCGTTTGACCTCACGGCCGACCAGATGGTCGATTGGGCCGACGCCATGGGCATCGAGTCGGTGGTCATCGATGCCGACACCAGACTTCGCGACTTCCAGCAGGCGCTCAAGCTCGGTGAGGTGTACTACCGCTAGGCCGTTGCCCGGCCTGGGCGACCGGCCGCCCCGCACGTCCGCCGGGGCGGCCGGCATCCCTGTTCATGACGAGAGCTTGGAGACGGCAATGAGAACGGTTGAGAAGGCATGCCCGGACGCGGTCCGCGACATCGAGGGGGGCACCACGACCCTGGGCATTGAATACGGGTCGACGCGCATCAAGGCCGTTCTCGACGACGCCGGCGATAGGCCCATCGCCGTCGGCATCTTCGACTGGGAGAACAGCTTTGAGGGAGGCTACTGGACCTATCCCCAGGAGCAGCTCGTCGCGGGCATCCAGGCCGCCTACGCGGCGCTGAAGGATGACGTCAAGGCGCGCTACGGCGTCACCCTGCGCAGGCTGGGCGCCCTGGGCGTCTCTGCCATGATGCACGGCTACCTGCCCTTTGACGTCGAGGGCAGGCTGCTGGTGCCGTTTCGCACCTGGCGCAACACGACCACGACCGCGGCCGCCCGCGAGCTCACCGAGCTGCTGCGCTTTCACGTTCCCGAGCGCTGGAGCATCTCTCACCTGTATCAGGCCGTCCTCGACGGCGAGGAGCACGTTGCGCGCATCGCTTCGTTCACGACGCTCGCCGGCTACGCCCACCGGCTGCTCACGGGCGAGAGCTGCCTCTCGGTGGGTGACGCCTCGGGCATGTTCCCCATCGACTCCACGACGCGCGACTATGACCGCGCCATGCTCGATCTCGTGGATGCCCGCCTGGCCGAGAGGGGCGTGTCCCTCAGGGTCGAGGACCTCCTGCCCCGCGTCAAGGTCGCGGGCGAGTGCGCCGGCCATCTCACGCCCGAGGGCGCGCGCCTCCTTGACCCCGCGGGCGACCTTGAGCCGGGGTGCCCGCTCTGCCCGCCCGAGGGCGACGCCGGCACGGGCATGATCGCCACGAACTCGGTGGCCCCGCGCACCGGCAACGTGAGCGCCGGGACCTCGGTCTTCTCGATGGTGGTGCTGGAGCGTCCTCTCAGAGATGCCACGTCGCCCCTCGTCGACCTCGTGACCACGCCGGTCGGCGACGCGGTGGCCATGGTCCACTGCAACAACTGCACCTCGGACATTAACGCCTGGGTCGGCCTGCTCATGGAGTTTGCCGAGCTCATGGGTGTGCCTGTGGACGCGCCCGAGGCCTTCTCCCGCCTGTTTGGCGTCGCCCTCGCGGGTGACAAGGACGCCGGGGGGCTCGTGTCGCTGCCCTTCGTCTCGGGCGAGACCGTCATGGGCGTCCAGACGGGCCGTCCCCTGCTGGTGCGCGAGCAGGCCGCGCGACTCTCGCTGGCCAACTTCATGCGCATGAACGTCATGTCGGCCTTTGGGGCCCTGGCGGCGGGCAACGAGGCGCTGAGGGCGGAGGGTGTCAAGATCGACAAGCTCTACGCTCACGGCGGCATCTTCAAGACCCCGGGCGTTGCCCAGGGCATCCTCGCCGCCGCGCTCGAGGCCCCCGTCACCGTCATGGACACGGCGGGGGAGGGCGGCGCCTGGGGCCAGGCGGTGGCCGCCTCCTACATGCTCAACCGCGGGGAGCACGAGACGCTTGCCGAGTTCCTCTCGCGGCGCGTCTTCTCCGGCGTGGGGTCCAGCACCGTCGAGCCGGACGCCGCCGACGTCGAGGGCTTCAGGTCCTACCTCGCCCGCTTCAAGGCGGCCAACCGGGCGGAGCTGACGCTCGAGGGTCGCCAGGGCTAGGGCGTCCCTGGGACCTGCGGTTCCGAACGGCGACGGGCGCCGCGCGGCCCCACGGCGCCCCGTGCGTGCCATGGGAGCGGCGTCCGGTTTGTCACGACGCGCCGCCAGATGGTTAGGTATGCTGTTCATACGTGCGTGGGAAGGAAACGTGATGAGGAACGTTGGGGTCAGAGAGATCAGCCGGCAAACGGGCTTCTCTCCCGCGACCGTGTCCAACGCCCTCAATCACAAGCGCGGCGTCAACGCCGCGACCGCGGCGACGATCTTTCGCGCGGCGCGCGAGATGGGCCTAGGCAGGCACGACCACATCAGCAGCATCAACTTCGTCATGGCCCGCAAGACGGGCGACGTCTTGGACGAGGGCACCTTCCACACGGGCGTCATCAACGGCATCGCTGCCAAGGCGCAGGCGGAATGCCTCCAGGCGTCCATCACCACGCTGGAGCTCTCCGACCGCGCCGCCGCCGCTGCCCAGGTGGCCGACATCATCGGCGACATCACCACGGGCGTCATCCTCTTGGGCACCGAGATGCGCGAGGAGGACTACGACCTCTTCAAGAACCCCACGTCACCGCTGGTGGTCGTGGACGGGACGAGTGACCGGATTCCCTTTGACTCCATCGTGATGTCAAACGAGACCTCCGCGTACCGGGCCATCCGCCACCTCATCGACAACGGGCATCGCGAAATTGGCTACATCGCCGGCTCATATCGCATCCGGAACTTTCCTCTGCGCGAACGGGGATGGCGGCGGGCTATGCGCGAGGCGGGCTTGCCCATTCGGCCGGAGTTTCGCGTGGATGTGGGCACCAAGGTGAGCACCTCGTACGAGGGCATGCGCGCCTGGCTCAGGACCAACCCCAAGCTGCCCACGGCCTTCTTCGCCGAAAACGACATCATGGCGTTTGGCTGCATGCGCGCGTTTGCCGAGCATGGCATCGCCATACCCGACGACGTGTCGCTCGTCGGCTTTGACGACCTCTCGTTTGCCACCACCGCCATCCCGCCCCTGACGACGATGCACGTTCCCAACCAGGAGATGGGGGCGATGGCGGTGCAGCGCCTCCTCGATGCGGCCAGCAAACCCAGCGCGTACTCGCACGTGCTGCACATAGGCACGACGCTCATCGAGCGTCAGAGCGTCAAGCGGCTGGGGTAGGGCGGCGCCCTGA
Organism: Olsenella sp. HMSC062G07; assembly: GCF_001811895.1. Lineage (NCBI taxonomy): Bacteria > Bacillati > Actinomycetota > Coriobacteriia > Coriobacteriales > Atopobiaceae > Olsenella > Olsenella sp. HMSC062G07. Next base: position 226,846 of record NZ_KV806951.1, read on the forward strand.
CCGTCGTCAGCACCTGCGCGGCGGGGCGACCGATGACTTTTCCACAAGTCGAGGCTCAAGGATGCGCTCGATGGCGCACGCGGGGCCGCCGTCCTCCTTGAGCCGTCCCAGCATGACGGCAAAGGCCTCGTCGGAGAGCTCGGCCACGTTCTGCTCGATGGACGTGAGCGCGGGCTCAAAGAGGGCGTCGGCCGCCGAGTTGTCGTAGCTCACGACGGAGCAGTCGTGCGGCACGCGCAGGCCGCAGGCATACAGGCGCTTGAGCAGTCCCAGGGCTATGTTGTCCGAGCTGGCAAACACGGCCGTCACGTCGCTTCCCACCAGCCTTCGCGCGGCGCGAAACGCGTCGTCTATGTAGTAGTCGGTCTGGAGCTCCAGGGCAAGGTCGGGCTCCAAGCCCCGTTCGCGAAGGGCGCGCTCGTAGCCCTCAAGCCGCTCGAGGCCCGTGTTGGATCGCTTGTTGACCAGACAGGCGATGCGACGATGCCCCTGGTCAAGCAGGTAGGCCGTCGCCCGATGGCCACCGGCCTCGTTGTTGAAGCGCACCCGGTCTCCCAAGACGCCCTCGACCACGCGGTCAACCATCACGTAGGGTATGGGCAGCTGCGAGAGGGATGACACGAGGTCGTCGTCGGGCGAGAGCTCATCGGACACCACGATGAATATGCCGTCCACCCGTCGGTTGACGAGCAGCCTCACGAGCTCGGAGTCGCTCGCGGAGCTTTCCGAGTTGGTGATGAAGAGGGCATACCCATGCTCGCGGCAGCGCCTCTCGAGGCTGCTGGCAAGCGACGAGAAGAACCGGCTCTGGATGTTGGGGACGATGAGCCCCAGGGTGTCCGTGCGCTGCGTCACCAGGCTGCGGGCGATCTGGTTGGGCACGTAGCGCTTGCGGCGCGCCACCTCCTTGATGCGGCTGCGGCTCGTTTCGGAAAGGCTGTTGGGACGTCCGTTGAGCACGAGCGAAACGGCGGTGGTAGACAGCCCGACCTCGCGTGCGATGTCCTTGAGGGTCACTTTTGCCATAGCGCCATCGCCTCCTTGGGTGGGCCTGCGCACGTAACGACGACGCGACGGCACCTGCACCGTCGGCGGCTCCCTGCGGCGAGCTAACCGCCTGAGACCCTGGGGGGGCGCGAGCCGGCAAAGGGGCACAAGGCGCACGTGCCGGGCAATCCTCCTTACTCACTCATTACGCGCGAGGTTCATCTTTTACGTAAGTAAAACGTTTTACTCATTATACTGGTGACGAACGAGACGGCGCAAGGCGACAAGCGAGGCGACGCAAGCGGGCCGGCGGCACGCGCGCGACCGGGCAGTGTGCCACACGAAGCGCGAAACGGGCGCCACGCGAAACGCAAAACGGACGTCGCGCGCACCGCGCCGTCACGACATGCAGGATCACCGCATACGCAGGCCACCATCACGCACGCGGCGCCGCCGCGGGCTGAGAGCAAAGGAGACACGCATGACACAACCCGTTCTTGGGACCCCCTGGCACAAGCTCAACGAGCCGGTCGACGCGGACGAGCTCAGTTGGGTCAATCGCTATTGGCGCGCCGCCAACTACCTGTCCGTGGGTCAGATCTACCTCAGGGACAATCCTCTGATGCGCGGCGACTTCTCCCGCGAGGACGTCAAGCACCGCCTCGTGGGCCACTGGGGCACCACCCCCGGCGTCAACTTCCTCTTTGGTCATGTCAATCGTCTGATCCATGACCACGGCCAGAACACGGTCTTCCTCATGGGTCCCGGCCACGGCGGGCCTGCCGGCACCGCCCAGAGCCTGCTCGACGGCACCTATGCCGAGACCTACCCCCTCATCACCGACGACGAGGCCGGCCTTCAGAAGTTCTTCCGGCGTTTCTCGTACCCCGGCGGGATTCCCAGCCATTACGCGCCCGAGACCCCCGGCTCCATCCATGAGGGCGGGGAGCTGGGATACGTTCTTTCCCACGCCTATGGCGCCGTGCTCGACAACCCCAGCCTCCTGGCGGTCGCCGTGGTGGGCGACGGCGAGGCCGAGACCGGCCCTCTGGCCACGTCCTGGCAGACCAACAAGTTCATGGATCCGCTCACGGACGGCATCGTCCTGCCCATCCTGCACCTCAACGGCTACAAGATCGCCAACCCCACGATCCTTGCGCGCATCTCGGACGGCGAGCGCGACGAGTTCTTCCGCGGCATGGGCTACCATCCCTACAACTTCGTGGCGGGCTTTGACGAGGAGGACTTCCCCTCCATCCACGCTCGCTTCGCGGCGCTCCTCGAGGCCGTGTTCGACGAGATCTGCGCCATCAAGCGCCGCGCCGCCGCCGGCGACGCGAGCCGCCCGTTCTACCCGATGATCATCTTCCGCACGCCCAAGGGCTGGACCTGCCCCAAGGAGATCGACGGCAAGAAGACCGAGGGCAGCTGGCGCGCCCATCAGGTGCCCCTTGCCTCCGCGCGCGACACCCAGGCGCACTTTGAGATCCTGCGGGGCTGGATGGAGAGCTATCGCCCCGACGAGCTCTTTGACGAGGCGGGCGCCATCCGTCCCGAGGTCCGTGCCTACATGCCTGCGGGCGAGCTGCGCCTGGGCGCCAACCCCAACGCCAACGGCGGCGTCATCCGTGGCGAGCTCAAGCTTCCGGACGTCCGCGCGTACGAGGTGCCCGTGGCCGAGAAGGGCCATGGCTTTGGTGCCACGGAGGCGACCAAGGTCCTAGGCGAGTACACGGCCGAGCTCATCAACGCCAACCGTGACAGCTTCCGCATCTTTGGTCCCGACGAGACGGCGTCCAACCGCCTCCAACCCAGCTACCAGGTCACGGACAAGCAGTGGTTTGGCGGCGGCGTGTACGACGACCCCGCCAACGACGAGCACATCTCGCCCGTGGGCAATGTCATCGAGCAGCTCTCCGAGCACCAGTGCGAGGGCCTGCTCGAGGGCTACCTCCTCACCGGGCGCCACGGCCTCTGGTCGAGCTACGAGAGCTTCGTCCACATCGTGGACTCCATGGTCAACCAGCACTGCAAGTGGCTCGAGGCAACGGTGCGCCACATTCCCTGGCGCAAGCCCATCTCGGGTCTCAACATGGTGCTCTCCAGTCATGTGTGGCGCCAGGACCACAACGGCTTCTCGCACCAGGACCCCGGCTTCGTGGACATCCTGCTCAACAAGAGCTTTAACAACGACCACGTGGTCAACGTCTACTACCCGGCCGACGCCAACCTCCTCCTTGCCGTGGGCGAGCGCGCCTACCAGTCAACCAACTGCGTCAACGCCATCTTTGCGGGCAAGCAGCCCGCGCCCACGTGGCTGTCGCTCGACGACGCGCGCGCCGAGCTCGCGGCGGGCGCGGCGGAGTGGTCCTGGGCGTCCAACACCGCAGACGGCGAGGAGCCCGACATCGTTCTGGCCTGCTGCGGCGACGTGCCCACCCAGGAGACCATGGCCGCGCTCGACCTCCTGGACGGCCTGGGCGTCAAGGCCCGCCTGGTGAACGTCGTGGACCTGCTCAAGATCCAGAACGTGTCCGAGAACGACGAGGCCCTGTCGGACGAGGCCTTCACGAGGCTCTTCACGGCCGACAGGCCCGTCCTGTTTGCCTTCCACGCCTATCCCGGCACGGTGCGCCGCCTCATCTGGGAGCGCCCCAACCACGACAACTTCCACGTCCACGGCTACCAGGAGCAGGGCTCCACGACGACGCCGTTTGACATGCTGCGCCTGAACGACATGGACCGCTGGGCGCTGGCCGCCGACGCCCTGCGCGTCCTCGACGCCGAGCGCTGGGCCGACCAGATCGCCGCCTGGGAGCGGTTCCGCCAGGAGGCCTTCCAGTTTGCGGTTGACAAGGGCTATGACCACCCCGACTTCACCGACTGGAAGTGGCGTGACGCGAGCGACGCCGGTCAGGTGACGAGCGCCACCAAGGCCACGGGCGGCGACAACGAGTAGTGACGGACAGAGGTCCCTGCGAGGGGCCTAGGGCCGGCAGGCAACCTGACCAGAGGGCAGCCTGAACAGAGGAGGGGTCGCCGGGGCTGACGTCCCCGGCGACCCCTTGCGTCATGCCCGCACGGCCCCGTCCTGTGGACCCTGAAGGCGTCTCTCCAGCCCTCTGCTCGCGGCCACGAGCGCCATCACGATCACGTAATACGCGAGCGCCACCACCACAAAGGGCTCAAACGCACGGTAGGTGAGCGCCTGCACGCTCTGGGCCGCGCGCATCATGTCCATGAGGCCGATCGTGGCAACGAGCGAGGAGCCCTTGAGCACGGTGATGACCTCGTTCACGAGGGCCGGGGCGACGGAGCGTAGCGCCTGGGGGATGATGATCCGTATCATCATGGGCACGTAGCCCATGCCCAGGGCCCGTGCGGCGTCGTACTGACCGGCGTCCACGCCCTCGATGCCGCCGCGCACGGTCTCGGACACGGTTGCCGAGCCGTTGAGCCCCAGCGTGAGGACGGACGCCTCGACCATGCCTATCTTGCATCCCGTGAGCTGCGGCGTGGCAAAGTAGGCAATGAAGAGCAGCACGATGAGGGGGACGCCCCTGAAGACGGAGGTGTAGAGGTCCAGCGCCAGGCGCAAGGGGCGACACGGCAGGACCTTGAGCACCGCGATGCAAAATCCCAGGAAAAAGGCGAGCGCGAGCGAGAGGCCCGTCACCTCAAGGGTCACGAGCAGCCCGCGTGCGAACAGGGGCTCATAGGGCTGTAGGATCGTCAGGTCCATGCCTGTCGTCGCGAGCCCGCGCGGCTAGTTGGAGCTGCCGGACCCGCCGACGGTCGATGTCCCCATCTCGTCCGGCGCCGCGTCGCCCCAGGTGAAGTCGGCGCCCACGTAGGTTTCGATGAGCCTGTCGATCGTGCCGTCGGCGATCATGTCGCCTATGCAGCCGTCAAACGCCTCGACGAACGAGGCGCCCTTGAGGGCCATGACGCGATAGACGCCCACGTAGTCCTTGGTCTCGGCGCGGTCCAGGAGCCCGAGCGACAGGCCCGGGTTGGCCTTGACCATCGCCTGGCCCTCGGCACCGTCGCACACGTAGGCGTCGATGCGGCCCGACAGCACCTCCTGCAGGCACTGGTCACCCCCGTCATAGGTGTGCACGTCGGCGTCGGGCATGACGGAGGTCACGAACTTGTTCTGCACGGTTCCCGTGGTGCAGGCGATGCTCTTGCCCTTGAGGGCGCCAATGCTCGTGACGGCGTCGCCGTTGGCAAGGACGCCCACCCGCGGCTGGTAATATCCGCGCGTGAAGTCATAGGTCTTCGTGCGCTCCTCGTTGGCGGACATGGCCATGGTGAAGGAGCTGTCGCTGGACTGCACGGAGGCGAGGGTCGCCGCAAAGTCCTGCGCCTCGAAGTCATAGCTGAAGCCCAGGCGCTTGGACATCTCGTCGGCCACGGCGATGTCGAGCCCCTCGACCTTCTGGGTGCCGTCCTGCTGCAGCTTGAGGTAACGATAGGGCGCAAAGGCGTCATCGCCCACAAAGGTCAGATGTCGGCCCGAGACGTCCGAGGACGTCGCCGCACCGCCCTGCGGCTCCGCGCCGGAGCCTTGCGCGCCGCCGCACCCGGCAAGCGTAAGGGGCGCAAGGCTCGTTCCCGCCACGACGAGGCCAAGGAAGGACCGACGACTCATGGGCCGGCGCCCCCCGTCGCACGTGTTCTGCGTCTCGCATCCGCTTACGCCATTGCTCCAGGTCATACCAATCTCCTTGCCAAGCTGTGCAGCCATTGATGACAACCCTAGTCTACACATATATGCGGCCCTGGAGAAACGTGTGCGGCATGCATGTCCAGCCTCTTGAAAGGACGTCGATTCTTCCGCACGCAAAAAATAATAGTTAGCCATGCTTTACAATTTGCGCCCAATAAAGTAAACCTAGACTAATAAATGTTCGGGCGGCGCACAATGGCCGTCGGTCCCGTCATGGGCGCGTCGTGTCTTGGTGGCAGGTGATGCAGATGACAGGTGAGGTCAGCAAAGGGCGGGCGTCGCGCGACGTCCCCGCAGGGCCCTCGGCGGGCTATCTGTGCGTGCGTGGGCTCTCCAAGGGCTACGGGCAGGGAGACGCCCATGCGCAGGTGCTCGACGGCATTGCCGTGGACGTCTTGCGCGGGGAGGTCTGCGTGCTCTTTGGTCCCTCCGGGTCGGGCAAGTCAACCTTTCTCAACCTGCTGGGGGGCCTGGAGCGCGCCGACGCGGGGAGCATCGACGTCGCGGGGCAAGACATCTGTCGGCTGTCCAGTCGCGAGCTCCTTGAGTATCGTCGTCGCGAGCTGGGCTTTGTCTTTCAGTTCTACAACTTGGTCCCCGACCTCACGATGCGCGAGAACATAGAGGTCAACGCGCACATAGCGGACGACCCCCTGGACATTGACGAGCTACTGCGCAAACTGGGGCTCTGGGAGCACCGCGGCAAGTTTCCCAACCAGGTCTCGGGAGGGCAGCAGCAGCGCTGCGCCATCGGACGGGCCCTGGTGAAGAAGCCGGGGCTCCTGCTGTGCGACGAGCCCACCGGGGCCCTTGACTACAAGACGTCCAAGGAGATCCTCGAGCTCATGGAGAGGGTCAACCAGGACTACGGCACCACCATGGTCATCGTCACGCACAACGAGGCCATACGTCTCATGTCCCATCACATCCTGCACCTGCGTGACGGCAGGATCGCCAGCGACCGGCGCAACGACCGGCTCGTGCCTGCCGCCGACCTTGAATGGTAGTCGGACCATGGCCTCCGTATCCCCCCTCGCCAAGCGCCTGCCCCGCGAGCTCGCGCACAACCCCGGCAAGTATGCGGCGCTCTTTTTGCTCATCTCGCTCACCATTGCCGTCATCTCGGGGTATCTGGTGGCGGCCCGCTCCATCGAGCGCGTCCTCGCCAACGACAAGGCGAGCTGCCGGCTCGAGGACTACTCCCTTTGCACGCAGTTCGAGGCGTCTGACGAGGCCCTGGCCGCCGCCGAGGACGTGGGCCCAGGCAGCCGGATCTACCGGAGCTTCTATTCGGACGTCGCGCTGAGCGCCACCGGAAGGGACGCCGCCGCGCGCCAGGAGGGCGCCACGAAGGACGTCTCGGCCACCGTGCGCCTGTTCAAGAATCGTGACGAGATTGACACGGCCAGCTACGTCGATGGCTCGGCGCCCGTCGCGGACGACCAGATAGCCCTCTCGCGCACCTTCTGCGACAACAACGGTTTGCGCGTGGGCGACACGGTCCGCGTCTCCGGCCGCGAGCTCACCATCTGCGGCCTCGTCGCGCTTCCTGACTACCAGGCGCTCATGGTCAAGAACACCGACCTGATCTTTGATGGCCTGACCTTCACGGTCGCGCAGGTGACGCCTCAGGCGTTCGATCGGCTCAAGGGGTCGATCACCTATCACTACGCCGGCATCTTTGACGAGCGGGACCTCTCGCTCAAGGAGCGTGACGACCATGAGCGGGACGTGGCCAAGGCCCTGTCCGACCACGGTGCGCGCGTGACGGAACTTCATGACCGCACGGACAACGCCGGGCTCACCTATGCCGACGACGACCTCGTGGGCGACCAGACCATGTACGCGACGGCGGGCGTCATCCTGCTGGTGGTGGCGAGCTTTGCCTTCGCGGTGCTCACCGACGCCACCATCGAGGGGGAGGCACCCGTCATCGGGACGCTTCTGGCCTCGGGCTATCGCAAGGGCGAGCTCGTTCGCCACTATCTTGCGCTGCCGATGGCCGTGGGCGTCATGGCCGCCGCGGCCGGCAACCTGTTGGGCTATGGCGTTCTGGCGAGGCCGTATGCCACGCTGTACTACACCTCGTACGATCTGCCGCCGTATCAGACGTTCTTCTTTCCCGAGCTGCTTGCGACGACGACGGTCTTGCCGCTGACCATTCTCCTCGTCATCACGTTCGCGGGGGTCATGCGCAAGCTTGGCGCCACGCCTCTGGCCTTTCTGCGCGGCGAGGTGGGTCACAACTCGCGTCGCGGCGGCCTGCCGCTGCCCAGGGCCTGGGGCTTTGTCAGCCGTTTTCGCGCCCGCGTCCTTCTGCGCAACCTCTCGCACTTTGTGGTGCTCTTTGGGGGCATCCTGTTCTCGAGCTTCGTGCTCGTCTTTGGGAACATGATGCTTCCCACGATCAGGTACTCGGGCGAGCAGGCGGCCAGGGCGATTCCCGCAGGTCACCTCTACCTGCTCAAGGCGCCGCTCGAGATAGACGTGAGCCAGGAGCAGCAGGACGGCGCCGCTGCGCTCAAAGAGCTGCAGGACCTTCAAGATCCGGCCCGCGAGCTGTCCCGCGAGCGCTACCTTGACCTCATGCGCCGCGCCTCCCTCATCGCAGACGACCCGCGCGTGCGGGCGGGCCATCCCCTCAACAGCAGGCATAACGCGCCAAAGGACGTCAGCGAGGCTGAGAAGTTCTCGGTGATGACGCTGCGCGTCCCGCGCGCGGGGTCATCCGGCGAGGAGGAGGTGAGCGTCTACGGCATTCGCGTCAACTCCTCCTACTGGAAGTTTGACGTGTCCGGCGGAAAGATCGTCATGGGGCGGGGCCTGGCGTCCAAGTGCGACGTTCGACCTGGCTCGCAGTACACCTTCAGGGACCCCTACGCCGACAGGACCTACACGCTCGCACCCGACGTGATCGCGGGAAGCGACACGGACATGAACGTGTACATGAGCCAGTCAACCTGGGCGGAGGCGTTTGAGCGGGACAAAGACGAGTTCAACGGCTACGCCTCCGACGAGAGCCTGTCGCTTGACGAGCGCTATGTGGCGGGCGAGCTGACGCCCGCGCAGGCGCGCAAGGTGGGCGATCAGATCGTCACCTCGATGGGAAACATCGGGCGCATGCTCACCGGTCTGGCCGTCGTCGTGTCCCTGCTGCTCATCTATCTGCTCACCAAGACGGTCATCGACCGCTCCGCCCGCCACATCAGCTACATGAAGGTCTTTGGCTATCACGAGTCCGAGATTCGCAGGCTCTACCTGCGCTCCATCACGATCGCGGTCGTGACGTCCCTCGTCCTGACGATGCCCCTCGCGCTCTGGCTGGCCGAGCGTCTCATGCGCCGCGCCTTGGCGGACTATCCCGGGTACCTGCCCTTTGTGGTGCCGCCGCCCGTCCTCGCCCTCACGCTGGGGATGGAGCTCGTCGCGTACGCATTGGTGGTGCTCCTGCATGTGCTGCACATACGAAGGGTCCCTCTCTCGGAGGCGCTCAAGGTGCAGGAGTGAGACGGCCATCCGCGCGACGGCCATCCGCGCGGCAGCTCGCCCCCTGGCGCGGCATGTTCTATACTTTGACCAGAACATGCGTACGTATAGGGAGAGGACCCTCTCGTGCCACGGGCCGACGAGTTGATCCAACAGCTTATGGCCAACCTCAGGCCGGCGCAGGCGGAGGTGCTCAGGGGTCCGACCTATCAGGACGAGCCCATCCTCCGCACCGGCAGGCAGCTGCTGAAGGCCTCCCGCGAGCGGGCGTCTTGGGACGCGACGCAGGATGCGGGAGGGACTCGCGCGCCCCGGACGCGCGGAGGGGGCGCCGCCGACGCCTGCGCCGCTGCGCCGTTTGGCCAAAGGCCTCGTCCGTCGTGGCTGGCGACTCCGTTTGCGCAGGCGTCCCCGCCCCCGTCGGTCGAGCTGCCTGATGACCTGCGCAGGATGCGCGCACTTGCCCGCGAGCGGGGGCAGGACGGGCGCTGCCACGGGGGCGCCGCGCTCTTCTACCGGCAGGCCGCCCTCATGGCGGCCTATGAGGACGACCTGCCCTTTCATGGCAGTTTCGTGAGCTACTATCCCACGTACGAGGACCTGCCGGACGCGGTGCTGCGCGGCTACTTCACCTGGAGGGCGCTCTTTCGCACAGGCGAGCTTCCCCGGGCGCCCCTCACCTTCGTGTTCATCCATGCCTACGAGCTCATCTGTGGCGTGGGGGCGGCCCCGGGCGCAGCGACGCTGCACGAGCTCGGACGGCTGTTCGAAGGCTATGGTCAGGCGACAGAGGGCGCGGCGCTCGTGCGGTATCTGCCGCGTTGGATGCGAGACTACGCGGTCTATCACGAGCTGTCCGCCGCGGACGTGCGCGCCGCCCTGACCCCGGAGGCGTTGGGGAGCGTGACGGGAGAGGGGCGAGGCCTCCTTTCATCCGTGAGCGTCCTGGCGCGCGCCCAGTCGGCGCTGCTCGCGCAGGAGCGCGGCGGGCGACCCGTGGGCTGGGACGACGTCGCGCGTGCCCAGGGCGCCGTCGCGTCCGACCGGGCGCTGCTCTCGCGGAATGACCTGGTACGGGCGCTGGACGCCGCGTCCACCTACCACATCCTCAGGTCCAGGGCCATGCGGCTCCATGGCGACGTCCTGGCGGACGTCCTGCCCGCCGTGTTCGCCCGCCTGGTGGACCACTGTCGCGTGAGGCGCAGGACCAACCTCGTCGAGGGGCTGTTCGGCGCGCCCGTCACGCATCCGTACCTCATGTTCTCAGCGGCCGTGTTCTGGGAGGCCGCGCGTCATCCCGACGCGCGCGTGAGCCTGCCGTCGGGGGAGGTCTTCGCGTGCCAAGACGGGCGCTGGACGCTGCGACGGCCCTGCGAGGCGCACGCCCCCAGCCGCAGGCTGGGGGCGGTCCTGCATGCCGTCGACGTGGCCCTGCGCGAGAGGACGGGCGACCTTCCCGCCCCGAAGCCCAGGGCGACGCCCAAGTTCGTGCAGAGGATCATCGAGGACGAGATGGACGCCTGCCTCTCTCGTCGCGCCGCTGCCCGTGCGGCTCGGGTGACGATCGACCGCGGGGCGCTCGGTCGGATTCGCGCCTCGGCGGGGCGGACGAGAGAGGCGCTGCTGACTGACGAGGAGCGGGAGGAAGGCCCCTCACGGCCGGTCGCCGCGACCGCTTTCGCCCCGTCCGCTCTCGGCGACGAGCCGAGAGCGGCTGTCGCCAGCGAGGCCGCCTCCGGCCCGGCTGCCCTCGGTACCGCGTCGAGGCCGGCCGCCCCCGAAGGCGGCGCCGTGGCCCTCTCGCCCACGCAGCGCCGGATCGTGGGCGCGCTGCTTCGGCAGCCGCCCGACGATGACGCCCTTTGCGAGCTGGCGCGGGAGGGCGTCGTGATGTCGCTCGAACTTGATACGATAAACGAGGCGTTTCTGGACGTCGTGGGCGACACCGTCGTCGCCTTTGAGGACGACACGCCCAGGCTCGTGGAAGACTACGTCGTTGAGGTGAGGGAGCTGCTGTCATGAGGGGCGACAAGGATGTCACGCTCGGCGCCGGGGGCGCGACGACCAGGGGCGGGGGGCCAGGGGCGACGTGCGCGACGCCGGGAGCCGCACACCCCCGCGTGCCCCGCCGCATAGCCACGGTGATCGTCAACTCCCTCAAGGGGGGCGTCGTGCCGCGCATCGGCCTGCCCTACATTACCGTGGGGCGGGAGCCCGAGATCAACGCCCTGCTCAGGGACCTTGCCATCGTGGCGGACGGCGGGGCCTCGTTTCGCTTCGTGGTGGGGCGCTACGGCAGCGGCAAGAGCTTCTTGCTCCAGACCATTCGCAACCATGCCATGGGCAAAAACTTCGTCGTGGCAGACGCGGACCTCTCGCCCGAGCGCCGCCTTCAGGGCGGTAGGGGTCAGGGGCTGGCCACCTACCGCGAGCTCATCGGCAACCTGTCCACCAGGACGCGGCCCGAGGGCGGCGCGCTGACGCTCATCCTCGACCGCTGGATCTCGGGCGTGCAGTCTGAGGTGGCGGCCGCGGGCACGCTGCCCGACGACCCTCGCTTTGTCGACGAGGTGCGCAGGCGCATCTTCGTGGTGGTGGACCAGCTGCACGAGATGGTGCACGGCTTTGACTTCGCGAAGGTACTCGCGGCGTACTTTGACGCCCAGCTCGCGGGGGACGACGACACCAAGGCCAACGTGGTCCGCTGGTTTCGCGGCGAGTACCGCACCAAGGCCGAGGCCCGCGCCGACCTGGGCGTCAGCGTGACCATCGGCGACGACGACTGGTATGACTACATAAAGCTCCTTGCGTGCTTCCTGCGCAAAGCGGGGTACGAGGGCCTGGTGGTGCTCGTTGACGAGCTGGTCAACCTGTACAAGATTCCCAACGCCATCAGCCGCCAGTACAACTACGAGAAGATCCTGACCATGTACAACGACACGCTGCAGGGGCGGGCGTCGCACCTGGGCGTCATCATGAGCGGCACGCCCCAGTGCGTGGAGGACCGCCGGCGCGGCCTCTACTCGTACGAGGCGCTGCGCAGCCGCCTGACTCAGGGCCGCCTTGGCCGGGAGGGCAGGGTGGACCTCATGGCGCCGGTCATACGGCTGACGCCGCTCGCGCCCGAGGAGCTGCTGGTGCTGGTGGAGAAGCTCGCGGACATTCATGCGGGGCTCTTTGGCTACGAACGGCGCCTGGGCGAGGACGACCTGGCTCGGTTCCTCGAGGTGGAGCTCTCGCGCGTGGGGGCCGAGACGCTTGTGACGCCGCGCGAGGTCATTCGCGACTTCATCGAGATGCTCGACATCATGTGCCAGGATGCCGACGCGACCGTGGAGGGGCTTTTGGGGTCGGGGGCCCTCAGAACGCTGGCGAACCCGGACGAGAGGGACGTCGCCGGGCCGGGTGCCGCCGCAGGTTACGCCGAGTTTACCATCTAGCGGGGATCATCGCCGCCCATCTTGACCAGAAAGGCCCGTGCCATGCCGGACGTTCGCATCTTTGACCGTCTCGCGCCGTTCGTCCGCGAGTTCGTGTACGAGCACGACTGGGAGTCGCTGCGCGCGATCCAGGTGGCCGCCGCCGACGCCATCCTCAACACCGACGCCAACGTGCTGCTCACCTCCGCGACGGCCTCCGGCAAGACCGAGGCGGCCTTCTTTCCCATCCTGACCCAGCTCTGGGAGAGACCGTCCCCCACGGTGGGCTGCCTGTACGTGGGGCCGCTCAAGGCCCTGATAAACGACCAGTTCTATCGTCTTGTGGACCTCTGCGAGCAGGGCGGCGTCCCCGTGTGGCATTGGCACGGCGACGTCTCGTCCTCGCACAAGGCCAAGCTCATGAAGCACCCCTCGGGCATCCTGCAGATCACGCCCGAGTCCCTGGAGGCCCTGCTGCTCCGTCGTCACGCCGCCATCCCCAGCCTCTTTGGCGACCTGCGCTTTGTGGTGATAGACGAGGTCCACTCCCTGCTGAGGGGCGACCGCGGCGCGCAGACGCTCTGCCTGCTGGAGCGCCTCTCGCGCCTTGCGCGGGTGAGCCCGCGTCGCGTCGGGCTTTCGGCCACCATCGGCGACGCCGAGGCGACGGCGCGAATCCTGGGGGCGGGTACGGGGCGGCCCACCGTGGTGCCCCAGGTGCGCGAGGCGGGCCAGACCTGGCGCCTTTCCATGGAGCACTTCTACACCTCGGGCCCGCAGGCCGCCAGTCAGGCGCCCATCTTGCGGGAGCCGGCACCTCCTGCGCCCGACGTCGACGGCCCCCCTGCGCCCGCACTGGCGGACCCTGGCCTCGCCTACGTCTTTGAGCACACGCGCGGCAGAAAGTGCCTTGTCTTTGCCAACTCGCGCGAGGAGTGCGAGGCCGTCACGTCCACCCTGCGCTCATACTGCGAGGCAAACGGCGAGCCCGACCGCTTTCTGATCCATCACGGCAACCTCTCCTCTAGCCTTCGCCAGTCTGCCGAGGAGCTCATGCGAGCGGACGACCTGAGCCTCACCACCTGCACGACCTCCACGCTCGAGCTGGGCATTGACATCGGGCGGCTGGAGCGGGCCTTCCAGATGGACGCCCCGTTCACGGTCTCGGCCTTTCTGCAACGCATGGGGCGCACGGGGCGGCGCGGCCAGCCGCCCGAGATGTGGTTTGTCATGCGCGAGGACCAAAACGAGCCGCGCAGCCTCCTGCCCGAGCGCCTGCCATGGAAGCTGCTCCAGGGCATCGCCCTCGTCCAGCTGTATCTGGAAGAGCGCTGGGTGGAGCCTCCCCGCGAGCGGCGACGCTTCTACAGCCTCCTCTATCACCAGACCATGGCGACGCTGGCGGCAGACGGCGAGCAGACTCCCGCCAGCCTGGCGGCACGGGTCCTCTCGCTGTCGCCGTTTGCCAAGGTCAGCCTTGACGACTATCGCGTCCTGCTGCGCCATCTCGTCTCCACCGACCAGATAGAGCGCACCGAGACCGGCGGGCTCATCGTGGGGCTGGCCGGGGAGCGCGTTGTCAACGACTTTCGCTTCTACGGCGTCTTCGTCGAGAGCGAGGAGTACGCCGTGCGCTCGGAGTCCCAGGAGTTGGGCACCGTCGTGCAGCCGCCGCCGGCAGGCGAGAAGCTCGCCCTTGCCGGCAGGGTCTGGATCGTGGAGGAGATCGACCACAAAAAGCGCCTGGTGTACGTGACGGAGGTCAAGGGTAAGGTCCCCGCCTACTTTGGCGAATGCCCCGGCGACATTCACACGCACGTCCTCGAACGCATGAGGGAGGTGCTCAGGGAGCCGCGCGACTATGCCTACCTGCGCGACAACGCGCGCTCACGCCTGGGCGCCGCCCGCCTTGAGGCACGCGAGGGCGGCGTCGCGGAGCACCCCCTCGTCAACCTGGGCGGCGACACCTGGGCCCTCTTCCCCTGGCTGGGAACCTACGCGTTTCTGGCGCTGGAGCGCGTGCTCAAGCTCAGGATGCCGACCAGCCTGGGCATCAAGGGCGTGGACGCCTGCCGTCCCTACTACCTGCAGTTTAGGATAGCCGCAGGAAAGGATGAACTCGTGGGGGCCCTGCAGGAGGCCTTCTCGGCCACTATCGACCCTGCGTGTTTGCTCTTTCCCGGTGAGCTTCCCGTCTTTGACAAGTATGACGAGCATCTTCCCCCAAAGTTGGTGCGCAAGGGGTTTGCCGAGGGCGTCTTGGACGTAAACGGGGCTCGGGAGCGCGTCCTGGGGTGGTAGCGGGCCCGGACGGACCCGTGCGGCGAAAGCGCGAGGCGGCCAGGCGAAGCCGTTCTCGCGGACGTCAAAGAACGTTAAGACGAGACGTGCCCGCCCCCTGCGCCTCCTTGGAGTCGATCGGCGCGTGCGTGCCGTCTTGGCGGGCGCCCCTTGTTGTGGAGGACTCATGGATAAACGCAGGGGATGGCGTCTGCAAGGCGTTGGGGCTTGCAAAAAGTAAGTCATGGTTTACATTTGTCTTGTAAGTAAATGGTAGTTAACTTTTACGACCTCGTTTTCCCCTACCTGGTGCGGCGGACCCTCTCCCCGCTGCGCACGGGTCCCAAAGCGCCGCCAGCATCCCCCTCTCCCGTGCTGGCGGCGCATCTTGTCCCCACGGCTCCCGCCAAACGGGAGCGTCACGTCGAGGAGGTCACATGAGCGGGCGCGAGGCCATGACCGTGTGTTGCACGCCGATGCCGCTCGCCGGGTGCAGCGCCTCTCAGAGCGCGCTCTGCCACGCCTTTGCCCGCACCTTCGTCCGGTCGGCCGCAGGCGTCATAGGCGGGCAGAAGCCTGCGGCGCTGTTCTCCCTGAGAAGCGCGTCGGCGGCCTCGCCCTCCCGCGAGCTCGCCGAGGTCATCGACGTCTACGCGCGCGAGCTTGCGCGCTACGGGCTGGTCCTCCTCGCGCTGGAGCGAGTCAGGGACCGGGTCATGTTCCTGGCCTACAGCGAGCGTGCCGTGGCCCAGCTGCTCACGCGGCCCGAGAACCGCAGGCTGCTTGCGGCGTACCGTCACCCCACGCAGAGCCCCGCAGGCCTCATGGGGTCGCTGGCCAGGCGGCTCGCCGCCTACTACCGGCGCGAGCGCACGGACTTTCCTCATGAGCTGGGCCTGGTCCTGGGCTATCCGCTGGAAGACGTCATGGGCTATCTGCATGGCGGTCAAGAGACCTGCCGCGGCCCCTGGCGCGCCTACGGTGACGAGGCCGCCGCCCGTCGGCTCTTTGAGCGCCTGGAGCGCTGCGAGGCGCAGCTCAAGCGCCGCTACGCCGCAGGCGCCTCATTGGCAACGCTGCTTGCCTCTCGCAAGCATGTACCTGGCAGCACGTCGTTCTGAGGAGGAAGCATGAGCAAGGTGGCAATCGTGTACTGGAGTCAGACGGGCAACACGCAGGCCATGGCCAAGGCCCTCGCCGAGGCCGCGTCCGCCGACGTCTTTGACGTGGCGGATTTCTCGGCCGACATGGTGGGAGCCTACGACGCCCTGGCGTTTGGCTGCCCCGCCATGGGCAGCGAGGAGCTGGACCCCGACTTCGAGGAGGTCTGGGACGCCTGCGTCCCCCGCCTGGGGCAGCGGCCCGTCGCGCTGTTCGGCAGCTATGACTGGGGGTGCGGCGAATGGATGGAAAGCTGGGTCTCGAGCGCGGAGGACGCCGGGGTCAACGTGGTGGGAAGCTGCATCGTGCACCTTGAGCCCGAGGCAGACGACCTGGAAGAGCTTGCCGAGCTGGCCGGGCGCCTCGCGGGGTAGGGGCGTGGGCGGCACGCCGCGAGCCGTCAGATGACGCGAGAGGCCTCCGCCCGGTGGGCGGGGGCCTCCTTGTCGCTGTGGCCTACATGCGCTCGGCAGGGTTACTTCTTGGCCTTGCCCTGGTTGGCCACGGCCTCGATCTTCTTGGCGATGGTCTCGGGGTCGCCGATGTAGTGCTTGTCGATGACGTTCCAGTCCTTGTCGAAGGTGTAGGAGCAGGGGATGCCGGTGGGGATGTTGACCTCAAGGATCTGCTCGGGCGTGAGGTGCTCAAACTGCATCACCAGCGCGCGCAGGCTGTTGCCGTGGGCGGCTATGAGGACGCGCTTACCGGCCTCGAGCTGAGGCTTGATCTCCTGCTCAAAGTACGGCCAGGCGCGCGCGATCGTGTCCTTGAGGCACTCGGTGTAGGGAAGGTCCTCCCGCGGGACGTCGCGGAACATGGCCTGGGTGTGGGGATCGCGCTCGTCGCCGGCGCTCAGCGCGGGCGGCTGGATGTCAAAGGAGCGGCGCCAGATCTTGACCTGCTCGTCGCCGTGCTCGGCGGCGGCGTCGGCCTTGTTGAGTCCCTGGAGGGCGCCGTAGTGGCGCTCGTTCAGACGCCAGGTCTTGTACACGGGCAGCCAGGCGCGGTCCATCTCGTCAAGGACGATGTTGAGGGTGTGGATGGCGCGCTTGAGCAGCGACGTGTAGCACACGTCAAAGTCAAAGCCGCCCTCGCGCAGGGCCTTGCCGCCGGCCGCCGCCTCGGTGCGACCGGTGTCGGTGAGGTCCACGTCCGTCCAGCCGGTGAAGAGGTTCTTGAGGTTCCACTCGCTCTCGCCGTGGCGCACGATCACCAGATGCATACGTCCATCGTTCTCGGCCATGGTGGCTCCTTTCGTCTTGGAACTCGCGTCTTGAGTCCGTCGAGTCTGAGGCTTTCGCCCGGCGGGCGGGCAAGAGCCGCATGCTGCCTCTATTACAACACCTTTTGGCTCCCATGGGCCAGAGAATCAGCGCGTTCCCGGGGGCGGTCCTGACGCGGCGCGCGTCGCGGGGCCGCAGGCCCCCTCGAGCACCAGCGTGGTGATCGAGCGAGCGGGCAGGCTCAGCGGCGCGCAGCGCGAGGGGAGGTCGCGCGTTCCGGCGATGCAGAGCTTGTGGAAGGCGTCGTGCCCCCTGCGGTTGAGAAGCACCACCACGAGGCTACCGTCCTCGTTGACCGCCGCCGTCGCCTCCACGTCGTTTGCGCAGCGCGAGACGAGCGCCACGCGGGCGCCCGGCCTCACGAAGCGCGTCACGTGACTGACCCAGGCGAGCGTGTCCGTCAGCTGCAGCCCGTCCGCGCACGTGCCCCCGAAGCCCCCGCCCGTCATGTCGAAGAACGCCGCCGCCGCGCAGTAGTTGCCCACGTGGTTGGGCCCGCCCCTCTCGTCGAGGAGCATGTTCCAGTCCAGCCAGGCGCCCGCGCCCGCGTTGAGGTCTCCCAGCAGGTCATGGGCATAGTGCTCGGCTGCGGACAGCTCGTCGTCCGCCGAGAGCCCGCGTCCGGAGCCGCGGAAGGCCTCGCAGGCCTCGGTGGCGAGGAGCTCCTTGTGCGGCCAGGTGTCACGCACGTGACGGACGGCCTCAAAATGGTCGCCGGCGTACCAGTGCAGGGCGAGCCCGTCAAGGGCGTCGGGGTTGTCGGCGTCCTCAAAGGCCGTGCGCGCCCGCTCGACGGCTCGCTGCTTGTTGTGGTCCCAGCCCAGGATGCGAACGCGGCCCAGGCCCCGGCACTCCAGCGCGGGTCGGAGCGCCTCCGTCGCAAAGCGAGCCTCCTGGCGGCCGTCCATGAGGCACGACTCCCAGGTCTGCACGGCCTCGGGCTCGTTCTGCACCGTCAGACGGGTCACGGCAATGCCTCGCTCGCCCATATGCTCCACGTAGCGGGCCATCAGGTCTGCCCAGCGCTGATGGAAGGCAGGCCTCAGGCGACCGCCGAACGTTCGCCTGAGCGTGGTCTTCATGTACGCGGGCGGGCTCCAGGGCGTGGCGACGAGCTCAAGCTCGGGCCGTCTGTCCCTGATGCGTCTGAGCACAGGGACGATGCCCGCGTCATCTGCGGAAAAGTCCAGACGCCTGTTGCCCGCGTCAAGCAGGCCGCTGTGGTAGTCATAGGGCGCCGTCGAGAAGTCACAGCTCATGATAGGTGTGCGGCAGAGCGTGTAGCCCGCGCCGTCAGGGCCGAAGCAGGCGTCGAGCAGCCGTTCCTGGGCGTCTTCGGGCATGCCGGCAAAGACGTGCGCGCTCGCCTGGGTGACGGCGACGCCAAAGCCCAGGACCTCCTGGCGCAGGACGTCGGGATACACCTTGATGAGGTTGGTCTCGGTGCCGTCGTCGGGGGCGAGAGCGAGGGCGGACGGGCGCAGGTGGTCGGCATGTTGCGACTGATAGCGGCGCATCGTCGGTGCCGCAGGCGGCTGAGGAAAGAGGCGCATGTGACTCCCAAGGGGCGAGCGTGGGCAGGGGGCACGGGGCGTTGGCCTGAGGCTCATGGTAGCAGCCCCGCCGGCCGACGACGCGCCGAGAGGGTGAGAGGCTCGCGCTACACTGCCACGAGAGGGGCCGCCGCGCCGCGACCCCATCGTCCAGCCTCGGGGGAGCAGCCATGAGCCTTGCACAGCCGCAGCGTCTGACCTGCCTGTTCTTTAGTCCCACGGGCGGTACCAGGGAGCTTGCGCTCTCCGTTGGCAGGGCGCTCGCCGGCGAGCTTGGCCTGGGGGCGCCAATCTCGGACTCGTTCACCACGCCCCGCCAGCGTGAGAGGGACCGTCACTTCTCGGCAGACGACCTGGTGGTGGTTGCGAGCCCCACCTACGCGGGCCGCGTGCCCAACAAGATCCTTCCGGACTGGCGCCGCGCGCTCGACGGGGGCGGGGCACGCGCGCTCGCCCTCGTGACCTTTGGCAACCGCAGCTTTGACAGCTCTCTGGCAGAGCTCGTGAGCGTGCTTGAGGAGGCGGGCTTCTGCGTGGCGGGGGCGGCCGCCATCCCCACGCGCCATGCCTTTGCGGACATCGGCCTTGAGCATCCCACCCGGGCGGACGACGATGCGATCAAGGAGCTCGTGCGGGGGGCCGCCGCCGCCGTGAGGGGCCTGCGGACGCTCGATGCGTCCGCCGTCGGGCTTGGCGCGGTGGGACCCTACTACGTGCCGCTCGGCCTGGACGGTGCGCCGGCAAAGTTCCTCAGGGCTCTGCCCGTCACCGACCTGGGGCGCTGCGACCGCTGCGGCATCTGCGCCGCCGCCTGCCCCATGGGCACGATCCCGGCGCAGGACCCCACCGCGGCGGCGGGCGTCTGCATCAAGTGCCAGGCCTGCGTGCGCCTGTGCCCCCAGAGGGCAAAGTCGTTCACGGACGCGGCGTTCCTCTCGCACAGGGCGTACCTGGAGAGGAACTACCGGCGAACCGCCGAGCCGCTCGTCGTCACGGGATAGCGGCAGGGCGTGAAACGAGGAGGCGCCCTGCCGCGGCCGACGAGGCCAGAAGGGATGCGATGCCCGCTAGATGACGGTCCTGCGCGCAAACGTCCCGACGGCCTCCTGAGGGCCAAACACGCACACGCTGCGACTGTCCTTGAGGTCGCTCAGCGCCCTTCCCGCGTCGCGCAGGTCGGCAGCGCGCGTCGCCAGGATCTGTGCGCGAATTCGGTCGCGCCAGCCTGCGGGGCGTCCCATGAGGTGCTCGCCGTCCTGTCGGCGTGCCAGGCGGCGCGGCTTCAGGGGCCCGTCGTGGCCGGCCACGCAAGAGACCACATAGCCCTCGAGCTCCTCGGTCGAGCCGTCCCACGATGCCAGCCAGTCCCCGGCCGCGTCGTAGCGCGCGAGCGTGTCCGTCACGCCGGGGTCGCGGAACGACCAGAACTGCCTGAGCCCCGACGTCGTCCGCCTGAAGCCCACCCCGTAGGCCCCGCCCTTCACGCGAACCTTGTTCCAGAGGTAGTCAAACGAGAGGGCCCTGTCCGCGACCTGCCAGGCTCCCAGGCTCACGGCGTCATGGCTGGCCCGGGGGGCGCCGGCGGCCACGAAGCAGACGTTGGCGGGAATGACCACGGCCTCGTCCTCCTGTCGCGGCTTCCCCAGGTCAAGACGGTGGCGCGCCGCGCTTTTGCCGGCGGGGGCCAATCCCAGGGCACCCCCTGCCGCCCAGAAGGCCTCGAGGTCCTCACGCGGGCCCGTGAAGCTTACGACCACCTCGTCGGAGGTGAAGACGCGTCGGCTCAGCCCCTCAAGCCGCTCCCTTAGCGCGTCCTTGCGCTCGTCCCACGCCTCCAGCAGGTCCTTGAGGAAGAGGTAGTAGCTCACGCCCCCCATGAGGTCCGTCGCCTTGGCGGCGTTGGAGAAGTGCGTGGAGAGCCGTGCCAGGGCCGCGCTGTGACCTGAGGAGGCAAAGTACTGCCCCAGGGCCACACGGCGCTGCTGCAGCTGCTCAAAGATGCGGCCGGTGTCGGCAAACGAGGTGGTGCCCCAGATCTCCGCAGGCAGGGAAGCGAGCGAGCCGACGTTCTCGGACAGCGCGCTCGCGGCGACGGTCAAAACCGGGCGGGCGCAGAGCGGGTCGTCGTCCCTGCCGTAGCTGTCCGTGAACACCGAGAAGCTGCCCAGCTTCTCCTCGACCAGGGTGTCAAGCTCGGATGCCGTGTGCGAGGCGGTGTCCAGGTTTCCCAGCAGCTCCGTGAGGAGGCCCACGTAGGGGAGGTCCGCCGCCTCAAGGCGGCGCAGGTCAAAGTAGTGGTAGACGTAATCGATGCGGTGCGTGGCCAGGTCGTGGTACAGGCAGGGGAGGGGGGCGTCCGCCTGCTCGGGGGGCGTCTCGCGCGGGGCGTCGGCGATGTCCTTGATGCCCAGGCGCGGCAGCTTTGCGAGGTCCTCCGGCCTGTCCGGCGCCTCCTGCTCCGCGCGCAGCGCGGCGACCTCGTCATGTATCGCCCGTCGCTCGTCGGAGCCCAGGCGCGCGGCACGCTCTGCCAGCCGTGCCTCGCGGCGTCGGGCGTCGTCCCCTGCGGACTCATCGTCCACGGGCACCAGCTCGACTTGGGCGTGGTGACGGCTCTCGAGCACGAGGCCTCGGAGCACGCCCTCAAAGTAGCCCTCGTCAAGGCGGGCGCGCATGGCGTCGATGGCGTCCTGGTAGCGCAGGTAGTCCACCGGGCGCTCGTCGTCGTAGAGCCAGCTCGCCATCGCGAGGATGGAGCGGGCGACGCCGTCGGGATAGCCCCAGTCGCCCTCACGCAGCTCAAACTCGGTCTGGGCGAGCGAGGCCACAAGGCGCCCGCGCTCGATGCCGCCCTCTGCGAGCTCGCGGCAGACCTTCTCGAGCAGCGGCTGGAACGCCGCCGCCGCTCCCTTTCTCGCCCCCTTGAGCTCAAAGACCACGAGGGGCTGGAGCAGGGAGTCCATGAGGATGGCCCTGAAGTCGTCCGCAAGCCCCGCGTCAAGGACCGCGCGCTTGAGGGGCGCCTCGTTGGAGCCGCACAGGGCGTCAATCAGCACGCTCGTCGCCAGCACGAGCTCGCGGTCAGCCGCCGTGCCCAGCACGTAGGCCACGCCCACCGAGGCGTTGTCGGGCGTCGTCGCCATGGTGATCGTCAGGGGCGCCGGGGCCACGGGCTCCTGCATGCGCAGGGGGTTGGGAGCGCCTGCCGCCCGCGGCGTCGCCGCGTCAAAGCGCGCGCCCACAAAGGCGAGCTCGCGCTCGATGTCAAGGTCTCCGTAGAGGATGGTGTAGCTGTTGGCGAGGTCGTAGTGGCGGGCATGGGTGTCCAGGAAGTCCTCGTAGCTGAGGTCGGGTATGCTCCTTGGGTCACCGCCCGACTCAAAGCCGTAGGCGCTCCGGGGAAAGAGCTGGCGCATGAGCGCCTCCATGAGGACCTCGTCGGGGTCGGAGAGGGCGCCCTTCATCTCGTTATAGACGACGCCGTTGTACACGAGACGCTCGCGTCCGATCGCGCCTCCTTGTTCGCCCCCGACTGCGGCGTCGCCCTGACCCCCCTCTGCGCCTCCGGCCAGCTCCAGGTGCCAGCCCTCCTGCTCAAAGATGCGGGGACGCCGGTAGATGGCGGGGTGCAGCACAGCGTCCAGGTACACGTCCATGAGGTTCTCAAGGTCCTGGACGTTGGTGGATGCCACGGGATACATGGTCTTGTCCGGGAAGGTGAGGGCGTTGAGGAACGTCTGCATGGAAGTCTTGATGAGGCTGACGAAGGGCTCCTTCACGGGAAAGCGGTCGCTTCCGCAGAGCACCGAGTGCTCCAGGATGTGAAAGACGCCCGTGTCATCGGCGGGAGGCGTCTTGAACGCGATGGAGAAGGAGCGGTTGGTGTCGGCCGTCGCGATCCACATGAGGCGCGCGCCCGTGCCGTCGTGGCGCAGCACGTAGGCCGTGCCCTCGAGCTCGGCGAGAGGCTCGACGCCGGTGACGGTGAATCCCGCGTGACGGGTTCCCACCGCGAGGTCGGGCAGGGCGTGCAGAACGTCCAGGGGCTGCTGGTGCTGGGGCATGAGGGTTCCTCTCGCAAAGTCTGTGACAAGATGGCGCCGGCGCGGGGACGTCCGGGCGCAAGGGCTCGTGAGGTCCGCTCGCGGGTGCCGCAGGGCCAGGGTGGGGGCAAGAGAGGCGTCATCGTCCGTATCTCTCGTGCGCTCATTGTAGGATGCCCGTCCGCGACGTAGGATAATCAGCGGCTCACGGGCCGGGCATGCGTCAGGGACGAGAGAGGGGGACGGACGGTGGCGACGAGGTTCGACGGGCGCCGGATGCTGATGGGAACGCTGATGGTGCTGGCGGGAGGCACCTGCTGGGGCCTCAACGGGACCCTCTCGGGCCTCCTCATGAGCCGCTATGGCGTGAGCCCGCTCTGGCTCGTGTGCGTGCGGCAGCTGACCGCCTGCTGGCTCTTCCTCGCGCTGGCCCACCTGCGCACGCCGGGCAAGGTTGGGGAGGTCCTGCACAGCGGTCGTGAGCTGCTGGCCATCCTCTCAGTTGCCGTCTGCTCCATCCTCTTCTCGCAGGTGGCCTACATGCAGGCGATCAACGCGAGCAACTCGGCCACGGCCACGGTCCTCCAGAACCTGGGCGTCCTTCTGACCATGGTCTACGTCTGCCTGGTCAATCGGCGTCTGCCGCGCCGACGGGAGGCCCTGGGCGCCGCGCTCGCCTTTGGGGGGACCTTTCTGCTGGCCACGGGCGGTAACCCCGGCTCCCTGCACCTGCCGTTGGGCGGCCTGCTCTGGGGTCTTGCGTGTGCGCTCGCCGCGACGTTTCTCGCCATTCAGCCGCTCAGGCTCATCGGTCGCTGGGGCAACTTCACGGTCAACGGCCTGGCATTTCTCATGAGCGGCATCCTGCTCTGCCCGGTGGTGCGTCCCTGGGAGGGCATGCCCGACCTCGACCTGGTCGGCTGGTCAATCGTCGCGTTCTCCATGCTCTTCGGCACCTTTGGCGCCTTCTCGCTCTACCTGGGAGGCGTCAATCGGGTGGGGTCCGTCAGGGGCGTGATGCTCGGCACCTCGGAGCCCGTGGTCGCCACGCTCAGCACGGTGCTCATCGTGGGCACGCAGTTTCTCCCCACGGACTTCGTGGGGTTTGCCATGATCATCCTCATGGTGTTCCTGACCGCCTAGCGCATGGCATCCCTATTTGATGACCAGCGTGTCACATTTTGCGTTACGGGTGAGGAAGGTCGAGATGGACCCCAGCAGCGCGTACTTGATCGACGAGAGC
This sequence comes from Olsenella sp. HMSC062G07, assembly GCF_001811895.1. Taxonomy (NCBI): domain Bacteria; kingdom Bacillati; phylum Actinomycetota; class Coriobacteriia; order Coriobacteriales; family Atopobiaceae; genus Olsenella; species Olsenella sp. HMSC062G07. The sequence goes on from NZ_KV806951.1 coordinate 251,033, forward strand.
CCGCGGGCCCCACAGATGATGAGGTCGGGGTGGATCACGTCGATCATCTCGTCCTTGAGGGTCTCGCGAATGCGTCCGGCCTTGACGATGACCTCTACCTTCTTGATGAGGCCCTCGTCCTCGGCCTGCCGGACGGCGTCGGCGATGGAGTCGCGAAATCCCCTCTCGAGGTCCTGGATGAGCTCGGTGGGGTAGGTGCCGGCCGTCTCGAGCGCGGTGGAGTCGATCACGTGGCCGATGTAGAGCTCCGAGTTGTTGTTTGCCGCCATGATGACGGCGCGCTCAAGGACCTTGTCCTGCGTCTCGGTCCCGTCCAGCGTGACGAAGATCTTGTCATAGCCCAGTCGCCTGTAGTCAGTCATGCGAGCCTCCTGAGGTCGTATCCGTCAGCCGCGTCAAGACCCTCCCAGGGAGCGGCCTTACCGGAGAGTCTACCCATGGGGACGCCTGCCCCGGCACATGACGCCCCGGCGCGCCGCCCTCCCTCCGCGAGCGGCGGACGGGTCTTTGCGGGCAGGGCTCGGCAGGCGGGGAACGTCCGGGCGGACAGGGCGAGCGCTCGGCCCTGCCGCATGTCTGTGGCGCTGTCGCGGGCTCCCTCGTTCGATGTGGCGGGGCTGTGAGCGTGTCTGCCATCCCGTGCCTGCACCTGCGGCGAGCGTCATCATGAGAGGCGGCAGGCCCCATTCCGCCTGCGAAGACGTGCCTGAGGCGTAAGGGCCGCTCCGGGACGTTGCTTGTCCGCCGTCCGCATCTTCGCCGCTAGGAGGCATACGTGCTGCTCGAACTCATCAAGGCCGCCATCTACGGCGTCGTCGAGGGCGTTACAGAATGGCTGCCCATCTCGTCCACGGGGCACATGCTTCTGCTTGACCAGTTTGTCAGCCTTGGTGTGAGTCAGGACTTCTGGGACATGTTTCTGGTGGTCATACAGCTGGGCGCCATCCTGGCCGTGGTCGTCCTGTTCTTTCACGACCTCAACCCCCTTGCCGGGGACAAGAGCAAGAAGGAGCGGCGCTTCACCTGGTCTCTCTGGGCGAAGATCGTCGTCGCTTGCCTGCCCGCCGCCGTCATCGGCATACCGTTGGACAATTGGATGGAGAGGCACCTGGGCAGCCCCTTCGTCATCGCGGCGGCGCTCATCGTCTACGGCGTGGCCTTCATCGTCATCGAAGGTCGTCGAGCTCGCGAGGCCAAGCTTCCCGTGGGCCCTGCGCCCGCGCACCTTGCGGCCCCCGCGGACGTCGTCGGTGCGCGCGCAAGCCACGCGACCAGCGCCGGGCAGCTTGCGGACGCCCGCGCGCGCGTGAGGTCGCTTCAGGAGCTTGGCTGGGGCACGGCCATCGGCATAGGGCTCTTCCAGGTCCTCTCGATCGTGCCCGGCACCTCGCGCTCGGGGTCCACGATCATCGGCGGCCTCATTCTGGGCTGCTCCCGTGCCGTGGCGGCTGAGTTTACCTTCTTCTTGGCCGTGCCCGTCATGGTAGGGGCCAGCGGGCTCAGGTTGGTCAAGTATGTCCTCAAGGGCAACGGGTTTGCCCCGGACGAGACTTTGATTCTGCTCGTGGGCTGCCTTGTGGCCTTTCTGGTGTCGCTTGCCGCCATTCGCTTCCTCATGGGATTCGTCAAGCGCCACGACTTCAGGCCCTTCGGGTGGTATCGCATCGCTCTCGGCGTGGCCGTCATAGGCTATTTTCTGATGGCGTGACCGTGCGGCGACGCCGGACGGGGGCTCGCACGCCTCGTAAGGCGACGTCGCGCACGTCTCGCGCACTACCGTGTCGTCGATGCCGCGCTCCTCTCCGCACCTGCCCGTAGCGCGCCTGCCCGCGACGCGCCCCCGCAGCGGCGCCTCCGCCTGCAGCGCGCCCCGCAGCGGCGCTCATCTTGCGAATTGACTCGCTTTTCGCCGAAATTCGCGCCAAAACTGAGCCGAAAGGCACGATGAGCATGCGGCCTGGGGCGCGTCCAAGGGAGGCGCCCGCGGAGGCGCTCGCGCGGGAGTCGTCCGCATGGACGCCCATGTGGGTGACGTTGTTTGCCCGTAATCGTGAGATTTTTTGTATCGGTTATGCCATGAGGGGGTATATCCGCCGTATCGAACGGGAAATCACGCGGTCGTCCGTCGGCTGCCCCCCGCGCGTCTGACGACAGGCTGACGCCTTGATGGGCGGGGTTTGCCAGCAGGCGGTCGCTGCCGGGATCGATGCCTGGCTCCCGTGTTGGACTCGACAGAAGAGGTGTGTCACATGAGCAAGAACAGCCAGCCCTCCTCCGTTGCGGGCGTTGCCCTCACGCGTCGCTCGTTTGTCGGAGCCTCCCTCACCGGTGCTGCGGCCCTCGCCCTTGCGGCCTGCTCCGGCGATGGCGGATCTGCCCCCGCGCCGTCGGGCGACGCCGGCACCACGTCGGCGGCAACTTCCATCGACACCGCTGCCTTCGCGAGCTTGCTGGACGCCGGCACCGTCGCCGACGCCTCCGCCGTCGAGGCCAGCGCATGGGCCAAGGCCGTCAAGGACCGCGGCAGACTCCTGGTGGGCGGCGTGGAGACGTCCACGCTCTTCTCGCAGCTTGACGACACGGACGGCAAGCTCTACGGCTTTGACGCCGGCCTCGCCCAGCTTCTGGCGCGCTACGTCCTGGGCGACCAGGCCAAGTTTGAGCTCACGAAGGTCACCTCGGACACCCGTGAGTCGGTGCTGCAGAACAACCAGGTTGACTGCGTGCTCGCCACCTACTCCATCACGGACGACCGCAAGAAGGTCATCTCGTTCGCGGGCCCATACTACAACTCGCGGCAGGGCATCCTCGTGGCCAAGGACAATGCCGACATCAACGGCGTCGAGGACCTCGCGGGCAAGAACGTCGCCGTCCAGTCCGGATCGACGGGTCCCGACATCATGACCCAGACCTGTCCCGACGCCAAGCAGCAGCTCTTCAAGACGAGCGCCGAGGCGCAGGAGGCCCTCATGCAGGGTCGCGTGGACGCCTACGTCGTCGATCGCACCATGCAGGAGAGCACCGTCGCAAAGCAGCCGGACGACTTCAAGCTTGTCGGCGAGCCCTTTGGACCCAACGACTCCTACGGCATCGGCCTGCCGCTCGATTCGGACGGCGTCGCCTTCGTCAACGCCTTCCTTCAGGACGTCGAGGACAACGGCAGCTGGGAGAAGCTGTGGAAGATCTGCATCGGCAACCGCACCGGCCAGGCGACGGCGCCGCAGCCCCCGGCGATCGCCTAGTGCGGCGCATGGCGTGCGTGCGGGCGCGTCCGGCGCAGGCTCGACGGCTCTGCGCACGCCTGGCTCTGGTTCCGTCTGGCAGCATCTCTGCACAGGTCTGAACGCGCTGCCTGTGGCGAGGGCGGCTCCCGTACCTACCTGCGGGAGCCGCCCTTATGTAACGTTCTATTGAGCTGTTGCTTCGCAAGGGCGCTGCGGCGGGGCAGGCGTGCTACTGTGGCCCAAGGCACCGATCGCGCTTGCGGGCGCCCGAGCTCTCGCGCCGTGCGGGCGCGTGCGTGCGGGTGCGCGTCCCAAGGGGGCCGAGAGACACGAGGCGGGGGGAAGGTGACATATGGGATTCGCTGAGCTCATCTCCCAATACGGAGGGCGATATCTGACGGCCCTGCTGACCACGTGGGGCATGACCGCCGTCTCCTACCTCGTCGCCATGGCGCTTGCCCTGGTGGTCACCGTCATGCGCGTGTGTCCCATCAAGCCCCTGCGCGTGCTCGGCGACGGCTACGTGCAGGTCTTTCGCAACATCCCTGGCGTGTCGCTGCTGGTGCTGGTGGTGTACTCCCTGCCTCATCTGGGCCTGGTGCTCGACTACCTCACCAGCGTCATCGTGGTCGTATCGCTCGTGGCCTCCGCGTTTGGCAGCGAGAACTTCATGAGCGGCATCAACACCATCCAGGTGGGCCAGATTGAGGCGGCGCGCTCGCTGGGTTTTGGCTTTGGTCAGATCATGCGCCAGGTGGTGATTCCCCAGGCGCTGCGCTCCGTCGTGCTCCCCATGACCAACCTGCTCATCGCCGTCATGCTCACCACCTCGCTCGGGTCGCAGGTGCCGCTGAGCCCCAACGAGCTCACGGGCCTCGTGAGCACCATCAACACGCACACCACGGGCGGCATCGCCGCCTTCGCCATCAGCGCGCTCGGCTATGCGCTCACGTCCGTCGTCATCGGCTGGGTGGGCAATCGCATAGACCGGCGCGTGAGGATACTCCGATGAGCGCCCAGGACACGGGGCGCGCCCCCGGGAGCGCCGGACTTGCCCCCACGGCCATCCGCGACGTTCTCTTCGAGGTGCCCGGCCCCCGGACGCGACGCCTCATGCGCGTCTGCACGGTCGTGGGCGTCATCCTCGTGGCGGCGCTCGTCGCCGTGGTGCTCAGGCAGTTTTATCTGAAGGGGCAGTTCTCCCCGCGGTACTGGCTCTTCTTCACGCGCTCCACCACCTGGGCCTTTTTGGCCAACGGGTTCGTGGGGACCCTGAAGGTCGCCGCAGCTTCCGGCATCCTCTCCCTGGTTTTGGGCCTTGTCCTCATGCTGGGGCGCACCTGCGGCGTCCGGGTCGTCGAGGTGCTCTCGCGCGTGGTCATCGACTTCTTTCGCGGCGTGCCGAGCCTGCTTCTAATCTACTTCTTCTTTCTCGTGGTGCCGCAATATGGCGTCAAGCTTCAGTCCTTCTGGATGATCACGCTTCCGGTGGGACTTGCCGCCTCGGGCGTGCTGGCCGAAGTCTTTCGGGCAGGTGTCAACGCCGTCCCCCAGGGACAGGTCGACGCGGCCCTCTCGCTGGGCATGAGCAGGGGCAAGATCATGGCAAAAATTCTTTTGCCCCAGGCCATCCGCTTCGTGATCCCCACGCTCGTCTCGCAGCTCGTCGTGGTCGTCAAGGACACCACCTTGGCCTACGTGGTCAGTTATCCCGACCTGATGCAGGACGCCCGCGTGCTCATCAACAACTACACGGCGCTCGTCTCGGTCTACCTTGTCGTTGCCGTCATCTACGTCGTGCTCAACTACCTGATTAACAAGCTCGCCGCCTTTATCGCCGCCCGAAGTGGCGTCACGCTCGTCACGCGAGCCGGCGAGACGTCCCTGTAGGCTGCGCCGCCCGCCTCGCGTCGTACCGGGCAAGCAAAGGAGCGCCATGACACCTGAGACCATCGAGCAGACGCCGGTCATCGAGCTGCGTCACGTTGACAAGCACTTTGGAGACCTGCACGTCCTCAAGGACGTCAGCCTTGCCGTCCACGCGGGCGAGGTGGTCGTGGTCGTGGGGCCGTCGGGGTCCGGCAAGTCCACGCTCTGTCGTACCATCAACCGGCTCGAACCCATCGACGGCGGCCAGATTCTCATCGAGGGTACGCCACTTCCCCAGGAGGGCAAGGCGCTCGCCGCCATGCGCGCCGAGATCGGCATGGTCTTTCAGAGCTTCAACCTCTTTGCCCATAGGACGATCCTTGACAACGTGACCATGGGGCCGGTGGAGGTTCTGGGGGTGCCGCGCAAGGAGGCCGAGAGGGACGCGCTCGAGCTGCTGGGGCGCGTGGGCGTGCGCGAGCAGGCGGCCAAGGTGCCGGCGCAACTCTCCGGCGGCCAGCAGCAGCGCGTCGCCATCGCCCGCGCCCTGGCCATGCATCCCAAGGTTATGCTCTTTGACGAGCCCACGAGCGCCCTTGACCCCGAGATGATCAACGAGGTTCTGGAGGTCATGGTGGGGCTGGCACAGGGGGGCATGACCATGGTCGTCGTCACCCACGAGATGGGCTTCGCCCGTCGGGTCGGCCACCGCGTGGTCTTCATGGCCGACGGCCAGATTCTGGAGGAGGGCACGCCCGAGGCGTTCTTCACGCGTCCTCAGACCGAGCGGGCTCGCGACTTCATTGATTCCATCCAGGGACACTGACCGGGAGCTGACCGGGAGCCTGCGCGAGACGCCCTGAGCCTGGGGCCGACCGCGGCGCATGTGCCCGAATCGCCCTGGTTGCGGGCTGCCGCGGTCGTGAAGCGTCCTGGCTGCGGGTTGCTGCGGTCGTGAAGCGTCCTGGTTGGCGCTGGTCGGCGCCCCAGATTGCCGATTATCAGGCGATTGCGGCTGAGCATGACGCGTGCTTAGCCAAAACACGACATATATATCAATAAAATGGAATTTTTCCCCTTATTCTGATATAAGCGTCGTGTTTTGGCTAAGGGCAGCGGCGCGTGTTTTGGCTAAGGGCACACCGACCGATGCGACGTCGGCCCGTGGCCGTAAAAACGGATGGCGAGGCTGCTGCCGTCGGGTCTAGATCTGCTGCATGCTCCACAACGTGGTCGCGTACCACGACTGGTAGGTGGGCGGGCAATACTTGCGGGCAAAGTCCAGCGTCAGGTACCCGCCGTAGCCCCGGGCGATGCCTCGCACGTGAGCGCGGATGGCGGTGTCCCAGTCCGGCCAGCTCGAGCTTCCCCAGCCCCAGGCGTTATGCGGCCTGAAGCAGTAGCGCCCCTTCGTGCTCTCGGTGTTTGATATGGCGGGCGAGATGCGCGGGTCCACGCCGTTGTCCCAGGCGGCCTCGGCAAAGGTCCTGCCGTGTCCCGCCAGGGGCGACCCTGCCAAGAATGCGTCGATGCGGGCGGTCCACTGGTCCACGAAGGCGGCCTTGTCCGCCGGCCAGCTCACGTCGGCGGCGTCAGAGCCACCGGGGACCTTGGGCTTCTGCGCGTCGCCATTTCCCTGTGCGTCGGGGCCGGGCGCGGGCTCGTCCCGGGGGACCTCTATGGTGGTGGCGGCGCCCGAGGCGTTCGTGAAGGTCTGCTGCCGCGCGGCGGCGGCTGACGCCTCCTCGATGGCGGCGCGTGCCTCGGCCGCCTCCCTGGCCTGCTGCTCCTCGACCTGCCTCTGGAGCTCCTTGCGGGCCGTCACAGCCTGGTCGAGGGCATCGCGGGCGTCCTTCTGCCGCTGGCTCGCCTCGGCGCGCTGGTCCTCGAGCTCCTGGCGCGTCGCCTCCATCTCGTGCGTGAGGTCCACGAGCTCGCGCACCTTTGCGGCGTTGTGCGAGGTGATGGACGAGACGTACGCCATTGACTCGATGAAGTCGCTCAGGCTGTCGGCGTCGAGAATCATCCCCATCAGGTCAAGCGACCCCTCCTGGAGCCGATACTGGCCCCTCAGGCCCTCGGCTGCGCTTCTGCGCACGTCTGGGAGCCGGGAGTTGATTGCGTCAATGTGCGCCGCACTCTCGTCAATCTGCCGCTGCAGCTCCTCGACGCGCCGCGTGGCGTCGTCATAGGCCCTGGCGGTGTCCTCTATCCGCTGCTGGGCGGCCGCCTCGTCCTGTTCAAGACGGGCGGGCTCCGCCAGGGCAACGGCGGCGGGGACCGCGCAGGCGCAGGCGACGACCAGGGCCACACGACCTAGCAGAGAGGGGCGGCGGACTCGGGTTCTGTTGGCGGTCATGTCGGGGTCCCTTGCGATATGCCTGCTCTCAGGCGTGCGTGCGTGACGGCACCATTCTACCGATGCGGGCCGTCACGTGCCACGGGGGCCAAGGGAGGCTCGCGGGCAGGCGGCCATCCCGCGGGCAGGCGGCC